>JBOHFI010000118.1:0-2015 GCA_050699595.1 Pseudonocardiaceae bacterium | reverse complement strand
CGGCGAGCAGGCCCGCCCGGTCGTAGAAGCCCGGGGGCAGGACCAGTCGGGGTCCGGTGCGCTGGCACGGGTCGCACAGCTCGCCCGCCTCGCGGCCTCGGCGCAGCCGCGCCCCGCAGTCCGGACACAGTGGTGTCGCCCCCAGGTTCGCCATTGGATCACCGTAGCAGTGCCCCCCGTATCACACGTCGATGACGACACGCCACCACGGCGCGTCTTATGCGGAGGTGATTGGGGCCGCTCCCGTACTGCCGCTGTGATGGAGATCAAGCCCGGGGCGCGGTGGACCCGCGCCTTCGTCAACGGCAGGACCGGCCTGTACGAGGAAGCCCCCGGGGCGTGCTCCCGCGCTGAGTGACGTCGGATTTCACCAACATCGACCCGGCGGCTTGAGCGGTGCCGCCGACGTCCACGAGCACACGCCATCGACTTCGGTGAACAGAACTAGTGGTGTCGCGGTCGGTGAACGCGACCACCCCGTCCGCAGCGGTAGATCACCGGACCGCGCGCGGAAGCGGAGGAGGTGACCATGAGCAACAACCGGGTCAGGAGCGGACTCAAGGCGCCAGCGTGGGGTCTGTCGCCGACTGGACCCCACCAGATCAGGCGGCGGTGGAGGCCAGTCGTTCGCGCAGCTCAGCGACACCGGCGCTGGCGTGGAGGGGTTGCAGCGCGGTGTCCAGGACCCGAAGCCGGTCATAGGCGCGGGGGGAGTGCAGCGCGGTGACCACGTCGATGGCCTGGTGACCGATGCTGACGGCGGTGTCAGTGTCCCCGGCGATCGCATGGGCCCCGGCCAGATCCGCGAGATTCAGTGCCTTTGACCGGGCGTAGCCAGGGCCGAAGCCGTCCACGGCGTAGCGCAGCGGCGGCACCGCCCGCTCGGCGGTACGCGGGTCGCGGCTGGCCAGGGCCAGTGTGTACTGGGCGCGACCCTGGAAGGCGGCGAGTTGGGCTTCATCGACGAGGGAGGAACCCCACGGCGGGCGGGTCGCCAGGTCGATGACAGCGAAGTGCTCAACGGCCTGGCTCAGGGCGCGGTCGCAGCCCGTAGCGTCTGCCTGGGCGGCGTGTGCCCTAGCCTGGATGTTCGCCAGGTAGCTGGTGGTAGCTGCGGTGACGGGCTGTGAGCTGACGGCGGCGGTGTTGTAACCGAGGTGGACCAGGCGCAGCGCCTCATCGGGGCGGCCCAGTGCCACCGCCTGCAGCGCCATGTCGTACAGCACGAACACGGTGAGGTCGCTGCCCCGGGGGTCCTCGGTGGCGCGGGAGATGTGCAGCGCGATCAGCCACAGTCGCCGGGCGGCGTCGTGCTGGTTGACGTCGAAGCTCATGTAGCCCGTCTGTGTCGCGAGGTGCGCGGTCGCGAGCATCAGCCTGGGCCGCACCTCAGGAGTCATCTGGGCGCCCAGTAGGGGGAGCACCGAGCGCAGTTGCGTCACGGCGAGGTCTCGCACCGGCCCCGCTCCCGTGGCGTGGTTCTGCCGGATGAACGCGGCGGTGGCCTGCTCAATGACCTCGACATCAGCGGCGCCGACGTGCCGGGTGCCGGTGGGCTCAGCGTGGGGTAGGAGCGCGGTCAGCCGGTCGATGTCCAGTCCGGTGGCCGCTGACACGAGGGTGAGCCCGGCGACGTGCTCCACGAAGTTTCTGCGGTACACCGCACTGTCCTTCCGCCCGGTGGTCGTCCCTCCGCTCACAGTAACCCCGTGGGCGAATCCCAGCCTGCCCGCGGGGATCGCGAGCCGGTTGGCGACTCTGATGACGGTCCCGAGGTCGTGCAGGGGTCGCTTGCCCTTCTCGATGGCGGAGACCCGGCGTTGCTCGAACCCGAGGTAGTCCCCGAGCGACTCCTGACTCCAGTCCGCGTGGGCGCGGACCGCCAGGAAGGGGGCCGACCGAGATACGGTTGAAACGTCTAATGGTCGGTGTTGACCAGGGCCAGGTTTCCGGCTTGGTTTTCCGGACGGTGTCTCCGCAGGTCGCAACCATCACTAATGATCTACCGGATAACA
>JBOHFI010000117.1:0-2643 GCA_050699595.1 Pseudonocardiaceae bacterium | reverse complement strand
TACATACTCGACGGCCCGTTTCTTTCGAATTGAGTGTGGTAAC
Source organism: Pseudonocardiaceae bacterium (assembly GCA_050699595.1). GTDB lineage: Bacteria > Actinomycetota > Actinomycetes > Mycobacteriales > Pseudonocardiaceae. The sequence continues at coordinate 2,600 of JBOHFI010000117.1, read as the reverse complement.
CCAATTCTTCCGAGAAGCGGACCGTCGTCCAAGTAGGCGCGCCGTGGACAACTCATTTATCGGGACTCGTGAATAACCCTCATGAAACGGGTGGCTCCGTATAAGGAGCGGGACGTGTGACGTAGGGTCGAGGCCATGCAGCCTTGGACGTCGACGCCGGTGCCGTGTCTACCCGGCCAGGGCCCACCACTGCGGCTGCACGACACCTCGGCCGCCCGGGTCCGGCCGACCGCGCCCGGGCCCACCGCGCGGATGTACGTCTGCGGGATCACCCCCTACGACGCCACCCACCTCGGGCACGCGGCCACCTACCTGGCTTTTGACCTGGTGCACCGGTACTGGCTCGACGCCGGGCATGACGTGCACTACGTGCAGAACGTCACCGACGTCGACGATCCGCTGCTGGAGCGGGCGCGGCGCGACCAGGACGACTGGGTGGTGCTCGGGATGCGCGAGACCGCGCTGTTCCGGGAGGACATGGAGTCGCTGCGGGTGCTGCCGCCGAGGGACTTCGTCGGGGCCGTCGAAGCGATCGGCGAGATCGTCGAGGTGGTCGGCAAGTTGCTCGCCCTCGGCGCGGCCTACCACCTCGACGATCCCGAGCACCCGGATATCTACTTCGACCACCGGGCCGCCGTACACTTCGGATCCGAGTCGGGTTACGACGAGCAGACCATGGCCCGCCTGTCCGCCGAGCGCGGCGGGGACCCGCACCGGCTCGGTAAGCGTCACCCGCTGGACGCCCTGATGTGGCGCGCTACCCGGGAGGGTGAGCCGTGCTGGGATTCCGAGCTGGGCCCGGGGCGCCCCGGCTGGCATGTGGAGTGTTGTGCGATCGGGCTCAACCGCCTGGGCACCGGCTTCGACGTGCAGGGCGGCGGCTCCGACCTGATCTTCCCGCACCACGAGTTCTCCGCCGCCCACGCCGAGGCGCTCACCGGCGAGCACCCGATGGCCCGGCACTACGTCCACACCGGGATGATCGGCCTGAACGGAGCGAAGATGTCCAAGTCGAAGGGCAACCTGGTCTTCGTCTCACGGCTGCGTGCCGACCGGGTGGACCCGATGGCGCTGCGGCTGGCGTTGCTGTCCGGCCACTACCGCACCGACCGGTCCTGGAGCACCGTGATGCTCGACGAGGCGGTGACCCGGCTGGACCGCTGGCGCCACGCCGTCGCGCTGCCCGCCGGGGCACCGGCGCATGATGCCGTGAACCGGCTGCGCGCCCATCTGGCCGACGACCTGGACATCCCCGGCGCCCTCGCCGTGATCGACACGTGGGCCACCGAGGCCCTGACCGGTCGCGGCCGCGACGCTGACGCTCCCGCTCTGATCAGCACCGCGGTGGACGCCCTGCTGGGCATCACTGTGGATAACCCGTGAGTGGCGATGCGAGCCAGGGCTCGCATCGCCACTCACGGGCGTCGCAGGCGCCCGGCGCTTCGCTCGCCGACGTGGTGCCCGCGCTGCTGTCCGGTCTTGGGGTCGCTGGGTTCACTGACCGGGTGGGGCTGCACCCGGCACGGGGTAGCTGCCTGCTGCTCGTGGACGGTCTCGGGTGGCGCGCGCTGCGGGAGCATCCGCGGGACGCGCCGTTCCTCACGTCCTTGACCGAGGGCCGCGAGCCGATCACAGCCGGGTTTCCGGCGACCACAGCGACCAGCGTGACCACCGTCGGAACGGGTGTGCCGGCGGGCCAGCACGGGATCCTCGGCTACACCTTCACCACCCCCGACGGTGATCTGATCAACGCGTTGAGCTGGCACACGCACGGCGATGGCGAACGAGTCGATCTCCGTGAACGATTCGTGCCCGAGGACATCCAGCCGCGACCCACCGCACTGGAACGCGCCGCCGCGGCCGGAGTGCGGGTCACCCTGGCGGTTCCCCACGTGCATCGGAACTCGGGATTGGACCGCGTGGCGCTGCGAGGTGCGGAGTTCCAGGGCGTGCACGCGCTGGGTGATCTGGCCGCCAGCGCGCTGGCGGCGGTGTCCGGCGGCGAGCGCAGCCTGTGCTACGCCTATCATGGAGACCTGGACCGGCTCGGCCACGTCTACGGCGTCGGGTCGCTACCGTGGCGGCTGCAGCTCGCCCACATCGACCGGCTGGCCGCCGTGATCGCCGAAGGGTTGCTCTCGGGGACCCAGCTCGTGGTGGTTGCGGACCACGGCATGGTCACCGTGCCTGAGGAAGGCCGGCTCGATTTCGACACCGAACCGGCGCTGCGGGCCGGCGTGCGCGTGCTGGGCGGAGACCCGCGCGCCCGGTACGTCTACACCGAGCCGGGCGCCACCGACGATGTGCTCGCGGCCTGGCGTGAGCTGATCGGGGATCGAGCGTGGATCCGCACCCGCGAGGAGGCCATCGCGGCCGGGTGGTTCGGCCCCGTGGTCGAGCACCGCTTCCGCGACCGCATCGGTGACGTCATCGTCGCCGCCCGCACCGACGTCGCCATCGTGCAATCCCGGGTCACTCCCACGCAGAACAGCCTGATCGGCCACCACGGTTCCCTGACCGCCGACGAGCAACTGGTGCCCCTACTGGTGTACCGGCCGGACTCGGCTCAACGGGTGTGGTCGGGCGCCGGAGCGCCCGAC
>JBOHFI010000116.1:0-3274 GCA_050699595.1 Pseudonocardiaceae bacterium | reverse complement strand
GGTCCGTACCCGGGACTGGGTCCTCGACGGTGGTCCGCGGACCACCCGCCGCCGCGGGCACGCCACCGGACGAACATCACTCAAGATCGACTCATTGCCGGTTTTACCCGTATCTCGGCTGGACCCCAACCTGCGCAAGGCCCTCGCCGTGGTGGTCAACGAAACCCTCAGCGCCCGCGACCCACTCTGGTGGGGACACGGCACAGCCTGCGCGTCGGATGCCAAGAAGTTCGGCTCGTGGTCGAGTAACATGATGACCGAATACCACATCCGGTATGGTGGCCACGGTGTCATGATCTACTGGCACGTCGAGAAGAAGTCGCTCTGCGTGTATTCGCAACTGAAATCGTGCTCGGCGTCGGAGGTCGCCGCGATGATCGAGGGGGTCCTGCGGCACTGCGCCAACGTCGAGATCGACCGCCAGTATACCGATACTCATGGCCAGTCCCTGATCGGGTTCGCGTTCTCGCATTTGCTGGGCTTCAAGCTGCTGCCGCGGATGAAGAACATCTCCAAGCAGAAGCTGGCCCGCGCCGACGCCGACGAGCCGGTGGCGGCGTGCCTGACCGCGATGACCTCCCCACAGGTGATCAACTGGGAGCTGATCGCCCAGCAGTACGACCAGATGGTGAAGTACGCCACCGCGCTGCGGCTGGGCACCGCCGAGGCCGAGCAGGTGCTGCGGCGCTTCACCCGCGGCGGCCCCAAGCACCCCACCTACCGGGCGTTGGAAGAACTCGGCCGCGCCGTGAAAACCGTCTTTGTGGCCGAGTATCTGGCCTCCGAAGGGCTGCGCCGGGAGATCCACGAGGGACTGCAGGTGGTGGAGAACTGGAACTCGGCCAACGCGGATCTCTTCTACGGCAAGAATGGTGCCCTGACCGGAGCCGACAAAGAGAACCAGGAAGTGTCGATGCTGGCGCTGCACCTACTCCAGTCAGCCCTGGTCTTTGTGAATACGCTGCTGATCCAGAAGATCCTCGCCGAGCCTGGATGGGCCAAGCGGCTCACCGACGCCGATCGACGCGCCTTGTCGCCCCTATTCTGGTCACACGCGAACCTGTACGGTACCATAGAAATCGACATGGATTCCCATCTCGACCTCGACCTCGCGGCCTAAAAGGGCCAGGGACCTGACCATGGCGGGAACCGTCCTACTCGTCGACGGTGAGGCGTTCGATGGCTCTTCGCCGGTCTTCGTGGGTGGGGAGGCTGTAGCGGCGGGCGGTCTCCACGGAGTGGCCCAGCAGCTCGGCGACGATGACGATGTCGGTGCCTTCGCGGGTCATGGTGGTTCCGGCGGTGTGACGCAGCACGTGGGGGGTGAACACCGCCTCGCGGCCCAGGGGAAGGTTGGCCTCCTCCGCGATGGCGCGCAGCACGGTGTAGGCGGATCGGGCGGAGAGCCGGCCACCGCGGCGGTTGAGGAACAGGGCGGGGTTGGTGTCGGCGCCGTTCCAGTTCGTGGCCCGCTCGTCGATCCACCGCTGAAGGGCGGTGCGCAGCTTGGGGTGCAGCGGCACCTCGCGGTACTTGCCGTTCTTGCCGTAGCGGACGATCAGCTGGCCCTTGCGGGCCGACATCGCCACGTCCTCGACGTCCAGGGCGACGGTCTCGGCGATGCGGGTGCCGGCGTAGAAGGCGGTGTAGGCGATCGCCTTGTCCCGCGGGCCCGGGGTGCGCTCGACCTCACGGAGCAGCCGGAGCTGGTCACGTTTGCCCAGGGCTCGGGGAGCGGCCTGGGGGATCTCCGCGCGCTTGACGTGGGCGGGACCCAGCCCACGGCGGCGGTAGAAGTCATCGACGGCGGTCAGGTGGGCGTTGACGGTGGAGGGTTTGCGCTTGGCCACGGTCAGCAGGTGAGTGCGATAGTCGCGTGCCGCCCAGTCCCGGGCGTCACGATCGGTGAGCGGGTCCCCCTCGACCGTCCCATCGGCCAGCCAGGCGAGGTACTGGCGGACCCGGGAGCGGTAGACACGGACAGAGTCAGAATCCAGCGGGCCACCCGGCCTGGCGACCATCTGTTCGTAGTCGGCGAACACCTCGGCGAAGGCGCCAGTCAACACGGTCGGCCCGGCTCCCGGCCGCCGCCGAACCGGCGACACCGCCTCGCCCAGAGAAGACCCCGAAGTATCGGAAGTCGTTTCCCGGACCTGTGTCCTCGCCGGTAGTGAAGTATCGGAAGTCACCGGGCGAGTTTACTTCAGATACTCCACGATATCGGAACTTGAGACGGGGAATTCCGGCTGGTCCAACCGCCGACACACCACACCACTGACCGACTGGCCGAGCGCGCATGATGAAACTACCTCGGATAGACGTTGCCGACCTCGACGACCCACCAGATCTTTGCCAGTCGTGCCAGCGTGGCGGCCACTCCCCAGCCGACCTCGGCGAGTTCGCAGGCCTGCGCAGACACCGTGAGCGGACCGACACCGCCACTGAAGTACAGCTTGCCGGGCTCCACCCGCTCGATGACCAGGTAATCCTCGATCAGGTCATCGGGGCCGAGCATGTCCGGATCAAACGGCGGGGCGGCACGACTCTGCTCGTAGAGCAACGTAGCCAAACGCTGGGCCCGGGGAAGGTCACGAGTCGAGCGGGTTCCCCGCTCGACCGCCTCCCCCCGCTCCTCATCGGACACATAACCCTGCTGATAGAGCCACTCGGCCAGGCGCTTGGTGACCGTTCCGGCCGAACGCAGCAGCTCCTGGCCGGCGATGACCTTGCGGATCATGAAGTAGCCAAGGAACTCCGGAAGATGCTCAAGGATGCGCTCCGGACCAAACAGGTGACAGAACGCATCCTCATCCCCTGAGTCAAAGGCCTTCTCCCAGCGGCGGTGCTCGCCCCGGTCAAGAGCGTTGGACCCATAGCCGTTCAGTGAGTGACGAAGCAGCTCCACCACGTCGTCGTAGCTGCGCATCGTGCGGGCCGAGAGGCGCTGGCGCTGATCCTCCACAAACGCCTCAAGTGCCTGCTCGATCGTGACCGTCTCCCGCACCGGCGCATCCTTTCACGCACACCCGGGCCACCAGCCGACATCTCGGTCTGACCGCCGACCACCGGCCGTCTCAAGATCGACGCGACCCAAGACCTACCTCATCGCTACCTGGCGGCTGGGGACACGTTCGGGAGGACAGGGCCGACCCCAAGCGCACCGGGTTCTGCACGCTGGTCAACAAACCGATCACGGCCGCTGACGCGCTGGCCCAGGGAAAACAGGAGCTGCACACCGCACTCGCCGAGCTGGAGAAGACCCTCGCCGGCGCGT
>JBOHFI010000115.1:0-3814 GCA_050699595.1 Pseudonocardiaceae bacterium | reverse complement strand
GACAGGACGGGTACGACGGGCACGACGTCGCCGAGATCGTCTTCGACGTACACGTCGCCGGGGCGTGTGTGATCATCATGGGCGAGGACGCCGCGAGGGTCCTGTTCGAGGTTCTCGGGGAGTGGTTTGGATGAGCGGCGACCCGGCCACCGGGGCACCCGCGGTCGAGGGACGCCCGGTGAGCATCACCCCGCTCCGGGGCGTGTCCTCGACGGGTGCGGGCCGCCACCACGCCACCTGGGACGAGCTGCGCGCCCGACACGACCTGGTGGAGGTGCCGGCCGAGGCCCCGGTGGCCGAGGCGACCCCGGGGGGCACCCCGTGAGCTGGTATCTGCGGTCCAGGGCCGACCACGACACCCACCACGGCGAGCTGGGTCCTGAGGGCACGGTGACCGCGTCGTGCGGGGTGAGGTTCACGCCGCGGCGGCTGCCCTACGAGCGGGTGAGTCTGCCCGGGTACCCGCAGGACCGCGACCAGATCTGCCCGGAGTGCGAGAGCATCCGTCGCGGACGGGGTTCCCGGTGAGCGGCCCGCCGCGGTGGGGTGTGTCCTCGCTGGACTACCACACCCACGCCGTCGAGGAGGACGCCGAGCACACCGACGCGGTGTACGTCGCCCGCTGCGGGCAGCTGCTGTTCCGGGGCGCCGTCCTGTACATCGAGCCGCCGCCCGGCGGCTCGATGTGCCCGACCTGCCCGCCCTGGACCGAGCCGTGAGCACCGACGTACCCACCCTCACCGAGCGGCGGCTGCGAGAGCGACCGCGCTCGCTGCGCGGTGACCAGATCCCCGGCCGGCCGCCGGGTGGGCCCCGCCCCACCACCGCTTCGGCTCCCCGGCGGCCGTGCCGGCCCCGCCACCGACAGGACGTCTCATAACCGATCAATCCCGACCCCGGTACCCCGTGCAGGTGTCGGTCTGCGGCACCCGCACCGACGACGGCGCCGGTTGCGACCTGCTGGCGGTCCGCGAGGCCGGTGGCACGTGGATGATCCACAGCCTGCACGCGGGCGCCGTGCGGCTCAGCGAGGAGCAGGCCGCCCGGATGGCGGCGTCGATCCTGCACCTGGTCTCCCCCGGCGCCGCTCGCGCGGCGCGGGCCGCGACCAGCCTTCACGGCGATCCCGGGGATGTTGTCTGCTTGTCTCCGGTCAGGGCGCGGTAGTCGCACCATTGATGGGGCAGCACACCGTGTTTGTCATGGACCTCGGCGGGGTCGACGCGGCGGTGGTCGACGCGGCGCCTGCAGTCCTACAAGATCAGGACCAAAATTCAACGGAGAGACACGCTACCGACCAGTCGCACCCTAAACCCAGCCGCCCACCCTCCGCCGACCGCTGGCGTTGTTTTTGCACCGGTTGGCCCTGTTACCCGGACCTCCTCCACGCAGTCACTCACAACGACCTCATGTCGCAACCACGGTTTGCCTCGCTCTCCGCCTGACCTCCCCCAGTTTGTTTCGCTCTCATCAGCAGATGCTCGGTCCTGAATAGACGTTGGCCGTCACCAAGCCACGGACCTTGTAGTAGATCGGGCCTATCACACAGCTTGAGAACGGTCCGATATCGACGAGGGCACGCATCCCCAGAGGGATGTAGAAGCCGTCGGTGTAGTGGAAGTCCGGACCGAGGGACTGCGAGTTGGTGCGGATCGGGAGTAGCGTCGCCGTCGCCCCATCCCCGTCCCTATGCTTGGACCAGTAATCCCAGATCACCGCGGCGGTCTGAGGGTGGCTTTGAGCGTACAGACTGTAGTTGTCAGTACCCGGATAGCCTGGCACCGGACGGTCCCAGTTGTTGAAGACCTCGATCGGCACGGTGCCTTCGTTGTACACGACTCCGCATGGACCGGCGTCTTCGATCGGCTTGAACGACACTGGGTCGGTGGTGTCGAACTTCTTGAGCTCTTCGCAACGTCCAGGGTCGCCCGCCGAAGCCGGTGCCGCCGTAGCGACGGTGATCCCCGCATAGGCGATGACGGCTGCGGCGAGTGTGGCAAGGGTCCGCCGGTGGGCGGATGGCTGAACATCCATGGAAAGTCCCTTTTCGACTGTGATACCCGTTTGATCGGCCCTGCTTGCCGAGAAGTCCACCAGAAACAGCCGAGAGCGGTCCCGACCCTGGCCAGTGAGCTGCGCGACGCCAACACCCGCGACTGGCGGTGGTGGCAGCCTGCTCGCCACACCTTCACCATTTACCGCCCTCCGTTCCGGACACCGGACCTTATAGGCCACCTGCTTGGGTAGCTACACCCAGGGGCAAAATTACCGACGGGTAACTACTATGGGGCTGATCAGGTCGGTAGGAAGGGCGTTGCAGCGGTTGCCTTGGCGAGGTGGCGGTAGATGATGGGACGGGTGACGCCGAACTCGGTGGCTATCTGGGCCACGGTGTAGCGGCGCTTGCCGTCCTCGGCTTTCTCCTCATACATCTCCCGCGCCAGCTTGACCTGCTCGTGGACATGGAGCCCAGCTGCCAGTCCTACCGCGCCATGGTCGTGCCCGGCCTGCTGCAGACCGAGGGCTACATGCGCACCCTGTTCCGAGCCTGGCGTCCATCACCGTCCGCGGAGCAGATCGACCAGGACACCGCCAACCGCCTCGCCCGTCAGCGCGTCCCGGACAACACCGACCACCAGTTCTGGTTCATCCTCGACGAAGCCGCGCTACGCCGAACCGCCGGAAACACGGACACCATGAAAGCACAGGTCCTCCGGCTCATCGTGACCATCGACCGACCCAACGTCGAGCTGCGGATCATCCCCTTCGCCATCGGCTACATTCACCCGGTGGCGCAAATCCTCATTCAGCAACCCCAACGGCAACGAATGCGTCGAAGTGTCCCTCGGTGACAACGGAATATAGCCCTGCGCGACAGCCACAACCCCGACAGTGCCAGATTAGGCGGCGGTGGAGGCTAGACGGTCGCGGAGCTCAGCGACACCGGCGCTGGTGTGGAGGGGTTCCAGCACGGTATCCAGGATCCGCAGCCGGTCATAGGCGCGGAGGGAGTGCAGCCCGGTGACCGCATCGACGGCCTGGTGTCCCACCGTGACTGCGGTGTCGATGTCCCCGGCGATCGCGTGGGCCCCGGCCAGGTCCGGCAGGTACAGTGCCCGGGGCCGGTCGTAGTCCGGGCTCAAGCCGTCCACGGCGTGGTGCAACAACAGCACCGCCCGCTCGGCTGCGCGCGGATCGCGCCCAGCCAGGGCCAGCTCGTAGCGGGCGACACCCTGGTAGGCGGAGAGGACAGCCTCGTCACTGAAATATGCCCCCCATGACGGGCAGGTCTGCGGGTCGATTCTGTTGAACTGTGCGACAGCCTGATCCAGCGCGTGGTCACAGGCCGTCGCGTCGCCTTGGGCGGCGTGGGCCTGGGCCTGGATGAGCGCCAGGCAGCTGGTAGTGGACGCGGAGACAGCGTGTGGTTCGGCCGGGGCGGCGTGTGCGACGTGGATCAGGCGCAGCGCCTCATCGGGGCGACCCAGGCGTACCGCCTGCACCGCCAGGTCACTCAGCAGGAAGCCGGTGAAGTCGCTGGCTTGGGGGTGCTCAGCACGACGGGTGATGTTCAGCCCGATCGTCCACAGTCGCCTGGCGGCGTCGTCGTGCTTGCACTCGAAGCTCATCCAGCCCGCCTGGGTGGCCAGGCGCGCGGTGGCGAGGTACAGCCGGGGCCGCACCTCGGGGGTCATCTCGGCGTCCAGCAGCGGCAGCGCCCAGCCCAGTTGCGCTACGGCGAGGCCTCGCACCGGCCCCGCCCCCGTGGCGAAGTCCTTCCGGACGAACTCGGCGGTGGCCTCCTCGATGGCCT
>JBOHFI010000114.1:0-4243 GCA_050699595.1 Pseudonocardiaceae bacterium | reverse complement strand
GAGTCCACGACGAAGGCGTATGCGCACGCGATCGCGTTGTTCCTGCGCTGGTGTGTGTGGACGCGCCGCGATTGGCAGGCCGGTGTGGAGCGGCTGGGTTTGTTCATGACGTGGCTGGCCCATGCCGGGCCGGACGCCTCGTGCGCCGAGGCCACCGGTCCTGGTTCGGGGGTGGTGTTGGCCGGGCCGGGCGTGGCGCCGGTGCGGTCGCCGTCGCGGATCAACGGTGTGTTGAGCGCGGTGCGGGGCATGGTGGTGCACGCGGTCGCTTCCGGGGCGGCCCCGGCCGGTTTGGTGCCGCTGATCTATGAGGTCGCCGACGACCGTGATCTGCCCGAGCAAGCGCGCGGCGAGGACGGTCGTATGGGGTGGCGGATGCGGTCCCGGCATCGGCTGCGTGAGCCGGAGACGACCGTGGATCGAGCGAGTGATGAGCAGATCGTGGCGCTGCTGCGGGTGTGCCGCTCGGCGCGGGACCGGCTGATCGTGTTGCTGATGGCGCGGGCGGGGTTGCGCCGCGGGGAGTTGTGCGGGTTGCGCCGCGGCGATGTCCATCTTTTGCTGAACGCGCGTTTACTCGGTTGTGAGGTCGAGCGGTCGCATCTGCATGTGGTGCGCCGCGATAACCCGAACGGGGCGTGGGCCAAGTCCCGCCGGCAGCGGGTCGTGCCGCTGGATTTCCTTGTCGTGCAGGCGTTTGATGCCTACGAGTTCGAGCGTATGCGGGTCCCGCGTGCCATCAGCAGCGACTTTGTGCTGGTCAACTTGTTTCGCGAGCCGCTCGGCGCGCCGATGCGGCCGGACGCGATCGGGGAACTGCTCGCGGCGGCCTCCCGCCGGGCTGGAATAGATCCGCCGATCAACCCACATCAGCTCAGGCATGCCTGCGGCAGCAACCTTTCTGACGCCGGGGCGGGTATCGATGTGGTCGCCGAGCTGCTCGGACACGCATCGGTGTCCTCGTCGCAGGTGTATGTGCATCCCGACCCGTCCAGGTTGCGCGAAGCGGTCGAGCGCGTGCCCAGCCCCCGCGAGCAGGCGGGAGCCGACCGGTGAGCGTGGCACCAGCGGTGACCGCCGTCGCGGTCGGGCCCGACGTCTCGCACGTGTTCACCGCCGAGCTGGGGACTGACCGGCGCGCGGCTGGGATCGCGGCGCTGATCGAGTCCGAGTTCGTGGCCGCGGCGGGGTGGGACCCGGCCAGCCTGGTGCTCGCTCCGCCGCCGGAGCACCCGCTGCTGGGGTGGCCGAGCTGCCGCGCCGAGGGCTGCGGGAACGCGGCATGCCGCCGAGGACAGCTCTGCCGAGCATGCGCCAGGGGCCGCAGGGCCGCGACCAGCGTCCCGGCACCCCCCTCGGTGCGGCAGGTCGGTGATCCGGGCATGTGCGCCGTGGCGGGATGCCCGCGAGCGTGGCGATCATCCAGGCAGCCGTTGTGCCGCGCTCACCTGCGCCAGCGGGACAACCTGGGGCTATCGCTGAGCGAGTTCCTCACACATCCGGGCATCGGTCCGCTCCGAGAGTACGGGTCGTGCCAGGTGAGTGCGTGTCTTCGGGAACGCACCGGAGGCAGGTCCCCCTACTGCGCGGCTCATGCCATGCGGTTGCGTGAACGCCGCGTTCTCGAGCCGGATCTGGACGAGCAGCGGTGGCGTCGCCTGGAATCCCCGGTCTTCGAGGCCGGACTGGTCAGTCTGCGCGGACTGCCCCACCTGGTCGTGGCCGAGCTGCTGTTCGGGCTCCAGCAACGCACCCACCACGGGTCCAAAACCCGCCCGGCTGGCCTGGCTCGGGTGTGTGACGCGGCTCGCCGCGCTGGGGTCGCCTCGCTGGTGGATCTGCCCGAACCGCGGTGCGCGGAAGACCAGCACCTACTGCGGGCACTGATCCGCCATGTCCGGCTCGCCGCCGCCGACCCGGGCGCCGAACAGGGTAAGGACACCTGGGACCTGGCGGTCTTCGGCCACGGAGGCACCCTGGTGTTCACCGAGATCACCCAGCCCTGGCTGCGTGAAGCCGCCAAGGCCTGGGCCGCTGATGATCTACCTCGCCGCCGCGCCAGACGGGCCGGGGGAATAGTGCAGGGCCGGATCAACGCGCTCACCCGCCTGGCGAGGAGCTTGTACCTCTCCCGCGACGACCACGGCGACATTCCCACGCAGCTGACGCGACACGACATCGAGATCTTCCTCAACAGGCTCGCTTTCCTCGACCACCGTGGCGATATCACCACCGCGACACGCCTCAGAACCTGCCAGCACGTCAAGAACCTGCTCGCCAGGTTCCGCAACCTCGGGCTGACCCGCCCCGGCAGCGTCGCGGCAGGCTTGCCCGACGATTTCGCCCTCGCCCGCCCAGACATCCCCGCCGAACCCGACGACCCCGAACCCGGACGGGACCTACCCACCGAAGTGATCGGTCAGCTCGCCGCCCACCTGGACGCACTCGAGGACATGTCCTCGCGGGAACTGCGCCTGACGGTCGAGCTACTGATGGACACCGGGCGCCGTCCCGACGAGATCTGTAGCCTGCCACTGGACTGCCTGACCCGCGACTCCGGCAACGCCCCAGTCCTGATCTATCAAAACGTCAAGGCTCACCGGCCGGGACGGCGACTGCCTATCACCACGACCACCGCGGGGCTGATCCGCGACCAGCAAGCACGAGTCAAAACCCGCTACCCCGCAACCCCAACCCGTGAGCTCGCGCTGCTGCCCACCGGGCGGGTCAACCCCCAAGGCACGCGGCCGATCAGCGCTGTCACCCTGAGCGCCCGCCACCGTGACTGGGTCGACTCCCTGCCGCCCTTGCTCGGGGCCGATGGCGCCGAGTTCACCAAGACTCGTGTCGTTCCCTACGCCTACCGGCACTCCTTCGCCCAGCGTCATGCCGACGCCGGTGTCCCGATCGACGTGCTCCGCGACCTGATGGACCACACCGACCTCAACGTCACACGCGGCTACTACCGTGTCGGAGAAGATCGTCGCCGCGCCGCGGTCGACACGGTGACCGCGTTCAGTTTCGACCGGCACGGCAACCGGGTCTGGCGCGATGCCCGCGCGCTGCTGGACTCCGAGCGTGTCCGCTACGCGGTCGGACAGGTCGCCGTGCCCTACGGCAACTGCACCGAACCCTCCAACGTGCAAGCCGGCGGCGGCGCCTGCCCCGTCCGGTTCCGTTGCGCCGGCTGCGACCATTTCCGGACCACCCTCGCCCATCTACCCGACCTGCAGGCCCATCTCGATGATCTGCTGCGCACCCGGGAACGGCTGGCCGCCACCATCGACGGGATCGACGAGTGGGCCCGCGCCGACGCCACCCCCACCGAGGAGGAGATCACCAAGATCCGGCGGCTGATCAACCAGATCAAGAGCGACATCGCCGGGCTCGACGAAGCTGAACAAACCCAGATCGATAACGCCGTCGCCGCGGTACGCCGCCACCGCGCCACCCATACCGTTTCCCTCGGCATGCCCACCGCCCGGGCGACCGCAGCCGCTCCGCTGACCACCACCACATCGGAGGGCATCGCGTGAGCACCACCAAGACCAGCGATCACACCAACAACACCGTATCGCCGAGCACGCCGACCCAGGCGATGCTCGACGGGCGACACGCCGACACCGCGCGCCGCCGGCAGCGCGTCCTCACCGCCCTCGACCGCGCCCGCACCGAGGGCGCCGAGACCAGCGCCAGCGGCATCGCCCGCGCCGCCGGAGTGGACCGGACATTCCTCTACCGCCACCGCGACCTACTCCAGAAGATCCACGCCCTCGCCGCCGAGCCACTCGCCACCACCACGGGCGCCGGCCCTATGGTCACCCGAGCCTCGCTTCAGGCCGACCTGCTCGCCGCCCACGAACGCACCGGCCGACTCCACACGCGAGTCCAGCACCTCGAGAAACACCTCTCCGAAGCGCTCGGCGAGCAGGCGTGGCGCGCCTCCGGGCTCGGGGCTCCCGACGACATCGACGCCCTCAACCAGCAGATCACCCACTTCGAACAACAGATTATCGACCTACGCCAGCAACTCACCGAACGCGACGAGGACCTCGCCGCCGCCCGCGCCACCAACCGCGAACTCATGACCCGCATCAACCACACCAACCCAAACAAGTGACATCCCACCAGCCACTTGCACCACACCTGTTGCACCAGATAGTGTTCACCTATCAGCAGCTGAGCTGCATAAATACGAAGAATCAGCCTCCACCACAGTGGGCAGACCCCCAGAGAACACCGG
>JBOHFI010000113.1:0-4783 GCA_050699595.1 Pseudonocardiaceae bacterium | reverse complement strand
CCGCCGCGCCTACGGCCACCACAGCCCCGAATCACTCATCGCCATGGCCGACCTCACCCGCGGCGGCCTCTGCCCACCCCTCCCCGGACGATCATGAAAAAACGCCCACAGGAACGTCAGTAGAGCCCGCAGGAGGCTGTGGGCCAACCAGCTACCCACCCACAGTGAACACTCTCCCCCCGGTGAACACGGCCTCCCCCAAAATGTTTCGCTCTCGTTCTTCCACGTCTCGGTAGGACAACTCATAGCGCAGGTACCAGCGCACCGCCACCATGATCATCCCTGGCGGGAAGCGGAACCCAGCGAAGCCGGACCTCGGCGGAGGTACTCGAACGTGGCGACGACGCATCAGCTCAGCCTGCCCGACCTGGTCATCCAGCGACGCAACAGTCCCGCCCGCAGCCTGTGGCACCCTTGACTGTTCGTCATGCCGCGCTAGCCTTGATGAAGCGATGTCGCGCAGCTGCCCAGAAAATTCGATCTTTCTTCTGGGTTACGACCTGCGCAGCCCTGCGCAACAGAACGACGCGTACCAGCCTAGGGAGCCGCGACTGGATTACTTATTTGTTGATCGTCGGATGATCGAAGGTATATCAAAAGGAGTAGGCCATGTCCGTGAAGTATTACTCTGAGCAGAGCATCAGCAAGCACCTAGCAATGTGGCCCAGTCGGGAAACTACAGTCGACCTTCATAACCGTTTTTCGCGGGACGGATTCATCCGAGTGTCAGACATCGTTCCCGACGAGGTGCGTAACGAGATACGGGGTGAGACGATACGGCTTCTAGACAGTGATGCCGAGCGGCGCGATCTCCGCCTGAAGACCACAGGTGGGACGCCACGCGCCATGAGCGTCGTAAAAAGCCAGGCAATAGAAGCCAATAGCGATACCATTCGTGCGATCTACAACTCCAAGCCACTTCGCTCTACCTTGGAGAAGATTTCTGGGGAGATTCTGCACTCCTGTCCATCTGACGACGAGAAATTTCTAATCACCCGACAGGAACGCACGGACGACACACATGGGTGGCACTGGGGAGATTTCAGCTTCGCCCTCATCTGGATCATTGAAACGCCGCCTGTGGAGTGCGGTGGAATGCTGCAGTGCGTACCGCATACCATCTGGGACAAGGCAAGCCCCCGCATCAACCACTACCTATGTACGAACCCGATCACAACTTACGGGTTCAAATCTGGCGACTTGTACTTCCTGCGGACCGACACCACCCTTCACCGGACCGTGCCACTGACCGAGGACGTCACCCGAATCATTCTGAATATGACGTGGGCGGCTGAGAAGGACCTGAAGAGAGTTTTGACGGGGGACGATCGATGGTGGGAGAACACTGACGTAAGCGCGGCGGTTACCCACCAGAGGTGACTCTGGAGGGGAGCCCCTGGCCAGGCACGTCGACTACGACCGGATGAGAACCAGCGCATGACGTTCACCATGGAAGAACGACACGACCCCAAGGTCCTGGAAGCGGCTTCTCTGCTGATACGCAAACTGACCGGAGATGAAGTCGCCCACCACCTCCATGAACTCGTAGAGAAGAACGAATCGTGGCGCGGACGACGATGTCTCAACTTGATCGCGGCCGAGTCACCGACCAGCCCCGCCACGCGCGACCTGCTCTCCGCCGAGGTCGGCACCCGTGCGTCCGGCGGCCATATCGGCCGGAACTCCCGATGCTTCGCTGGCATGCGGTACATCGATGAGCTTGAAGCAGCGTGCGTAGAACTCATTCGCGAACTGTTCGGCGCTGCGTTCGCCGATCATCGACTCCTCGGTGGGATGGCTGGCTGCACAGTGACCTACGCAGCACTGATCCAGCCAGGCGACACTGTAATGAGCCTGCCACCACCCGCCGGCGGCGACACAAGCGGCCGGGCGGACGGCCCGGCCGGCATCCGTGGGGCGCATATCATAGACATCCCTTACGACCTCGCCGAGTTCACCGTCGACCTCGACGCATTTCATCGTGAGGCCACGCGCCATCGCCCAGCTCTGATATCACTTAACCAGACCATGGCACTGTTCCCGCTGCCCGTTCGCGAGATGAAGGAAATCGTCGCGCAGTGGGGCGGACGACTTTACTTCGACGGCGCACACCAGGCCGGGCTGATCGCGGGTGGCTGCCATCCCAATCCGCTCGATGAGGGCGCAGATATACTCACCGGCTCCAGCGGGAAGACCTTCAGCGGCCCGCAGGGCGGCATCATCGCCTGGAATGACGTGTCACTGACCACCCCGGTGACCAACGCGATCTTCCCCGTCCTCACCGGCTCCCATCAGATCAATCGCGTCGCAGCACTCGCTATGGCCGCCGCTGAAATGCGTACGTACGGCGCCGTCTACATGCGCCAGGTGGTGACTAACGCGCGAGCGCTCGCCACCGCGCTCGACGCCGAGGGTTTCACCGTCCTTGCCCGCCACCGCGGGTACACCCGCACACACCAGGTGATGGTGGATGCCCGGCCGTGGGGCGGCGGCCTAGCGACCGCTCAGCGCCTGGAACAGGCGAACATCATCGTGAACAAAATGCTGCTGCCCTCGGACCCGGATATCCCCGAGGCCGAACCGGGCGGCATCAGATTGGGCACAGTGGAAGTCACCCGCCTCGGTATGGACGAAACCGACATGGCGACGATCGCGGCACTCCTGCGGCGCCTACTTCTCGAACAGCAGGACCCGGCCGCCGTCCGGCCCGAGGTTGAGAAGTTCCGGAGTGCGTATCAAACACTGCACTACTGCTTTCCCGAGCGACTCCCTGGCGACCGCGATGTCCCTATGGAAGTTCAAGAGCCAGACGGATACCCAGCGCCACCAGGACCGCGCCCATGAGCTGTTCCAACCGGCGCCGGAATCCAGAGGACCCGATCACCCGCCGCAACTGGTGCACGAAGGTAGCCAACAACATATACCAGCCGATCTCGATTGCCGCCTGGATTACCGCCAACAACAGTGCCGCAGTCAGCGGCGAACGCTCGGCCCGCAGGAACTGCGGGTAGAACGCAAACGCGAACACGGCGGCCTTTGGGTTGGCCAGGTTACTCAGCAACCCGGCCCACACCGCTCGCGCCGACCGCAGCGGCTCGAGCGCGCCCGCCTCGATCTTCAACCTCTGGGCACGGCGCGGCGGCCACATCGAACGAACTCCCAGCCAGACCAGAACCACGGCACCCACGAGTCGCAACCCGTCGTACGCCACGTCGCTAGCCGCTAGCAACGCCACGACGCCACCACCCGCAGCCAGCGCCCACAGCACTATTCCAGCGGCGTCACCTGTCGCCGTGCACACAGCGCCGCGCCGCCCTGATCGCAGGGTCTGGCGGATCACCAGCGCCGTCGCCGGACCGGGCACGAGCGCGATCACGACAGCCGCAACGAGGAACCCGGGAAGGTCACGAACCACAACGCCCCCCGTCAACAGTCACAAGCTAAGCCTCGCCTTGCAAAAGGCCGGAATAAGGAACTGTAGCTTGAACGGTGCCCACTAAGAGATAACCCGTGAGTTGGGGTGTCGGTAAGGAACGTGCCACCAGGTGCCATTGACGGCATCCGTGCAGTTCAGCGCGGTAACTGCTGACTGCTGCGATGTGCTCTGATGGCTCCAAGAAGATCTCTGAATGGATCGATGACCAGCAGAAACGTCACGGTTGGCACTTGGTGGCACGTTCCTTACCGACACGACACGACGAAGTACATCGACGCCGCCGTCGCCCAGCTCCAGGCTGAGAGCCACGAGATCCACGGTGAAGACATCGCCCGCCTGTCCCCGCTCAAGGACCGTAACCTGAACCTGCTCGGCCGCTACAGCTTCACCGCCCAGGTCCCGGCCGCCGGCGCCCTACGTCCGCTGCGCGACCCGGACGCGCCGGAGCTGGACGAGGACGAGGATGGCGGGCATGAGTGAGCGTCAGTGGCCGACCACATCACTGCGTTACGGGTAGGCACTCGGCGAGCAGGTCGACGATGTCGCGCCAAGCTCGCTGTGCGTGCCGCGGGTGGTAGCCGACACCGGGGGGCGCGGCGTGGTCGACCGGTGGGTGGTGGAAGGCGTGCGAGGCTCCGCCGTAGACCGTGAGGCGCCAGTCGACGCCTGCGGCCTGCATCTCGGCGGTGAATGCCTCCCGTTGCGCGGGCGGCATGATCGGGTCTTCCGACCCGACTCCGGCCCACACCGGGCAGCGAATGCGTGCCGCCTCGTCCGGTCGGCCCGTGGTCAGTGCATTGACTGTCCCGATCGCGCGCAGGTTGACGCCGTCGCGCCCGAGTTCCAACGCAATGGCGCCCCCGGTGCCGTAACCGATAGCCGCAATGCGGTCGAGGTCGGCCCGCGATTCGGCGCGCAACACGTCAAGCGCCGCGTGGCCGATGCACCGCATCCGGACGGGATCGGCGAGCAGCGGCATGCAACGGGCCAGCATCTCCTCGGGATCGCTCAAATAGCGCCCGCCATGTAGGTCAAAGGCCAGAGCCACGTACCCCAGCTCCGCCAGGGCCTCGGCCCGGCGGCGCTCGACGTGGCTGAGTCCCATCCCCTCGGGTCCGATCAGGACTGCGGGCCGGCGATCGGCACCGGCCGGGAGCGCGAGGTACCCGATCATCGTCAGGTGGTCGGCTGGATACTCCACTGCACGCGTTGTGACCGTCGTCATGCGACTGGACTGTAGTGACCGTCAAGTTCGCTCGGACGGGTGTTCACCGCTGGCGGACAGTGGTACGTCTCGGCTGCGTCTCCGGGGCGCCGCCGCCTGTCGTCAAACGATCGTTTGACGAC
>JBOHFI010000112.1:0-5228 GCA_050699595.1 Pseudonocardiaceae bacterium | reverse complement strand
TCAACACGGTCTTACCCGGAGACCCCGTCGACATCACCGGTTCCCCCCGGCGACTGGCACCCAGAGACGGCGACTATTACGACTGGACCATTCCCTGGGCAACCTGGAAAGCCATGTCCGCCTCCCCAGCTTAAAACAGCCAGAACCCACGGCGGCAGATCGTGGCCGCGCAGCTCAGCCGGCGGGCAGCTTAATGAGTCCAGTCGTGTCGCATCTCCGCCTGCGCAGCCGTCAGCGTCGTCTGACCCGAGCACACCGCCTGGTGGAGGTGGTCTTCGAGTTCTTCCTTCTCGGTGGCCTTCGCAGCAGGTTGCGGGAACAGGTTGTTCGCGTCGCTGGGCGCCCCGCCGAGGGACAGCGACACTAGGTGGTCCTCTTTATAGTTCAGGGGGGAGCCCGCCTCGCCGAAGTCACGCATCTGCCGGAGCTTGAGCGCGGCGGTGTAGCTGACCGGTGGCTGCACCGTGTCGGCCCACCCCGGCGCGCAGATCGTGCTGTGGATGGTGTCCTGAATGACGTCCGGGTTGAGGACGCCCGGTGTGCAACGCGCATCAGCGCGCCCACCGACCACCCGGCACGGCGTGGCCGCCAGCACGACGGGTCCCGCCGCCGGCACCTGCCCCGGTGCGGAAGGTGCGGTCGCGAGCGCGACGCCGGCGGCGGGGGCGCCGCCGCAGCCAGTCAGCGCCAGCAGCGCAGCCAGACATGCGACTCGTGGGATCAAGGTTCGCTCCTCGACTGGTAGTACGAACGATCCCGCCCCAGGACAGGAACGGGTCGCCGAATCACGACAACGCCTGTCTCAGCAGGTGCTGATGCCATTCTGGATGAGGAATGCCGCATCGGATGCGGCCTGCAACGCCTTGGACGCCCGCACGACAGCTCTACTAGCGTTCACCTCATCTACGTGTGCAGCCTCGCAGGCGTTGTATGCCGTGTTGCGTGCGGCCTCGGACTTCTCAGCGGCGCGCTTCGCGAGCTGATACCGCTTGAAGGCGTG
Source organism: Pseudonocardiaceae bacterium (assembly GCA_050699595.1). Taxonomy (GTDB): domain Bacteria; phylum Actinomycetota; class Actinomycetes; order Mycobacteriales; family Pseudonocardiaceae. Next base: position 4,228 of record JBOHFI010000112.1, on the reverse strand, counting down.
AACGTACTGGTCCCACAGTCGAGCGAGGTGCTCAGGTGACACGGTGTGGTCCATGAGCCTGCCCTTTCACGAGGTGGATACCGGTGTCCTGTCATCCGTCAAGCCTCCTCAGTCAGGCCTCACGGTTGCAGTCAGTTACCCGACCCCACCCGGGAGTAAACCCCTAGTTCTTCCTGCGCTGGCGGGGAAACTGATGCGCCGAGCGTGAGGCTGCCTCATGTTCGGCGCAGGCGCGCACCACGGCCGCACGCTCAGTGGAACTCGTGCCGCCGACCGCGAGCCGCACCCGCCGCGTGGCCTCGGCCTCGTGCCTGACAGCCGTGCGGTGGCTGATCCACCCACGAAGGACGCCGCAGACCGCAGTGTCAGCAGAGCCATGGCCAGCAGCGAGTGACCGGTGGCGACGCCGACGAGCTCTCCCATGGCTGCCCTCCTCGTGGATCGTGCGGGTGCGTGGATCCACCGTCCTCCGACCGCCGCGTTTCCCTCTACAGTGGGGAAATTCCGGGAAACCCGACATCGGTAGGGGATCCATTCCTGGTGGCCGGCCCTCCGAGGGCAAGCAGCAGCGGTATCCGGAGCTCGAAGAGCTGGCGTCGTGGTTCCGCCAAGCTCTCACCGACGCCGGCTACGGCAGCGTCAATGAGTTTCTCGGTCGGAGGCCGTTCACGAAAAAGGCGGTCTACGGGGTCTTCGGTGCGACGCAACTGCTCACACTGGCTTCCACCCAAGACCTGGCCGTCGCGCTGAAGCGCACCCCCGCCCAGGTCGTGCCGATCTGGACGCGTGCCAAGGAGGCACGGGACCGCACGACGCTCGCCACCGAGCGTGCTCAGCAACCCCGAGTCACCTCGTGGGCCGAGATCCAGCTGCCGTCCCTGGCTCTGCACAATCTGCTGGAGGCCCAATGTGCTTCGGTCGAGCGTCTTCCCTATGAGCTGCTTGCCGTTGAGGAGCCGCCCTTGTCAAGCGTGTACGTGCGGCAGCAGGTGCGGGTCCAGACGACGACTGATCGAGGCGAACGGGAAGACGCGCTGGCCGGGAGACCCACCGCCGAGGAGTCCCCCGCCTCGACCGGGCCGCAGCTGGTGATGTCGGTTACCCACGCGCTTGAGCAGCACAGCCATCTGCTGGTCACCGGAGAGCCCGGCGCGGGCAAATCGACCATGAGCAGCTACCTGCGCGTAGCCTATCCCGGTTGTGGCTGCGGAAGGACAGCGCGGTCGACGCGCCGATCACCGAACCGGTGGTGCCCCTGCGGGTGTCGGCCCGTTCCCTGGACAGCAGTGGTTCCTGGAGCGCCGTGCTCGCCGAGGCAGCCTGCCGCAGCTTTGGACGAAGCCTGCTGGAGGACCCCGATCCGGGGCTGTTCGCCGGCCGGGTCCAGGGGGCCCGCTGGTTGGTGCTGGTGGACGGACTCGACGAGATCCCTGACCCCCGGCTGCGCGGGGAAGTCATCCGAGCGGTGGCCCAGCATGCCCGGCCCGACAGTGACTACCGATTCGTGGTGACGACCCGCGCCCTGCCCGAGTCCGAACTCGCACCGCTACGTACAGCCACTGTGGGTAGTTATGTGATTGAGCCGTTCGGTAGGCCCGAGCTTGAGGAGTTCGCGACCAAGTGGTTTACCGCCCAGCGGGTGCCCTCACCAGCGGCGGAGACCGAACGATTCCTCCGGGAGACCACAGACGGCCGCCTGCGGGAGTTGGTGCAAAACCCACTGCTGGCCACGATCGCCGCAGTGAGCGCCGTCAAAGAACCGGACAGAGCACTGCCCGCCAGCCGCATTAGCCTGTATGAACGATTCTGCGGCTATCTCGCCGGTGATCACAGCGGTAACCGCAACCCGCTGACGCAGCTGCGTCGCCACCACGAGGACAACCCCGAGCTATTGGCCTTCGTTCGGTGGCTGCACCAAAGCCGTTCGGAGGCTCTCCGCGCGTTGGCTCGTCATCGGCTGGAGAGCCAGGACAACCTGTGGCAAGCAGCGATGGACTGGGTCCGCGACCGGGTGCCCGACGACGTCACCCTGGTCAACGGCTGGGAAGACTACCTCCGGGATGAATTGGTCGGGACCGGCCTGCTGGTAGCGCGGGAACGCGAGTTGCGTTTTCTGCACCAGTCCTTCGCCGAGTTCCTGTCGGCGCAATCGCACGCGAAGACTATCGGCAACGACGTCGGCGAGCTGGACACCTGGATCCGACGCGGGTTGGGAGAAGCGGAACAGACCTTCGCGTTGTTCACTCTCGCTATGTGGGCCTGCCGCCCGGAACACGACATTGGCACCGTGGTTGACCACCTACTGTCCGCACTGGATCCGTGGCGCCTCCTGTTCACTGGACGGCTCATGGCCGAGGGCGTCTCCGTGCCGGGCAACATGACCCTCCGCGTGATCGATCGACTCTTCACGTTAGTTCGCAATGTTGACAATTCTGACTCTGATATAGCCGACAAAGGGTTCGAGGTGCTTGGCGCTCTATTTGACCACCCAACCGTTTCCACTCGGTTGGATGCGCTGGCTGGCGACACCAACGTTAACTTGTCTCGCCGCGTGTCAGCCTTGGAAGCGTTAGAGAAGCTGCGAGGCGGCGAACGCGCCCAGCTACTGCTAGCCGAGCTGCTGCCCGCCGTGTATGGCCAGCCTCTGCGCAAGTGCGCACGGATCGCGCTCGCACTCGGCCCGGCAGCTATCGATATGGTTCAGCGGCGAGCGTCCCAGATGGCCGATGAACCGGACTCCAGCACGGAAACGCGAACCAACGCCGCCGAGGTGATGCGGATCCTCAACCTGATGACCAACGTAGCTCACCTAGCACGCTCGGTTCTTGAGGAGACGATGGCCACCCCTCAACAACTTGAACGAGTGGCTGAGGCATGGCTGGCCGCACAAGGCGAAACGGCCGTTCCCGAGATCGCCGAGCTAGCCATAGCCCGACCCGCGCACGACCATGCGGGCAGGGCTCGACTCGCAGCCTTCCTGAACAAGGCGGGTGATGAACAGACCGCCGAGTCCCTGGCCGGCAGGGTGTTGGAAGATGATGCGGCGGACGCCAACGCGGTCGTGGGTGCGGTCGAGACTCTGCTGGCGATTCGCGGCGCAGAGGCCGTCCCATGGGTGTGCTCCGTGGTGGACCGCTGGGCTGAGCGAGGCTACTGGCAAGATGTGTGGTACATGGGCCGGATACTGAAACAGCTCGCGCCGTATCCAGAAGCCGCAGTGGTCTCCCGGGTCAGCACCTTGCTTGAGCACTGGGTTCCCAGCGGTCTCGGCGCGAGCAACCTCATCGAGGCATGGCTGGCCGTGGAGCCAGCGGGGAAACCCATCCTAGATGCGATCAACGGCGGGGCTAAGCTCAGTATTTTCGACCAGGCATGGGGCGCACACCATCTTCAGGCCGCTGGAGAGTACGCCGCCGCGACCGAGTTGACCAAACACGCGCTTCGCTCGCTACACGGTTCCAGCGATGACTACAAACGTGCCGCATCAGTGCTGCTCAAGGCCGACCAGGCAGCCGCAGTATCACAGCTGGTCCTTTTGGCAAAACAGAATCCACAGTCGGTTTGGCTCGCTGGTGTCATAGATGCGCTCGACGACCGCGACCTGGAGACGGACCGTGCCGCAGAATTCTGTGCCCGACAACTTGTCGCTCATCCCAGGGTCGATGGCAACGATCTTCGTGACGCACTCGGTGTTCTGCTGATCCTCCAGGGCGAGTCGGCGGTGCAGTCCGTGGCCGAAGCCACGCGGACACGTCCCGAACTGAGCTTTGGCCAGCGCAGGCAAGTTGTCCGCGCACTCGCGGCCGTCGGATACCTGGACCTAGCCCAGTCGGTCTGGGCGTATCTACTCACATGGCAGGGCTACGCCATCAACGACGATGTCGGCCTGATCGACGATTTTCTGAATGCAGGCGTCGAGCAGTGGGCGGCGGACCGGATGCGAGAGCTGATCGAAAACCCAGCGACAGCTCCCCTGCGCGTGCAGCGGCTACGGCAGATGCTTGCGTGGCTTACCGCCGCTCCCGGTCAGCAGTAGGCGCGCTGTGTATCCGGCGTCGGTATCCGCCCTCGTCTGCGACGCGTAACCCGACCCGCACCGCAGGCCTGCCGGGGCGCCGATCCCAGACGCGGGCGAAGTGCTCGATCGCCGGGACTGTCCACAGCGGCCCGGTCCCTACCCGGGCGACGGGTGCCGGGAACCGAGTGTTGGAGGCGGCCAACTGGTGGA
>JBOHFI010000111.1:0-5299 GCA_050699595.1 Pseudonocardiaceae bacterium | reverse complement strand
CGACACGTCGTGTCGTTTCCGACACACAAACCACGATCTTGAGGGTCTTCGAGGGTTGACCGGTTCACTCACGGTGAGAGCGGGTCGTCCTGTGTCGGCGTCGTCGTATACCGGAAGTCGACCACGACATGTCTCGTCGGGCTGGGGCGAAGCCCCGTCAGGACGCAATGCCACTAAGATAAGGGGCTCCAGCGGGCTTCCGACCTGCGGAAATAGACGTCGGAAGACTCTAAACTTAGCGGCATTGCGTCAGGACGTGTCCCTTAGATCTCGTGGTTCGTGATCAGCTTTACTGTCGAACTCGGCGCACTGAGAGCGCCCACGATCGGGACTGTCCCCTCGCTCAGCGATCTATGGGACAGCTATCCGCTGGTCCTGGGTCGCCTGGCGGTTCATTCGTGCTCACCAGAACGGAACGACTCCGTGACAGCCCGCAACGACTTGGTCGTTCGTCCGAGTTGCGTGTACCGTACCCATCGTCGCCTGAAGTCGACCCGAATCCCGGAGGTGCCGCAATGGGACCCGAGAGTGACTAGCCCTCCCGGCCCAAGGTCCGAGGACGTTGGCTGGCAATGGACTCCGCGGCAAATTCGGAGTGCCTGCGGGTCGGAGTCCGACTCTCCAACCCCAGCCAGTGACCAGCCGAAGCCAGAGCCGACCGAATTTCTGGGCAACGCGCGGGATCGTCAGAGGATGGCGAGTTCCACGTGGGAGAGCCCGCAAACTAGCACCAATCCCACCGTCGATGGCGCCGTGACCGTCAATGAGGGCGGCGAGTCCTCTGACAGTATGCGGTGTGAATACTTCTCGGCGGGAGTATCAACCGGTGCCCGACAGGCCGAGCGTGTCATCGAAGCGGAGATCTTCCGGATCGCGTCTTCGCGGCCGTCCGGAGAGAGCGCACCCCCGCATTCGGACGAGCGCGGGCGGTTTGCCGTCCAACGCCGCATGTCATGCAGCCCGGCGGGACGTGTGGGATGGGATTTTCCCAGGTTTGCGTCCGCAGGTGAATCCGGCACTGGTGGCTCGGTTGCGGAGACCTTGCTGGATGCGTTCGATGATTGGGTTGCCGAGAAATTAGTCGAGCCCGTCTGGGAACGATCTTCTGAGGTCTGGTTCACGCCGGAGTACGCGGATTTGGCGTCGGTTGCCGATCAATTGGATGGTTTTGAGAAGAAGTGCCAAGAACTAATTCTTTGGGCAACCTGTTCAAGATGCGGGTCTGCTTGCGGGTCTTGAGCCGTCATCGGTCGACATGTACGCCGGTATCGCAAGTAAATTCAAGCTGCCGGGTGACGAGTGGATCAAGTGCGCTAAGCGGCTAGTGCAATTCACCGGTATCGTGGCGGGCGCGGCTTCGGGTCAGCCGCTGCTGGTCAACGCCTGCGTCAAATCATTGGTTCATGATCTTATCCTCGAGTGTGTTTCCACCGGGATCAAGGCGCGGCTCAGCACCATGTTGGAGCCGGCCGGCGCCCGTGAGAGCCTGCTGCCACGACCTTCCTCCAGCCAGTCGGACAGCTCATCTGAGCGCAACGAGTAGCACCAGGCTGCCTTGGGACACCGCCCACCGTACCTCGCGCGATCCGGTCAGGGATCCGCCGGCATCTGGTTATCGCGGGATTAGCGGTTCGAGTCCAGTTCGGGGAGCCGAGGTGATCGAGAAGCTCGGACCCCACCGAGGCGGTGCCGGATGACCGGGGGTGACGGCATGGGTACGCTGTGCGCGATATCAAGGTTGGCGGTGTGGGGGGCTCTGGGTGAGCGGTGGCGAACCGGGTGTGCACAACCGGATGGCCGGTTGCGCCGAGATCTCGTTGCAGGCTCGCGATGTCCACGGTGGGGTGCATTTTCACGGTCAGCGGTACACCCTGCCTGCGCCGCGTCAGGTTCCGGCTCCGACCAGGAATTTCACCAATCAGGTGCGCGTGTTGGCTGCGGCGGATCAGGCGCTCGCGGCTGCGGACGACGACGGGGACGGGCCGAGTATCGTGGTGTTCCGCGGAACCCCGGGCGTGGGTAAGCGGGAGACCGCGCGGTTCTGGTTGCGCAGACACGCCGAGCGGTTCCCGGACGGCCATTTCCATGCCGATCTCGGCGCCGGTGTCGCCGGAGACGGGCTGGAGAGCACGACACTGCGGGAGTTCCTGCTGGCGGTCGGTCACGATCCGGAGGTGATCCCGGACAGTGTCGAGGGCCGCGCGGCGTGGTTCCGGAGCTGGTCGTCGGGCAAGCGGGTGGCGGTGTCGGTGGACCAGGCGCTGACACCCCGTCAGGTCAGGATGCTCGCCCCCGGCCCGGGGAACTCGGTCATGGTGGTGACCGAGGCCGGCCCGCTAGCGGCGCTGGCGGTGAGCAGCGCGGTCACCTTCATCGACCTGGAACCGTTGGAGGAGCCAGCCGCGCGGGAACTGTTCGGCCGGTTGATCGGCGAAGATCGCCTCACAGCGGAACCGGACGCCGTCTCGGCGGTGTTGCGGACCTGCGCCGGCCTCCCGATCGCGCTGTCCGTGGTCGGCGCGTTACTCGGTGCCTTCCCAGCACGGCGGGTGTCCCGCGTGGTCGCCGAGCTCGACGACGAGAAACGCCGGCTGCAGGCGATGTCGCGCGACGCCGAGTTGTCGGTGACGGTGGTGTTCAACACGGCCTATCAGCGGCTGTCCGCCGTCGGGAAGCGGTGCTATCGAGTAATGAGCCTGCATCCGGGCGAGGGTGATGTCGGAATTGATGTGCTGGTGGCGGCACTGGAGCTGCCGGAGTATGACGTCCGCGACTCGGTGGACGAACTGGTGGCCGCCGGACTCGTCCAAGAGGTCAGCGACGACCGCTACCTGCTGCACTCCTTGGTGCGATTGCACGCGACCGGGCTCGTCGAGTCGACCGACCCTGCCGGGGACCGGGATCGCGCTCTGGTGCGCATGCTCGATTTCTACCGCCGAGGGGCGCTCAGCGCCGGGCATGCGGTCATGCCCCACCGCGGCTGGCGTGAGCTGCTGTTCCCCGGCCTCACAGCGGGGGATCATGTGGCGTCCCGGGAACCGTGGGGTTGGTTGGAGACCGAGCGCAGGAACCTCTCGGCCGCGGTGCGCAGCGCCTACCAGCACGGCGAGCTGGAACAAGTGTGCCAGCTGTGCGTGATGCTCTGGCCGTTGCACGAACGAGGCAAACACTTCGAGGATCTCATCCGCACCAATGAGCTGGGTCTGGATGCCGCCCGGAAACTGGGCTACACCGGGGTGGAGGCGCTGCTGGGTGCCCAGCTCGGATTCCCCTACCTGCATCGGGGAGATGCGCAGCACGCTTATGAGGTTTTCTCGGCTGCCCTTGAGCCGGCCTGTGTCTCTGGACACCGCGAGTTGGAAGCGACCGCGTTGGAGGCCATGGGACTGGCTAGAATGGCACAGGGAATGCCCGAAGAGTCGATCACCCTGCTGCGCCGGAATCTCGCGCTTGCCGTGGAGATCGGTTTTCCCCGTCGTACTGCGCTTGCGCGGCTGCATCTGGCGAAGGTGGAGAGTCCCGATGTCGCGCAGCGGTTGTTACGAGACGCCGAGAATGGTTTTCGGAGCTTGGATCCTCCCGATACCTACAATGCCGCGAAGGCGGCGTTATGGCAGGGCAGGAAGTCGACCGAGCTGCGCCGGTTCGATGATGCCGAGCGCTACCTGGAGCAGGCGCTGGCCGTCATGACCGAACATCGCAAGCCCTTCGACCGGGTGCACGTCCTGGAGGCCATCGGGGACCTCGCTGAGGCCAGAGAGCGCTTCGGCGCGGCACGGGAACGCTACAGTGAAGCCTGCACGATCGCCGAATCGTACGGTTTCGACCATGATGCTGAGCGGCTTCGCGGGAAGCTCAGGCGGTTGTGACGTCCATGGTCCCCTGGGTTGCGCCGAGCGCAACGCTGACTCGTCCCGCCAGTGCGTCGAGCTCGTGTCCCTCGGTCAGCCAGGCGTGCAGGATCGACGCGCAGATACGGCCGTCGAGGGCAACTTCCCGAAAACGGACAGACCGGCCGGCCCGGAGCACGACGACCCAGTCGTGCGCGTCCTGCGGTGCGGTCGCGAGCAGGCAACCCGGCATGGCGGCGAGCGTGGGCAGCGCGTCGGCGGGCTGGGGGACGACCACGATGTCGGCGAGTTCGAGCCATCGGCGGTGCGGCTCGCCGGTGTCCACGACGAGGTGGGCCTGAGGTGGGATCGGCTCCGCCGCCCTAAGCAGGTCCGCGGGGTAGCGCACGATCTCGGCGTGGACGTCACCCTCAGTAACATGTGTCAGCTGGACGTGCACGAGGTGTGATCCGAGCGCGCGCCCGGTTTCCGGTGGCACCGGGACCACCGCCAGGTCGGCCGGCGTGGACGGCTCGCTGAGATCGAGCATCCGGTACAGCGCGCGGCGCAGCAGCCGCGCGGACTCACCGGGCGCGGAGGTGGTCAGCGCGGTGATCGAGTCGAGCCGGGAACGATCATGCGTGGTGATCGCGCGGGCTACCTGGCCGGCGAGCTCGCCCGTGCTGTCCAGACGAGGTGCCGTGATGAGCAGCCGTCCGACCGGGGAGCACGGGTCGACCGCATCCTCCGGGGCGCTCGCCAGCAGAACCGGGTGGCCGAGCGCGGCCCCGTAGAACGTCACCGAGCCCTGGTCACCGATCACCAGATCCGCGGCGACGAGCGCGGCCCGCCACCCTTCCTCAGGTGGCAACACGACCACGCCGGCCCGGCAGCAGTCCGCGAGCCACATCCGCACCTGCCAGGGCGAGTGCCAGGACCAGATGTTGGGATGCAACGCGAGCACGACGCGGTACTCGTCGACCGGCAGGCTGGCCGCGAGCCGAGGCACGAGATCCCGGTGCCGCCCGAACAGCGACGAGGCGCCCCACGTGGAGGACACCACCACCAGGCGCTGCCCCGCATCAGCTCCGAGCACGCGTCGGTAACTCGCGCGCAGCGGGCGGCTGGCCAGCATCCGGTCGAAACAAGGATCACCCGCCACGATCGCTACGTCCGCGGCTTGCGGGCAGGCCCGGATGAGCCTGGTGAGTTGCTCGGGATGGGAGAGCACGATCGCTGAGGGAACCAGCTCGCCGCCGTGGAGCAACCACTCAGCGGAGAGTCCGAACACGGGTCTCCGGGTCTCCGGGTCTCCGGGTCTCCGGGTCTCCGGAGTATTTATTGAGGATTATGCGAAACCCCGTTTAGGCTAGTCAGCGGTCGTTGTTTCGAAAGCTGACGACACGCGGCATCAAATAGCAGGCAACGGCTTCTCCGACTGATAGAAAGGAGGCGACCAAACCAAACCC
>JBOHFI010000110.1:0-5376 GCA_050699595.1 Pseudonocardiaceae bacterium | reverse complement strand
CCCGTGTCGTTTTCGGCACACAAACCACGATCATCCCGCAGCGAGGCGATGGCGGGGCTTCCCGAGCTGGATGGCGGTTCCGGGGGTGGTGGTCCGCCTGCTCCGAGAGGCTCACAACTGGACCCAGCAGGAGCTGGCCGACCGGTCGGGCTATTCCCAGGCCACGACCTCCCGGGTGGAGCGCGGGGTGAGCCGCGCTGCGCGGGACACGACTGTCCTGACCGATCTTGCTGGTGCGCTTGGGGTGCCTCCCGCTGTCCTGGGCGTTGTCAGTGCCCCGGAGCCGTCGCCTCTTATGTCAGGTGGCAGAGGGGGTGGCGCTGCGACTCCAGGACGCCCTTCGTCGGGGTAGCTACCTGCCCTCGGTCGAGCGTGACTTGCAGGGAGTCACAGCCGCCGCCATGGACCAGGCGGGGTGGCTTTCCTATGATGCGGGGTGGCAGGACAGAGCACGCCGGTAGTGGCTTGAGGCATGCCATTTCACTGATGTGTCCGAGGTGCCCGACGTCCACGTGTCCGCGCTGGCGGCGATGGCATTGCAAGCCAGCAAGGCCGGTAACGGCCGGGACGCGGTCGACCTGATTCAGGCCGCCACAAAGATAGCGCGCCACGATCAAATGAATTCCCCGCTGCTGTCTCTGCTGGCGGCGCGGGAAGCCATTGGGCACGCCCAGACGGGCGACTGTGGGGCCGCTGTCTCCAGCCCTCGGTCAGGCCCACCAGTGGCCTGACCGAGGGCGACGTGGGGATGAGCCGTTCTGGCTGGATTTCTGGGACCCGGCCGATCTGGCCTGGCACGAGACGTCGGTCGCGTTAGCCACCGGGCAGGGCAAGTCCGCCGAGATAGCCGCCCGGACAGCTCTCGCCAGTGTGGATGCGGTGACGTTTCCGCGTAACCACACTCTGTATGTCGCTAACCTGGGCTCGGTGTTGGTTCAGCGGGGTCAGCTGGATGAGGCCATCAGTGTTCGGCCAGCAGAAATACCCCCCGGCGACCACCTTCGCGGTCGCCGCCCGCTCCCCACACCAGCCTGAGCGGCTCCGCTCAGGCTGGTGTGGGACGCCGACGCCGTGGTCTAATGAGATCTCGGGCCACCCGGAGGTGTGAGGACAGATGGCCGGGGTCAGCTTCCTCGAACTGGAGATCACCGGCAAGTGCACATTGCGCTGTGCACACTGCTATGCGGAATCCTCACCGCATGGTGACCACAGCTCCATGACCGCTTCCGACTGGGAGCGGGTCATCGACGACGCCAAGACCGCCGGAATAACGACCGTCCAGTTCATCGGTGGCGAACCCACGGTGCACCCGGACCTGCCCAGGCTGATCCGCTACGCGCTTGCCGTCGGTCTGAACACCGACGTCTACACCAACCTGGTGCACATCACCCCGCAACTCTGGGAGTTGTTCAGCCTTCCCGGGGTGTCGCTAGGGACCTCGTGGTACTCGGCGAACCCAGACGAGCACGCCGAGATCACCGGCTCTCGACGCAGCTACTACCGCACCCGGGCGAACATCGCCGAGGCGGTCCACTGCGGCATCACGATCCGAGCCGGGATCGTCCACGTGCTGGACGGCCAGGACATCGACGCCGCCCGTGGTGAGCTGCTGGCCCTGGGCGTCACCGACGTCAACACCGACCACGCCCGCCCGGTCGGCCGGGCGTCCCACGGACAGGAGCCAACCGCTGCGGATCTGTGCGGGCAATGCGGCAGAGGCCGGGCCGCGATCGGCCCGGACGGCACAGTCCACCCCTGCGTCCTGGGCCGCTTCCTCAGCGCTGGCAACGTCAACGAGCAGTCTCTGGCAAGCATTCTGGACGGGCCGCGCTGGGGCAACATCCTGGCTTGTATCCCACACCGGGACGCCTGTGTCACCTGCACGCCAGCTGACTCGAACGACTGTGACCCGTCCCGGAAGCCGAGGGTGGCCGGGTGAACTGGCAACCCCAGGCACAGCAGCTCGCCGAGCAGGTCACCCACCCCATCTCGCGTTGGCGACCGATCATCGCGGTCGTTCCCCGGCACGTGTTCGTCCCGCGCTGGTGGAAGTGGACCAGCCCCGGTTCGGGCTACGGAACCGATACCTTCACCCTGGCCGAGGGCCCCGCCGACCAGACCGCCTGGCTTGACGCCGCCTACCGCGACCTCAGCCTCGTCACCCAGGTCGGCCCCCTGCACGCCGACCACGCCGACCCCAGCGCCCGGCCGTCGGGTATGCCGACCTCCTCGTCCACCCTGCCCGGCCTGATCATCCAGATGCTGCGGCACGCGATGCTCGATGACGGCATGGACGTCCTGGACGTCGGCACCGGTTCCGGCTACGGCACTGCGGTCCTGGCCACCCGCCTCGGCGACTCCCACGTCACCAGCATCGACGTCGACGCCTACCTCACCAAGGCCGCCACCGAACGCCTCCATGGCATCGGCCTGCGACCGCACGTCGTGACCTGCGACGCGACCGGGCCGCTACCTGGCACCTACGACCGGATCGTCGCCACCGTCTCCGTCCGGCCGATCCCCGCGAGCTGGCTACAAGCACTGCGGCCCGGTGGCCGCCTGGTCACCACCATCGCGGGAACCGCGCTGATCCTCACCGCGGACAAAACCGACGACGGTGGAGCCATCGGCCGCATCGAATGGGACCGGGCCGGTTTCATGCACACCCGCATCGGCCCGGACTACCCACCCGACCTGCACCCGCTGCTGGAGGAGAGCCGAGACGCCGACGGAGACCACGTCCGCACGGGCCGCTACCCCGTCACCAACGTTGTCGAGGCATGGGAACTCTGGTCAACACTCGGAATCCTGCATCCCGGCATCGAGCATCACTACGAAAAGCACGGCAGCACCCGGACAGCGTTCATGCTCCATTCAGACGGCTCATGGGCCAGAGCAACCTCACGATGCGATGACCCGCCGATCGTCCACCAAGGCGGGCCACGCCGGCTGTGGGACCTCCTCGACAACATCCGCACCACCTGGCTTCGAGACGGATCACTACCCGTGTACGGCGCCCACGCCACCGTCACCCCGGACGGAACCACCCACCTCAGACGGGGACGCTGGCACGCCACCATCACTTGAGCAGCGGGGCGGTGTCGCGTTCGGCCCAGGACATGTCCGGGTAGCGGTCACCGACCGGGTGAAGGTCGGACAAGCGGTCGAGATCCTCGGTCTCCAGCGCGAGGCTCAGTGACCCGGCGTTCTCCTGCAGGTATCGGCGCCGTTTGGTGCCGGGGATCGGCACCACGTCCTCGCCACGCGCCAGCACCCAGGCCAACACCACCTGCGCCGAGGTGGCGTCGTATCGGGCGGCGATCGAGCGGATGTGACCGACCAGTTCCAGGTTCGCCGCCAGGTTCTCGTCCTGCCAGCGGGGCTGGGTGCGGCGTAAGTCGTCGGTGGCCAGAGCATCGACCGAGGTGAGGGCGCCGGTGAGCAGTCCACGCCCGAGCGGGCTGTAGGCAACCATCCCGATACCCAGTTCACGGCAGGCCGGTACCACGGCATCCTCGATGTCGCGGCTGAACAGTGACCACTCGGATTGGACTGCGGTGATCGGATGCACCGTGGCCGCACGGCGGATCGTGGCCGCCGACGCCTCGGACAGCCCGAGATAGCGGACCTTTCCGGCCGCGACGAGCTCCGCCATCGCGCCGACGGTCTCCTCCACCGGGACGTCCGGGTCGGGACGATGCTGGTAGTACAGGTCGACATGGTCGACGCCCAGGCGGGCCAGCGTCCGGTCGATCGCGGCGCGGACGTAGTCGGGCGAACCGCTTACCGGAGCTGGCCGGCCCGCGAGGTTGCTGCGGAGAATGCCGAACTTGGTCGCCAGCACGACCTCGTCGCGCCGTCCAGCGATCGCCTCGCCGACCAGCTTCTCGTTCTCCCCGTCCGCGTACACGTCCGCGGTGTCGAGGAAGGTTACGCCGAGGTCAAGAGCGCTGCGAATGGTGGCGAGCGACTCAGCCCGGTCAGTCGGCCCGTAAGCGTAGCTCATCCCCATGCATCCCAGCCCCAGCACGGAGACGGTGAGTCCAGACCGCCCGAGGGTTCGTGTCGTCATGGTCATGTTCTTCTCCCTGTCATCTCGGTCGAGGGTTCGCACCAACTCCTCCGACAGCGGAGGAAGGTCAGGTGCCTCACACGAGTCGACCAGTTCCCTGAGCCGTTCGCCTGCTGCGGTCATGAACATGACGGTACGACTTCGAGCACACTCGAAGTCAAGTGCGGCGACTCTCGGGTCAGGGCATCGCGCCGGTGAGTCGCTCGATCACCGCCGACGGGCTGGGCTGAGTGGCGATCCCCCCGCTCACCTCCCGCGCAGCGGCGGTGAAGGTCGGCCCGGCCAGAAAAAATGAGGGGGCTGGCCGCACTAGCGGCCAGCCCCCCTACCGACGGCATCGCACGCGATCCGGCGGTACTGCACGACCCACACCGCGATCAGCTACCCCAGCACCGCCCGCACGCGTCACCGCCGGCCACGCCGGTGCCGTTTACCCTAGTCAACGACACCGCACGCGATCACCGACACAACCCAGCCACCGTTGACTCAGCCACGGCCGCCGTGCGCGCCGCCACCGTTGCCACCGATGCCGTTACCGGCGAGGTTGTCCTGGTCGCCCAGCGCGTCGATGTTCAAGAGGTTGACGCCGACGCCACCGGTGCCCTTGCCACCAGCGCCGCCCTTGCCACCGTCGCCGCCGCCACCCTTGACAGCGAACACGGACATGACGGTACGCGCCGGCAGCAGCTCCACGTGCTGGCCGGCGATCTCGGTGAAGCTCACTACGTCAGACATGAAATTCCTCCTCACGATTGCCCCCCTGTGGGGCCGGAAACAAAACACCTCATCGACCCCGTGCCGATTCGGCTGATAACTACTATGGCGAGAGATAAGCCGCCTGACAACACCCATTCGCCACCTAATTTAACATCCCACCACTTAGCCGTGAAGTCGATTCTTCAACCACCTGGGATTCAACAGGGGAGGCTGTGCTTCCAACGACTTCAGACGCCTACTACGCGGCGCCGCGTAGGCTTGCGCAGGGCTGCCTAATCCGCGTCACCGCTGGTGAGAAACCTTGCCGGCGATGAAATCACGTAGCAGGAGGCCGCCCGTGGCGCGGCGAGTACCGAGCATGGTTCGGCACCCGTCGCCACCGGCTCGACGCAGGACATGCACACTTCGAGAAAAGGCTGGTGGGTTGCTACGTAGACTCGCGGACGGCGACTACCTAGTCGCTGATCGGCTCATCCGGGGCATGCGCAAGTAATGGGCGTGACACAGGCGTGAAGAACGATGGAGGCGGTTCCTGGTACTCAGCAGCGTGTACGTAAAGAAAAATGGGGGGTGGCCGCGTTGCGGCC
>JBOHFI010000109.1:0-5473 GCA_050699595.1 Pseudonocardiaceae bacterium | reverse complement strand
AAAGCGTCGTCATCCCTGGTGTTCACAATGCATATAATCGCACAAGACGATCACCTTGATGGGACCGACACGCCATATAGTCAAAATTCACTCTATTGGATTAGTTATTTACTTACAGCTACTAAGTCCAGTGTTTCCCGGGCCGGGGTGGCAAAACGTAGCTGATTTGAGCTCATCCGGCTACTCGTCATCGGTGTCGGTGGCGTAACCAGTGAAGTCACCCAGATCGACGGTGCGCCCGGCTTGGGTCTCGGCAATTCCGATGCGGATGCGCTCGGCCAGAGCAGGCTTCTCCCAGACGATCAACTCGCGCTCGGGGATGGAGACCACTGGAGTGAGCAGCAGCACGCCGTCGATGTTGCGAGCCACCCGGTAGCGCCCTCCTGGCTCGGCGCCAGCGCGGCCAAGGCTGACCCGGCCGCGGCTGTCTACCTCGGTTTCGGTGATGACCTCGAAGGGGACGGGCAGTTCTTCTGGCATGGCGCACATGGCAACCTCCTGTCTCCGTCGAGCCAGTCTGCACCGTTGTGGGAAAGTAGGCAAGTGGGTAATGTCCACCTTGCAACGCCGGGAGCGGTGCGGATGCCCCGGCTCGAGCCTCGCGCTACCCTCCGCACCACGATTTGGCAGCTCAGGGCCGCTTCGTGGCTCTGAGCTGGTGCCCCCGGCAGGATTCGAACCTGCGACACACGGTTTAGGAAACCGATGCTCTATCCCCTGAGCTACGAGGGCCTAGCCTGTCCGTTCGCCCTGGATACCGCGAGTCTCGCCTCCGCTGGGCTCGCTCCCCACGGCCTGTGCCGCGTGCCGTGCTGAGCTCCTGGCCACCCCGCGACACGCGCGGGCCGATTATATGGTGTCCTCATCGGCCCCGTCGCCCGGCCCATCGACTGGCCCAGAAGGGAGCCTGCCAGTGTGGAACGCCCGGAAAGGCCTGGTCGCCCTGGCTGTGATCGTGGTCCTGGTCGCCGTGTCGGTGCTCGCGTGGCCTCTCCTCCAGAACCTCGGTCGAAGGTCAGGCTGTACCGTCACCGCGGTCGCGGCGTCTGGGGCCCCGGTGGAGTTCTCCCTGTCGGGGGAGCAGGCCGAGAACGCGGCGACCATCGCCGCGATCGGCATCCAGCTGGGCATGCCCGACCACGCTGTCACCGTCGCCCTGGCGACGGCGCTGCAAGAGTCCGGCCTGCGCAACGTGCCGGTGGGTGATCGTGACTCCGTGGGACTGTTCCAGCAGCGACCCAGCCAAGGTTGGGGGACGCGGGCGCAGGTCCTCGATCCGGTCTACGCATCCACCGCCTTCTACCAGCGGCTTCGCGCTCAACCCGAGTGGTCTCAGCTGAGCGTCACCGCCGCCGCCCAGCTCGTCCAGCACTCCGCTGCACCGTCCGCTTACGCGAAGTGGGAGCCGAGGGCCCGAGCCGTCGCGACCGCCCTCACTGGTGAGCGGCCCGCAGCGCTGACCTGCCGCGGCCTGCCTACCAGCGCGCCGAGCGCCAACCTGGTGACCACCGCGGTCGTCGAGCTCGGCACCGCCGTCCTCAGCGGAGCGCACCCGGCGGACCGCGGCTGGTCGATCAGCAGCTGGCTCGTCGCCCACGCCTCGCGCCTCGGAGTCGAGCGCGTGACCTTCGACGGGCGCACCTGGACCATGAGCTCAGGCACCTGGTTCCAGACGGGGCCGGCTGACGGCGTCTTGTCCCTGAGCCAAGTCCCTGCTGGCGCTGCCTGAATCCCCTAGAGCCGGATTCGGCGGTGGTGACAAGATGGCCACTGATCGTCACCGTCCAAGGGAGCGCACGTGTCGTATCTGTTGAGTGTTCCGGTGGGCGATGGTGCTGATGTCGTGGTGTTCGAGGTAGATCGCGGTGAGGTGCCGGGGGATCTCGTGCTCGCCTCGGCCGAGCCGGGCAAGGTCGCCGCTCGGGCGCTCACGACCCTGGAGGACGCGCTGGCGGGCGTCAAGCCGTCCTTGCTGAAGATCGTCGAGGTGTTGCGGGAGATCGCGCCGGCCGAGACCACGGTGGAATTCGGGTTGAAGATGGGGGGCGAGACCGGGATGATCATCGCGAAAGGGACCGCCGAGGTGAATTTCAAAGTCACCATGTCCTGGAAGCCGGGTAAGCCAGAGAAGTCGGAGTAGCCGGTGTCGCAGGGCAGGCGGGAGGGTTTCGTCGTCCGGGTGCTGCGGGCCGGCTCCCCGGCCGGGGTGGGGTTCGTGGTGGGGGAGCGGCACATCCTCACCTGCGCGCACGTGGTGAATACCGTGCTGGGCCGGGCACAGCGCACTCAGGAGGCACCGGGCCCGCAGGCCCGGGTACAGGTGGAATTCCCGATCCTGGGTGACGCCGAGGGCGCGCCGCTGCGGAGTTGCCGGGTGGTGGCATGGGTCCCGCCGCCGGTCTCGGGGACCGCGGGTGGGGATGTGGCCGGGCTGATGCTGGTCGGGGAGGACCTGCCAGCGGGGGCGGGCCCGGCGCGGCTGGTCGAGGCGGGAGACGTCCGGGACGCCGAGGTGGCCGTGTTCGGCTACCCGGGCGAGCCGCCGCGCCGGCGGGATGGGGCGTGGGCGCTCTGTCGGCTGCGCGGCGCGGTGGGTGCGGGGATGATCCAGCTGGATTCCGACAGCGAAGCGGCCTTCCGCGCCCAGCCCGGCTACAGCGGCTCCCCGGCCGTGGTGGCGGGCGACGCCGGGGATGGCGTGGTGGGCATGCTGGCCGTGGCCGGCTGGGACGGCGACGCCCGGGACGCCTACGCGATCCCGATCGCCCACCTGGTCGATGCCTGGCCGGACGTGCTGGAGACCGTGCCGGCCTGCCCCTACCGGGGCCTGGAGCCGTTTCGAGCCTCAGATGCTGAGGCGGGCCTGTTCGTCGGCCGGGAGGCCGAGACTGCCCAGCTGCTCCGCATGGTCGAGGAGCGCGCGCTGGTAATGGTTGTCGGGCCGTCGGGGGTGGGCAAGTCCTCGTTGGTTACCGCCGGTCTGATCCCGGCGTTGAGCCCGGGGCAGTGGGCCACGGCCACATTCAGGCCTGGGGAGACACCGTTTTTCTCCCTGGCCAGGGCGCTGTATGCGGTGGAGGGGTCGCATGCGAACGTAGCGGACGTCGAACGGCGCAGTGATCGGCTACGGCGGGATGGGCTGCCTGGTCTGGCGGGTGAGTTGGGTGTCCTGACCGGCAAGCGCATCCTGGTCTATGTGGACCAGTTCGAGGAACTGTTCACCACTTGCCCGGACGAGGACCGGACCGCGTTTCTCGATCGGGTCTTGCCCTCCGGGGACGCCGATGATGCGGCGTTTCGACTGGTGTGCACGCTGCGGGCCGACTTCCTCGGGCAGCTGCTAAAACACCCCGGCCTCGGACTTCGGCTACAGAATCGCCTGGTGACCATCTCCCCGATGGATCGGGAAGCGTTGGAACGCGCGGTTGCCATACCAGCCCGGGCCTGTGGCGTGACCTATGACGAGGGGCTGGCCCAGCGGATCGCTCTTGAGGCTGCCGGAGGCGACGGTGGGCTGCCGTTGATGGAGTTCGCGCTTGCCCAGCTATGGCCCCAACAGCGTAGACGGCGGTTGAGGTTCGCCGATTACTATTCGTCCTCGTTCGGCGGCGTGACGGGCGCCCTTAACCGGTACGCCGAAGGCGTGTTTGCGAAACTGAAGCGGGAGTGGTCTGCCGAGCAGATCCGGCGGGTCTTGCTGGCTTGTGTGCGCAGCCGCGGTGGCGCCGCGCAGGCTACTCGATGCGTGGTAGGTCGCGACCGCCTCGGCGATGACTGGGACCTGGTCGAGAAGCTGGCTGAGCGCCGGTTGTTGATGACCGGTGAGGACCCGACCAGCCATACCGCGACCGTGGAGCTGGCCCATGAGGCGTTGATCCAGTCCTGGGAGCGGCTTGCCAGCTGGGTGGATGCTGATGCGGAGTTTCAGCGCTGGCTGGCCACCATGGAAGAACGCGCCGTCGAGGGTGACCTGCTCGCCGATGACACGCGGATCGGCGCAGCGGAGCGGTGGCTGGCCGAGCGGTCGGCTGACATCCCGATCGAGGTCCGGGAGCTGGTCGAACGCAGCACATCCGCCCGTAACCAGCGAATCGCAGAGCTAGAGGAAGCTTGCCGCCGCGCCGTGGAAGAGGCCCGCCAAGCCGACGAAGCTCGCCGCCAAGCCGATGACAGAACCCGCCGCCAGGTCGCCCGCCGCCTCCGCCAGTTCCTCGCTGCCCTGACGGTCCTGCTCGTGGTCGCTACCGGCGCATCCCTGTACGGGTTCTCACAACAGCGGTCTGCGGTCCACCAGCGCGATGTGGCCACCTCTCGCCAGGTCGCCGACGAAGCCAACAACATCCGCGGATCCGATCTGACTTTGGCCATGCAACTCAGCGTGGCCGCCTACCGGATCGCTCCCACCAGTCAGGCTCGCAGCAGTCTGCTCAGCGCTTCTACATTTCATGCCGCCACGCGCGTACTCGGTGATCCCGGCGGCATTCTCACCGTGCCCATCAGCCCCGATGGCCATACCCTGGCCGCTGGCTCCACGGACGGATCAGTGCGCCTTTTCGAAATGAGTAACGCCAAGGCACCGACGTTTCTGAGCAGCCTCACCGACCACACCGGCGCCGTCAACGGGGTGGCGTTCAGCCCTGACGGGCACACTCTGGCCAGCGGCAGTGCCGATCACACGGTGCGGTTGTGGGACATCATCGATCCTCGCCATCCCGCACCGCTGGCGTCCTTGACCGGCCACACCGGCCCTGTCAACGGGGTGGCGTTCAGCCCTGACGGGCACACTCTGGCCAGCGGCAGTGCCGATCACACGGTGCGGTTGTGGGACATCATCGATCCTCGCCACCGCACACCGCTGGTGCTCTTGACCGGCCACACCGACGCTGTCAACGGGGTGGCGTTCAGCCCTGACGGGCACACTCTGGCCAGCGGCAGTGCCGATCAAACGGTGCGGTTGTGGGAGCTCATCGATTCTCGCCATCCCACATTGCTGGCCACCCTGACCGGCCACACCGACGCTGTCAACGGGGTGGCGTTCAGCCCTGACGGGCACACTCTGGCCAGCGGCAGTGCCGATCGTACGGTGCGGTTGTGGGACATCACCGATCCCCGCCATCCCACACCACTGGGTCAACCCCTGACCAGCCACACCAGCATCGTCTACTCGGTGGTGTTCAGCCCGGACGGGCGTACCCTGGCCAGCGGCAGTGCCGATCACACGGTGCGGTTGTGGGATCTCGCCGATCCTCGCCATCCCACACCACTGGGTCAACCCCTGACCAGCCACACCAGCATCGTCTACTCGGTGGTGTTCAGCCCGGACGGGCGTACCCTGGCCACCGGCGGCGAAGATCGTACGGTGCGGTTGTGGGATCTCGCCGATCCTCGCCATCCCACACCACTGGGTCAACCCCTGACCGGCCACACCAGCATCGTCTACTCGGTGGTGTTCAGCCCGGACGGGCGTACCCTG
>JBOHFI010000108.1:0-5623 GCA_050699595.1 Pseudonocardiaceae bacterium | reverse complement strand
TCATTGTCCAAATCAGCAGGTCAGCGCCCCGCCTCCCGCATCGACGGACTAGCTCCCGGAGCGCGCCCGCATCAGGCGACCAGGCGTTTCTCGCCCACCTGATGCAATTCCCGAGGGTTCGGCGACATGCTCAAGATCACCCGGTTGGATCGGCTGTCGCGCTCGGTGCGGCACCTGATCAACCTCGGCGCCACCCTGCGGGCGCGTGGGGTCGGCCTGCACGTCATCGAACAAGGCATCGACACCCAGACCATGGAGGGTCGCGCCATGTTCGGCATGCTGGCCGTGCTCGCTGAGCTGCAACGCGAACTCATCGTGGCCAACACCACCGACGGCCTGGCCGCGGCCCGAGCCCGCGGGCGCGTCGGCGGCCGACGCCCCAAACTCACCCAACGCCAGCTCGACCAGGCCCAGCACATGTACGACAGCGGCCAGCACACCGTCGCCGAGATCGCCGAGACCTTCCACGTCTCCCGCCCGACCCTGTACCGCCACCTGAGCGCCAGCCACGAAGGCCGCGACTGCGCCCTGATCGTCTACCGCAACCCCAAACCCAAAACCGACCCCAGCAACCGCCGCCTCGGCGAGACCAGCCGCACCGGAGACGTCCAACTCGACGCCGACCGCAAATGGTGGCCCATCGCCCCAGCGCGGCGACCCACCCTCAAAGCGATCGTCTATGTCGCAGTTGGCGCCGTCGTCCGCGTCCGGGCCGTCGACCCGGACCGGTCCAAATGGCGCGAGGACGACCGCGGCTACGCCGACGTCCCGGTCGGCGACCCCCTGACCGACCTACAGATCGCCGAACAACTACCCGCCCTCGGCATCCGCAACGGAGCCACCCGCCCCCACGTGCGCGGCAAACTCCGCGAGTACATCGTCCTGTAGCCCAGCATCGGTGCTCAGCCGCTTTGCGACGTCGGGAGAGCTCAGCCCGCGAAGGCGTCCAACAGCCTGCCGCGCTGTTGCTCACCGAGCCCGCCAACCCGACGCTTCTCGTCTACCCCGCACGTCGCCATCACCGCCGCGACCTTCGCCGGGCCATACCCTGGAACAGCCCGCAGCACCCGGACCACCCTCGTCCGCTTCGTAAGATCGTCCTCGCGGCCGAACACGTCGGCCAGGCTCGTCTGACCGGACTTCACCGCCGCGAGCAGCTCACTACGAGCGTTCCGCGCCTCGGCGGCCTTGGCCAGCGCGGCCTGGCGCTGTTCCGGGGTCAGCGTGGGCAGAGCCATCAGGAACTCCTCTACGTCGGCGAATAGCCATCGCCCGCCAACCACAGCCAGCGGAGGCGAGCATGCCGAACATCATGGCCCCACGTGTCAACAGATGTGACACCAACCCCGGCTCACCGTTCCGTTCCTACTGGACCCCGAGCCCCAGGTGACGGCGCTGTCCTCGACGTCGTGGCGGGCGGTGGTCCAGTCTGCGGGGTCGAGCGCGGCCCGTCCACGCCGGATCCTGGTCACGGTGGTGAGAGCGAGCGTCCGTGCTTGGCTCAGCAGGGCCAACGCCGGCTGGGTGTGGGGTCCGTAGGCCGTAGTGGGGGTGAAGCGCGAGGGTAGGCACGCGCGCCTCCACGGGCCGGACAGCAGTTCGTAGGCCGCGGTGCCGGTGTCCTCGGTGGGGGCGGCGGCGATGGCCAGGCCGGCGTCGAACACCGCCAGCACTCCGGCCAGGTAGGCCGCTGGTAGGTCGTCGGTGGGGGCCAGTGTGTAGGGGTGGTGGAGGGCCTCCACGGCGGGACGGTCCAGGTCGGCGGGTTGGGGTAGTCCGAAGGTGGCGGCCCAGCGCACCCACCGCGATCCCAGCCGCCCGGCCAGCTCCCCCTCACCGAGGCACTCGATCAGCTGGGCACGGGCCGCCACATGCCGATGATCCGATCCCGTCAGCTCGCCCATCCGGATCAGCTGGCCGATGGTCAGGTTCGCGACCGTGACATCCAGCTGGCGCCATTCCTGGCCCCGCGGGTGCGCGGCGAGCAGCCGGGCGCCCAGATCATCGCGACCACCCACAGTGGGCCCCGAGCGTGACATGCGCGTCATCATCCACCCCCGGGCCCTACCCGCCTCCTGATGCCCGCGGGTCATCCGGAACTGTGCCGGGTGGGTGCTGGGTGTTATTCGTCGGTGATGAGGTTGTCGAGGGCTTTGATCTTGTCGTCTTCGGTGGGTTGGCTGTAGACGCGGACGTTGTCCAGGCGGGCGTGGCCGAGGAGCTCGGCGACGGTGACCAGGTCGGTGCCGGCGCGGACGAGGGAGGTGGCGAAGGTGTGGCGCAGGGTGTGGGCGGTGGCCTTCTCCTGGATGCCGGCGGATTCGGTGATCGTGGTGATGATGGTGTGGGCGCTGGTGGCCGACAGGCGGCCGCCTTTCTGGTTGAGGAACAGCGCCGCTCCGGTGGAGCCGGGCCAGTCGGGGCGTTCACCGAGCCATTCGGCCAGGGCGGCGCGCAGCGGCGGGTGGATGGGCACCTCGCGGACTTTCTGGCCTTTGCCGTAGATCCGCAGGGTGCCCTTGCGGGCGGACATGGCGACGTCCTCGACGTCCAGGCCGACGACCTCGGAGATCCGGGCTCCGGCGTAGAACGGGACCAGGGCCACGGCCTTGTCCCGGGGGGAGGGCCAGCGCTGGACCTCGCGCAGGAACTTCACCGCCACCCGGCGGCCCAGCGCGCGGGGTGCGGTCTGGGGCAGCTCGGCGCGTTTGGCGTGGGCGGGGCCCAGGCCGAGGCGGGTGTAGAAGTCGTCCACGGCGGCCAGGGCGTTGTTCACGGTGGCCGGTGCCCGTTTGGCGACCGCTTGTAGGTGGGTGCGGTAGTCGCGCACCGCCCAGTCCCGAGCGGCCGGCTCACGCAGGGGGTCACCGTCGGTGTCGGCCACCTGAAGCCAGACCAGGAACTGGCGGACCTTGGAGGCGTAGGTGCGCCGGGTCTGCGCGGACACCGGTGCTCGCGCGAGGTTCGCGGTGTAGTCACCCAGCACCGCGGCGTAGGCCTCCGGGAGGGCCACCGGGCGCCTCCCCGGCCGACGCCCCGGAACGGAGCCCGTGTTCTCTAAAGCCGAATCCGGGTCCTGAGATCCCCGCCGGGGGGTGTTCTCTAAAGTCACATCAGGGAGGTTACTTCAGAGAAATTGTATTCTCTAAAGTGAGCGGACCATCGGTGTCGGCGATCTGCTTCTCCGCCGCGCGTGGCTCCTCGAAGTCGACGTCGAGGTGCGGGTCGAACGCCTCGGGCGCAAGGTCGAGTTCGTCGGTGGAGTACTCACCGAAGCGGGTGAGGTGTTCGGTGAGGTAGGGGGCGACCTCGGCGAGGTCGGCGGCGGTGACCGGGTGGCCCTGGGCCTGCAGCTCGCGGATGACGTCCATCATGTCCAGGGTGTTGTGGAAGACGACCAGGTTGGCCAGCAGCTGGTTGAACTTCATCAGCCTTTCTTGTTCGGCGGGATCGTTGTCGGCCAGGACACCGCGCTTGCGAACTGCAGCCATTGGGAGAAACCGTTGTAGGACTCGACTTTGTTGGTGGCCGCCGTCACCCGCCTTCTTAGTGGGGCGTCGGAGAGGAAACGCAGCAGCTGCACGGTCCGGATGACCCGCCCGACCTCGCGGAACGCCTGGTAGATGTGGTTGCGGCGGGAGTTGGAGGACAGCCGGCGCATCAGCATCGTGGAGGAGACCTTCCCCTCCCGGATTGAGATCGCCACCCGCATCAAGTCCCTGAAGTGGGCCTCGATCAGGCCCCAGTCGATCACGTTGCGGCCCGGCTCGCCGAACAGCGCCTCGAGGTGGGCATAGGTGGTCTTGGCAGTGGGCCGGTAATAGATCAGGTCCTTCCAGTTGCGCACCCGGGGCATCAACTCGAATCCCATCAGATGCGCCAGGGTGTAGATCGGGAAACTCTGCCCCTGGGTGTCGGCGTGCACGACCTTGGGTTGGACCTCCGAGGCGTTGCGCAGCAGGCCCTCGATGATGTACACGGCCTCCCACACCCCGCAGGGCACGAAATGGGTGAAAAGGGCGACATAGAGGTCGGAGATGTGGTGATAAGCGATCCCCCCGGCCTTGCCGTGGCGGATCGAGGTCTCGGCGAGCAGGTTGTCCAGCCAGGTTTCGATGTGGGTGCCATCGGCGGCCGCGACCATCCCATCCCCCCAGGCCCGCACCAGATCCAGCCGGGCGTGTCCGTTGACCACATCGGTGATCGCCTCGTTGAGCTTGTCGATGCTGGCGTGCCGGGCCCCGGCGGTGAACAGCTCGTGCGGGGAGATCCCGCGGATGTGCCGGGCCGCCTCATACGGGCCCATGTTCGACCCGTAGACGAACGTCGCGATGACGTACTTCCCGAACGGGTCGGCCAGCTTCGGGTCCGAGCCCGAGGCCGGGCCGAAACGCCGCCACCATTCCAGCCAGTACGCCGTGCGGGCCACGATGCCCAGCAGCGACCGCTGCGGCATCCGGGCTTTGATCAGCTGCTCCAGCTTCGCCGCCGAGGTGCGCCGCGGGCCGCGGCGGTACCGCTTGAGGCGGGGGACGCCGGTCTTCGGGTCGATCTGCAGATCCTCGTTCGTGGGGTAGCCCTCATCGGCACTGGCCGCGGTCGTGGTGAGCTTGTCGAACAACTGGTCACGGAACGCCTTCGCGTCATACCGCCGGGCCGCCTCCAGGTCCTCGGCCAGCCCGACCTCGACCAGGTAGCCGGGCAGCTTGCCGGCGCAGTCAGCCCAGGACAGCAGCTGGGCGTTCCAGTCGGCGTACTCACCCGCGCCCGCCACCGCGATGTCACCGGTGCGCAGCTCAGCGGCGAGATGAACGAACACGCAGGCCTCGAAGTGCCGGCGGGCCAGCCGCCCGGGATGGGCGTCGTCGCGGATCGCTTTGCGCCACTTCTCCGAGGCGAACCCGACATCGATCGGCGCCCCGTCAGGGTCACGGTCGGTGATGTAGTCGCGGGTCTTGTCCCGATGACGCTGGGCATGAGCCAGGGCATCGAGCACCCGCCGGTCATCGCTGGTCGCCCTCAGCTCCAGCAGACCGGTCAGATCGAACAGGGCCGCCCGGTCGGTCTTGAGCAAAAACCGGGCCACCAGAACCTCGTAGTTGTCGCCGTAGTGCGCCGAGACCTCCTCGATGTCGGAGTAGACCTCGGCGAACCCACCGAAGCGCTCCACCGTCTCGCGGATCAGACCCATCCCGGAAACCCGCAGGTTCACCGCCCGCAACAAGGCCGCCACCTGCGGCCCGGAAGCCTCCGACAGCCTCTCGAACAGGAACGGGACCGCACCGCCGTGATCCTCGCGCGCGCCGAGCCCGGCGATCGACTCGGCCGCGAGCTCGGCGGCGGTGGCGTTCATCGCGGCCACCGCGCTGTCATCATCGATCTGGCCCAGCAGCGTCTTGAGCTTGCTCACCAGGCCCTCGTTCAGTGCTCGCTGCCGCTGGTGGATCTCCTCCAGCTCGGTCTTGGCCGCCGTGACCTTGATCGCGACCCGCTTGCAGAACATCGAGGCGAGATCATCACGGGCACGCTGCCGGGCCCGGTGCGCCAAGCAGGCGATCAACGCGATCCGTTTCACCCGCCCGTAATCACCCAACACCGCGGCATCGGCCGCCCGCGCCTCCCC
>JBOHFI010000107.1:0-5851 GCA_050699595.1 Pseudonocardiaceae bacterium | reverse complement strand
TGGGCGCCTCGGTGGGCGCGGGCGCGGTACCGAGCCCGGCGACCAGCCACACCCGAGCCACGTGACCGACTGCTCGCTCGCTCATCCGAACCACTCCCCGAGAACCTCGAACAGGACCCTCGCGGCGGCCTCATCCATGATGACCACACACGCCCCGGCGACGTGCACGTCGAACACGTACTCGCGAACGTCGTGCCCGTCGTACCCGTCCTGTCTCACCTGTCTCTCCACCACGAGATTCGCGAAGCCCCTCGGGCCCCTGTGCAGCGCACAGGTGACACCGATCGCCCTGCGGTCAGGGTGGCGAGCCCCCGGGGTCGCGCCATCAGCCATGGTCGGCCTCTCCTCTCGGACACAGTGAGCCCTGGTAACGGATCGTGATCGGGCCGGTGGTCGTGACGTCCGGGGCGGAGCGTTGACGTGCCACCACCCGCACGCGCCGGGCCCGGCCGGCATTGGCGCGCTCGCGTTGCGCGCGGTGCACCAGATCCGCTACGGTCACCTCCACGGTCCCACCCAGCTGGGGCCGCCACCAGCTCAACCGTGCGCGGTGATGCCGTCCCGTCCGCCGCTCGGGCGGGGAGCTAGCCTCGGTCGGCATCGGGAAGCCCTGAGCGCAGTGCCTCAGCGAGCACCCGCTGCACCTCATCAGCACCGGCCGGCGCCGAGGCGCCGTCATCGAGCGGCGGTAGTCGCCACCGCAGCGGTGGGCACCCGACCACCGCGGTGGGCGGCAGCGCCACCCACTCCCCTTTTCCGTGTAGGCGCACCGACGCGGTCGCCAAGTCGTCCCGGAGCGTCCCTGACCCGGTCGCCACGAACAGCACCCACCGCGAGGGCTCCAGCGCCGTGGCGACCGGCACCGCCAGATCGGCTCCCGCCAGCGCCGGCAGCAGCTCGACCACCCGGAACGGCACTTCGAGCGCGTCGATGCCACGCCCGCAGGCCAGCAGCACCCCGGAGGGCCGCCGGCCCCAGATGCTCCACGCGTGGTCCGGGTCCGTGACCGGCGTCGCGTCCCCGTCGTCGAGGAGCGGGCACACCTCGGCGACGCCCTGCGAGTCGGTCCCGAACCCGCCGGGCACCACCGGCCAGCCCCGGCACACCGCCTCGACCGCGGCCCACCGCAACCGCTCCCCGTAGGTGTCCGCCTGTGTCACTCTCGCCACACCGCCCCCTTGTCCGCACGCGACCGTCCCTGGTGGTCGCCCGGGGCGTGGTCGGGCATTCCCTCGCCGCGCCCCGGGCCTGACCTCGATCTCAGCGGCAGTCGGGGGGACAACCCCACCCACCCACGGCGTACGAGCAGAAAGACTGGCGCGGCCCGGCCCGCCTGTGGTACCGGCCCGCTATGGTGATCGAATGACAACCCCGGGGGCCGAACCACAATGTCCAGAGTGCGGCGCGCGGCTGCGCCGAGGCCGCGAGGCGGGCGAGCTGTGCGACCCGTGCCGGCACACCGGACCCCGACTGGTCCTCCCCCCGGGCTTCTACGACCGGGCGGGCCTGCTCGCCGCGCTGGAGGGTCTGGACTTCGGCCGGGTGTTCCGGGCGATCCGCGCCCACGCGGACTGGAGCCAGGACTCGCTCGGGGAGTACCTCGGGTTCGAGCAACGCCGGGTCTCCGCCATCGAGAACGGCAAGCGACCCCTGCACGACCTCGGGACCGTCATCAGGGTCGCCAACCGGCTCGCGATCCCCGCGGGCAGACTCGGATTCACGCACGGGGTTACTGTGGGCGGAGGGACGACCACCGGGCGGAAGGGCAGTGGGGTGTACCGCAGGAACTTCGTGGAACACGTCACCGGGCTCACCATCGGCGCCGGGGTCGCCGGGCTGGACATCGACCGGCTGATCGCGTTGCTGCCCCAGGCCGAGCCCGCCGGCACCCGGCACATCGGCCCGGCCGATGTCGAGGCCATCGAGCAGGCCACCGCCGAGTTCAGTCGACAGGACTTCGCCCACGGCAGCGGAATGGCCCGCGACACCGCCGTGGCGCAGCTGCACGCCACTCTCCCCCTGCTGGGCGCCAAAGTCACCCCTGAGGTGCGGCCCCGGTTGTACCTGGCCACCGCGCGCCTCGCGACGCAGGCGGGATGGATGAGCTTTGATGTCAAGCGGGACGACGCGGCCCGGCGGCTGTGGCTGATCGGGCTGAACATCGCCCGCAAAGCCGACCACCCTCAGGGCAGCGACCTCGCCGTCTACCTGCTGGCCGACATGGCGCTCCAGGCGGTGCGCCTGGAGCGCCCCGATGAGGCGCTGCGCCTGGTCCACCTCGGCCACATCACCGCTGCGGGACCACACCCGGTGTCGGCGTCGACCATCAGCCTGCTGGCGAGCATCCAAGCCCGCGCTCACGCCGCCCAGGGCGACGCGGGGGGCTGTGACCGTGCGCTGGGTCAGGCCCTCGAGAACGTCGCCGCGATCGATCCAGTGACCGCCCCGCCGTGGACCGCCTATCTCGGTGAGACCGGCGTGCCCGGTCACCAGGGCACCGTCCACTACACGCTGGCCCTGCGCGACCGAGACCCGCGCGCCGCCAGCCGGGCGGTGCCACTGCTGGGCCAGACTATGGGCTTCGGTCCCGGTTACGCCCGGCTCCGGGCACTGTACCTGCCGGATCTCGCCGGAGCGCACGCCATCGCCGGGGACATCGACACCGCCGTCGTCCTCGGCCACCAGGCCATCGACGCGGTCACCGCGCTGCACTCCCCCCAGTCCTATAACCGGCTGCGGGTCATGAACACCGCATTGGAGCCCCTGCACACCAGTGCCGGTGTCGCCGAGCTGCGCGACCGCCTGACCGCCACCGCCGCCTGATCTCGTGGGCGTCCCGTCGGGGATCCGGCCGCACGCCGGCGCCTCGAGACCCTCATCTCACGGCATCGCCGCGCTTGTACCACACGGGCAGGCGCGAGGGAAGACACAGCATGGATATCCGCCGCCGGATATCCCGGGCACCGGCCGCAGCGCCGCGATCATGCACACCAGCCGCCGTGGTCGATGATCTGGTTAATCCTCGACGACGCGAGGTGGTGGCGCTGCCGATCGAGCCGGTCGGAATGCCCTGCCGCTGCGGGCGCAGCGGAGCACCGGCCAGCCGGCCGAGCGGTGATGCCGTGGTCACCGGTTACCCCACGTATTCTTTGTTCCTGTCGTCGAGTGGCAGCACCGAGCGCACCGCCCAGTCCTCGCCGACCTGTTCCAGGCCCACGGACACGTACCCCTCGCCGATCTCCCCGGACGGAGTCACCCCCGCCTCGAAGCTCGACCGGTCCCCGTAGGTGCGGGCGTCGATCACGTGGATGCGCGGTGTGGTGCCGTGCGTGTCGCCGGCACACCGGCCATCGCGCGCCAACTGCTTGCGCAGGCTGGCCGTGGCCAGCTCACACACGCCGGGGTCGTGGACGGTGTAGAGCTTGATGAACGCCTTCGCCGTGGCCGTGAGGTCGTGCCGTTCCGGTGCGGAACCGATCGCGCCGGTCATAGTGGCGATCATCACGCCCAGCCTGAGCACCGCCACGGCCACGACCCCGCCGACCACCAGCCGCGAGCGCCACGCCGACCCACCGCTCCAGGACACCGGCATGGCCATCACCGCCCTCTCCCACTCGGTCGCGTCACCCACGCCATCCGCCGGGACATTCGGCGGCGTGTCGAATCCGCCGCCCGCGACGCCCGCCAGGCCCCACGCTCGAGAGAAGGAGCAACCCCCGACGCCCGCCCACCGCCCACCGCCCACCAGCACAACGACGGCCTACGGGAGCCGATACACACCAGCCCCGCCGCCGAGCGGCACCGCCGTGCTGATACCACACGGACAGGCGCGAGGGAAGACACAGCATGCATATCCGTTGCCGGATATCCCGGGTATCGACTGGCGCGGCGGAAGAGGACGCGCGACGGTGGCGTGTGGTCATCGACGTGTGATACGGGGGGCCGCTGCTACGGTGATCGAGTGGCAACCGCGGGGGCTGAACCACGCTGTGCAGAGTACGGGGCGCGGCTGCGCCGAGGCCGCGAGGCGGGCGAGTTGTGCGACCCGTGCCGGCGCACCGGACCCCGACTGGTCCTGCCCCCGGGCTTCTACGACCGGGTGCGCCACGAGGCGCCGCATTGTATTCCTGGCTGAGCTGGGAGGAACTGGAGGAATGTTCCTGGGCCTGATGGCTTACCTTGATCCGAAAGGTGATGAGGGACGGTAGCATGCCAGAAAACCGGCGGTCTGAGTCCAGGCGGACGGATCGAGGTGCCGGGGGCCCGCGTGATATGGCGAAATTGCGCCGCGAGGCGCTCTGTCGTATTCCCGATGCAGTCGGGAAGAACTCGGAGGGACGTTCTTGAATCGAATGGCTCACCTCAGCCCGAAAGGGTCATGAGGGAAAAGAGCATGCCAGGAAAGCGGCGACTGCGTCCAGGCGTAAGGAGCAGTGCGTCGCGCGATTCGCTCGATACGGTGAAAGCTATACTGCCTGAATCCCAATCTCCAGGAGATGCAAATATCCATCCGTCGGAAATACGCCCGAAACCGGCGCCACATCCTGCGGTGGCATTCTTTCGCGGCCGCTGCAACCTCCGGGAAGTGGAGCGATGCCCAGTGAGGGTATTCAAGGAGATGAGTGGGGCACCTAAGTCGAGCTGGTACGTACGACAGAGATGAACGCGGGATCACCTAAGGGATGCGAATCCTATGGTGACGGAGGCCCCTGCGCCACGAGCGCTACAGGTTCAGCCCAGTAAAGAGGGTCCTCATTCCGAAGAAAAACGGGAGACTCAGGCCCCTCGGCTTGCCTGGCTGGACGGATAAGCTGGTCGGCGAAGTGATGCGCCTCCTCCTGGAGGCGTACTATGAGCCCCGGTTTTCCGACCGGTCACACGGGTTCCGCGCTCGTCGGGGTTGCCACACCGCGTTGCGCGAGGTGGCTAACACCTGGACTGGGACGACCTGGTTGATCGAGGGCGATATCGCCGACTGCTTCGGGTCACTTGACCATGAGGTCATGCTCTCAACTACAGTACCTGCTGGCCAGTGACGTTTATCGACTGAATCGACTGAACTGGGTCATGGAGACCTTACTGCTGAAGACACTAGCGGGTAAGCACCGCTCGACCGTATCGAAGACGGCGGCCAAGCATAAAGCCAAAGTCGACACACCGTACGGGCCGCGCACGTGCTTGCAAGCGACTGTCGAACGCGGCGACGGCAGGAAACCACTAGTCGCACGGTACGGTGGAATACCACTTCGGTGACAGAAGAAGGCAGTCCTTGAAGACCGCCAACCCGGTCGAGCAGTCGGCCCCAAGGGACTGGTCACCAGACTCCTCGCGGGCAGGTGCGAGATCTGCGAGCGATCGGACAACGTCCAGGTTCATCACATCCGAAAGCTCGCGGACCTCGATAAGCTCGGCCAGCCGGAAAAACCGGCATGGGCAGCAATCATGGCAAAACGGCGCCGCAAGACCCTTGTGGTCTGCCGGCACTGCCACGACAACATCCACGCCGGACAGCGCGTCGCGAAACTCACGGAGTAGTCGCTGGAGATCCGGATGCCTTTAACGGGGCACGTCCGGTTCGGTGGGGGGCCACGCGGAAAAGGACCTGAATTCCAGGCACCTCGCCGCGTGGCCTACCCTGCTCTGGATTGACTGAACCCAAATCTCCAGGGATGGAAATAGAACGTCCGTCGGAAAGCCGTCTGAAACCGGCGCCGTATCCCTGCAATGGCATGACTGGTCTGTCGTTGCATCCCCCGGGATTCGGCCGATAACCAACGAGGGTATTCGAGCGCGCGCCTGGCAGTCGCTTGTTCTCCGGTGTGGCAGGTCAGGTCGCGCATATGCGCGACCT
>JBOHFI010000106.1:907-5968 GCA_050699595.1 Pseudonocardiaceae bacterium | reverse complement strand
GCGACCGACCACCTGGACGTCCGGCGATCGGTCGGCGCCACCGGAGTGTGCTTCGACAACGCCTTAGCTGAATCCTTCAACGCCGCCGTGAAAGTCGAACGAGTCAACCGCACCGTCTACCCCACCCGCGAACACGCCCGAAAGGATGTCGCCCGGTACATCGAATTCCGCTACAATACTCAACGTCTCCACTCGGCACTCGGCTACCAGACCCCGCAAGAGGTCTACAACGAGTACCTGAACCGGCAGTCCGCAGCATAACATGGCCATTAATCAGTTGTCCGGAAAAAACGAGGCAGCCCAACCATTGCCGCACGGGACATCCCGGAAGGCGAGACATGCGTGGAGATCCCCGATCGGCTGATCACGCGAGGACATCCGCTATCTCCCCCGCCCCCACCTGGCCACTGTCGCTTTGCCCGGCAGCGGAGATTTCTACGTCTTCGACGACGAGCTTGTACTGTTCCTGCACTACGCTGGCAACGGCACCAACGTCTCATTCCAGATCACCGAGGACCCACAGACGGTGCGAACCTGCCGGGAGGCGTTCGAGACCGTCTGGGACTTCGCTAAGCCGTTCGGTGAATACCGACCTGAGTAGCTCCGTCGCCCAAGCACGCAAGGAACTCGGCGCTCGGCCGCGTCAGCTGCGCAAGTCCGCGGAGCTGACCGGCCAGGCTCTCATCAGCCCCGGGCAACCCCCAAGGTGGCGCATCTGCGGGCGGAAACCGACGCCGACGCCTCGGCCCCAACTACCGACTCGGCCTGATCGCCGCCGGATAACCCCTGCGTGTACCGTGACCACGTCGTGAACCACAGTGATTCACCTCATGAGTCAGAGAAGACCACCGCGTGTGCGGGGACGGCATGACGTTGGAGCAGGCGCTGTGCCGTCTGGCTGCCGGGGGGCGTCCGCTGCGGCTGATCGCCACCGGGGGAGGCACGGGGGGGCACACCTATCCGGCGATCACCACGATCCGGGCTGCCCGGGAGCTGCTGGACGGTGCGGGGGTGGGGCTCGAGGTGCTCTACGTGGGCTCGGCCGGGGGGCTGGAGGCCCGCGTCGCCGAGCAGGAGGGGCTGCCCTTCCAGGCGGTGTCCACCGGTAAGCTTCGACGCTCCAGGAACCCACTGCGGATGATCTCTGCGCAGAACCTGCGCGACGTGGGACGGCTGGCCCGGGGGCTGGTGCAGGCCCGCCGGGTGGTGCGCGGGTGTGGGCCCGACGTGGTGCTGTCCACCGGAGGGTATGTGGCGGTCCCGGTCGGGCTGGCCGCCCGGGCGGCCGGGGCCCCGCTGCTGGTGCACGAGCAGACCACCAGGCTGGGCCTGGCGAACCGGCTGCTGGCGCGGCGCGCGTGCGTGATCGCGGTGTCCTCGCCCACCTCCGTGGAGCTCCTGCCGGCGGCGGCGCGGCCGAAGGCCGTGGTCACGGGCAACCCGATCCGGGCCGAACTGCTCACCGGCGACGCCGCTCGGGGCGTCACAGCGCTGGGTTGGGCCGGCTGGGACGCCGCCCTGCCCACCGTGTACGTCACGGGTGGGGCGCAGGGCAGTGTCCAGGTCAACCGCCTTGTCGAGGCGGTGCTCGAGACGGTGTTACGGCGGGCGAACGTGGTGCACCAGTGCGGCCCCAGCTCGCTGGCCGAGCTGCTAAGCCGCGCCGAGCGGCTCCCCGCCGACCTGGCCGGCCGCTACCGGGTGGTCGAGTTCCTCGGCCCTGAGCTGCCCGATGTGCTGGCCCTGGCCGATGTGGTGGTGTCCCGCTCCGGTGCCGGCACGCTGGCCGAGCTGACCGCGCTGGGTAAGCCCTCGGTGCTCATCCCGCTGGTCCCGACCGGCGGCGACGAGCAGGTACACAACGCCCGGCACCTCCAGCAGGCCGGGGCGGCCTATGCCCTGCTCGCGGACCGCCCCACCCCGCAGGATCTCCAGCAAGCCCTCGACGGGCTGATCGGTGACCCCGGGCTGCGGGCGGAGATGGCCGCCCAGGCGGCCCGGCTCGGCCGCCCAGGCGCCGCCCACGACCTCGCCGCCGCCCTGCTCACCCTCGCGGCCTCCCGGTCTTCCTGATCAGGCTGCCGCTCCGAGCCCGTGTTCGGTGCCCAGCGCCCGGAGTTGCCGCAGGGCCCGCGCTCGGGCTGGCCCGATGCTGCCCAGCGGGATCCCCGTGGCCTGGGCGATCTCGGCGTAGGTCCCGGGGTTGTCGGTGAAGAGCGCCTGCAGCAGGTTCCGCCCCCGGGGCGCCAGCCCAGCGACGAGGTCACGCAGCGCCTGCGCGGTATCCAGGTCGATGGCGTGCTGCTCCGGGCCGACAGAGGGGTCGGCGACGGTGTCGATGTCAAGAGGGTCGCAGGCGCGCTTGGCTCGGTCGTGCAGGATGTGCAGGCATTCGCGCCGGGCGGTGGTTGCCAGCCACCCGCCCAGCCGTTCCGGGAACTGCACCCGGTGGGCGTTCTCGGTCAGCCGCAGCCAGGTCATCTGCACGGCGTCGAGCGCGTCGTCGTCCTGCAGCCGATACGACCGCACCGTCCCGCAGACGAGTCTGCCGTACTGTCGCACGATCTCCTCCCAGGCCCGCGAATCGCCGGAGCTTGCGCGCGCCAGCAGGTCGGCCGGCTGTGGGGTGGTGGCTGTCATCGACATCGTTGGGGCCTCTCGTGAGCTGTCGGAGTTGGTTGGGCTGCCCGACCAGGCGGTGATAAGCGCAGCGTGTAGGGCCGTTGCCCGGGGCGTCGAGGGGTTTCCCGTTGACTTGGCCGAGAGGCGACGGGAAACCAGCTCTGATGCTCTCGGCGATCCGCCGAGGCGCCGGAATCCGCAGGCATGGGACGCCTCGTACGCTGGCCTCTACAGGAGGTAGTCATGGGGGACAGGCTGTGATATGGACGACAGTGGTGAGCAGGCCTGTCACAAGATCGGATCTGAGCTGCGCCGGTTGCGTACCGAACAGGGGCTGTCGCTGAAGGAGTTGGGCGAGCGGGCGCACTACACCAAGGGCTACCTGAGCAAGATCGAGACTGGCAGGAAACCGTTCACCCCGGAGCTGGCCCGCTGCCTCGACGAGGCGCTGGAGACCGGCGGCGTACTGGCTGGGCTCCTTCCCCTCTCCGAAAGCCCGGTACCGGCGGACGACGAGCCGACCGGTGCGGAGGCCTGCCCGTATCCAGGCCTGGCCGCGTTCGGTCCCGATCAGTCCCAGTGGTTTTTCGGTCGGGACCAGGCCATCAGCGATCTGGTGAGTCAGCTTGATGATCGTCTCGCTGGGGGTGGGTTGTTGGCGGTGGTGGCTCCCTCGGGAGCGGGTAAGTCCTCGCTGCTGGTCGCGGGTCTCATCCCGGCTCTGGCTCGCGGGGCGTTACCGGGCTCGCGGGTCTGGCCGGTGGTGGCCACCACCCCGGGCGCGCACCCGCTGGCCACCCTCGTCGCGCGGGTGACCGAGCGGACCGGGGCCGAGGCGGTCGCTGATGATCCGGATCAGTTCGTCGCGTTCCTCGCCGAGGCGGTAGCCCGCTACACCGGGAAACTCGGGGAAACGTCCAGCTCAGCGCGGGTCATGCTGATCGTGGACCAGTTCGAGGAGATCTTCACCGAGTGCCGGGCGGAGCCCGAGCGCCAGGAGTTCATCACCGCGCTGGGTGCCGCGGCGCGCGGCGGGGTGGCGCTGGTCGTGCTGGGGGTGCGGGCGGATTTCTTCGGCCCGTGCCTGGCGTACCCGGTGTTACTGACCGCGCTGCGCAGTCCGGTGGCGCTGGGGCCGATGAACGCCGAGCAGCTGCGTGAGGTCATCACGCGCCCGGCGCAGGCCGAAGGACTGACCCTGGAACCTGGGCTGGTGGAGCTGCTGCTGCGGGATCTGGGCGTGGCCGAGGATTCCGACGCGGCCGGCTACGACCCGGGTGCGTTGCCCTTGTTGGCGCACGCGCTGCGCGCGACGTGGCGACGACGCGAGGGTCAGACGTTGACGGTGGCCGGTTATCGGCGCACCGGTGGTATCCGCCAGGCGTTGGCCACCACCGCCGAGGGCGCCTACACCAAGCTGAGCCCGGCCGAGCGCCGGCTCGCCCGACAGGTCCTGCTGCGCCTGGTCAACGTGAGTGACCAGGGCGGGAGTGGGGATACCCGCCGCCGGTCATCTCGGGTGCGGTTGGTCGAGGCGTTGCCAGGGTCTGTCGACAGGGTGCTGGAGGTGTTCGGCGGGGCGAGACTGCTCACGTTCGACAGGGACAGCGTGGAGATCACCCACGAGGCCCTGCTGCGCGCCTGGCCGCGGTTGCGCCAGTGGATCGACACCGACCTGGCCGGCAACCTGATCCGTCAGGAACTCGACGACGCTGCTGCTGTGTGGGATCGGGAGGGCCGTGATACCGCGGGGCTGTATCGGGGAAACCGCCTGGAGGCGGCCCGCACCTGGGCCGCCTCCCGATCGAGCGAGGGCGACCTGAGCCCTGTCGTGTCTGAGTTCCTCGTCGCGTCCACCCAGCAGGAACACAGCGCCGCCAGGCTACGCCGCACCGTGCTCGTCGTGCTGTCGGTGCTGGCGTTGGTCGCCTCGGGGGCCGCCGCCGTCGCGCTTTACCAAACCGCCGCCGCACAGAGCGAACGCGACACCGCGATCTTCAACCAGATCACCGCCCAAGCGGACCAATTACGCGGCACCGACGTGTCCATAGCGGCTCAACTCGACCTCACCGCCTACCGCATGCGCCCGACCGCAGAACTTTCCACCGTCCTGGTCACCCTGGGGAACGCCGCCTTATCCACCCCGCTGGTCGGCCACACCGGCGCCGTGAACACGGTGGTGTTCAGCCCGGATGGGCGCACTCTGGCCACCGGCAGCGGTGACCAGACCGTGCGGCTATGGAACATGACCGACCCCGCTCACCCCACACCGCTGGGACCACCCCTGACAGCTCACACCGGCGCCGTGAACGCGGTGGTGTTCAGCCCGGATGGGCGCACTCTGGCCACCGGCAGCGGTGACCAGACCGTGCGGCTATGGAACATGACCGACCCCGCTCACCCCACACCGCTGGGACCACCCCTGACAGCTCACACCGG
>JBOHFI010000106.1:0-807 GCA_050699595.1 Pseudonocardiaceae bacterium | reverse complement strand
CGCCGTGAACGCGGTGGTGTTCAGTCCCGATGGGCGCACTCTGGCCACCGGCAGCGGCGACCAGACCGTTCGGTTGTGGAACGTCACCGACCCCGCTCACCCCACTCAACTGGGATCTCCCCTGACGGGCCACACCGGCACCGTGGACACGGTGGCGTTCAGCCCGGACGGCCGCATCCTGGCCACCGGCGGCACTGACCAGACCGTGCGGCTATGGAACGTGGTGGATCTGACTTACGCCACTCCACTGGGATCCCCCCTGACCGGCCACACCGACATCGTCCATTCGGTGGTGTTCAGCCCGGATGGGCGCACTCTGGTCAGCGGCAGCGGTGATCAGACCGTCCGGCTATGGAACGTGAGCAACCCGACTCATCCCACCCCTCTGGGACCACCCCTGACGGGCCACATCGACGTGGTCGCCGCAGTGGTGTTCAGCCCGGATGGGCGCACTCTGGCCACCGGCAGCGGGGACCAGACCGTCCGGTTGTGGAACATGACCGACCCGGCTCACCCCACGTCGTTGGGACCGCCCCTGGCTGGCCGCACCAGCTACGTTGGCGCGGTGGCGTTCAGCCCGGATGGTCACACCATCGCCACCGGCAGCTGGGACCACACAGTCCGGCTGTGGAACATTCCCGCTACGTTCATGACCGGTCACACCGGTGCTGTCGGCACGGTGGCGTTCAGCCCCGATGGGCGCACTCTGGCCAGTGGCGGGGATGACCGGACCGTGCGGTTGTGGAATGTGGTCGACCCGATTCACCCCGCCCCGCTGGGTTCAGTCTTGACCGGTCACACCAACGC
>JBOHFI010000105.1:0-6176 GCA_050699595.1 Pseudonocardiaceae bacterium | reverse complement strand
TGGCTCGCATTCCCACTCACGGGTTGTCCACAGCTAGGCTGCACGCCGTGTCGTCTGCCCGCGCCGAGCGTCTGGTCAATCTGGTGCTGTGCCTGCTGTCCAGCCAGCAGTACCTGCCCGCTGAACGGGTCCGGTGGACCGTGCCCGGCTACGCCGACGCCCCCTCCGACGAGGCGTTCTTCCGGATGTTCGAGCGGGACAAGGCTGAGCTTCGTGAGCTGGGCGTCCCTCTGGAGACCGGTCGGACCCCGGGGTTCGACGTCGGCGAGGGTTACCGCATCGCGCGCCGGGACTACGAGCTACCCGACATCGACCTCGAACCCGAAGAGGCAGCCGCGGTCGCGCTCGCCGCCCGGCTGTGGGATTCCCCTCAGCTGGCCGGGGCCGCGCACGGCGCTGTGCTCAAGCTGCGCGCCGCCGGGGTGGAGGTGGACACCGAGCCTTCAGCGGTCGTGCAACCACGGGTGCGCGCCAGCGAACCGGCTCTGATCCCGTTGATCTCGGCGGTCCAGGCCGGGCAGGTCGTGACGTTCCCCCACCGCAGACATCCCGCTGGCCAGCCCACGGTGCGCACCCTCGAGCCGTGGGGGGTGGTGTCCTGGCGGGGCCGCTGGTACGTGGTGGGACACGACCGAGACCGGGATGCGACCCGCTGCTTCCGGGTCTCCCGGATCGCCGGTCCGGTGCGCACTGTCGGCGCTTCGGGCGCGGTGCGGCGCCCACCTGGAGTAGATCTTCTGACCATCGTGGCGGGTTCCGCGCAACCGCCGCCGGTGGCGCACACCGCCCGGCTGTGGCTGGCACAGGGTCGCGCGCACGGCCTGCGCCGGCACGCGACGGTGGTGGGCGAGATGGCCCTGGACGGAGTCGCGGGCGACGTCGTGGCGGTTGAGCTGCCGGGGCTCGACGTCGCCGCCCGGTGGATAGCCGGACTGGGACCGGACGCCGTGGTGCTGGAGCCCGCCGAACTGGCTGACGCGGTGCGGGCCCGGCTGGTGGCGGTGCTCTCGAGGAGCGTGGGCTGATGGAGGGGGTCGCGGAGCGGTTGCCCAGGTTGTTGGCCCTGGTGCCCTACCTGCTGGCTCGACCCGGTGGTGTGCCGATCGAGGAGGTGGCAGCCGACTTCTCGGTCACGGTCCGGCAGCTGCGCCGTGATCTGGAGCTGCTGTGGATGTGTGGGTTGCCCGGTTACGGGCCCGGTGATCTCATCGACCTGTCCTTCGCAGGAGACACCGTGACCGTCACCTTCGACGCCGGGATGCGCCGCCCACTGCGGCTGACCGGTGCGGAGGCGACTGCGCTGGTGGTGGCGCTGCGAGCGCTGGAGCAGACGCCCGGCGTGGTCGACGCCGGGTCGGTGCGCCGGGCCCTGGCCAAGATCGAGGCAGCGGCGGGGCAGCCCGACGGCGTGGTCGTCGGCTTGGCGACCAGGCAGGAGGCCGCGCTCACCGCGGTGCGCGACGCGCTGGATCACCGCCGCGCGCTGCGTATCCGCTACTACACGCCCTCCCGTGACACGGTGAGTGAGCGCACTGTGGACCCGATGCGCCTACTCCTGGTCGAAGGCCGCAGCTACCTGGAGGCCTGGTGCCGCGCCGCCGAGGAGGTGCGGCTGTTCCGGCTGGATCGCATCGAGCACGTCGCGACCCTGGACGAACCGGCGGTGCCACCACCGCACGCCCGCCCCACCGACTCTTCCGCCGGGCTGTTCCGCGCCCGGCCCGACCAGCAGGTCGCTGTGCTCACCCTGGCCCCGGACGCTCGCTGGGTCGCCGAGTACTACCCGGTGGACGAGCTGGTCGAGGGTGACGGGGGAGCCGCGACCGTGCGAATGCGGTACGCCGAGACCGAGTGGATGGTGCGCCTGGTGCTGGGGTTGGGTGCCGACGTCGTTGTCCGGGAACCCGCCGAGCTGGCCGCGGCGGTGGTGCGGCGGGCCCGCGCGGCGGTGCTCAGGTCCAGCCACCTGCCGTCGCGTGAACCGGACTGACGTCATCGGCGTGCCCGGCCGCGTAGCATCAATCACGCACCAGAGGGAGGAGAACCACGATGCGTTCCCGCGATGGGTCGAGCCCTCGGCGCAAAGCT
The DNA here is from genome assembly GCA_050699595.1 of Pseudonocardiaceae bacterium. Taxonomy (GTDB): domain Bacteria; phylum Actinomycetota; class Actinomycetes; order Mycobacteriales; family Pseudonocardiaceae. The sequence goes on along the minus strand of JBOHFI010000105.1, from coordinate 4,088 downwards.
AACCGCAAGACCAACCCGGAGGGCTCCATGACCGTCATGGAGCACCTGTATGAGCTGCGTAACCGGTTGTTCGTCGCGTTGAGCGCGATCGCGGTCGGCGGCGTCCTCGGGTTCATCTGGTGGGGGGTGTCGCCGTTCGGCTTGCCCAGCCTGGGTGCTCTGCTGACCGGCCCGTATTGCGAACTGCCCCCAACGCTGCGGCTGACCCAGCCCACGGGGGGGTGCCAACTGCTGCAGACCGCCCCGTTCGAGGTGTTCACCCTGCGCATGCAGGTGGGTGTCGCGGCGGGTGCGGTGGTGACCGCCCCGATCTGGATCTACCAGATATGGGCGTTCATCACGCCTGGCCTCTACGTCAAGGAGCGCAAGTTCGCGCTGACCTTCGTCGGCACGGCCAGTGTGCTGTTCGCCGGGGGTGCCGTCCTCGCCTACTACGTGGTGCCCACGGGCCTGTTCTTCTTAGCGAACCTCGGCGGCGGCCAGTTCATCACCGCGTTGACCGGTGCGTCCTATATCGGTTTCCTGCTGACCATGCTGGCGGTGTTCGGCCTGACCTTCGAGCTGCCGCTGCTGGTGGTGATGCTCAACCGGGTCGGTGTGCTGCCGTATGAGAAGTTGAAGCGCTGGCAGCGCGGGATCCTGTTCGGGCTGTTCGTGTTGGCCGCGGTCGCCACCCCCGGCAACGATCCGATATCGATGCTGGCCCTGGCGTTCGCGCTGGTCGTCCTGTTCGAGGCCGCGGTGCTGATCGCTCGGGCGCATGACCGCGCCGTTGCGCGTAAGCGAGCCGAGCAGGGCTGGGACGATCTCGACCCCGACGAGCCCTCGCCGCTTGACCATCGGGTGGAGCCCGTGTCGCCGGATGACGCGACACCCCGCTACGACGACGCGACCTAACGCCCGAAGGGGTGCGGCGGCACACCCCGACGGCGGAATTCTCTGATTGTCACCAGACTGCGAGTGGCGGCACGGAAGGAGACAGGCGGCGTGACCGACGACGGACGGGAGAGTTTCGCCTCGCAGCTAGCGGCGCTGCGCTCTCGTGCGGGTCTGTCGCTGGCTGAGCTGGGGGCTGCTGCACACGTCGCCCGCGGCTACGTTCACCTCATCGAACACGGGCAGCGCTGGCCCTCCCGTTCGGTGGCTGCCGCCTTGGACTCCTCGCTGAGTGCCGAGGGGACGCTGCTGGCCGTGTGGGAAGCCACAGACATCACAGTGCAGGCCAATCGAACAGCTGTCGCTGCGCTGCGCCCCAGCGCCGCAACAACCGGGGATGCGGAGGCGGTGCTGGTTTCTGCCGCTGACGAGTCAGTGCGCTTTCTGGCGTGGGCCGAAACGTCGAATATCGGTGATCTCACTCTGGAGCAGATGCATAGCGACCTGCGATGGACCGCGCGCAACTATCTCAAGGTGCCTACCCTTCCGTTGTTCGCCAGGGTGCGCACTATCCGTGACCGAGCGTTCGGACTGCTCGCAGGCCGCCAGCGCCCCGACCAGAGTCGCGATCTCTACATGGCGGCGGGCTGGGCGCTGACACTGTTGGCCTGGATGAGTACTGACCTCGGCCGGCCGGATGCCGCTGATGCACACGCTCGTGCGGCGTGGGTCTGCGCCGATAACGCTGGTCACCACGGGTTGCGGGCGTGGGTGCGTGCCTCCCAGCACACCGCCGCTTTCTGGGAGAACCGCTTCCTCGACGCGGCTCGCTACGCCGAGGACGGGCTGCGCTACGCCACCACGGGCAGTGCCGAAGCGTTTCTGGCCAGCGCCCAGGCGCTGGATTTGGCGAAGGTCGGCCATGTCGACAACGCCCGCACTGCATTGGGCCGCGCTCGTCACGCTACCGAGGTCGTGGAGCAAACATGCGACGAGTTGGCCGGGCCGTTCACCTGTTCAGTGGATCGCGCAGGCGGGTTCTGGTCGGATGTGTATCTCGCGCTCGGTCAGCCCACCGACGCGCTGGCGGAGGCAGACAGTGCGGTGGCCGTCTTCGAGCAAGTACCAATCGAGTGGCGCAACCCGGGCAGTGAACGCATGGCGAGAATCGAGCAGGTCCGCGCGCACTTGGTGCTGTCCCAGCTCGACGGGGCGTACGAGGCGCTCGCCCCGGTGCTGGACACCAGTCCTGAGTACCGGGTGCGTCCCTTGATGCAGCGTCTCGGCGAGGTGCACACCCAGGTGGTGACATGTGAGCAGCGCGACGAGCCGCTGCTGTGCACCATGCGGGAGGCCATCACCGTTTTCCGAGAGCAGGCTGCCGTCGCCGAGTTGACCAGCTGAGAGTGCGAGCCGATGACGGAGACCGTGCAGGTGATGCGGGATCATTGGTGGTGGCGGCCCGGTTGGCGGGTCGGCCGGTCGTTCTACACCTGGCATGTGACGTTCGATGACCAACCCGCAGCGCACCAGTTGGCCGCCGACTATGCCCCCATCCTGGAGGCGCTGCCCACGCTCGACCCGATTCCGGCGGGCTGGCTGCACCTGACCATGCAGGGCATCGGCTTCACCGATGAGGTGGACCGTGCCGACGTCGAGGCGATCGTGGATGCGGCCCGCGACCGCTGCGCCGACCTGGCTCCATTCACGATCACACTCGGCCCGGCGCAGGTGGATCCCGAAGCCCTCATGCTGCCGGTTCGGCCCGCCGAGCCGGTTGCGTGCTTGCGCGCCACGATCCGGACCGCGATCGCGGACGTGCGGGGGCCCGACAACGTGCCCGAGAACCCCGATGATTTCCGCCCACATGTCTCGCTGGCGTACTCCAACGCGGCCGGCTCCGCCACGTCGATCGCCCAGCGATTGGCTGAGCGGCGGGTCACCTCGGCCGAGATCACTGTTCGCCGCGCGACGCTGATCGACCTCAACCGCGATCAGCGGGCGTACCAGTGGACCGATGTCGCCACCGCTGAACTGGGCGCTCCCACAGCGTGAAGCCCGCGCAACCGGCATATGGTCGGAAATAGGAGCACGCCCGCGTCCCCCTTGACTGAGATCGGCGCAGGCCGCAGCCCAGCCTCGCCCACTAATCACGCTCGTCCGCCAGCCCCCGCTAGCCGCGTGCACACCCGTTAAATATCTATGTAGGCTTCGGTTCATGGGGAAGACGCACACTGTGGTCCAGGTGGCGGTGGCCCTCCTGGACGAACCCACTGGTCGGCACTGGGGCTACGAGCTGTTCACGCGGTCCGGCGTCCGGTCGGGCGTGCTGTACCCGATGCTGACCCGAATGCTTGATGAGGGCTGGCTCACCGACGGGTGGGAGGACCCGAACACCATCCGCGACAAGCGTCCGCCCCGGCGGTATTACGAGCTGACGGACAAGGGTCGACTAAGGCTCGGGGGCTTGGCCAGGAAGCCTGCGGTGATGCGCGGTTCACCAGCCTGGCTTGGCGGTTCGCCTGATGGCTGAGCTGTGGGGAGCTGTCCACTCCTGGCCGAGTCTGGTCCTGGTCATCGCTATGTTCGGCTTCGCCCCGGGAGCCTGCCTGCGCCTGATCGTTCTCGCCTACCCCCGTCACGACCCTCGCCGACGCGAGCTGATCGCCGAGTTGTACGCCGTGCCCCGCATCCAGCGACCACTGTGGGTCGCAGAACAGCTAGAGGTCGCGTTATTCGAGGGCCTCGCACACCGCGTGTCGGCGACCATCCGCCGGCGCGCCGACCTGCGCCGAGCACGAGCGCTGACGCGCGCGGGCGACGACAAACAGCCATTGGCTTGGGAGGAGCTGATCAACCGGTACGGCCGCCTGGTGCGGTCCACCGTAGCCTCGTTCCGGCTGCAGCCGGCCGACGCTGAGGACGCCGTGCAGAACACCTGGCTGCGTCTGCTGGAGCGGATAGACACGATCAAGGCCCCGGAGCACCTGGAGGGCTGGTTGACGACGACGACCAGACGGGAGTGGCTCGTGCTGCTCCGGCTCCGGCACCGAGAGTGAACGGCGTGCCGGATGGGCACGTCGCAGTATGGGCGGAGTAGGCTCGCGGTATGGCTAAGACGGTGAAAGTCACGGTGAGTATGCCGGTCGATGACGTTGAACGGCTCAAGGCCCTCGACGCCGCCGGCGCGATCGAGTCGGTCTCGGGCTATG
>JBOHFI010000104.1:0-6281 GCA_050699595.1 Pseudonocardiaceae bacterium | reverse complement strand
ACAACCACCAACCGGAAATGACCACTGGAGAGCGGTATGCGCCGAAAGGCGCCCGTACCGTTCGGGAAGGGGCCGACGGAAAAGGACCCGCACCACGGGCACCTCGCCGGCGGCCTACTTCACTCGGAGGGGGGCCACGCGGAAAAGGACCCAACCCGGGCACCTCGCCGCGTGGCCTACCCGGCACCGCCGCCAGTGGGAGCGGCTGTCGAACCTGCCGAACCTGATCTACACCGACGGGACGTGCTGGGCACGGTACGAGACGGGCGTTCGCAAGGGCGAGATCATCAAGCTTAACGGCACGCTGACCGAGGGACCCGGCGACCTCCGAGTGGCGGGTCCAGATTTCGAGCAGATGCTCGTCACCTTCCTCGGGTGGGCGCCCTCGCCGATCCGTAACGTCGATGCGCTGGTCCGGGCGGTCGCCCCGGCGTGTCGGCTGCTTCGCGACGAGGTCGCCGACCAGCTCGCTCGCGAGAAAGCGGGATCGGGCCGCACCAAGCAGCTGTTCAGCGGGCTGGCCGCCGACTGGCGCCGGCTGCTGTTCCCCACCGCCGACGATGGTGAGTTCGCCGACGGTTACGCCCAGACGGTGACCTTCGGCCTGCTGTACGCCCGCAGCCGGGGCATCGCTTTCGAGGACCGGGGATATCACGAGATCGGTGATCTGATCGCCGCGGGGAACACCCTGATGGGCCGGGCCTTGCAGGTCCTCACCGATCAGTTCGGCGGTTCGTCCGAGCAGGTCGGACCGTTCAAGGTCACCCTCGACACGCTGCTGCGCGTGATCGGCGCGGTGGACTGGGAACGGGTCCGTTCCGGGCGGCGGGACACCTACCTCTACCTGTATGAGCACTTCCTCGCCGAGTACGACCCGGTGCTGCGGCAGGAATCCGGCGTCTACTACACACCAGTCGAGCTGGTCGAGCCGATGGTTCGCCTCACCGACGATGCGCTGCGCACCCGGCTTGGCCTCAGCCGCGGCCTGGGCACCGACAGAGTGCGCGTCGTCGACCCGGCGGCTGGTACCGGCACCTTCCTGCTGCGCATCCTCGACACCGTGTTCGACCGTGTCGAGCTCGCGGACGGTACCGGCGGGCCCGTGAGGTGCTCAGTTCCCTGGCCGGCCGGTTGGTCGGGTTCGAGCTGCAGATGGGGCCGTACGCGGTGAGCGAGCTGCGGCTCACCGACCTGCTCGCGCATCGCGGGGTCGAGCTGACGACGGCCGACCGGATGCCGCTGCACGTCACGAACACGCTCGACGACCCCTTTCGTGACCAGCCACCGCTGGCCAGCTTCCTCAAGGCCATCGCCGACTCGACGCGCCGGGCTGATCGGATCAAGGCCGAGCTGCCGGTCACGGTGGTGATCGGCAACCCGCCCTACCGCCAGGATGCCAAAGGCGACGGCTCGTGGGTGGAGCTGGGCGGGTTTTACGGCGGGCGCAGGAAAAACGAGGACGCCTCGCTGATGTCCGACTTCCGGCTCCCCGGCAACGGGGGCAACGAGAAAAAACTCAAGAACATGGCCTGATACTTCTGGCGCTGGGCCACCTGGAAGGTGTTCGACAGCCCGAGTGCGAGGGCCGTGGGGTGGTGGCGTTCGTGACCACGGCCGCGTACCTGCGCGGCACGGCGTTCAAGGGGATGCGCAAGTACCTGCGCCGGATCTGTGACGAGGGCTGGATCATCGACCTGAGCCCCGAGGGCATGCGGCCCGACGTGATGACCCGGATCTTCCCGAAGGTGCAGCATCCCCTCGCGGTCGGCATCTTCGTCCGCGCCGAGGACGACACCGACGAACCGGCGCGCATCCACTACACCGCTGTGCACGGCAAGCGGGCCGAGAAGTTCGCCGCGCTCGGCACGCTGGGGCTCGACGATCCTGTGTGGCAGGACGTCCGCGACGGCTGGGAGGCGCCCTTCACCCCGGCCGGCGAGGCGAGCTGGGACGAGCACCCCGCGCTGGACGACCTCTTCCCGGTGCGCGTTCCGGGTGTCAAGGCGAACCGGGCGTGGGTTTTCTCGCCACGGCCGGAGGTGTTGCGGCAGCGGTGGCGTCGGTTGCTGACCGAGCCCGATCCGACCGTTCAAGCGGAGCTACTGAAGGCGACCCGGGATCGCACCATGGCGAGCCGGCTTGCCGCGCTGCCTGGTGGCGACCGTCTCCGCGCCCTGGCAGATGAGACCGACCTCGACCCACCGCTTCGCCGGGTGCTGCACCGCAGCTTCGACCGCAAGTGGCTGGTGGCTGACCCCCGGGTCATCGATTTCCCGCGTCCGGATCTCTGGCGAGCAGCGACCTATCCGGAGCAGTTATTTCTCATGGAACAACACTCGCAGGTGATCGCCACGGGCCCTGGGGTCGTTGTGAGTGGCTTACTGCCGGATCAGCACTGCTTCGACAACCGGGGCGGCCGGGTGTTGCCCGTGTACCACCCGGATGGGCAGTCGACCAGCGACGCGAAACTCCTCAGCGCGTTGTCGAAGCGCCTCGGCGTCGACGTCAGCGGCCTCGATCTGCTCTGTTATGTCGCTGCCGTGGTGTCCCATACGGGCTACACGGCACGGTTCGCGGAGCAGTTGGAGACGCCGGGGGTCAGAGTCCCACTCACGGCGGACGCCGAGGTCTTCGCCAGGGCTGTCGAGCTGGGCCGTGCGGTGGTGTGGGCCTCGACCTACGGGCAGCGCTGCGCCGATTCCGCAGCTGGTCGCCCGCCAGACGATGTCTCGCTGCCGCCCGACCAGCGGCCGATGAGCCTGGACGGCATCCCGCACACCCCGGAGGGCATGCCGGCCACCATCGAGCACACCAGTGACGACCCGGACACCGAGAGCGACGATGTGCTGGTCGTCGGCGCCAGCCGGTTTCGGCCGGTGCCCGCAGCAGTGTGGCGCTACGACGTGGGCGGCAAGCCGGTGCTGCGGCAGTGGTTCGCCTACCGCAAGCGTGAGCCAGGCGGGCGGGTCACCAGCCCACTGGATCTGATCGTGGCGGGCCGGTGGTCGCGTGAGGACACCGTCGAGCTGTGTGAGTTGCTCTCGGTCCTGCGCCGGCTCACCGATCTCGCGCCGGCGCAGGTCGAGTTGCTGGATCAGGTGTGCTCGGGGCCACTGATCACCGTCGATGAGCTGACGTTGGCCAGAGTGCTGCCGGTCCCGGACTCGCGCCGCGTGCTGACCTCAGGCCCGCCAGCGGCCGAGCAAGACCAGCTGCACTACAGGTCGTAGTCGCCGTCCTTGACGCCGGCGACGAACACGGCCCACTCAGTGTGGTCGAACACTGCGGTGCCCGCGTCCGGGCGTCGGTTATTGCGTACGTAAACTGCGTCTTTGGTGAATTTGGTTTGCACGCAGGTGGCGTTGTTGTCCGAGTGCTGCGGCAGGAACCATTCGCCGATAACGCGGGGCATGGTGTTACCTTTCCTCCAGCTCCCTGAGGATGGCCCGGATGAATTCGTCGCTCGCTTCGTGGCCCAGGGCCTTCGCCCGGAGCAGATCCATTATATGCGCGGCGTCACGGACTTCGGCTTCGCTGTCTTCCACGGCGCCGCGCTGATAACCGTCGAAGTGCAGCATTCGCGGTGCGGGTGGCGGGAAGTCGTAGAGGGTCACGGTGAGACCCATGAAGGCGTGCGCCCCCGAATCGAGGGGCAACACCTGGACCACCAGGTTGTCCTGCAGTGTCGTCATGGTGGCTAGGTGCTCCAGCTGCTCGCGCATCACGGCCGGACCGCCGACGCCGGAGCGCAGCGCGGCCTCGCCGAGGATGCACCACAACCGCAGCGGTGGTCGGTCGGTACGGCTCAATGCGGCGCTGCGTGCCAGTCGCAGTTTCAGGACGCGCTCCAGCACCTCCGGCGGTTGGAGATTGTTCCAGCGCAGCAGCGCCTGAGCGTAGCCCTCGGTCTGGAGCATGCCGTGGATGATCTCGCCTGAGTAGAAGATCGCTGAGGTGGCTTGGCGCTCCAGGTCGAGGAACCGGCGGTGATTGCCGGGAATCGTGATCCAGTGACCGCCCCGGGGTCGGCGGGTCTGCGACTTGCGGGCGAACTCGATCAGGTCGTCATGGTCGTCGCCGGTGATGCCGTAGTGATCCAGCAGCGCGCCCAGCTCGACGGGTTTCGCGCCGGACCGGCCGGTCTCCAGATCGCCGATCTTCGAGGTGGTGCAGTTGAGCACAGCGGCGGCCTGCTCTCGGGTCAGGCCGGCATTTTCGCGCATCCGGCGCAGCGTCGCCGCGACCTGCACCCGCTCGGTGTTCATCTGGCGCTGACTCATCGGATGCCCCCTCTTGCGTAATTTGCGTACGTAGTTTACTGTCTTGCTGTACGGAAGCTCTATAGCGTCGCGATGATACTCGGCGACGCGCACGGGGAGGATTGAGGGACATGGCTTCGGTACAGGTCAGCGCCTGGGTGGCGGTGGACGACAGCTGCGAGATCAGATACCACGTCTTTCCGGAGCAGGACATCATCGAGTTCACACTGGGTGGGCGCGAGGAGCTGGCGCTGAACACGACCGAGGCCGGCCTGCACCACTGCGTCGCGGCGTTCACCAGCGCACTCGACGCCTTCGCCGCCGCCGCTGCGGCACAGTCGGACGAGACCCACACTGATCTCCTACCCTCAGCAGACCCGCCAGCCGACCTCGTGGAGTGACGGGGAGTGGCTGAGACCGCGATGGGCCCGGGCCCACGAGTCAAGATCTGTGGCATTCGCTCGGCGGCCGACCTGACAATCGCGGTCGCGTCCGGCGCGGACGCCGTCGGCTTCATCAGCGGCGTCACCCATCGAAGCGACGACGCTCTCACACCCGAGCGGGCGGCCGAGCTCGTCGCGGCGACTCCGCCGTATGTCTCGACCGTGCTGGTGACCCATCTGGAGCACGTCGAGGAGATAGTGGAGCTCGCGGAGACGTTGGGTGTCGACACCATCCAGGTTCACGGCCTGGTCAGTCACGAGACTCTCCGGGAGGTGTTCGCTCAATCGCATGGTCGGCGTCGAATCACCCGAGCGGTGCATGTGACGGGGGAGGAGTCCAGGTGCACGGCGAGGCACTGCAAGTCGCGGATGCGTGCCACGCCGTGCACCTGGACTCCCGGACGGCGGATCGCCTCGGTGGAACCGGCCGAACCCACGACTGGTCACTCAGCCGCAGGATAGTTGACGCGCTCGCTCCGCTGGGCTTGCCGGTGATCCTCTCGGGAGGGCTTCACCCGGACAACATAGTTGATGCCATCGAAGCTGTGCGTCCTTTCGCTGTGGACGTGAACTCCGGAGTCGAGAACGAGCACGGGGACAAGGACGCCGCCCGGTCATTCCACTTCGTCGCCCGAACGCGCAACAAGATCTGCACCGGCTCAGGTCAGCTGTAGCGCTCGGTAGGGGCTCTCGCCGATCGGAATGGCCGGTTCAGCTTGTTGAGGTTAGTTTTCGGCGGGTGACGGTCCTGAAGAGTACGTGAAGAGGCCGGTTACCGTCCGAGGACGCCGTGCCTGTGGGGGCCTGTCCCTCGATGGCAGCTGTGAGGATGCGGATCGAGTCGTTGTGGATATGGTGTTTCAAGGTCAGGGCGTCCATCGGGATCGGGGTCATGAGATCGAGTAACTCGACCCCGACCACAACGCCCATCGCATCGAGGTCGACGTAGATGTCCTCGCTGAACTCGACGGTGCGGGCGACGCTGTTCGTGCTCAGGCGCAAGTACGCGGCTCCAGCGTCACGGTCGAGCTTCACCGACACTACAGTGTTAGTTGCCATCGTCGTCCTCCCACGCTGCCGTCACGACGTGCTTCGCCTGGCCCGTGTTCCGATCACGGGCGACCATGACTTTGAGTATCCCGCCTTCGATGCGAGCCCGGTAGATGTTGCTGTCCCTCCCGCCCTGGTAGTGGACATCCGGTTCCGCCAGACACTGTCGCACGTGTTGCTTCTTGATCGCACGCTCTCTCATCCTGACCCGCTCATGACCGTGGTTCGTGTGCCGCCGGCGACATCCCGTGTCGTTTCCGGCACACAAACCGCGATCATCCCGCATCGACCGCCGCGAGGAGCGGCGATGGGGAGTCGCGCACTCCGCGTGACGACCGCTTGGGTGTCGACATCCTCCAGGTTCATGGCCTGGTCAGTCGTGAGACTCTCGGGGAAGTGTTGGGCTCTACTGACGTTCCTGTGGGCGTTTTTTCATGATCAAACGAGGGCGCACACCGCCCCCTGTCTAGAGTTTCTGGCTTACCAGGGTCAGAAACGATCTAGACGGGAGCGGTGTGCGCACTACGAG
>JBOHFI010000103.1:0-7669 GCA_050699595.1 Pseudonocardiaceae bacterium | reverse complement strand
GAAGATCCCCCGGCGACCCACCACTGATAGGTACTTTTAGTAAAGTCTCTTGCCGACCGAGCAGCTCCCCTGTCGAACTCGGCGCGCAAGGAGATGCCCATAGCTCGCCGACCGTCCACTCGGTCGGCGAGCTATGGGCATCTCCTTGCCGAGACAGGACGATGGCACTGTGAAAGCGCCGTCGACATCGCTGCGTCTGGCCACCGCCTATCTGCACCGTCGGGTTCAGCTGCGCATCGACCGGCCCGCCTGCAGTCGCCACCCCGAACACGCTGTCGACCTCACCGACAACGACATCCACCGGCTGGTCGCCTTCCAAGAACTACCCGGCCACTACGCGATCGTGCGCGACACCATCACCTGACCAGACCCTCACCGCAGCCGCGGCCGGGTGGATCCCGGTCATTTTCCACGACCGATGAGTCAGGACTTCACCGATGACCTGAGCGCAGTGCCTCGGCGAGCACTCATTGTGATACGGGGTGCCGCTGCTACGGTGATCCGATGGCGAACCTGGGGGCGGCACCACTGTGTGCGGAGTGCGGGGCGCGGCTGCGCCGAGGCCGCGAGGCGGGCGAGCTGTGCGACCCGTGCCGGCGCACCGGAACCCGGCTGGTGCTGCCCCCGGGGTTCTACGACGAGTCGGTCCTGGCGGTCGCGCTGGAGGGTCTGGACTTCGGGCGGGTGTTCCTGGCGATCCGCGCCCACGCGCACTGGAGCCAGGACTCGCTCGGGGAGTACCTCGGGTTCGAGCAATCCCGGGTCTCCGCCATCGAGAACGGCAAACGACCCCTCCACGACCTCGCCACCGCGATCAGAGTCGCCAACCGGCTCGCGATCCCCGCGGGCAGGCTGGGCTTCGCCCATGGGGTTACCGTGGGGCACAGGATGACCACCGGGCGGAAGGGTAGTGGGGTGTACCGCAGAAACTTCGTGGAACACGTGGCCGGGCTCACCATCATCGCCGGGACCACCGGGCTGGACATCGACCGGCTGACCGCCTTGCTGCCTGACGCTGAGCCCACCGGCACCCGGCACATCGGCCCGGCCGATGTCGAGGCCATCGAACAGGCTACCGCCGAGTTCAGCCGACAGGACTTCGCCACCGGGGCGGGGCCGGTTCGAGACCTCGCCGTGTCGCAACTGCGCTCGGTGCTCCCGCTGCTGGACGCCGAGATGACCGAGGAGGTGCGGCCCCAGCTGTACCTGGCCACCGCGCGGCTGGCCACCCAGGCGGGTTGGATGAGTTTCGAGGTCAAGCAGGATGACGCCGCCCGGCGGCTGTGGCTGATCGGGCTGAACATCACCCGCGACGCTGAGCACCCCCAAGCCAGCGACCTCACCAGCTACCTGCTGATGGACCTGGCGGATCAGGCGGTACGCCTGGGCCGCCCCGATGAGGCGCTACGCCTGATCCACCTCGCACACGCCGCCCCGGCTGGAACCCACGCTGTCTCCGCGTCCACCACCAGCCTGATGGCGAGCATCCAGGCCCACGCCCACGCCGCCCAAGGCGACGCGACGGCCTGTGACCAGGCGCTGGGTCAGGCTGTCGCGCAGTTCAGCAGAATCGACCCGCAAGCCCGCCCAGCATGGGGGGGGGCGCATCTCAGTGACGCTGTCATCTCCGCCCACCAGGGTGTCGCCCACTACGAGCTGGCCCTGACTGGGCGTGATCCGCGTGCCGCCGGGCGGGCGGTGCCGTTGTTGCACCGCGCCGTGGACGGCTTGGGCCCTGACTACGCCCGGCCCCGGGCGCGATACCTGGCGGATCTGGCCGGGGCCCACGCGATCGCTGGGGACATCGACACCGCTGTCACCCTCGGCCATCAGGCCATCGACGCGGTCACCGCGCTGCACTCCCTCCGGGCTTACGACCAACTACGGGTCCTGAATACCGCGCTGGAGCCCATGCACACCAGTGCTGGTGTCGCCGGGCTTCGCGACCGTCTGACCGCCGCCGCCGCGTAAGACGAGGAGGGATGACCGTGGGCGAGCATTATAACCAGTAATGAAGAAGACGACGAGAGAAAACGGCTAGGCGACGGTCAGGTGCCGCCTGGTACGTGGGTGTCACCGGAAGATCCGCAGGGCAAGCACAGTGAGCCTGAGCCGGACGAGCCGCAGGAGGGCGAAGAGTGAGCGATCCGGCGCCTTTACTGCGCCGGATGGTTGATGACCTCACCACTGGTGGTTTTCTGGATCCCGGGTGGCGGGAAGCGTTTCTCTCCGTGCCCCGGCACGCGTTCATCCCGGACCTGGTGTGGGAGGAGCGGCGCCGCGACCTGGTGCCGTTGCGTCGGGCTGATGACCCGAGCCGGTGGTTGGGGCTGGCGTATTCGCCCCAACGGTTTGTGATCACTCAGGTTGATGACGGGAATCCGGTCGGGCCGGGACTGATCGGAGAGTGCGTCTCCAGTTCGGCCAGCCAGCCGAATGTCGTCGCGTTGATGCTGGCCGCCCTTGAGGTGGCACCCGGGATGACGGTCTGTGAGATCGGCACCGGCACCGGCTACCACGCCGCCCTGCTGGCACAGCGACTGGGACCCGGTCACGTGACCACGATCGAGGTTGATCCCGGCATCGCCGCCCAGGCCCGCGCCGCGCTGTCCGCCAACGGGTTCAGCGCCGTCACGGTGGTCACCGGCGACGGGGCGCAGGGCTACCCGCCGCGTGCCCCTTATGACCGAGTCCTGTCGACAGCAGCGGTCGGGCGGGTGCCGTATGCGTGGGTGGCGCAGACCCGGCCTGGCGGGCGGGTGGTCACCCCGTGGGGCACCGCGTACCTCAACGGTGCCTTGCTGTCACTCGCTGTGGACCAGGACGGCACCGCGAGCGGTCACCTGGTGGGCGACGTGGCGTTCATGTGGCTGCGTGAGCAGCGTATTCCTTTCAGGTGGGTCCGGGAGTGCGTGTACGACGAGGACCAGGCCTTGGTGACCCGCACGGATCTCCATCCCGGCCGGGTCACCGGGGCTTATCATGCGGCGTTGACCATCGGCCTGCTGGTGCCGGACTGCGAATACCGCCACTGCCGCGCCGACGACGATTCCGGCGAGTACACGGTGTGGTTCCTCGACCCGACATCCCGATCCTGGGCGAGCGTCGACTACACACCCGGCGCCGACACCCACGAAGTGAACCAACTGGGCCCCCGTCATCTCTGGGATGAAGTGGAAGCCGCCTACACCTGGTGGGTACAGGCAGGCAGCCCCACAGCGGAACAATGGCATTTCACCGTGACACCGAAGGGGCAACAGGTAGACCTGGCGGGCACGCCGATTGCCGGATCGCGCACGCTAGCGGCCAGCCCCACGGCTTGATAAATCGTGCCGACGAGGGGGTGGCGGGTGCGTCTCGCTCGGTGGAGTTGGCTGGGCGCTGCGTTCGTCATCGGTCTGGCGGTGACGCTGGGCGTGGTCGCGCTGGTCCGCTGGTCGGCTACGGATGAGGCGGGCGAGGTGCCCACCCTGGTCGTCGCCGAGAATGCCTGCGGGCAGGGTTGGACCGACCGGGAGCCGGGTGCACAAACGCTGATTCTGCACAACACCGGCGGCGTGGCCGCCGACGCGCAGCTCATCGATGCGACCACCGGGAAGGTACTCATCGACGTCGAGGGAATCGGGTCCGGCGCCACTGTGCCGGTTCGGGTCAGTCTGGGTGGCGGTTGGTACGCGCTTCGCTGTGTGTTCGACGAGTTGGGTGCCGTGACCGGTCCCACCGTGCGTATCGCCGGTCCGGCCGGGCCAGCGGGAGTGATTCCGGTGACCCGCGTTGATCTGATCGCTGCGGTGCGGGCTTTTCAGGCATCGGTGGTGGCCGGCATGGCGCCGCTGGTCGCCGACGTCGCCTCGCTCCAGACCGCGGTCCGGTCGGGCGATCGCGCGGCGGCACGCCGGGCATGGTTGCCCGCGATGCTGGACTACCAGCGTCTCGGCGCCGCATACGGCGCTTTCGGTGATCTGGACGCCGCGATCGACGGGACCCCCGACGGCCTGCCTGGTGGTGTGCACGACTCGCGCTTCACCGGGTTCCGCAGGCTGGAGTACGGGCTGTGGCACGACCAGCCGATGGCCGCGCTGGTGCCGGTGGCCGATGCGCTGTCGGCCTCGGTCACCAGGCTGCGGGACCAGGCTCCGGAGCTGCCCGTGGACGGACTCGACCTGACCCGGCGGGTGCACGAGATTCTGGAGGACACCGAGCGATTCGAGCTGACCGGCGGCTCAGACCAGGGAAGCGGGTCCAGCCTCGCCATCGCGCGCGCCCAGGTGCGGGCCACCCAGATGGCGCTCGAGCCGCTGGTGCCGCTGTTGGTGACCAGATACCCAGCGCTGCCCCAGGTCGACCCCGCGTTGCGTCGGCTGGCCGCTGACCTGGACGCGACCGACCACGACGGTGCCTGGACGCCGGTCCAGGCGCTGGATCACGCGCGGCGGCAACAGATCAACGCTGACACGGGTCACGCCGTCGAACTGTTGGCGCCGATCGCGGCGATCTGCGAGCCGAGGCGGACTTCGTGACTGACGACGACGCGGGACGGGTGAGCCGGCGCGGCCTGCTGACCGGCGCCGGGATGGCCGCCGCCGGAGCGGCCACCGGGCTCGCGGTCAGTGAGCTGGGCGCGCCGGCGCGCACCGCGCGGCCGCAGCCGGACCGGATCGCGTTTCACGGCCCGGTGCAGGCCGGCGTCACCACCGCGGCCCAGCGCAACGCCGCCGTGGTGGCCTTCGACGTGACCGCCGCGGACCGCACCGAGCTGACCGACCTGATGCGCACGCTCACCGCGCGAGCCCGGACGCTGTGTGCCGGCGGTGACCCGGTGGTGCGCGACATCGCCGGGCCACCCGTGGACTCCGGGGTCCTCGGACCGAGCCCGTCGCCAGACCGGCTCACGGTCACCGTCGGAGTCGGCGCGTCGCTGTTCGACGGCCGGTACGGGCTGGCGGCCCTGCGGCCACGCGGACTGATCCCGATGCGGACCTTCCCCAACGACCGCCTCGACCCGGCGCGCTGTCACGGTGACCTGAGCGTGCAGATCTGCGCGGAGTCACCGGACACGGTGGCCTACGCGCTGCGCGAGCTGGCTCGACAGACCAGAGGCGGGATGCAGATCCGCTGGCGGTCCGACGGGTTCATCTCCCCGCCCCGGCCGGCGGGGACACCGCGCAACCTGATGGGGTTCAAGGACGGCACCGCGAACCCGGACATCACCGACGGCGCGCTGATGGACCGGGTGGTCTGGGTGGACCGGAACGCCGGGCTACCGGGCCAGCCGTGGACCGCCGGTGGAACGTTCCAGGTGGTGCGCCGGATCCGCATGCTGGTCGAGTTCTGGGACCGGGTGTCGGTCCTGGAGCAGGAGAACATGGTCGGTCGGCGCCGGGACACCGGGGCGCCGCTGGACGGCGGCACCGAGCACGACATCCCCCACTACGTGCTGGATCCGCTCGGCACGTCCATCCCGCTGACCAGCCACATCCGCCGGGCCAACCCGCGAACCCCGGCCACGACTGCCAGCCTGCTGCTACGCAGGCCCTATAACTACGACGCGGGTGTCGACGGTGCCGGCAATCTCGACATGGGCCTGCTGTTCATCAGCTACCAGCGTGATCTGGCCGCCCAGTTCGAGGCGGTACAGACACGGTTGATCAACGAGCCCCTCGTCGACTACATTGAGCCGAACGGTGGAGGCTACTTCTTCGTGCTCCCCGGCGTTCGAGACATCCGGTCCTACTGGGGACGACACATGCTGGACCAGCCGCCGGCGGCGGCCACGGCTCACAACGGGGGGTACTGAGTGACCGGACCGAAAGCCGGGTCGCGCCGGGGTGTGATCCTCGGTGTCGCCGCGGTGGTTGTCGTGCTGCTCGTCGTGGGCCTGGTCGTGTTCACGCGCCACGGGTCCGGTCCTTCGGCGGGCGGTCCGGCCGCAAGCGGGCCACCGACCGGTTCGCCCCCCATCGCCGCGGCCGAGGCGAAGACCGCGACGCCTATCAAGCACGTGGTCGTGCTGTTCGACGAGAACATCTCCTTCGACCACTACTTCGGTACCTATCCTCACGCCGCGAATACCGACGGCACACCGTTCACGGCGACGCCGGGCACCCCTGAGGTCAATGGCTTGACCCCCGAGCTGCTGACCCACAACCCCAACCTGCACAACCCGAAGCGGCTGACCCACGACCAGGCACTGACCTGTGACCAGTTGCACAACTACGACAAAGAACAACTTTCCTACAACAACGGCGCGGTCGACAAGTTCGTGCAGAACACCGAGGTGGCCACCTGCACCGGCCAGCCGGTCCTGTTCGGCGAGCCGGGGATCGACCTGGACTACTACGACGGCAACACGGTCACCGCGCTGTGGAACTACGCCCAGCACTTCGCGATGAGCGACGACTACTTCGCCGCTAACTACGGGCCGTCCTCGCCGGGAGCGCTCAACCTGGTCGCCGGCAACACCCACGGCATCCGGATGTACGACGCGAAGACCGGCAAGCCGACCACCGATCTGAACAGCTCGGCGAGCCCGGATGCCAACGGGGTGGGCACCATGATCTTTGATCCGGATCCGCTGCTGGACGAGTGCTCCGACGTCGATCGGACCACCTCCGACACGCTGGCCGACTTCACCGGGCGCACCATCGGAGACCTGCTCAACAACCAGCGACTGACCTGGGGTTGGTTCCATGGCGGATTCAAGCCGACCAGTCGTGACGCCTCGGGCAAGGCGGTGTGCGGGGCGAGTCACCCCAACGTCGGCGGCAACATGGTGCGGGACTACGTGCCGCACCACGACCCGTTCCAGTACTTCGCCTCGACGATGAACCCACAACACCTCCCACCCTCGTCGGTGACCGCGATCGGTAGCACCGACCAGGCGAACCACAACTACGACCTGACCGACTTCGACGCCGCGCTCGCCGCCGGGAACCTGCCGTCGGTCACCTACCTGAAACCGCCGGCGTCGCGGAACGCGCACGGGGGCAACTCCACCCCGATAGACGAGCAGCGCTTCCTGGTCGATGAGATCAACAAGATTCAGCGGTCCCCGCAGTGGCCGTCGACGGCGATCTTCCTCACCTACGACGATTCGGACGGATGGTATGACCACGTGATGCCGCCGCTGGTCAATGGATCGAACGATCCGGCGCGGGACTCCGCACCGTGCAACACCGCACCGGCCTCACATGGGTACCTGGATCGTTGCGGCTACGGCCCGAGGCTGCCACTACTGGTCATCTCCCCCTATAGCAGGGTCAACTATGTGGATCACGGCCTGAGCGCTCAGGCCTCAGTACTGCGGTTCATCGAGGACAACTGGTCACTCGGCCGGATCGGCGACGGTTCCTACGACGAGTCCGCCCCATCGCTATCGCGTCCAGACGGAATGTTCGACTTCACCACCGCACCGCACACCACACCCATACTGCTCGACCCGGACACCGGCGCGATAATCCCCTGACACCGTCCCGGAGTGAGGTCCCGGAGCGGGGAGGTGATGCAGCGCGGTGACGGGCGTGGGCAGGCCTTGCTGCAGCGGCTGCTCGTCGGCGGAGCCGGCGATCCGGCTACCGCGTCGGGTGGCGAATCACCGCTGCGGCACGTCACGACGATTCCCGGACAGGATCCACCAGGTGCCGTCGTTCTGGTCGGCCCGCCGCGGCGG
>JBOHFI010000102.1:0-7704 GCA_050699595.1 Pseudonocardiaceae bacterium | reverse complement strand
CGGACGCGGGTGCCGCACCGGTCGTGGCCGCGGGTGCTACCAGCCGACAGATGCGGCCGACATTGCAGACGGTCGCCGCCGCCATCGCGAAGCTGGCCACCGGCGCGACGCTGACGGTGGCGGACGGCCGGGTCGCGCGGGCCGCCCGGATCGGCCGGCTGGTCGAGCGGCGCGCCGCGGCGCGGGCGGTCGAACTTGTGCTGCGCCGGCTGGCCGGTGACCGGGAGAGCACCGAGATTCCCTTCGGTGGATTCGACGTGGTCGCCCCGGCGGCACCGGTCGACGAGGTGGCCGGCGCGACCATCGCGTTGGCCACCGAGGGTGCCGTGGTGCCGGCCGGCAACCCAGACCGGCTCGAGGCGGCCCGCGCCACCCGCTGGTTGCGCTACCCGATCGAGGGCATGGATTCGCTCGCGTCGGGTGAGTGGGAATGTGTGGACGGCGGCTTCGCCACCACCGCCGCCAATGCCGACCCCAACCGGATCCTGCCTCTCGATACCGCCCGCACCCTAGAGCGCGAGGGCACGATCGGCCGGCTGCACAACGAATTTCTGGTCACGGTAGGCAATGGCACGCAGGTGACCATCACGCGGCGTTTCGGCGTCGAGTGGGCGGCGGAGCTTCGCAAGGCAGGCGTGCAGGCGGCGATCCTGACCGCCACTTGAGGCACCGGGACGCGCTGCGGGTCAGTGCTTGCCAAGGAGCTGGAGCGGGCTGGTATTCCCACGGCTCTGATCACCAACCTCGTGACGATCGCTGAGCAGGTCGGCGCGCCGCGGATCGTGCCGGGTCGTGGCATCCCCTACCCGTCGGGCGATCCGAACCTGCCGCCACCGGCCGAGCGGGCCTGGCGGCGGCGCCTGGTGCAACGGGCACTGGACGCGGTCGCGACCGCGGTCGAACGCCCCATGATCTTCGAAGTCGGTGCCGCGGAGGAGACCCATGCCTGAAGCAGCTGTGGTCCGCGCCGCAAGCCTGATACTCGCCCACACCCCGGGCTTAGCCCGGCACGGCTCCAAGCCGATGCGAACCCTCGCCGGCGAAACCGAAATGACGGCCGAGTTCCTGGCCAACCTGCGCACTTTCGACGATGCCGTCAACTACCCGCCGCACCAGGCGTTCCTGGGCGCCTGCCACCCTCGCGAGCTGCCGTCCCGTCCGTGGGTGGGGGCTGGCTTGTCGGGCGCGGACCGCTTCGCGCCGTTCGGCGAACTGATGCCGGAGGAGGAGTTCCTCGGGTTGATGGCCGCGGTCGATGAGTTCGACTTGCTGATGCTCACCCCGGAGATCGCCGAGCGGGCCGCCAAACGATTGGCTGAGCACCCCCTGGCTGCGCGCCTGGACCTGGCACGGATCGCTGCGGCGACCGGGGACGTCGCCGCCGCCGTGGACAACGGCGCCCTGCCGCTCCACCTGGCGCCCGAGCACCTCGCCGGCGCACTACGCGGGGCGCACGCCGAGGACGAGTCGCTGGCCGCGCACGTGCTGCTGGAGAATCTGGCCTGCAAGGCCACCGGCACGCTGGCGCTGCTGCGCCTGCTGCACGACCACGGTCTTGATCCAACGGCGATCGGCTACACGATCTCCTGCTCTGAGGAGGCCGTCGGCGACCGCTACCAGCGCGGCGGGGGCAACATGGGCAAGACGATCGCCTCGGTCGCCGGCTTGAGCGAGTCCTCCGGTGCGGACGTCAAAAATTTCTGCGCGGCGCCGATTCCCGCGCTGGTGATCGCGGCCAGCCTCGTGGTGGCAGCAGTGGTCGAGCAGGTCGTGGTGGTCGCCGGAGGTTCACTCCCCAAACTCGGCATGAAATTCGAGGGTCACCTGCGCCACGGTCTGCCCGTGCTGGAAGACGTGCTCGGCGGCGCCGCGATTCTGGTGACCGCCGACGACGGAGTCTCACCTCGAATCCGGCTCGACGCCGTAGGGCGCCACCGGGTGTCCTCGGGCGGTTCTGGTGAGCAGATCTTGCACGACCTGGCCGTGCGGCCGCTGGAGGCGATCGGCGCGCGGATGGTCGAGGTCGACGACTACGCCACCGAACTGCACAATCCGGAGATTACCGAGCCGCAGGGTTCGGGAGACGTCGCGGCGCGCAACTACCGCACGATCGCGGCGCTGGCCGTCCGCCGCAAGGAAATAGCCCGTGACGGCATGAAACCGTTTGTCGCGGAGCGTGGCATGCCGGGTTACGCACCCACCCAGGGGCATATCGCGTCAGCGGTGTGTTACCTGCCCCATGCCCTGAACCGGCTGACGACGGGACCGGCCGACCGGGTGCTGCTGCTCGCGAAGGGCAGCCTGTTCCTCGGGCGGATGAGCCAACGGTCCGACGGCATGAGCATCCTGCTGGAACGCAACGGAGGCTGACACATGGCTGTGGTGGAGGCGACGAAAGACAACTTCGACCAGCTCGTCGGGTCAGGGGTGGTGCTCATCGACGTCTGGGCCGAAAGCTGCCGCCCGTGTGTAGCGCTGGGGCCACACATGGAGACCATCGCGAAGGGGAACCCAGACCTGACTGTGGTCAAGCTGGATGCCAGTAAGGCGCGGCGGCTGTGCATGTCACTGCAGGTGCGCGGTCTCCCCACCATCCTGCTGCTCCACGACGGCCAGGAGGTGGCCCGCATTTCTGAGCCCCACCTCACCATAGAGCAGGTGAATACGTGGCTGACCACGGCGTTAGCCAAGTTATCCGCAAAGTTACCCGTCAAGGAGGAATAAATGTTTGACGGCAAGCAGGTCATCGCGATCGGGGAACGGGACGGGGTTTCGGGGACGGCGATTGCGGTCTGCGCCCAGGCGGCGGGTGCCCCGGTGGCCTACGTCGCCACCGAATGCTTCGTTTGAACGGCCGCCGGAGCCATGGACCTGTCCACCCAGGAGACGATCAAGCGCCTGGCCGATCAGCACGGCGCGGACGCGCTGGTCGTCCTGCTCGGCGCCCCGGATGCCGAGAGCGCCGGGATCGCCGCCGAGACGGTGGTGCTCGGCGATCCGAGCTGGGCAGGACCGTTGGCCGGGGTCCAGTTGGGCCTCACCGTGTACCACATCCTCGAAGACGAGCCGCGTGCCGCAATCCCCACCGAAGTATGGGAACAGCAGGTCGGGCTGATGATCGACGTGCTGGAGGTGGACGCCATCGCCGACGCCGTGCGTGAGTTCAGGGAGCAAGCTCCCTGATGGGGTCTGTTGCGTCGGCGGATCATCGCGAGCTGGCAGGCTGGGCTGATGCGTCCTCGCCCTGCTCGAGTACCCGCGCCAAGGTCTGGCTCGCCGGTTTCCGCTTTCCGCCGGATGTGATCACGGTGGCGGTGCGCTGGTAGTTGCGCTACGCACTGTCCTACCGAGACGTGGAAGAGCTGCTGGCCGAGCGTGGCATCGAGGTGGATCATGTGACGATCTCTCGGTGGGTGCGGCGGTTCACCTCGCTGCTGATCGATGCGGCACGCCCCTGTCGGCATGTCTCGAGAGATCGCTGGTTCGTCGACGAAACGTATGTCACAGTCGCCGAGCAGTGGGTGTATCTGTATCGGGCGATCGACCAGTACGGCCAGGTCATCGACGTGCTGGTCGCCCAGAAGCGGGATCTGGCGGCCACCCGCCGGTTCTTCATCGATCTTCACCGAACTCGCGTGCACCATCTGATCGAGGCTGCACAGCGGAGAATCTCGTCTGCTTCCCGCCTACGCAACAGACCCGACACGGGTGGTTGCGGTGGCATGTAACGGTACACGGTGAGGTGATCTACTTCGATGTCCCGCTCGGCGAGCTGCTCCACGACATCACGGTAGAATCATGTAAGTACCAGCACCGCCAGCAGTGCCCAAACCGTAGCCAGCGGAGGTCAGGCGGCCGGCAGGAACGCAGGAACGACGGACACCTCGAGGACGATCACCCGGGGCCGGAACCCACTGCACGCCAGCATGGGTGCCGCTGACACTGTTCGATCCCGGCGGCCAAAGCGAGTGACGACCTAAGGTGATCAGGGGTTAAGAGGTTCCTGTATCGGCGAGAGAAGAATGGTGATCATCTTTCCTGGGTGACTGAAGGAATAATCAGGGTCATGGCCGAACCTGATAGTTGCCACAGTGGGTGTTTGTGAGCCATACTTCTGAGTTAAGGCAATACCGGGCGGGCGACCGTTTGTGGATGCGGCGGAGTCCGCAGGTGATTTAGCGGGCGACCAAATCTGGGGTGTAGAATGCTCTGCGCGCCTTCCGCAGCTCTACCGTGTCGAGCGCTGCGAACAGGGAGAGCATCACTGGCAACATCCTTGCCCATGCCACCTCATCGTTGCGGGAAGCCACGCCAACGTGTCATAATTCCTCGCCGTGTCCGCAACTGGCCATCTGTGTAACTGATTTTCTGGCACGTCAACGCCTGCGGGACGTTGGTCTCCATCGAAGACCAAGGTGAATCGAACTGGGCTGGCGTCGGTGCGCGGCAGATGTTGCGCGAGCTTTCGAAGGTATCCGTCGCCGTCCTTCCAAATCACTGCGACCGCCTCCAAAAAATCCGGGGAGTGTTTATTTAGTAACGCTTGGACAAGCACGGCCGCCGATTCGTCCTCGCAAAATAATATCAGATCCACGGATGTCGGGGCAATTAGCTCCTTGACAATTGCGAATCCGCGCTCGGAGGAATGATAACGGTGAGCAATCCCTCCTTGTCGACTCAAGACTACAAGGGCGCCATGCTCGTCAGCGGCACTGATTAGAGCCTCTGAGTGCGATGTCATCACCAACTGCCGCTCGTACTTGCGCGCTAGCGTTAGGATTAACACCAAGAACCGCATCCGTGTGCCGGGTGGGAGATACGCATCCGACTCATCGAGCAGGATGATTTTACCCGGTGAGTCGCGAAACTGCCACAAGATCCAAAAAAGCAGATGCACTGAGAACTCGCCCAGACCCATATGCAACGAGCCATAACCGGCGCCGTCGTGACCAACCCGGAAGTGCGGTATAAGAAACTGGTTGCCAGAAGTCGGCCATCCAGGGAATCCTTCGTACGTGGGCTCCAGCTCCAGGCCATACCACTCGACTGTCCCATAATCGCGTCCCACGACTCGACCGAGCGACTTGCACATTTCCTTGTCAATTGACATTGGGCCGACTTCGGCTTCCATCTGTTCGACATCAGACCGCGAATGGAGAACGGATCGAACCTGTTCACGTGTCTCATGCAATCGGACTAGACTGCATTCGTCCTTCAGGAACCCAGCGAGTGTCCGCAGTGTCATCGACTTACCGGCACCATTGAATCCAGCCAGGATTAAACATCGTTTGTTGAGCTCTATCTCAACGCCACCGGAAAGTGGTACCACGCGGGGTAGCGCTATGGATGTGACTTCACCTGGGACGCGCTGGACCTCGACGCTGGCACGGTCGAGATCTGCGGCACCGTCATCCGGGTGAAGGGACAGGGGCTCCGGCTTAAGACCAAACCGAAGAGTCCTGCTGGGTACCGGAAACTGCGCTTGCCGTCGTGGGCGGTGGACATGCTGCGGTGCCGTCAGCGGCGGGCGATACTCAACGAGTGGGGTGTGGTGTTCACCTCACCCACAGGCCTGCTGCGGGACCCGAGCAACACCCAAGCCGACCTCCGCGACGTGTTCCAACGGATCGGCTACCCCTGGGTGACCTCACACGTGTTCCGCAAGACGGCCGCCACACTCCTCGACGACGCCGGGGTGACGGCCCGCAAGATCGCCGACCAGCTTGGGCAGGCCCAGGTATCGGTGACGCAGGACTACCACCTCGGGCGCAAGATCGCCTCGGAGGACGCGACACGAGTGTTGGAGATCATCGGTAAACCTGATGCGGCGGCTCTGATCGCTGAGGCCACCAGCCGAGAGACCCCAGTGGGCGCACAGTGAGTCGCGCCAAAGGTGGGGATATTGTGGGGAATGATCTTGGCGGTCGCACTGTCATAATCGCTCTACCTGCGGTGTGGTGGCCAGGGACGGGGTAGAACCGTCGACGTTGCCGATTTTCAGGACTCCGGTGGTGCGTCCGCGTCCAGTCAGCACCGTCCATGACGTGCACCGGAGCAGCCTCGCGGTGGCTGGCGGACTCCTGCGAACGAACGCGAATGAGGCGGAAATGGAGACGACTCGGGCGTGGTGCGGAGCCGCGATCAGGACACACCAGGCGGAGGGTTGGGGGTTACCGTCACGTGGATCAACCTATGATGGCCGGAGGAGGTGGCGGTCATGGCGTTCGAACGGATCAGCATCGATCACGCGAAGATGGGCGGGCTGCCCTGCATCCGTGACCTGCTTATCCCGGTGAGCACCGTGCTCGGTCAGCTCGCTGCGGGGCGTGCTGAGGCGGAGATCCTTAAGAACTTCCCTGATCTTGAAAATGCGGACATCATGGCTGTCCATGAGTACGCAGCGGTTGCGGTCCAGGAGCGCGGGCTGCCACTCGCCGTCGGGCAGTGAGGTTCCTCGTCTTCGGCACCCACAAGCTGGCCCGGGTGGGTGTCGACCGGGTGTCCCGTTTGCTCGACCAATGAGCGATACTGAGGACATGGCCCAGACGATCACGTTGACCGCAAGCCTCACCCCTGAAGACGGTGGCTACGTCGCACGGTGCGTAGAACTCGACGTCACCAGCGAAGGGGACACGGTGGAGGAGGCTCTGATGATGCTGCGTGAGGCCGTCGAACTCTACTTGGAAGACGCGCCCATTCCGGACCAGTCTGCCCATCCGGTCGTCACCTCGTTTGACGTCACGGTCGGCGCGGCGTGAGCTCTCGTACACCTCGCCTGTCCAGCAAAGAGATGATCAAAATCTTGGAGAGAGCCGGTTTCACCGTCGTGCATACCCGAGGAAGTCACTGCAAGCTCCGCAACGGGTTCCGCACCGTGATCGTCCCATTGAATCGGGACCCACTGCGGCAAGGCACCCAGGCCGACATCCTCCGCCAAGCGGGCATCGACGCGGAACTCCTCAGCAAACTCACGTAACCGCAGAGGACCCATCCGCCGGCTCGCAAGCACTGTCGAGACCGCAGCGAACACCTCATCACCTGCGACGGAGTCGACTCGCCACAACGATCTGCTCGTCGGCCGCGCAAGCTATGGCGTGATCAGGTCACGAGAGTCAGCCCGGTCCCCGTCGAGAACCTGAGCCACCTCGGCAAGAGACAGGCCGGATTTCTACCTGCCCCCACGCTGCCGTGTCCCTCCACCCGGATCCAGCTTCCCCGTGAGGTCATTGTGCTGGCGGTGCGCTGGTACTTGCGCTACAGCTTGTCCTACCGGGACGTGGCAGAACTGGTTGCTGAGCGGCATCACCATCGGCCACGTGACCGTCTATCGCTGGGTGCAGCGGTTCACCCCGCTGCTGATCGATGCGGCACGTCTGTTGGCTGGCACCGTCCGTGAGCTGCGCCGGAGCGTGCTCACGACAGCTGGCGGATACCCGCGAACGAACGCGAATGAGCCGGAAATAGAGACGACTCGGGCTGTCTTGTCAAGCGGGCAGCCCACAGGGCCCTACCCGTTAGAGTTAGACGACGGTCACGAGTTCACTAACTGGGAGACTCGCTGGGTAGACACTTTGAGTACGGCGGCGATGTCAGCGCCGCTCAGGCCGGATTCCTTGAGGTGACGGGCCGCGGCGCGTTGCCGAGCCGCGGCGTCGCGCTGGGCTTGCTCAGCGTCCCGGACAGCCCGCCTCGCAGCCTCAGCTT
>JBOHFI010000101.1:0-9795 GCA_050699595.1 Pseudonocardiaceae bacterium | reverse complement strand
GCGCCGCAGGGGCATCCCTACTCGGTGCAGGGGCCCTTGTCGGACAGGATCTTGCAACCTCGTTTGAGCAGAGCGGACTCGACGTCCCGTAACCTCATCTCCGTGACCACAAGCCAAACTCTATGCCCCCTAGATAGCAATGATCCAGGGGGCATAGATGGCCTGCTGGACACAGTGAACCGCAGGTCGGAGGTGACCGGTGATCGTAAGCCACTCCCGAGACCGGGGCGGATCCGTCCCTGGGCTCCCCAAGCGACGATGATGTTCCAATGAGCGGCGCGTGACTCTCCGGGTTTCGCAAAGTGCGACAGCGTGATCGGCGCAACGAGTGATCCGAGCCCTCGACACCTTTAAAGGGGCGCTCCACCCACCTCACCCCTATTCGCCTCGTCCGGCGGTGCCGCCCCCCATGACCGCCGCCGGGCGAGGTACCCACCACAACGCCGAAAACAGTTTAAATCCGGGTCACAGCAAGCTGTCGAGCCGTTCTGGCTAGCTCCTGGGTATCGGCACCGGGCCGGGCTTCCAACGCGGTGGCCAGCGGCACTAACAGTTCCCGTCGAACAGCGACAGACTGCAAGGTCTTCACCTTCCCGATGGCCGCGTGGGCCAGCGTCAACCCCTGAGGCTCCCCGGTCCGCACACGCACCTCGGCAAGGACAAGCTCCACCATAGTGTGGCCCCGGTAGTAGTGGCCTTCGCTGTAGGTGCGTACCGCACTGTCGGCGGACCGCTCGGCGGCGTCGAGCTGACCCAGGTCGAGGTGAATCCTCGCGGCCCCAAGATTGACGCTTGCCTGCTCGTACGCATCGCGAGGCGCCTGCTCAACGTTCGCTGCTGCGAGATGGCGGGTGGCCTCATCGCGACCACCCATAATGGCGTAGGCGGTCGCAGAATTCAGGTTCAGCCGCGCGGTCAGAGTCGGTACTCGGGGGTCGTCGGTCCCCGATGTGGACTTGCCAGGTACGGCCCCTCGGAGCCGGAACTGCCCGAGCTGGAATTGCTTCAGCGCGTCGTTGGGGTACCCCTTGCGGACCAGCACCAACCCAGCGTGCCACGCGGCGTTAGCGATCCCGCAGGCGTCCCCGGCCACATCAGCCAACCCCAAGCCGCGAGTGAAGTACCCCCCACCGTCCACACCAGAGCCATAACAATAATAGCCCGCCTCGGTGTGCAGCTCAGCCAGCGCGGCGGCCAGCCGCGCTTTGACGTCCTCTGGCGCGGGTACACCCATCCACCGGGTGTAGAGCGTCGCGGCGGCACCGAACACATCGCCCTGCCCGCCCTGGTAACGGGCCACACTACGCAACCGATCAGTGACCGCCCGTACGGTATGCACATGGGACATGCCCAGCCGCGAGGGCAGCACCCACCCGGTGGGCAGAGGCAGCTGGATGGGCTCCGCCAGGGCTTGTGTTCCCTGGCTCAGGGGGCTCAGGGCCACCGCCACGCTGGGCGAGCAGGATGCGGCGTTTCATGTCCTCATCCACCTCCTCCTCGACGGACGGTGCGTCCGGCGCCCCTCCACCGTAACTCACGCCCAACCGCGCCCGAGGTATTCCAAGCCCGTCAGCGATGCGCTCGAGCACCCGCACGTTCAGCACCTGACGACCCTTGAGGATGATCTCGCTCACCTCCGACTCGGACTGACCAGTCAACTTCGCGATCTGGTGCTGACTCACCCCAACCCGCCGCATCAGGCGGTAGAACGAGCCGATGCCACGGGCCGCTGGAAGCATGCCCCGGACGGGTCAGCGGGATCGTCGTCAATCCGCACGAGAGTGAATCCCCTACCGAGATAGTACCGGTGTAGCGCGGGGTTCGATTTCCACGCATCGAGCCTGAGCCAGGATCTGCCCGCCCGTCTGGCGCTCCGGGCGGCCCAGTCGAGCAGCGCCGATCCCAGCTCACCTCCCCGGGCACCGTCTTCAACGACCATGCGGTGAACATACAGCGCGTTATCGGGGTCGCCCGAGAGGTCCCAGTAGGGTTCAGCCTCGACCTCGCATGGTGGCGAATCTCCCGCTGTGCCCCGGTTGCTTCGCAGAGGGAATGTACACACGGACATCGGCATCCGCTGCTCAGCTGGCGAAACCGGCCGTAGGCTTCGCGATCAACGGTAGGCATCCCGCCGGTGGCTGATGTCCAGGACTTGGACGGTCTGGGTGTTGTCATCGATGGCGTACCGGACTCGGTACTCCCCGCGCCGAGCGCGCCAGTAGCCTTCGAAGGGCTTACGCAGCGGAGCTCCCACCCGACGCGGGTTCTGCGCCAGTGGTCCATAGAGGAACTCCACGCAGGCTGCGGCGACGGCCTCCGGTAGTCGTTCGGTGAGTTGGTGTGCCGCAGTGCGGGCCACTTGTACCCGGTAGGTCACTCGGCTTGGGTCCGGTGTCGCTCGTCGATCAGAGCTCGCACCCGCTGCTCGTCGAGCACGTCACCTCGAGCGAAGTCGGCCTCCGAGCAGCGGATGCGCTCCTGGGCCTGCGTGTCGGCGAGCAACTCCAGGGTCGCCTCGAGTGACTCGAGATCCTCGGCGGCGAGCAGGACGACGTATTCACGACCGTTGCGGGTGATGTGGACGCGCTCGTGGGTGCGCCCGACCTCGTCAGCGATCTCGGAGAGCCTAGCCTTCGCTTCGGACAACGGTATCCTACTCATGGACCAGAATTATAGTCCACCAACCTCTCGGCCGTCCATCGGCGCCAGCGGACCACCCACGCCGACGGCGCGAACACCGCACCTGGCGCGGGCCTCCCGCGAGGGCGAGTGGAAGCAGGGGAATCGGACAACCAGTTGGACAAAGATCAATAAAAGGTTGTCGTCAGTGACCGCTTCCGCTTGTCAAACATGGTGGCCAGGGACGGGGTCGAACCGTCGACCTTCCGATTTTCAGTCGGACGCTCGTACCAACTGAGCTACCTGGCCGTGCGGGACACACACAGCCCGCTGTGTAGTTGAGCGACCCAGACGGGACTCGAACCCGCGACCTTCGCCGTGACAGGGCGACGCGCTAACCAACTGCGCCACTGGGCCTAGCCTTCGTGCCCCCAACGGGATTCGAACCCGCGCTGCCGCCTTGAAAGGGCGGAGTCCTAGGCCGCTAGACGATGGGGACTTGGTCGTCCAGACCTGCCCGCGCCGGTGGCCCGTCGTGAGCACGCTCAGCATAGGACATCGCCGTGCCGGTTGCACACCGGGTGGGCGGGCGGCTGCACTGCGGGCCACCCGCCCGGTGCGCAAAGCCGCCCGACAACGTCACCACTAGCCCGACGATGTCACCGACGCACTGGCGGGACGCCGTCCTCGCCATCGATCAGCCCCAACATGTCCAGCAACACCCGACAGTCCTCGGCACCCATCGCCGACCGCGCGACCGCCAGGCGAGCCCGGTCCACCTGCTCGGCCGTGACGCGATGCGGTTCCTGCCCGCGCTGCGTGGGAACTGATGCCCTGCTCAGTTCCGCGCCGGTCTCCAGGCCTAGGTCGTAGGTGCTCGACAGACGGCTCATTCGCCCCTCCTGAACTTCGTTCTGGCGTAACCAGGTCGTCACCGCTCGGCGCAACCTATCCCCCGTTCATCGACCGTCGCAGCCTCCTACCGGGTGATTACTCGGTGTGAACCTCGCTAGTCGGGCTAAACGCCCATCGCCCAGCATGCGACCAGTGGCGCCCTCAAGCGAGTCACCGTCCGATAACTCGGCGAGGTGCACCGCACGCCTGCCCGTCGTCTGGAGTGATCCGCAGCCGGCAGTTGAACCCGCTGGCCAGCACCAACGCGTCGAGTGAGGCCCGGATGGCGGGCGCCGGCGAATGCTCAGCCAGGGCGCCGGAGCGGCCACGAGCAGCTGCCCACCCAACGCACAGCACCGTCACATCGAGGTGGCAGGAGGAGTCGAGGATCACGCCCGGGCCGATGGCGTCACCCGCTATGGACGTGCCGACGCCCCGGGT
The DNA here is from genome assembly GCA_050699595.1 of Pseudonocardiaceae bacterium. Taxonomy (GTDB): domain Bacteria; phylum Actinomycetota; class Actinomycetes; order Mycobacteriales; family Pseudonocardiaceae. Next base: position 5,841 of record JBOHFI010000101.1, on the reverse strand, counting down.
GGCGAGCGGTACACCCTGCTCACCGCGGACTCGGGGCCGACGTGCAGCGTCAGATCAACCTGTGCCAGATCAACCTGTGTCAGATTCAACCCTGTGGGATGGTGAGCTCGGAGCGTGCGACGAGCAGGGCGCTGATCGTCGCGCACGCCTGCCCTCCCCACATCAGATCGACCGCCGAGCGGAGCTCGGCGACCGCGCCCGGGGGAATCCCGTCCCAGTGGTCCACGGCGTCCTTGATGCGGTCCACGATGGGGATGATCTCCTCGAGCGGGGCGTCCGCCATGACGGCTGACACTAAAGTATCCACATCAAGCACGAGGCTCTGCTGAGTACTCTCGGGTGCGCTCACGTAACCCGATGGTACTCGGCTACCACCCCTCAGTGGCACATAACACGTCGAATACGTGACCCGTCTGCGGCGAGGGCACGCGTGGCTGCGCTAGCGCCGCCACGCCGCATCCAGGGGGCGAACGCTGACGCGTAGGCTCGCCCGAGTGGTGAACGGCAACGCGCTGCCCCGGATTCTCGGCCTATGTCTGATCGCGGGCCTGCTGGTGGCGGGCATCCTGTTCCCCGCAGTGGGCGCTGTCGGTCTGGCGTCGAACCAAGCCGGCGAGACGGTCAACAGCGTCTCGTCCAGTCTGGTCCAAAGTCAGGTGCCGCTGGTCACGACGATCACCGACAAGGATGGGGTGCCGATCGCCTACGTGTTCGATCAGAACCGGTTCAACACGCCCCCCCAGGCCATCGCCGACACGATGAAAGCGGCGATCATCGCCATCGAGGACCGGCGGTTCTTCGAGCACAACGGGGTGGACTGGCGTGGCACCGCCCGCGCCCTGATGACCAACCTGACCGCCAGCGGCAGCGCGCTGGAGGGCCAGGGTGCCTCGACGCTGACGATGCAGTACATCAAGAACTACATGTTGTACGCGGTGGCACAGAACCCCGCCGAGCGGGCCGCCGCCGTGGAGAGCTCTCCGGCCCGCAAGCTGCGCGAGGTCCGGGTGGCGCTGCAGCTGGAGAAGCAACTCTCCAAGCAGGAGATCCTGGCGCGCTATCTCAACATCGTCTTCTTCGGCCACAACGCCTACGGGGTGGCCTCAGCCGCGAGGACATACTTCAACACCACGCCGGACCAGCTCAGCATCGCCCAGGCGGCTCTGCTCGCCGGCATGGTGCGCTCGCCCACCGCCTACGACCCGGTGGAGCACCCGGAGCAGGCGGTGGCGCGACGAGACCTCGTGATCGATGAGATGACCGGCGTCGGGTCGATCACGCGCACTCAGGCCGAGGCGGCCAAGGGCGAGCCGCTGGGCATCCAGCGACCCCTGACCGGGCTGACCAACGGCTGCGTCGGCGCCGGTCCCGCCGACGGCTTCTACTGCCAGTACGCGCTGGACTACCTCGCCACCGTGGGCTTTCCCGAAGCCAAGCTGCGCCGCAGCGGGTACCTGATCCGCACCAACCTCGACCGGCGGGCCACTGACCTGGCCAAGCAGGCGGTAGACGCTCAGGTCCCGACCCAGACGCCGGGGATCGCGGACGCGATGGCCATCGTGGAACCGGGCCGCGACCGGCACCCGGTCCGCGCGCTGGTGGCCAACCGCGAATACGGAATCGACGCCGACGCCGGGCAGACCTCCTACGCGCTGCCCTCGCTCGTGCAGGGCTTCGGCGCCGGGTCGATATACAAGATCTTCACCGCCGCCACGCTGCTGGAGCGGGGAATGGGGATCAACTCCCCGGTGCCGGTGACGGACGCCTACACCTCACGGGTGTTCCGGAACAACGGCGGCCCGTACACCGTCACCAATGCGGGCAGGTACCGCAACGGTTCGATCACGCTGCAGACCGCGCTGGCGATCTCCCCGAACACCACGTTCGTGGCCCTGGAGGATCGGATCGGGTCGATCAACCCGGTAGTGGACATGGCCTACCGGTTGGGCATGCGGCAGAGCCTGAACGCCCACGACTCCCGGGGCCGCACGATCGCCGACGCGGTCAAGCAGGAGCGCCGCGGCTCCTACACCCTGGGGCCCGAGCCGACCAGCCCGCTGGACCTCGCCAACGTCGGGGCCACCCTGATGGGCGGCGGGAAATGGTGCCCGCCCACCCCGATCGACGCGGTGCTGGACCGCAACGGCCACCCGGTGCCGGTGCCTGAGGCGGCCTGCGAGCAGGTCGTTCCAGAGGGTTTGGCGAACTCGCTGGTGACCGGATTGAGCAAGGACGACCAGCCCAGTGGCACCTCGTTCGCGGCCGCAAAGGCCGCGCACTGGACCCGCCCGCTCCTCGGCAAGACCGGCACCACCCAGAACAACCGTTCAGCCGGCTTCCTCGGGGCGACACCGCAGTACTCCGGTGCGGTGCTGGTCTGGCCCGACGGCTCCAGGCCGAGCGGGATCTGCGACTCCGACCCACCCCGGCTGTGCGGCAACGGCGATATCTTCGGCGGCAAAGTACCGGCCAGGACCTGGTTCAACGCCATGGTCCCGCTGCACGACGGGCTCCCGGTGGCGCCCCTGCCGCCCACCGACCCGCGCTATGTCTCCGGCGCCGGGCCGAACGTCCCCAACATCGTGGGGCAGGGTGAGAACACCGCGCAGCTCACCCTGGAACGGGCCGGGTTCCGGGTGAAGCGGGTGGTGACGGCGTCGGATCAGCCGCCGGGCACGGCCGTCTCCGAGACACCCACCACCGCCCAGCCCGGAGAGGTGATCACGATCTCCGTCAGTGATGGGACGGTTAGGCCGGCACCCGCGCCGAGATCCCCACCCCCCGCGGAACCGTACCGGCCGCCACTGACACCGAACCCCAACACGGCCGGTGGACGCTAGCCACGCAGCGCCGCCAGAACCAGGGCGGCCAACCGCGATCCCTCGACGCGGTTGGCCGCCCTGGCCTTCGCCGCCTTCATCACCAGACCCAGCTGGCCGAGCCCGGGGCGCTTGCCGAGTTGCCCGGAGACGTCCTCGATCGCCCCGGCGACCAAGGCCCCGAGTTCGTCATCACTCAGCTGAGCGGGCAGGTAGTGGGCAAGCACCTCACCCTCGGCCCGCTCACGGGTCGCCAGTTCATCGCGCCCGGCCTCGGCGAAGACGTCGGCCGCCTCACGACGCTTTTTGGCCTCCCGGACCAGCACCGCGAGCACCTCGTCGTCGGACAGCTCCCGGGCCGTGGTGCCGGAAACCTCCTCGGTGGTGATCGCGGTCAGCGCCATCCGCAGAGTCGCCACCGTGACGGTATTCCGGGACTTGATCGCTGTGGACAAGTCGGCGCGCAGCCGATCCTTGAGTTCTGCCATGAGGTTGCAGCCTAGAGCGGGCGCACTAGGCTTGGCGGTATGAATCGCTGGGGACGCGCCGTGGTCGGCGCCGCCGCGCTGACAGTCGCCGGGGCGGCCTACGCCGCCGGTGTCGAGGTCCGCCGCTGGACGCTGCGCCAAACCACTCTGCCCGTGCTCCCGGACGGGGCTGCGCCACTGCGGATCCTGCACATCTCCGACCTGCACATGACCCCGAACCAGCGCTCCAAGCAGCGCTGGCTGGCCGCCCTCGCCGACCTGCAGCCCGATCTCGTGGTGAACACCGGGGACAACCTGGCGCACCAGCAGGCGGTGCCGGCTGTGCTGCGGGCGCTGCAGCCGCTGATGACCCTGCCTGGGGTGTTCGTGTTCGGGAGCAACGACTACTACGAGCCGAAGCCGAAGAATCCGGCTCGCTACCTGACCAACACCCACAAGCAGCGCAGCCGCGGCACGCCGCTGCCGTGGACGGATCTGCGCGCGGCGTTCACCGAGCACGGTTGGCTCGACATGACGAACACCCGGCGTCAGCTCACCGTCGCCGGGCGCCGGGTCGCCGTCGCCGGGGTAGACGACCCGCACCTGCGCCGCGACCGCTACCAGCGGATCGCCGGGCGAGCCGATCCCCTCGCCGACCTCCGGCTGGGGCTGACCCACTCCCCGGAGCCGCGAGTGCTGGACTCCTTCTCCGCCGACGGCTACGACCTGGTGCTGGCCGGCCACACCCACGGTGGGCAGCTACGGCTGCCCGGCTACGGCGCGATCGTGACCAACTGCGGGCTGGACCGCTCCCGGGCCCGCGGCGCATCCCGGTGGGGAGCCCGTACCTGGTTGCACGTCTCGGCGGGCCTGGGCACCTCCCCGTTCGCGCCGGTTCGCTTCGCCTGCCCCCCGGAGGCGAGCCTGCTCACGCTGGTCCCGCGCGGCAACGGCTCCCCTGTGCCGGCCTCCGCATGGCACGCCGCCGGCGTCGGCTAAGGTGGGCGGAGTCCAACCGGGGTGTGGCGCAGCTTGGTAGCGCGCTTCGTTCGGGACGAAGAGGCCGTGGGTTCGAATCCCGCCACCCCGACCCTCGTTTTCCCAGTTCAGAAGCCAGATTCCCAGCTTCGGGAATCTGGCCTTTTGATCGTTTGACCGTCGTTTGACCGTGGGATCGGACGTCACGGGACGGTCGTGACCGTGGTTGGCCGGTCGTGGTGTGACGCTTCTCACCGGCTGTGGCCGTCCGGTTTCAGTGACAGGTGTAGCGATCAACCCCGCGATCTTTGTCGCGTTGTGCTCACGCACCTGTCCATGCGCTGACCTGTCCACCACGACCAGCGGCACCCGGAGCGTCGCCCACCACCAGCAGTCGGCCAAGTCTAGTACCGATCTTGAAAAGTGCGGAGTCGAGTTTCGTTGACGTTAGTGCTTCTGGGTGGCATCGCCGTCCTCTAGTTGCCATTTTCGCCACAGATCGAGATTCTTACCTGTTTCCCTTCGATGAGGTCAGGTGGCGATGGTTGCGGTTGACGATTTGGACGCGCTGCGTCTTACGACGAAGTTGGTGGACTTCCTCGCCGAGGTGACGGATGCAGCGACCCGAGACCCGGTCCGCGACATCCTTGCCGACGAGGTGGGTGGCCCAGAGCTGGTCTTATGGCTCGATCAACTGCCCGAGGGCATCCGGGTGAACGACCAGTCTGTGGACGATGTGCTGCTGCGGGTCCGTCCGCCCTCACTGTCGCCGCAACCTCGGCCACCAGCGGAGTTGGATGGGTGGATCGAACCTCCTGTGCCACGCGGTTTTGATGGACGCGAACCAGAGTTGCTTGAACTCGGTCCGATCGATGTTGAGCCGAAGTCCGACAGAGTAGCTCCGCCGAATAGCATCATTCGGGCTTTCACCAGGTGGATTGAGACCTGGCGGCGGTGGTCGAAAGAGCAACAACGCTCGCAGAAGCGTCGCGAGTTGTATGAGAAACTCGAGAGCGCAGCCAAAGCCCTGGAACAGCGTGACGATGAGGTCGAGTTCGTGCTTGCTGTTGGCTTGATTTGCTGGGAAGCCCCAGACGGAGAGCAAATCCGCCGCCATCTGGTGACCGAGCCCGTCCTGTCAAAGCTCGATCGTGAAACCGCTGAAGTGACCGTCTCGCGAGTAAGCGGTAAGCGACGATTTGAGGACAAGGAAGTGCTTGGTGCTCAGGAGGCTTACCAGCCAGACCGAGGTCGTCTCGCCAACACTGCCGTGATCGAATCAGACGCGTCTCTCCTTAGCGAACAAACAATGGCTGGTACTCGCGACTGGCTGGCGCTAGGACTCGGCGAGGCATTCGAGATTGTGGAGATGACGGGAGCCAGCGACGAGCTACCCACGACACCAGTGCTGAGCGCTTCGCCAGCCTTGGTGCTTCGCCCACGCAGCCGAGCTTGATCCCAACCGGTCGTAGCAATTGATCTTGGTGTAGATCGTCGGTGACACCGTCGATGAGGAGCACCGAGTGAGCTGTGAGCGCAGGCTGGTGACCGAGGCCGATCGGGAGGAGATCTCCCGA
>JBOHFI010000100.1:0-10093 GCA_050699595.1 Pseudonocardiaceae bacterium | reverse complement strand
TGACGAGTTGGGGTGTGGCATCGTTTTTGACCAGCCCAGCGGCGCGCAGGGCGTCGGTGAGCATGTCCGCCGACAGCTCCAACGCCACCGGTAACACCGGGCCCACCGGCAGCACCGAGGCGGTGCGGGGGCGGCCGAGCCATAGTGCGCCCACCCCGGCCCCGGCCAACGCCCACCACTTGAACCCCGGTCCCACGATGACGAACCCGGCGACCCCGGCAGATCCCCCGGACAGCGACAGCCACGCGGTGGTCTTGATCCGGACCCGGGCCAGCGCCCGCCGCTCGCCGATCAAATCCCGCACCAGATCCCACCGCTTGGCCTCACGAGCGGCGGTGATCAACGGCCGGTACTCACCCCGCACACTCACCCACCCGAACCCGGCAGTGATAGCCCGCGCGGCACCACGCAAAGTCCACCACGACAGCGCCAACCCGTAGACGGGGGCGCGCCAGGCGTGGAAGGCCACGTGCCGCCCGGCGTACTCCACAGCCCACCGCGCTGTGGCCCGCGCGGTCTCCCGGGAACCCAACCACAGTGGCAACACCATCGGCATCGGCCGCCGGGCATAGTCCCGCTCGCTGAGCAGCTCCCCTTCCAGCACCTCCGGTGCCCGTTGCAGCTGTCCACCGGGCGGGGCGGGGAACGGGATGACCTTGCCCTCCTGCCCCGAGTCCGGCGCGGCATTAGGCTGTGACTGGTCGGCGCCGACCGGCGGCTGCGTGCTGCCCTCGCCAAGCTGGGCGTTGTCGCTCGCATCGGGTTGTTCAGGATTCATCACGCGGCCCTCCCCTCAGTTTCGATCCGGATCGTGGTGTGGTGGGCAGTGGGGGTGCTCATCGCCGGGCCCCCTTGCCGCCGTGCACGATCTCGGTCACCGAGAACAAGCGAGCGATCACGCTGCCCGCGAACAGCGCCGGCACGCCCAGCGCCACGGCCCACGCGCGGAAGTCGGTGGTGTAGGCCACGACCACCCACTGGATTCCGACGATCACTGCGGTGGTGCCCAGTGCTCGGGCGAGGTTGCCGCCCATCCGAGTGACTTCCTGGGTGTGGCGGGCGACCTTGTACGCACCCCGGGCACCACTGCGAAACGCCGCTATCGCACCCAGCCCGGCCAACACCACCAACCCCACCACCACAGGCGCGTGGTTCACCGGGGCTCACCCCCACCCCGGTGGGCGGCGGTGTGGCGGACACGGCACAGCAGCGACACCAGCGCCGCGACGACGGGCACATCCCACCCCGCCAGCCAGCGCACAATGCGGTCGTCATACGCACCCAGCACCACCCCATCCAGCGCCGCCAACAGCGCCGCCCGCCGCTCCTCGACGGGCTCGTGGCGATACCCACCACTGGGGTAGGAGACGAACGGGGCGTGCACACTGACCGGCTCCCGGTCCAGTGGCACCAAGGGCTCGCCCATCACGCCACCTCCCCCGCGCTGGCACCGGCACCCGTACCCGCCAGCAGCAGTGCGGCAGCGATGGCTTCCTGCCGAGTCCATCGGCGTTCCCGGCGCATCTCAGTCACGCCTGCCACGAGCCATACCGGCCGTGTTGGCGCGTCGGGGACCACAACCCGGCATCCGAGTTCGTCAAGCAGGCCATCGATCGTCTGTTCGGTCAGGCCATCCGGTGCGTAGTTCGGCTCGACCGGACTACCGGCCAGTGACCGGACGATCGAGCGTGGTACCGATCCGTGCAGCATGTCTTCGTGCCTCCATCGCTAGTCCGTCCACGTCGCAGGTTTGAATGTTTGCATTCAAATCTGCGACGTGGACGGACGCTACAGCACGGCAAGCCAGAGCGCAATATGTTTGCCTGCAAACCCGCAAACCCGCTGTACGGTGGGGGTGTGAACCCTCAACCAACGGCCGTCGTCGGCCCCCTCAAACTCCGGATCGCGGATGACATCCGGATGCGGATCGAGCGCGGGGAGCTTGCTGCGGGCGACTCCCTCCCCACACTGGAAGAGCTGTGCGAGCGGTGGCGCTGCTCGGCCAACCCGGCGCGGGAGGCCGTCGCGCTCCTCAAGCAACAGGGTTTGATCACTACCGGGCAGGGCAAGCCGCCCGTCGTGCGAGCACCGGTCCGTCGCATCGTCCGTTCGTCAGGGCGTCATCAGGCGGGGAAGGACCTGGTTCGCGCGTCTGATACTGAGCGGCGGACCGCTGGTGTCGCCGATATGGGGGTTAGGCCGGGTCAGCTGGTGTTCAGTGCCAGGTATGACGCGATCGAGGCTCATGGTGACCTTGCTGGGGTATTCAACGTCAGCCCTGGCACGAGTCTGCTCCGGCGCGTCTACGAGATGTCCGATCCTCGATCGAGGCGACGACAAGCATGGAGCGTGTCGTACGTTCGGTACGCTTTGATCAGAGCCAACCTCGACCTCCTGGACTCGAAGAACGAACCGTGGCCGGGCGGCACTCAACACCAGCTCTCCACGGTCGGGATCGAGATTGCCAGCGTGGTCAATGTTGTCACGTCCTTGATGCCGACAACCGCCGAAGCGAGGCAATGGGATCTCGACGCCGGCGTGCCGCTCCTCCGCGTACGGTGCATATCAATTGATACGCAAGATCACGTGGTTGAAGTCTCCGATGCTGATTTTCCGGCTGACCGAACCGAGCTACGCTATACTACGCTTTTGGAGCCCTGGTGACCTGCGGGCACCTATGTGATGTGGGGGTATCATGCCGACTGTCTCGATACTGACCGCCGCGTACGCGCCAACCGCGAAATACCTGCCGGAGACCATCGCTAGCGTACGGGAACAGATACTGCCGACTGGCTGGCGTCTGGAGTGGATCGTGCAAGAGGACGGCGTTGACCCCAGGCTTGCCGATCATGTGGATGAGTTGCCCTACGTACGATACCAGTCCAACAATACACGTTTAGGCTTGTCCCAGACCCGCAATCTTGGATTATCCAGGGCGATCGGCGATCTTGTCCAGGTGCTCGACCATGACGACGTGCTACTGCCGGGCGCACTTGCCACCCTGGTGTCGAGGTTTGTTGATTACCCGATCCATTGGGCGATCGGTCAGGCGGACGACCTCACGCCCGATGGCACCCGTGTGGCGTATCAATCCGCATTGCCGTACGGTGTTCTCCTCGCCGGTCGCGTCAACGCGTGGGCGACTGACCATGGCGGAAACTGGCCGATCCATTGCGCTGGATTGATGATACGAACCGACCACTTGCGCGCGCTGGGCGGGTGGGTTGCTTCTCCCGCTGACGATGATGTGGCGATGTTCGCGGCGCTATCGGAACTCACCAACGGTTACAACGAGCCAACCGTGACATGGTTGTACCGGCATCACGCAGAGCAGACACATCGGACGCAAGAATGGAGCAATTGGAGTGCAGCGGGCCGACGCATCGCTCTTCAACGAATCGTCGCGATTAAGCGGACCGGGTTGTATATCAATCCGGAACGTTCAATCCGCTCCGATGGCGGTGTCAATGCGCTTATTGAAGTCGGCCCACTCCACGCGAAGAAAAACCATACAAGTGGATAGAACGGACCGTCCAAGGTGACTCCGTGCGCACGCGGACATTTCCCCGCATAGTGATTTGCCTGCAAACCTGCGAACAGTCTAGCCTCGTGGCGTGGAACCCGAACTCACCTCCGTGCCAGCGCCGCTTCAGATCCGCATCGCCGACGACCTGCGCCTGAAGATCACACGCGGCGAACTCAAACCCGGCGACTCCCTGCCGACGCTCCAGGAACTCGCGCAGCAGTGGGCGTGTTCACTCAACCCGGTCCGCTCGGCGATCGACCTGCTCAAGCAGCAGGGCCTCATCACTGGTGGACGGGGCAAGGCCCCGGTGGTCCGCATCCCGCCCCGGCAGGTGATCAGGTCCTCCACTCGGCACCAGGAAGAGAAGGACATGGTGTTGAAGTCGGAAGCGCAGCGTGCCCGCGTGGGTACCGCCGAGATCGAATCCAAGACCAAGATCGAAGATCTGATCTTCCGCCCGACATACGACATGGTCCCCGCTGATACGGATGTCGGCGTGGGGCTGAAGGTCGACGAAGGGACCCGGGTCCTCCGGCGAGAATGGGAACTGGTGGACCCCGCGACCGGACGACGGGAAGCCTGGAGCGTCTCCCACATCCCCGAAACATACATCCGCGACAACCCGGCCTTGAGCGACCCAGCCAACGAACCCTGGCCCGGCGGAACCCAACACCAACTCTCCACCGTGGGCATCGAGATCATGACAATCATCGACCAAGTCACGGCACACATGCCATCAACTGTCATAGCCCAGCTGTGGGACCTCCACCCCGGTGTACCCATGCTGCGCTGTCGGCGAATCTCCCTCGACCAGCACGGACGACGCGTGGAAATCTCAGACGCCGAATACCCTGCGGACCGTACCCGCCTGGACTTCATCACCCCGCTCACCCCATGGGAGACACGCTGAACGATCTTCAGTACGCGCCCAGACGCGGCGATAACCAGTACCAGGAGTCGCGGCTGTTCAGCTGCTCGGACCGGAACTCCCGGGCCGCCAGAGCGGCGCGGCGGTGGGCATGAGTCCATATGTTTGCAGCTTGGCATCGAGTGTTGTGACAGCTTGGGTGCTTTCCCATGGTCGCATCAGGGCTCGGGTGGCGTGGAGTTCTGCTGTGAGCTGTGGTGAGAGGTGTGCGAGGCTGGCCGCGTCACCGAGTACCCGCGCGGCCTCGGGGATCTCCTTGGCGAGCACGAGCGCGTTGCCCAGTCCCACTTCACAGAATGCATAGAAGCAGACGTAGGGGGTGTGATCATACCGAGCTAGGGCATCGGTTGCGGCCTGGACGGCTTGGTTTGGTTTGCCCAGCCGTGCGAGGAATTTGCTGCGGTAGGTGTCTAGTGTGCCCTCGTGGATCCAGTATGCTGGCGAACTCGGGGCGCGCCCGTTCCCACTGGCGAGGAATCCCCCGGCTCGCTCACACGCCGCCATATACGGCCCGTACTGGCCGTCCAGTGCGTAGGCGCCGGCGGCCATCTGCTCAACGAAAGCTTTGAGTTGAGCGTCGTCGGCGCGCGCCGCCAGGCTCCGCGCGGCGGCGGCGGTGTCCAGAGCGGTGAGCGTGTCGCCACGCAGGATCGCCGCACGGGTTGCCCAGGCTGCCGCGTAGGCGGCGCACGCCGGATTGCGGGCGTCGTGACCGGCTCGGCGGGCGCGCTCGAAGTAGCGCAGGGCCGCGTCGGGCTGGCCCATACTGGTGAGGTAGGAACCGATTGCGGTTGCCATGTTGCTGTCCACGAGCCTCAGCGACTTGCGCAACCCGTCCGGGCAGCCTCCGAGTAGATGGCGCACGATCCGGTGCTGTGAGAGGACGGTATCGAGTACCTCACACGGCCCGAGCGTGTCTTCTTGACGCTTGCAGTAGGCGAGCGTGGTTGCCAGGTTGTTCACAACATGTGGATCTACCCGGTGCGGAGCGTCCACAGCCTGCGCTACCCGGGTGCACTCGTCGGTGTCCAGGCCGGCCAGGCCCAGGGCTCCCAGCGTCCACTTGGCGACCCGCAGCGCCTCGCGACGACCCACCGACCGCGCCAACTTCGCGACCACCTCCCGCATTAACTCCTCGGCCAGCTCACTGCCCGCACCCATCGTCTCCGGCCACGCGCCGCGCCCACCCACCTGGCCACGCTCCCGCGCGGCAGGCAACAGTCCGGGTGCGGCCAGGAGGGCATCCGCGCTGGCCTGCGCCGCCGCTTGCCGTGCCTGGCGCTGCTGGGTGCGCCACCGACCACGGTAGTCCTGTTCGGCCTGGGCCAGTGTGGCGTGCTCGCTCACCAGGGCACCGTCAGCGCGGCACACCTCATCGGTGATCTTCCACTGCTCCTCGGGCATTCCGCGGGTGCCGTGCTCGACCTTCGAGATCGTGGTCCGGGTCCGACCGAGAGCCTGAGCCAACTCGGGTTGCGAGACACCAGCCGCATTGCGGTACGTAGCCAGGCGCAGACCCAGGCTCCGCCGCAAAGTCCTCAACCGCACCCGGTCAGCCGCCAACTCCCCCATATCGACCGTCACAACCGCCAACCCTAAAGGGTGGCAACCGGGGTGGCAGCCCTCTGGGCTGGCCGCCCTCTACCGCCACTGTGGCCCCAGCTGCCACAGTGCGTCCTGCATCTGGTGCCGGGCCGCCGCGATCAACCCATGAGAGAGGCGGCGGGCGCGGGCAAAAGCAACGACTGCTGGCCCGCGTGCAACCCCCCGATCCCCGGCACCAGGTGCCTCCACACAGAGATGAGGTGATCACCGGTGGACCCGATTGACCCCGAGTTCTTCGACAGCGACGAGATGCGAGCCGCGCTGACCGCTCGCGACATCGCCGCCGTCTACCGGCTCCTCGGACGCCTGGGCGTGAGTCAACGCCGGATCGCGCACCTGACCGGACAGTCTCAATCGGAGGTATGCGAGATTCTCAAAGGCCGTCGGGTGCGGGATGTGTGGGTGCTGGAGCGCATCGCCGACGGTCTCGGCATACCCCGGGCGTGGCTGGGCCTGAGCTACGGTGAACAGGCACCGGACCCGCCGTCCGCCGGACAGGAGGTGACCGAGGCCATGAAACGCCGTGTCCTGGTCACCGCCACCATGGCCGCCGGTCTGGGTCAGGCGTTGGTGGGTCTGCCTGAGCTCGCCCTCCCAGCCGGGCAGCAGCTGCCCTCCCGGCTGGGCATGGTCCATGTGCACACCGTGCGGGCGGTCACCGAGGGGTTGCGCGGTCTCGCGCGGTACTACGGCGGGCAGGCCGACCTGCTCAGCACGGCTGCGACCCTCTACACCCGGTGGATGCACGTCCCCGCGACCGATGCCGTCACAACACAGCTAGCCGCCGCACTGGCGGAGCTGCACACCGAGGCGGGATGGTGCTGTTACGACTCCGGGCTGGACGGGACCGGCCACTTCACCCGCGCCATCGGGCTGGCCGGTGGGGCCCGGGACACCTACGGGATCGCCAACGCCGCCTGGCACGCCGGGATGACACTGGCCCGCACCGGGCACCCCAACGACGCGCTCAAACTCCTCCAACTCGGGCAGTTCCAGCAGCTCCGCGCCGAGGACCCCCGGGTACCGACCCTCACCGCGCGACTGGCCCGAACCTCCGCCACCGCCTACGCCCTCATGAGCGGCACCGAGGAGGCCACCCGCCACCTCGCCCAGGCGAACGACGGATGGACACCCCGCGACGCCTTCGAACGCGGCAGCGCTGATCTGGGGACCGCCGTGATCCAACGCGACCTAGGCTGGCTCGACGCCGCCGAACGGTTCGCCACCAGCGCGGCACGCGCCTACAGCGAGGGCCACTACCGCCGAGGCCACACCCTGGCCGAACTCCTCCTCGCCGAGATCCACATACGGACCGGAGACCCCCGGGGACTCACGCTGGCCCACCAGGCCATCGAGAAGGTCAGCACCCTACAGTCCATCGCCGCCCGCCGCGAATGGCTGACACCACTGGCCACCGCACTGGAAACCCGACCCGGCACCGACACCCAAGACCTCGCCCGAACAGCCCGACAGATCGCCACAACCCAGACCTAGCGGCTCCGGGCGGCTGCTGAGCGACCCCACATTCCTTGGTTCTGGGTTCGATCCCCAGGCGGCCCACAAACACCAGGTCAGTACGCTGCGCAGCGTACTCTATCAAGATCGCGGGATACTTCTGGGATCTTTTACGACTTACGCGGGGCTGGACCCCATCAACTTTTCGAGGACGTCGGAGGTCTGGCGGTCGGTGAGCTTGCGCCCGAGGTAGCGATGTTGGGTCATGCTGACCTGGGAGTGCCCGAGCTGGTCGCTGATCTTGCGGGTGGGTACGGCGGCGTCGTCGAGGAAGCTGGCGACGGTCTTGCGCAAGGTGTGGCTGACCAGCCCTGGATCCCGGCGTCGTCGCGGACTCGCCGCCAGATTCGCCGCACGTTGGAGGGGTCACGCCAGCCGCCGAGGGAGTCGGGGAACACCGGTTGCACGCCCGGCTCGATGGCGAGGCGACGGCGCTTGAGCATGGTCATGGCCCAGCTGGGCAACAGGATCAACCGCTCGCCGCTGTGCCCCGTCTTCGTCGACGCCAGCCGCAGCAGCCCGACCCCCCTCCGGCGCACCAGCCGCCAACAGACCTCCGCCGTGGCCCGGTCCAGGTCGACCTCCTCCCAGCCGATCGCCAGGCATTCCCCGATGCGGCAGCCGGTCGCGAGCATCATCAGTGACAAGTCGGGCAGATCCCACACCCGCGCGGGCTCGCTGGCCTCCAGCGCGTCAAGCCACTGCCGGCGTTCCTCGGCGGTGAGCGACGTGGGCTTATGGCGAGGGGTCCCCTCGATCCGGCCGACCTCGCGTACCGGGTTGACCGTCACCGCCCCATGCCGGGCCGCGAAGCGCATCATCCCCGAGATCACGATCTTGGCTGTGCGGGCTCCGCTGACGGTCTTCTTCTTGGTCGCTTCCAGGACCCGATCGACAACAGGGGTGTCCACCTCCCGAACTCGCAGTGCACCCATCGCCGGTGTGACGTGTCTCCGGTAGATCGAGCGGTAGGCGTCCAGAGTCCCGGGCTCTCGGTGCCCGCGTCCACGGCGCGTTCGATCTCGACCAGCCACAGCTCGGCGAGCTTGTCCATCGTGGTCCGCGCCGTGACCTCGGCTCGCTTGACCGGCATCTGGCGGTCGGCCAATGCCGTCTTCAACTCCCGTTCGGCGGCGGCTTTGGTCTTGCCGCTGCGCTTCACCAGGCGCGCGATCCCGTCGAAGTCCCGGAACTTGACGCGCGCCAGCCACGTCCTGCCCTCCCGCCAGATCTTGATCTTCCCGTAAGTGCCGAGCGGGAGTGGTGGGCGTGGCATCACGCGGCCCCGCCGTCGAGCTGGTCAAGCCAGGACGTCACGTCTTCCGGCCTGTACCGCAGGTGCTTGCCCATCCTGCGCGCTCGCGGTCCGTACCCCTGCATCCGCCAGGAGTACTAGAGTCTGCACCGGCACCCGGAGGTAATCCGCCACGTCCCGAACTGTCTACAGTGCCGCGATTCGGCTCGTCTGACTCATACGGCCCCGCCCCCCGTTGACCTCCTCGATGATTCCGGTGATGGTGAGTGTTGTTCAGGGCACGTAGAATCCACTCCACACGGGGGGTAGCCTGCGGCGCCGACCACCGTGGGTCGCTGTCCAAGGAGGTCCCGCCACCCACGTCGCCACGATCAACTGTTTAACAGCCGTGTAGCAACGACCCACAACCTCCGCCACCGCATCGGCGCAGGTGATCTACCTCCCTCACACGACCACGCACGACCTGCCGAGGCCTTACAAGCGAGAGGTTGTGCTGGCTCGGCCCGAATCACTCGATGATCCACACTTGCCGAACAACAGCTTGGGTACTGGACTGCACTGTACCCGTCACGGAAAGTCACACAAGCTGTTACATTGCCTTGTTGCCGAATTCCCCTCTATGGGGTTTTCAAGCGCGCCGCCTGCGGCGACGCTCCGCTAGTTCTCTAACTCGCTCGGCCGCCAGCCCAGCCACGACACTGCTCGCGGCCCTTCGGGCCGTGCTCGGCCGGACGGCCTACGCGACCAGAGGGATTGCGCTAGCCGCAGGCGCCTCAGATGGCAACGGGCAGAATCTGGACCACGACTGCACCATCGTAGCATGCCCGACGGGCCCCATCCTGGATGGAGCCCCAGTTCGCCCTATGCGCCGGATCACGCCACCAAGAGCTCCTCGACCTTCGCCAGATACAGGAAGGCAGGGTCTTCCCCGTTGTCTGGGTCAGCTGATCGGGTCGTCCAGCCAGAGGCCAAACATAAACTGACTCAACGGCCGGGGCCAACTCCCGAGCGCTCTTGAAGTCGGCCCCGTGGGTGAACTGGGCTCTCCCGAAGTATGCCTTGTCGGTGAAACGCGCAGTGCCCATCACCTGCCCAGTCGAACTGCAAGTCCATCTGGCGCGACGCCGGGCACCATGACCCAATGCCACTAAGTTAAGGGGCTGACCTGGGGAGATGGGCTTGGCGCTGCCCCAGAACCTCTCCGAGCTGGCTTCTTGGTTCCGGGTAAGGTGATTTGATGGCCCGGGGTGTTGTGGCGACTCTG
>JBOHFI010000099.1:0-10389 GCA_050699595.1 Pseudonocardiaceae bacterium | reverse complement strand
CCAGCGTGATGACCTCACGGGGGAACCGGAACCCAGCGAAACCAGACCTCGGTGCTGGCACCCGAACAGGACGACGACCCATCACCCCACCCTGCCCGAGCCCGTGATCCGCCAACGCAACAGCCCCCGTGAGTCTCATCCCGTCCCCCTCGTTTTTCGCCCCTGTCGTCGGGGGCGCACTTGTCCATGACCGGCGACGACGGCAGGGTCAAGCCGCGCGCTCAGCCGAAAAAGTTTTCTGTGAATTCGCGGGTGGGGTTCCCGCGAATTCACGCGGTAGAAAAGTTTTTCGGCTGCGGCTTGACCCTGACGGCGGCGGCGGTCATAGTGCGAAGCCCCCGACGACTTCGGGCGAAACAACGCGCCCTTGAGGGCGCCACAGTCCGCAGGCCGCTCTGCGGCCGGAGGTCCGATTCCCGGCCGCACGGCCGGGCGGGCAGGAGCGCGAGGGTGGGTGTCAGCTCGGCGCGGACGTCCTGGGTGGCGAAGAACCACCGTGGTCGACGGCCTGGCCGCCCCATGCCGACCAGGGTGCGGTCGTGGTGCTGATTCCTGCCAAGATGACGGGCATGACCAAGGGATCCGGATCCGGGAACCGCCGGGAGGACCAGCCGACCTGGCAGTCGGTCACCGCGGTGGGGATGCTCACCACGATCGTGGCCGAGCAGCTCGACTACACCCGCTCTCAGCTATCGCTGGTGGAGCAGGCCCGGCCCTCCCGGCCCGACGCGAGGGTCCTTGACGACGAGACTGTGGCCGAGACACTGCGGGTGTACGGGACGATGGCCGACGATCACCGGAGCTTGTTCGCCGAACAGGGCCGGCGCCGGCAGGCCGAGCCCACCCTGACCCCGGCTGATCGCGCGCAGGTTGACGCCTACGTCGAGCTCGTCGCCGAGCAGCTCGCGGCGCTGGACGCCATCCTGACCCTGGCCCGGCAGATCGAGGGCCACACCATCGAGAAGGTCCTCGCCACCAGCGACCTTGAGCTGGGCCTCCAGGCCCTGCTCGACGGTGGGCACATCCGATAGCACTGGTGGTGCTTACCATCTGATATGCGCTGGCGTAGCGTGGCGGTGTGCCTACGACGCGGGTGACGATCACGATGGATGACGGTGTGTACCAGGACGCCCTCGCCGCGGCGGCCGAACACGGTATGAGCGTGTCGGCGTGGATCTCCCGGTGCACCCGGGCCGAGACGATGCGCGACGCGTTGACCCGCCACCAGCAGTGGTGCGCCGCCGAGGGCCTGACCGGGCCCGACTACGACCAGCAGCGCGCACACCTGGCCGCCGACGCGGCCGCCGAGCTGGACCACCTGGGCGCCGCGCGCGGCCGCAATGCCGGCGATGCCGCCTAGACCTCCGCGGTTCGGCGATGTCTGGACCATCAAGGGCGGGGTGATGGGACCCGAGCCCTGGCTGATCGTGTCCAACGACCTGTACCTGGAGTTGAGCGAGGACAACATGCTGGCCGTCCCGATCCGCGACACCACCCGACCCGGTTCCCGGGTGGTCACCGAACCCATCCCCGACGTGGGCCAGGCAGTGTTGGACCGGATCACGGCGTTACCTCGAACCTGGCTGATCGGCGATGCCCCGGTCGCCGAGCTGCATCCCGACCGGCACGCCGAGGTCGGCCGCCGGATCCGCAACCTGATCGGCCCCTGAACCCGGCCCCCGACGGACGTCGCGGGCGCCCTTTGTGGCAGCTGACGGTGGGGGAGCCGAGCCGGGGATGCTCCACCGGCGGCGGCCGGGATCTCGTCGGGCAGCGCCGCGCCCGTGCGTCGGACCGCGCCGCCGTGGCACTCTCGTCGATGTGACCGAGCAGCTGCTAACCGAAGCCGATCTCGATCGTGGCCGCTTCCCGGAGCTGACCAGCCCGCACTGGCGCTGCCGCATCGTTGATCCAACGACGTTTTCTGGACTAAGAACTCCTACATTCCGTCCGAGACTACGCTCGGACGGGATGGCCCCTGACGGGGCAGCTCTGGTAGCGGGCGCGCGACACCCACCTGGCGTTACTGGCCAGGCAGACGCACAGCCCTCATCCCACCCGCGCCATTGTTGCGTTTACGCAGGTAGACGACGTGGGTCGATCAGGTCCAGCGGTCGCTTCTCCGATGGGTCGCCCTATGGTCTCCGCTGGAGACGAGGTCTCTGCGTCCCTTTTGGCCGGATGTGCGACAGCCGGCGATATGGGGTTGGACCGGCGAGCCGGCTGTTCTCCCTCAGCTACGGAGGGGGTCGCCTCCGAGCGTGGCACACGGGCGCGACATCGACAACTTTTTGTCGATCCGGGTCCCGCAAGCGCCTAACCGCAGTCGGGTACCGTCGATGATCATTTCGCGACCACCACAGGTGTTCCGTCTGGGGCTTTGCGCCGCCCTTGCCCGTGGGCTAGCGTGGCGCGCTGTGACAGTGCCCCAGGTTGATGCTGCGGGTCTGCCGCCGCTGGCGGCGCCCGAGGCCGGCGAGGACGAGCGCGCTCGGGCGATCATGGCGCGGATGGTGGCCCGCCACGGCGCCCCGAGTCTGGAGGACTATCGCCGCGCCTACGCCGGATTCGGTGCCGAGTGGCCTGGCGATGAGGAGATTCGGCGGCGTCACATCGTCGCGCCCGACACCGCAGCGTGATCGGCGGCAAAGTCCTCGACGCCTCAGCGCTGGCCGCGCTGGTGCGGGGGCGCCTGTCCGCGATGGCATGGTTCGACACCGCGTGGGCGCTGTCCTTGCCGCTGTACCTGCCTACCCTCGCGCTGGCCGAGGTCCGCGCGGTACGGCCCGACGCCGGCCCACAGCTCGCCGAGGCCGTGGGCCATCCCTCGGTGGTGCTCGGCGAACTCGACGCCGCCGCAGCCGGCCAGGTCGACCAGTTGCTGCTGGCCGCCGAGGTCTTCGACGGTTGCGCCGGCCACGTCGTTCACGTTGCTCGGACCCGCTCCTGGCCCGCGCTGACTGACGATCCCGGCAGGCTGCGGCGCGTGGACCCCACGGTCGAGCTTGAGCTGCTCTGACGAGCCGGCAAGGGGTGCGGTCAGCCCGTGCTCCCGGACCACACGAGGGCCAAGACCCCAGCGTCTCGCGGAAGCTGGTCGGTTATAGGAACGGGGACCATGCCGAGGAATGGCCGGACTGGCCTGGTGATCCCGGTGCCGGCGGCGGATGCGCTGCCGGCGTCAGTGCGGACCCAGCATCCGGGGACGGTGCGCGAGAGCGTGCTGGCGCACGTCTCACTGCTGTACCCGTTTGTTGCGGCCGCCGAGCTCGACGAGCGGGTGAGCGGTGCGTTGGGTGAGCTGCTCGCCGGACGGGTGCCGATGCTGATGAAGTTCGGGCAGCGCTACCCGAACGCATGAACGCCACAGCTAATCTCCTGCCGCGTAGAGGGATGTGGTGATGGCGGTGGCGAGGTTGGTGAAGCGGCGGTCGGTGGTGAGGCCGGTGTGCATGTGGTTCATGACGTAGCCGACGGTGGTGCGGGTGGGCGGGTGGGCGCAGCCGAGTGAGCCGCCGCGGCCGCCATGGCCGAAGGAGCCTGGGCCGAAGAGGGGAAACGTGGTGGAGGGGAGGGCGTAGCCGAGGCCGAAGCGGGTGTGGACGCCGAGGGTCTGGTCGAGGGCGTCGGACTGGGGGGTGGTGGCGGTGGTGAGGGTGGCGGGAGTGAGGAGGGGGTAGCCCTCGGTCGGGTCGATGAGGGCATTGTAGAAGCGGGCGAGGGCGCGGGCTGTGGTGATGCCGTTGGAGGAGGGGATTTCGGCGGCGTGGACCCGGGGGTCGTTGGGGTCGATGCGGGGGGTGGTGACGGCGCTGGCACGGCCCAGTGCGGTGGAGTGTAGTGCGGTGGAGTCTGTGTGGAGGGTGGCGGGGGGTTCGATGAGTCGGCTGACCCGGTGCTGGTGGGCGGGGGGTAGGCCGATGTAGGCGTCGAGGTCCAGGGGGCCGGCGATGTCGTCGGCGAAGAAGGTGCCGGGGGTGCGGCCGGTGATGCGGCGGATGACTTCGCCGACGAGCCAACCGAAGGTCTGCGCGTGGTAGCCGTGAGCGGAGCCGGGCGGCCAGAGGGGGTGTTGTGCGGCCAGTGCGGTGGTCATGGGGTGCCAGGCGAGCGCGCTGGCCAGCGGTAGGGGCGTGTCGAGGGCGGGCAGGCCGGCGCGGTGGGACAGCAGCCAGCGGACGGGGATGTGGTGTTTGCCGGTGGCGGCGAACTCGGGCCAGTAGTCGGCGACGGGGGCGTCCAGGTCCAGTTCGCCTCGTTGCACCAAGAGGTGGGCGCAGGTGGCCGTGAAGCCCTTGGTGGTGGAGAAGACGTACTGGAGGGTGTCCTCGGCCCAGGGGGTGCCGGTGGTGAGGTCGGCGACGCCGCCCCACAGGTCCACTACGCGGCGGCCGCGGTGGTAGACGCACAGCGCGGCGCCTACTTCACCGTGGTCGCGGAAGTTGGCGGCGAAGGCGTCACGGACGGCCTGGAAACGGGGGTCGGTGGTGCCGTGGATGGGTGTCACGCGACCTCCGCGGGATGGTGGGCGGCGAACTCGGCGGGCAGCGGGCCGGCGTGGAAGCGGGCCACGGTGAGCAGGTACTCGATCTCCTCGCGCAGGTTCTTCCCGCCCGGGCTGGTGATGTCGGGGACCGTCGACCGGGGTGACTCGCCGGCGAGTGTGGCCTGCCGGGCGGTCTCCAGCCAGCAGGCCGCCGCGGCTGCGTCGAGGTCGACACGTGGTATCTGGCGGGCGGCGGCGAACCGCTGGGCGGCGGCGACCGTTGCCGGGGTGACGTAGGCGCGCAGGGTGAGGCCGGCGTCGCGGATCTCGATGACGAGCCGGTACAGGCGCCAGTTCAGGGAACCGACGGTGGTGACCAGGGTGCCGAGGCGGGATCCGGAGCCCGGCAGGGTGATGTTCGGAACCGCGCCGGTCAGGCTCCGCCAGAGTGGCCACAGGGTCCACAGGACGCGGCGCTGGGTGAGGTTCTGGTGTGCGGTGACGATCCCGGGCAACGCGACGCCGGCCGCCTGCAGGAGAAGTTCGATCCCGGTCAGCGCGGGGACGTAGCTGAGCAGCACAGCGACGCGGGTGATGAGGTAGGCGGGGAACAGGATCCACAGTAGGCAGCCGAACAGCCTGCTCAGGCCGAAGACCCACAGGCTCCAGCGCAGGATCCTCGGACCGGCCTGCTGACCGTACCGCCAGCACACGGCAACCGAGATGACATCCACCACCAGGTAGAACCCGAAGCAGAACAACCAGTAGACCAGCGGTAGTTCCGGGGTGGTGATCGTGGCGCGGGCGTGCGGCGGCGCGGCCAGGTTCAGCCAGATCGTGGCGGCGGCCGTGACAGCGCCGACCGACACGAGCAGCCGGGTGTGGTGTTGGCGGCCCGCGGCGACCAGCACGAAGTAGAGCATCACCGTGGCGGAGATGGTGTGGGACACATGCCGGCTCAGGTCGATCAGGTTGAGATCCCCCACCAGTGGTCCGAGCGTCTCGATGACCGGTTCTTGGTAGAGCGTCGTGGTGACGGCGATGAGGCAGACACCCAGCCACAGCGGGCGCTGGCGGGGATGCCCGACTGCGGCCGGTGCCCGCAGGATCGCCACCAGCCAGAGGCTGACCAGGCCGGCTGTCTCCACCCAGTCGTTCATGAGGTGGGCTACCAGTCCCGGTGAAAACCCAGTGCGGACTCCAGCCCGCCGAGCACACCCGGCGGGCTGGAGTCCGCGTGGGCGCCGGTGGCGAGCGGGGGACGGGCGTAGACCCGGTGGTGGATCAGTGACGCGATCATTTCAGCCTCGTGTTCCTCGGCCTCACTGGTGGCGCGGTCGAGCAGGTGCGCGAGCGCGGCGGGTGCCAGGTCGGGCGCGATGCGCTGCGCTTCGGCCTCGGAGAGCACACAGCGGCCTCGGTGTTGGGAGATCATGTGCCCGACCTCGTGCAGGATGATGTGGTCCTGGTGCACGCCGCTGGTGTTCTCGGCGTAGGCGATCACGTCGTGGTCGCCGCGCTGTTGCCAGGCGCCGGGGTGCAGAGGGTTTTGGAACGGGATCCGGCGTTAGTGGGTGTTTGTGCTGGTCCGTGGTCCGGCTGGGGTGAGGGGTGTAGCCCGTGAGCGCCGGATTCCGCTCGATCGCACAGTTCCAGTTGATCTCTTGTTGATCGTTCGTGAGCTTGCGTGGGGCGTGTTTGGGCTGCTGGGTGGGTGGGGTTGCGAGCTGGGTCTTAGGTTGCTCGCGTGCCGGTTGAGTTCCTCAGTGACGCGGTCGCGGCGAGGTACTGCCGCTTCTGTGGCCCACCGGCGCGGGTTGAGCTGGAGAAGATCTTTTTCCTTGATGACGAGGATAAGCGGCGGATCGATCGCCACCGGGGTTCGTGGTCGAGGCTCGGCTTCGCCTTGCAGATGGTGACTGTCCGGTATTTGGGATGCTTCTTGACCGATCCGCTGGCGGTGCCGACCGAGGTCGTGGACGTGGTCGCCGCGCAGTTGGGCATCGCGGATGCGTCGTGTGTGAAGCGCTACACCGAGCGGGAGAAGACCCGTCTGGATCACGCGTGGGAGATCCAGCAGGTCTCCGGCCTGCGGGATTTCGCTTCGTGTGAGGCTGAGCTGACCGCGAAGCTGTACGCGCACGCGTGGAACACCGGGGATGGCCCGACGGTGATGTTTCATGACGCGGTGCGCTGGTTGCGCGAGCACGACGTGTTGCTGCCGGGGATCACGACGTTGACCCGGTTGGTCGCCCGGGCCCGTGAGCGGGCCACCGAGCGGTTGTTCACTACTTTGGTTGAGGTACCGAACGAGGCGCAGCGGTTGCTGCTCGATGGGTTGTTGGACGTCGAGCCTGGTGGGCGGGCCTCGAGGTGGGAGCGGTGGCGCACTGGGCCGGTGAAGGCTTCCGCGCCGGGGATGGCTGGGGTGTTGGCGCTGGTGGCCGAGGTTGCCGGGTCCGGGCTGTGCGGGCTGGACTTAAGCGCGGTGCCGCAGCGGCGGCTGGAGGAGCTGGCCCGCTACGGCATGGCTGTCCGGGCGGGGCAGCTGAAGAAGCACACACCGGCCCGCCGCTACGCCACGTTGTTGGCCACGGTGGCGCGGTTGGCGGCCAAGACGATCGACGACGCCTTGGACTTGCTGGATTTGTTGATGGTCACCGAGCTGGCCGGCAAAGCGCACCGGCAGGCTGATAAGGCCACGATCCGGCGCTGGCCCCGCTTCGCCAAGGCGTCTTCCCGGCTGGCGGTGGCGGTGGCGACACTGCTGGAGGCCGCCGAGGGGGGCGAGGACGCGCGGCTGTCCGAGGTGCTGGAGATGATCGACGCGCTGGTGGCTCGCCCGGAGCTGCGCGCCGCGCTGGCCGAGGTGACTGGCACGGTGCCACCCCCGGACGCCGAGGATGACGGGGGATGGCGCGCGGAGATGGCCTCCCGGTATCCCACGGTGGCGGGGCTGGTGAAGACGCTGACCAGCGTGATCACCTTCGGGGCCAACACCGAGGGTGCGGCGGTGTTGGAGGCGATGCGCGCACTGCCCGCCGCGTTGGCCTACCGCAGCCACCACCACTCGGTGACCCTGCTGCCCCGCCGGCTGATCGACGCCACGGTGGTCAGCGGGGTGTGGAAGCGGCTGGTGTTCGGCCATCCCGCGCGCGGCGACGGGCTGGTCGACCGCAACGCCTACGTGTTCTGCGTGCTCGAGGGGTTCCACCGCCACCTGCGCCGCCGGGAGATCTACGCCCCGGATTCCAGCCGCTGGCGTGACCCGAACGCCGCGCTGCTGGATGGCCCGGCCTGGGAAGCGGTCAAGGACAGTGTGCTGACTGACCTGGGCTTGCCCGAGGATCCCGAGGAGCTGCTGGCCGCGCGCACCCAACGGCTGGATCAGACCTACCGGGCGGTGGCCGAGCGGCTAGCGGCCAACACCGCGGTCAGTATCGATACCGACGGCCGGGTCCACGTGGCCAGCATCAAGGCGATCGAGGAACCCGACTCGCTGGTCGAGCTGCGTAAACGGGTCGCGGCGATGATGCCGCGAGTGGACATCTCCGAGGCGATCCTGGAGGTCCTGGGCTGGTGCCCGCAGTTCCTGGACTCGCTGACCTCCATCGCCGGCAACCAGGCGCACCTTGCCGATCTGGACATCTCCGTGGCGGCGTGCCTGACGGCGCAGTCGTTGAACATCACCTACGCGCCGATCGCGGTCCCCGACGTGCCCGCGCTGGCGCGGCACCGCCTCGGCTATGTCGAGCACACGTTCCTGCGCGCGGAGACCTACGCCGCGGCCAACCCGCATCTGGTTACCGCCCAGGCGGGCGTCGAGTTCGCTCAGGTGTTGGGTGGTGGGCTGGTCGCGGCCATCGACGGGATGCGGTTCGTCGTCCCCGTTCCCTCGGCCTATGCTCGGCCGAACAAAAAATACTTCGGCCCGAAACGCGGCATCACCTGGCTGAACATGATTAACGATCAGGCGATGGGGATCGGCTCGAAAGTCGTGTCCGGAACCGACCGGGACTGCCTGCACGCCTTGGACGTCGTGTTCGCCTCCGGACAGGCCCGGCGGGCCGATGTGATCGTCACAGACACCGGATCGTATTCCGACCTGGTCTTTGGGCTCACCCATTTGACCGACAGAGAATACCGGCCGGCGCTGGCTGACCTGCCGGACCAGAAACTGTGGCGGACCGACCCCGGCGCCGACTACGGGCCGCTGAGCCAGCTGGCCCGGGGGCGGCTGAACCTGGACCGGATCCGCACCTGGTGGCCGGACATCCTGCGCCTGGTCGGCTCGATGTACACCGGCCGGGTCAGCCCGTATGACGTGGTGCGGATGCTGCAGCGCGACGGCCACCCCACCGCGCTGGGCGAGGCGATCAACACCTACGGAAGGATCTTCAAAAGCCTCCACGTATTAGCCCTGATCGATGATGAAGATATGCGCCGGGGCATCAAGGGGATCCGCAACCTCCAGGAGGGCCGCCACGCCCTGGCCGAGAAAGTGTTCCACGGCCGCAAAGGACAGGTGTTCCAGCGGTACTACGAGGGAATGGAAGACCAGCTCGGCGCGCTGGGAATCGTTCTCAATTGCCTGGTCCTGTGGAACACGGTCTATATCGATGAGGCGCTGCGGGCGCTGCGCGCGCAAGGCTATCAGGTGCGCGACGACGACGTTGCCCGGCTCAGCCCGTTCATCCGAAAACACTTCAACGTACGCGGCCGATACTCGTTTTACCGGCCTGAACCAGGCGGTCGCCACCGCCCGCTGCGCGACCCCGAGACCCCTGACGACTCCGACGATGAGGAGTAGCCGGACGCGGGTGCTCACGCCCCGCCCGGGCGATGCTCCTGGGGTGGGTGCGGATGGTCAGGACACAGTAGCCGCGGGCTGACCTGCCATCCTTTATCGATCAGCCAGGCCCGCACCACGACCGGTGGGCGGTCATCGGTTGTGATGGCGGCGAGGTCGCCCGCCAACAGTGGTCCATCCCCGCACAACTCGCAGACCACCGTGGCGGCCTGCTGATGCGGCTGGCACCTGCCGCAGTGCACGCGTTCGACCAGCCGCTCCGAGCCGACGGGCCCGGAATAGAGCCAGGTGATGGCCAGATCCTGACGTTGATGCCACCGGGACTGGGCATCGGCTGGCTCGTTGCCGCAGGTGGGGCAGGCCGAGGCGCGCATCGCTTCGCGCCGGCGCACCAGCCGGTCGCGCAGCTGGCGTTCCCGCGATGACAGCGGCTCATCCGGCTGCCGGATCCGTGCCGGGATCGGGCGCGCAGGTGCACTGACGGTGGCCGGTGGGGAATCGTTGCCCGCCCTCAGTGGCGGGGGCTCGGTGGCTTCGCCGGCTTCAGTGACCTGGTCCCGCTCGGGTTGCAGCGCCCGGTACAGCGTGGAGCGCCCGATTTTCAGGTGCGTAGCGATCGTGGTGACTGACTCCCCCCGCGCCCGGCGCGCCAGCGCGACCGCGAGGGTATCGAGGTCAAGCGCCGGGGGCCGCCCACCTTTGCGGCCCTGGGCCGCCGCGGCGGCCAGCCCGTCGAGGGTGCGTTCCCGGATGAGGTCGCGTTCCATCTCCGCGGCCATCGCCGCAACCATGAACAGCATCTTCTCCGCGATGCTGGCGGCGTTGGGCCGGTGCAGCCCGGCGCAGATCCCGGTCAGGATGTGCAGGTTGACGTTCTTGGCGTGCAGATCGTCTTCCAGGAGCACCAGCAGCTCTTTCATTGACCGCGCGACCCGGTCCGGTTTATAGATCACCAGCGTATCGCCCAACCCTCGGGAATTGCATCAGGTGGGCGAGAAACGCCTGGTCGCCTGATGCGGGCGCGCTCCGGGAGCTAGTCCGTCGATGCGGGAGGCGGGGCGCTGACCTGCTGATTTGGACAATGATCCCGTTT
>JBOHFI010000098.1:0-10743 GCA_050699595.1 Pseudonocardiaceae bacterium | reverse complement strand
TCGGGAGATCTCCTCCCGATCGGCCTCGGTCACCAGCCTGCGCTCACAGCTCACTCGGTGCTCCTCATCGACGGTGTCACCGACGATCTACACCAAGATCAATTGCTACGACCGGTTGGGATCAAGCATAGGTTCCAGGAACGGTTGGTACTCCATGATCGAACTCCTCGG
Source organism: Pseudonocardiaceae bacterium (assembly GCA_050699595.1). Taxonomy (GTDB): domain Bacteria; phylum Actinomycetota; class Actinomycetes; order Mycobacteriales; family Pseudonocardiaceae. Next base: position 10,572 of record JBOHFI010000098.1, on the reverse strand, counting down.
TGGCGGTGTGCGCGATCCGCAAGGCGGGTACGTCGTTGTCTGGGATCGGGCTTAGAGCAACAGCTCGGTTGGTAACTGCGGGTTGATGCGCTGTAGCCGGCCAGGATCGGTTGTCAGCGCGTTCCATCCGCTCGGTCAGGAGGAATCCGCCACGGGGAACCGGCGACGGATCTCCTCATTACCCCGCCAAGGCTGACCGCAGGACTCATACACCCGCCGGTAGTGCGCCACAGTGGGCGCCCCGAACCGCTCAGCCATCCGTTGGGTTATCGCCCGCGCGGCCCGCTGAGCCCGCGCCGCGCTCACGTCCGTGCCGACGGGTACCAGATCAGCAATCGGTCGGCCGTCCCGCGCCAGGTGCACGATCTCACCGCGAGCCACCCGGTCGATCGCCCGCACCCAGGCGGCCGGATCCTCCACCGGCAATTCTTGGGCATCCATGCCGGCAGCGTAGCGAACACATCCCCCAGCGGCCTACGCCGCCCGCAGCCGATCAGGGTGCCCTGTTGGGTCACCATGACAGCCGTCACGCCGCGTTGCGCGACACGAAGCCAGCGTCGCCGCGCGAGGTCGTCACGACATCCGCATCATCGAAGGCCAGCGCTGCCGTTGCGTGCGGCGGGGCAGGCACGAACTTATTGTGTGATACATCGAAGTCCGATAAAATACTTCTAGTCTCCACTCGGAGGACTCATCAAAGGGGGGTACGCCCGATGGGCAAGCACGATCAGGACAACACCAAAGACGGGCAATGGTCGAAACCGGTACCCAAAGACGACGTCAGGGACGACCCACAAGACGACGGCGGTAAGCACTGCTGCGGCACGGCGGACCCGGACCAAGAAACCGAAGACCAAGACACGGAATGAGCGACATCACCGCGCGTCACCAGCGCCTGCTCGACGTTCTCGTCACCGGTGGCAAGCTGACCCCGCCCTGGCTGGACGCCTTCACGGCCCTACCTCGCCACCAGTTCATTCCCGACACCATCTGGGACGATTCCAGCGGGGAGCTGGTGCCGCTGCGACGCGCCGATGATCCGGACCGCTGGTGGGACATGGCCTACGCACCCGAGGCCGTGATCACCCAAGTCGACGACGGGCACCCCACCGGAGCGGACCGGCGTGGCCGCTATATCACCAGCTCAGCCAGCAAACCCGACGTGGTCGCCCTCATGCTCACCGCGCTGGACGCGCAACCGGGCATGCGGGTCATGGAGATCGGTACCGGGACCGGTTACAACGCCGCCCTTCTCGCCCACCGCCTCGGGACCGGCAACGTCACCAGCATCGAGATCGACTCCCAGGTAGCCGACCATGCCCGCGACGTGCTGAGCGCCTCGGGCTATCCGCTGATCGTGATCACCGACGACGGCGCGCGGGGCTACCCACCCCACGCGCCGTATGACCGGATCATCGCCACCGCCGCCGTGCGCCAGGTGCCCTACGCCTGGGTGGCCCAGACCCGCCCAGGTGGGTCGATCCTCACCCCCTGGGGAACCCCGTACCACAACGGCGCCTTGGTCCGTCTGACGGTGAACGGTGACGGCACCGCCGAAGGTCGCATCGTCGGTGATGTCGCGTTCATGCAGCTCCGCGACCAGCGTTTCCGCGCCACCATCGATGACGACGAATGCGACGAGACCACCGCCCGTACAAGCCACACCGCCGTGACCCCCTACCAGGTAGCCAGTGACTACGACGCCTCCCTGGCCATCGGCATGACAGTCCCGAACTGCACCCCCATCTATGTCCGCGCCGAGCACTACGACGATGACGCCCGGCTGTGGTTCGTCGACCCCGTGACCGATTCCTGGGCCAACCTCGTCCACCAGCCCGACACCTCTACCTATCCGGTGCACCAGTCCGGGCCCCGTAACCTCTGGGACGAAATCGAAACCGCATACCACGGGTGGTGCCAGGCCGGGCGCCCCGGCCCAGAGCGGTGGCGGATCACCATCACCGCCGAAGGCCAGCACGTCACCCTCGCAGAGACCACCACCCCGGGTCAGCTCCGTGCGGGGTCGGGGCGGCAGGCGCACCAGTTCGCCTCGTAACCGGCGGTGAAGCGGCTGATCAGGTCGGCGAACTGCTCGCGTTCGGCGGGCTCCCACGATGCGATGATCGCTGCGGTCCGCTCGTCGCGGCGCTGCTGGGCGTGCTCCAGGAGGGTCGTCCCGGCGTCGGTGATGGCGAGCAGCGACGCGCGCCCGTCACCGGGATCAGCACGCCGCTCCACCAGCCCCATACCGACGAGGTGTGCGGTCTGCCTGCTGACTGTGGACGGGTCGGAGTGCACGGCGGCGGCGAGCGTGGTGACTCGCGACGGACCGGCGCTGACCAGCGTGTGGAGCAACATGAACGACGGCCGGTCGAGGTCGTCCCCGTAGGAGACGGCGGCGCGCTCGCTGAGCCGGATCAGTCGCGCCAGCCCGGTGCCTATCCGGCTGGCGACCCTGAGGTCGTCGGCCACCGGCGGGGAACCAGGCATCGAGCCCCCTTCACTGTATGTCACGCTTCACTGTATGTCGCACACACGTAACTGCCTGACTCAAGGGTCCCCGGCCTTCTCGACACCGGCAAGGATGTTCACCGGTAGGTGGCGCTCCGTCGCCCCAGTCTGACAGGGAGTGCTCATCAGCACTCAGTAGCCCGAACTCAAGCTTTCCGAACTCAAGATAGCGAGCTGCTGAAACCGGGCGGATAGCTCTACGGTCGAGCTAGCCTTGTTCGACACCTCTCACGACCGGGGGCATTGATGACCACGGCGAGTCACCTGAGGCCTGGTGCGGTCCGCAGCCTGATCCCCGCGAGGATCGACCGGCTGCCCTGGTCGCCGTTCCATACCAGGATGGTGATCGCGCTTGGAGTGGCGTGGATCCTCGATGGCCTCGAGATCACGGTCGCCACCGGTGTCGGAGCGGTGCTGACCGAGCCCCAGACGCTCAACCTGTCCTCCGTCGCGGTCGGGCTCATCGCGACGGTGTACCTGGCAGGCGAAGTCGTCGGCGCCCTGGTGTTCGGCCGGATGTCGGACAAATGGGGGCGGCGCAACCTGTTCATGATCACGCTGGGTGTCTACCTGGTCGGCAGCGGTCTCACCGCGCTGACCTCCGGCCATAGCGCCGGCTGGATCGTCTTTCTATACCTCACCCGCTTCATCGCCGGCACGGGCATCGGCGGTGAATACGCCGCGATCAACTCCGCGATCGACGAGATGATCCCAGCCCGTTACCGCGGGCGGGTCGACATCGGGGTCAACGGCACGTACTGGGCGGGCGCGATCCTCGGCACGCTGGGCACATTCATCCTGCTGCACGTGCTGAGCCCCGGCATCGGCTGGCGGATCGGTTTCCTCATCGGCCCGGTGCTGGGTCTGGTGATCCTGCTGGTGCGGCGCAACCTGCCGGAGAGTCCCCGGTGGCAGGTCATGAACGGTCGTGAGCAGGCCGCTGAGGAGTCCATCTCCGCCATCGAACAGGCGGTGGCGCAATCCGGGAGGACGGTGCCACCGGTCGACGAGAGCAAGGCGATCGACCTGCAACCGACCGACCAGATCGGTTATCTGGCGTTGACCCGGGTACTGTTCCGCGAGTACCCGAGCCGGGCCGTGCTCGGTGCGTCGCTGATGATCAGCCAATCATTCCTGTACAACGCCATCTTCTTCACCTCCACCCTGGTGCTGGGGAAGTTCTACGGGGTGGCGCCGAACTCGGCTCCGCTATACCTCATCGCATTCGCCGCCGGCAACCTGGCCGGTCCGCTGACCATCGGGCACTTCTTCGACACGATCGGTCGCAAGACCATGATCGCCAGCACCTACATCGTCTCGGGCGTTCTGCTCGGCGTCAGTGCTTTCCTGTTCCATGCCGGGTTGCTCACCGCGACGACCCAGACGATCTCCTGGTGCGTCATCTTCTTCATCGCTTCGCCGGGTGCCGCCGCTGCGTACCTGACGGTCAGCGAGATCTTCCCGCTCGAGGTGCGGGCTAAAGCCATCGCGGTGTTCTTCGCCATCGCGCAGTGCTTCGGTGCGCTCGGCCCGGTCATCTACGGCGCGCTCATCGGTGATGGCTCGCAGCCGTTCACGCTGTTCCTCGGTTACCTGCTCGGTGCGCTCGTGATGATCGCCGGTGGGTTGGTCGCGGCGGTCTTCGGGGTTGCCGCCGAAGGCCGGTCTCTGGAGGACATCGCGGCACCGCTGGCGGCGGCCAGCCGTGCCGGCGCGGGTAACCGGCCGGGTTGAGACAATCAGACCAGCCACCACGCCAGCGCCAGCACCATGATGATCGTCGCGGCCACGAGCAGCAGCACCCCGGACAGCATTCGAGCCGGGTCCGACTCGCCTGGTCGCAAACCCAGATCAAGGTGCCGTTCCACAGTAGGCGCGCCGTTGCGTCCGGCGCGCGACCGCAGGAAGTAGTCGTCCTCGCGGCCGGAGGCGGGAGTGAGTTGCGGGGTCATGGCACAGACGCTACGGAGCACGTGGTTACCGCTCGGCCCGAGCCTGGTTAGCCCCAGGTAAAAACCGTTGAGCGCCGGGGTCGTCGAGCCGAAGCCTGCCGCGATACCGCTCGTTGAGCAGGGCGGATGGTGAGCCCGGCGAGGGGGAACATAAGATGATCAAGCGGACGTGGAGGTACCGCCTAGCTCTCGTCGTCCCTGTCTTCGTGGTGAGCGCCGGCCCCGTCGGGGCCACGCCGACCGCCGCCGCGCTGGAGTACGCCGGTGCCGCGGCCTCCGCGAGCCAGGCGCTCACACTGGTCAACCAGGAACGGGTCAGAGCTGGATGCGCCTCCTTGTGGATCGCTGCGAGGTTGCAGACTCCGGCTGCGCGGCAGAGCTGGGACCAAGCCGCTCGCGACGGATTCGGTCACGACGGGACTAACGGCAGTACGGTCGACACTCGGCTGAGCGGATTGGGTTATTCACGGTGGGGTGAGAACGTCGTCCAGTCCCAGAGCGCTCACGCAGCGGTGAATTTCTGGTCGAAGAGCCCCAGACACCGCGCCAACATGCTGAATTGTGTGTTCAGGCAGACTGGCCTGGCGGTGGATCGCAGTAACTCCGGCAAGCTCTACTGGACGCAGACCTTCGGTGGCTGACCGAGTCTCACCCGAGTTTGTCGCGGGTATAGCCTCTGTGGATTGAGCGGTCCTTCATAACCCACAAGGAGGGGTGATGATCGAGCCGGAGCACGTCACGTCCGATTTACCAGAGCGGGACCGCACGGACGACCCCCGGGGCGGTGCGGTCGCCTGGGCGTTACTGACAGTGATCGCGGCCCTGGTTGCCGGCATCGTCGTCACGTTCCTATAGCTCGCCGGACTCCACGCCGGCGGACTCGGTGCCGGTGGGAGGATCGCAGCACAGCAGCTCCTGATGAACGCGCCAGAACTCCTGGCACGCGTGATAGAGATCATTCTGCGCCGCTTCGAGAGCCTCGACGGGGGCGGGCGTGGCGACCCAGCGGCCTCGGACCGGCTCGACCACCGTCAACGCCTCCAGCGCGTGCGAGGTATTGCGCAGGCGCTGGTGGGCGCGATGGAGCAGCTGGCGTTGCTCCTTGGAGAGCTCCGCCGGCTTACGGCCCAACTCCACGTCGCCCTCCGAGTCGAGAGTCCCTGATGATTCCGCAACCGTAGCCCAACATGAAACCGACCCAGTGAATCTGACCCTGCTGGCTGGGGTGTTCGGCGTCATCTTCGTGGCCGAGCTTCCCGATAAGACCGCGCTGGCGAGTCTGGTGCTGGGCACCCGCTACCCACCCGGTTTCGTGTTCATCGGGGTAGCGGCGGCGTTCGCGCTGCATGTGGTCATCGCCGTGACCGCGGGCAGCGCCTTGAGCCTGGCACCCCACCGGATCGTCGAGGCGATCGTAGCGGTGCTGTTCCTGGCCGGCGCGGCGCTGATGCTGCTCCGAGGCGAGGACGGGTGCGACGATCACCACTCGGTCCGCGACCGGCGCGCCGTCGGGCCGGCCGGGTTCTGGACAGTCGTGGCGACGAGCTTCGGGGTGCTGTTCGTCGCGGAGTTCGGGGATCTCACGCAGATCGCCACAGCCAATCTAGCCGCCGAGTACCATGATCCGCTCACCGTCGGGACCGGTGCGGTGCTGGGTCTGTGGGCTGTCGGAGGCCTGGCCATCCTGGGTGGCCGGCAGCTGCTGCGCTGGATTGCGTTGACCTGGATCGCCCGCGCCGCCGCACTGGTGATGACCGTCCTGGGCGTGATCAGCGCCATCCACGCCATCACCGGCTAGCCGCCCGCTAACGCCGAACCTCAGATTCCGATCACGCTGCCGCGCTGGGTGGCGATGAGGTCGGCGTAGGCGCCGCCGGTGGTGAGTAGTCGGTGTGGGTGCCGGTTTGGGTGACGCGACCGGCGTGGAGTACGACGATGCGGTCCGCGGAGCGGATGGTGGACAGCCGGTGGGCGATCACCAGGGTGGTGAGCCGGCTCAGTGCCTGCAGTGGCGTGGAGGTGACTCTTCCGGCTCAGGGCATGCCCTGCATACAGGTGATCACGTGTATGTCAAGGGGTGGCTTCGGGGGTGGCTTGCACGCCCTCCCTACGGGTTACCGGTACCCACCAGGGTGGCGATCCGGTGCCGCAGGTGGGCGACCTCGTCGAGGTGCTGGTGCTCTGCGGCGTAGCGGGACAGTTCGCGCAGTTCTTCGGCCGCGCGCCGGGAGCGGATCGTGCCGGCGATATCTAAGGCCGCGTGCCCGAGGGCGGCGGCGTGGAGCGGGTCACCGGTGACCATCGTGAGACTGGCCAGCTTGGTCAGGCCGATCGCCTGGGCGCGGGTATAGCCCTCGGGGTGCCCGGCTGCGGCTGCGGTGAGTCGGTCGGTGGCGTCACCGGGGTCGCGGCCCAGCATCGCCAGGTCCATCAGGGACAGCCCGGCCTGATAGTCATGGCACGAAGCGTTGTAATAGGCCAGGCTCGGCGGCTCGTTGTCCGGGGTGACGTGCGCGAAGTGCTCATCAGCGGTGCCGACGGCGGTCAGGGCCTCGTCGACCCGGCGCATCGTGGCCAGCGCGCGACCCCGGTCGGTGTGCAGCCGCGCCCGTCCGGCCACGGTGAGCCGGTCAGGGCGGACCAGACCCTGTTCGGCCAGCGTGAGGCCCTCGTCGGGCCGCCCGGCCCTGATCGACTGCTCGGCCATGCTCGACAGGATCTCGGCGCGCAGGGGCCAGTCCTCGGCCTTCTCTGCGCAGGCCCGCGCGAAGCGGTACACCCGGCGGGCCTCCTCCTGGGCGTTGACGTCCTCGGTCAGGTACCCGGCGGTCGCGGCGAGATCGCCGACCGCGGAGAACAACTCGGGGCGCAGCCGGTCCGGGCAGGTGGCCTCATCCAGTAGGCGGGCTGACCAGCGCAACTGGCCCATGGCGGCCTCCCGGACCACCCCGCCACCGTAGGTGCGGCTCTGCGAGTCGAACTCCCGCGTGGCGAACGGATCTGTTCGATGTCGGTGGCGCCGACTTCGAAGCCCTCAGACGGAGATGACCGGCACGTCCCGATCAGCGACCGCCAGCAGCGCTTCGATGTCGGCAGGGTCGCTGGTGACCAACGCTGAACTGGGCCGGTCCACGGCCGTGGCGACCACCACCGCGTCGACAGCGGATACGTCGCGGGCCGACCTGAACCGCAGGGCAGCCGCCTGGCGAGCACGATCGATCAGGCACGGATCGGGATGTGCGCGACGGAGACGGTGGTTAACGGCGGAATCATCGCCCGGACGCCCCGTAGTCGACTCGACGATGATCACGGTGGGCACGACGACCTTTCCGCCCGACGCGGCCACGACCTCCAGCAGCTCGAGCAGAGAACCAGGTGGGCGACGCCGAGCCCACGCCGTCAGCGCGCCGCTGTCGAGCACGGCATCCACGCTCAGGCGACCTCACCGGGTAGCCCCTGCACGCTCACTCCCAACCGATCCGCCAACTCACGCACCCTCTCGGGACTTGGCCGCAGGTCCGGACTGTCCTCGTAGATCTCCTCCAGGGACAGCCGCAACAGCCTGTTGTACGCCCACTGGGTCAGCGCCTCGGTGGCGGCCGCCGACGCGCTGTGCACGACGCCTGCCTCGGACAGTTGGGTAAGGGCATCCGCAAGGGGACCCGGCAGGCTCATCGAGACGGGACGGGTGCGTGTCTCGCCCTGGGACAGTCGCTCCAGCGCATCTGCCAGCTTGTCCGCCACTGTCATCTCGCTCATTCCTACGATAATAACAGCTATCGTATCACTTGACCACTCAGTCCGCTGTCGTTGAGGTACACGATGCGTTGCCGGCGAATCTCCCTCGACCAGCACGGACGGCGCGTGGAGATCTCCGACGCCGAATACTCCGCAGACCGTACCCGCCTGGACGTCATCATCCCGCTTACCCCATGGGACACAAACTGAACAATCTCCAGCACACGCCCGGATACGGCGACAACCCATATCAGGAGTCACGGCCGTTCAGCTACTCGGACCAGAACTCCCGGGCCGCCAGAGCGGCGCGGCGGTCGGCCTGATCCCATACGCTTCCAGCTGGGCATCGAGTGCGGTGACGACTTGGGCGCCCTCCCAGGGTTGCATCAGAGCTCGGATGGCCTGGAGTTCCGCTGTGAGTCGTGGGGAAAAGCTCGCGAATCTGGCCACGTCACCGAGCACCCGCGCGGCCTCGGGGATCTCCTTGGACAGCACGAGCCCGTTGCCGAGTCTCACCTCACAGAATGCGCGGTGGCGTACATAAGGGGTGCGCTCGTACCGCGCTAAAGCACGGGTTGCGGCTTCGACGGCCTGTCGTGGCTTGCCCAGCAGTGAGAGAAATCTGCTGCGATCCTTGTCCAGCGTGCCCTCGTTCACCCAGTACGCCAGTGACTCGGGGGCACCCGCAGTTGCACTGGCGAGGAACTCCCGAGCCCGTGCGCACGCGGCCAGACACGGCCCGAACTGGCCGTCCAGCGCATAGGCTCCGGCAGCTCGCAGTTCGGCCAAGGCTTTAAGCCGGACATCATCAGCGCGCGCGGCCAGGCTACGCGCAGCGGCGGCGGCGTCCAGCGCGGCGGGCGTGTCCCCGCGCTCGAATGCCGCAAAACTTGCCCAGCACGCCGCGTAAGCGGCGCACGCCGGGTTACGGGCGTCGTGACCGGCTCGGCGGGCACGCTCGAAGTAGCGTGTGGCCCCGTCAGGGTGGCCCATATCCAGGAAGTAGTGACCGATCGTGGTTGCCATGTTGCTGTCCACCGTCTTCAGCGACCTGCGTAACCCCTCCGAGCAGCCACCCTTCAGCAGACGACGCACAATCCCATGCTGCGCAACGACCGTATCCAGCACCTCACACGGCCCGAGCGTGTCTTCTTGACGCTTGCAATAGGCCAGCGTGGTCGCCAGGTTATTCACCACATGGGGGTCTACCCGATGCGGAGTGTCCAGGGCCTGTGCTACCCGGGCGCACTCGTCAGCATCCAGGCCAGACAGACCCATGGCCGCCAGCGCCCATCTGGCGACGCGCAGCGCCTCGCGACGACCCAGGGACCGCGCCAATGTCGCGACCACCTCCCGCATTAACTCCTCGGCTACTTCTTCACCGTCGACACCCATCGTCTCCGGCCACGCGCCGCGCCCGCTGCCCTGGCCGCGCTTCCACACAGCATGCGACGGTGCGGGCAAGGCCCTGAGAGCATCCGCGCCGGCCTGCGCCGCCGCTTGCCGCGCCTGACGCTGGTGGGTGCGCCACCGACCACGGTAGTCCTGTTCAGCCTGTGTCAGTGTGGTGTGCTCGCTCACCAGGGCACCGCCAGCCCGGCACACGTCGTCGGTGATCTTCCACTGCTTCCCGGGCATCCCGCGAGTGCCGTGCTCAACCTTCGAGATCGTGCTCCGAGTCCGACCAAGAGCCTGAGCCAGCTCGGGTTGCGAGACACCGGCCGCGTGGCGGTAGGTGGCCAGGTGCAAACCCAGGCTCCGCCGCAAGATCGCCAACCGCGCCCGGTCAGCCGTCAATTCCCCCGTATCGACCGTCACAGCCGCCAACCCTAGGGGGTGGCAACGAGGGTGGCAGCCCGATGCGGGGTCACCCCTACCGCCACTTCGGCCCCAGCTGCCACAGTGCGTTGTGCATCTGGTGCCGGGCCGCCGCGATAAACCCGTGCCGCGGCGGGCACCGCCTCGACCGCGGCCCGCCGCAGCTGCTCCCCGTAGGTGTCCGCCTGTGTCACTCTCGCCACACCGCCGCCCCTTGTTCACGCGCGACCGTCCCTGAGTGGTCGCCCGGGGCACAGTCGGGCATCCTCCGCCGCGCCACGGGCCTGACCTCCATCTCAGCGGCATTCGGGTGGACAACCCCATCCACCCCCGGCGTACGAGCAGAAAGGCTGGCGCGGTCTGGCCCGCCTGTGGTACCGGCCCCGCTATGGTGATCGAATGACAACCCCGGGGACCACACCACAATGTCCGGACTGCGGGGCGCGGCTGCGCCGAGGCCGCGAGGCGGGCGAGCTGTGCGACCCGTGCCGGCGCACCGGAACCCGACTGGTCCTGCCCCCGGGCTTCTACGACGAGTCGGTCCTGGCGACCG
>JBOHFI010000097.1:0-11194 GCA_050699595.1 Pseudonocardiaceae bacterium | reverse complement strand
GTACATACTCGACGGCCCGTTTCTTTCGAATTGAGTGTGGTAACCCAATTCTTCCGAGAAGCGGACCGTCGTCCAAGTAGGCGCGCCGTGGACAACTCATTTATCGGGACTCGTGAATAACCCTCCAAGTATCCATCCTGGTGCCAGAGCGGTTGGTAGCTGCAACGGCGCGAACGGTGTTGGGTACTGCTGTGGAGTCTATTGCTAACTTTCTTCCTGTAGTATTTGTCTCGGGTTTGACCGACAAGGAGGTGCCTGGTGGAGTGGAAGACATGGAGCCCCCTGTCGGGGCGCGAGCAACCAGCGGAGGTTCAGCAGGGGAACCCGAACCGCACGACGCCGTCATTGCTGATGACCATGTCGATCGAGGCGTATGGAACGACGGCACGCGACATAGCGATACAGTGGGGGCATTTTTTGGTCGAGGGTAGTCCTACTACGACCGTTACTCGTCAGCGAATTCTGGAGGCGGTTATCGAAGCTCTTCACCTGGAGGGCGGCAAGCTCACGAAGATTGAAGGACCAGTCGAGGGGGTTTGACGTAGGCAGGCCGCAGTGGTGAGCCGAGTCGGATTTGGGATTCTAATGACGGATGTAGCGGCACCGATTGCGTTAGGGCTTGTTTGGCTAGTCGCCTGCGCGTTGAAGCTGAGAAGATTTACGGACTTTCGTGAAGACATGCGGGCAGTGGTCTCAACTGATTCTCGAATTCTTGCCGCTACGTTGGTGATGGTCGAGGGAGTTCTTGGTCTTGCATTGACTCTCGGCCTAGTTAACCGGGTCGCAGGCTACCTGAGTCTGACTTTTCTGCTCGCCTTTACCGTTTCGTTCCTGATCCGTGCGGTAAGGACCTCCTCGTTGACCTGTGCATGTTTCGGGCTCCGACTACATACACAGCATCGACCCAGCCATGACCTTCGGTTAGCGTCGGTGATCCGCGACTGTCTAAGGCCGGCTACGCTCACTGCGCGGAATGCCACGTTCGTGTCCTTGGCGGCAGCGGTCGCCAACGCCACAGCGTACCTGCCAGAACTTGCTGGATTCGTATTCGTGACGATGCTCGCGGCCGCGGTAACCAGTATCTTCACGGAGAGAAACGACGTGTCGCGTGTCCCTCATCCTCGCCTGCCTGAGCTACTGCAACGGCGTCGAAAAATGTTCGCTACGGTCTGGCACGCCGAGCTGTGGAGTCCTTGGCTGGTCTGTCTATCAAGTTCGGGTACGGAACTGGTGAGCTCGCGTGATCAAGTGTCGCGTGTTTGATGCTGCCGACCCAGTGGGTTCAGCGGGTGTGATCACCGGTTGCGTAGCGGGTCCGGATTCCGCCGACCTCGACGGCTCACCCGGTTAGGAAGCTTCTTTCGCTCCTTCCTCGTCTTGCTTGATTTGCTCAACAACGGCCGATGGGGAAAATGTTCCGAATAGCTCCTTGGTGTGTCATAGGATGAGCGACCTGGCGCTTGTTGTTCATGGAAACCGTCAGGGCTCAAGCCTCCGGGGCGGTGGCCGGCCCAGCGCGTGCTCGGCCGGCCACCGCCCCGAGATCACTGAGCCACCCGCCCGACGGTGCTGTCACGTCTACCAACACGTCCCAGCCAAGCATTTGGCAGGACACCAGCTGTACCCGCATCCGGTCGGTGACCCGGCGGGCCTGGGCGCAGGCGTACTGCTCACCGGCGAGGACCTGCCCGGCCCCCGCCAGCGCGGCCAGATCAGCCGCCGACTCGGCTTGATGGCGGGCGATCACCGCCTCACCCAGGCGCAACCCGAACACCGCCATGCTGACCAGCACCGCGATGGCCCCGGCCGCCCACACCGTCGCCACCCCCCGGTCGTCCTTGATGCATACCGTCATGGCGCGTTCCCCGGTTCCGCGACCGCTGGTTCTACGACCGGTGGGTCCAGTACCGCTGGTTCCACTACCGCTGCCGCCTCGGCACCGATCTCGATTCCGGGCAACAGCCCCGCCACCGGATTCGCCGACACCCGCGCGGTGATCTCGTCACCACGGACGGTCACCGCCACCACCGCGTCGTGCGGGGCGATCCGCCGGGCGAGGTCCTCGGCGCGGTCCCGCTCACCCCGCGCGGTGAGCCGGGCCGCCTCCCGCGCGGCGTCAACGCACCGCAACTGCGCCGCCACCGCAGACACCGCGGCCAGCACCAGGGCGAGCACGAAGACCAGCGAGCACAGGGCGAGCGCCGCTTCCACGGTGACCATGCCCCGGTCGTCGGGAGCTGTTTTGTCGGCTCGGCCGACGGTGGTCGTTTTGTCGGCTCGGCCGACGGGATTTGTTTTGTCGGCTCGGCCGACGGGCGCCATCAGAACTTCACCGACAGTGCCTGCTGCACCAAGTCGTTGAGCGCGCCGACGATCGTGTCGCCGGTCACCACTTTGTAGAGAACCGCCGCGAAGGCCGCCGCGGCGACCGTCCCGATCGCGTACTCGACAGTGCTCATGCCGGCCTCGCCGCCCACCGCACCGGCCAGTCGGGCAACCACCAGCCGCCACCGCCGCGTCACCACGCTGCGTTCGATCATCATCGGTCAACTCCTTGTCTGTATGGGAAACACCTGTTTGTCACGTGACTATCTGTCTCACCACTGCCGCATGAGGCCTGTGGCCAGTCCGATCAGCACCGGCACGACGCCGATCGCGAGGAAAGCGGGCAAGAAGCACAGCCCGAGCGGGGCTGCGATGAGCACCCCGGCCCGCTGCGCTCGGGCTTCGGATTGCTCCCGGGCGCCCGCTCGCACCTGCGCGGCCAGCCTGGCGAGCGACTCGGCGAGTGCGCTGCCGCTGCGCCCGCTGCGCCGGGCGGCCTTCGCCAGCCGCGCCGTCGCGGTGCACTCCAGGGCGGGTTGCCAGGCCTGGGTGGGGTCCGCGCCGAGGGTGAGCAGTTCCGCGGTCCGGCGCAACGCGGGCCCGGCCGGCGCGTCGAGTCCCTCGGCGACCGCGCGCACCGCCACCGGGACGGGCATCCCGGCCCGCAGGCAGGCCGCGAGCAGCTCCCACGTCCCGGCCAGGGCCAGCGGCTCAACGCCAGTGCCGGTGCCGCGTCGTGCCCACCGATGGACACCGCACCGAGGAAGCCCACGTCGAGTGATGCCGTGCCCCATCACCCGGCGGGTGCCCGAGGCTGGGTCTGCGGCACGGGCAGCTGCGATCGACCGGGGGAACCTCGACCGCAACCGTGATCGGGGCCCCGCCGGGCCGGGTGCCATCACCAGCGCTACCGCCATCAGCAGCATCGCCAGTGGTTGCGCCGTCATGCCGGCACCGCCCCGGACATCAGCCGCGCGCTCCACTGCACGCCGGCGCAGGCCAGCGCAGTGCCGATCACCAGCAGGACCTGACCCACCGGGGTCGCACACAGCACTCGCAACGGAGCGGCACCCATCGCGTGGCCCAGACCCAGCCCGAGCAGCGGCAGCCCGGCCAGCACCGATGCGGTCGCCCGGGGGCCGGCGAGCCGGGCTTGCACCTCGGCGGCGAAGCGCACCCGATGCTCGGTGTCGGAACGGACCGCCTCCAGCAGGTCCGCGAGCGGAATCCCGTATCGGTCGGCTAGCGACCACGCGTCGGCAAGCCGGCCCAACCACGAGCGCAACGGTGCCGGACCAGCGCCGCGCAGCACCGCCGGGACGTCACCGCCGAGGGCGGCTGCGGCGGCCGCCGCGGACAGTGCCCGGACGACGTCAGTGGGCATGTCAGTGGACGAGCTGGGGGCCGCGTTGGCGTGGGTGTCGGCGGCCGCCCTCACCGCGTCGCCGGGATGGGCCCCGGCGCGCAGTTCCGCCACCAGCACCCCGAGGGCATCGGATAGCCCGGTGGCCGCCGTGGCGCCGGCCCGGCGATCCCGGCCGGCCCGCCAGCGCGCGGTGGCGGTGCCGGTCACCATGGCGGCGGCGAGCGAACCGCCTGGGCCGGCCAGCAGCGCACCGATCCCCGCGGCGAGAGCTACCAGCAGCAGACCGCACCGTCGCGCGGCCCAGTTTCGCCTGGCAGCTGCCACCGGGGTTCGGGCCCCTCGGCGGCGCAGCTCGGTGAGTCGGCCGCGACCCACCTCGGCCGGCCAGCACAGCACCCCGGCTGCCAGCGTGGCCACCGCCAGGCTCAGCACGCCACACCCCCGAGCAGGTCGTGCAGGCGTTGCCGTCCCGGCCCCCAGCGCCCGTCCTGCCAGGCCGGTAGCACGCGAACCAGGTCGCCATCGCGCTCCAACACGCCCACGGCGGCCAGTCCCCGCGCCCCGTCGCGGCGCACCACGTGCAGCACCACGTGCACGGCGGCGGCGAGCTGGCTGTGCAGCGCGTGGCGCGCCATGCCGCCCAGCGCGGCCAGTGCTTCCAGCCGGGCGGGCACCTCGGCGGGGGAGTTCGCGTGCAGGGTTCCGGCACCCCCCTGGTGCCCGGTGTTGAGCGCGGCGAGCAGCTCACACACCTCCGCTCCGCGCACCTCCCCGACCACCAGGCGGTCCGGGCGCATCCGCAGCGCCTGGCGCACCAGGTCGCGTAGCGGCACCCCACCGGCACCCTCGACGTTGGGTGCCCGGGTGGTCAACGAGACGACATGCGGGTGCCCCGGCGCTAGCTCGGGCGCTTCTTCCACGCATACGATCCGCTCGTTGGTGGGCACACAGCCCAGCAGGGCGGCGAGCAAGGTGGTCTTTCCGCTACCCGTGCCGCCGACGACGAGGAAGGCCAGCCGCGCGGCGATGATGGCCCGCAGCAGCCTGCCCGCCTCGGGTGACACGCTGCCGACCTCCTGCAGCGCGTCCAGCCCATGGGTGGTCGGCCGCAGCACCCGCAACGAGATGCAGGTGCAGCCGGTGGCGATCGGCGGCAGCACGGCGTGCAGCCGGACGCCGCCGGGCAGCGGGGCATCGACGTAGGGGCAGGCGTCGTCCAGGCGGCGCCCCGCGGCCAGCGCCAGCCGCTGAGCCAGCCTGCGCACCGCGTCGGCGTCGGCGAAGCGCACCTCGGTGCGGCGCAACTCCCCGGCCTGCTCGACCCATACCTCCTCGGGCCCGTTGACCAGCACGTCGGTGGTGTCCGGATCGGCCAGCAGCGGTTCCAGAGGGCCGGCCCCGACGAGTTCCTGCTGCAGTTCGCGCAGCGCCGAGAGCACCTGCAGATCGGCCAGCACACCATCGGACTCGGCTCGCACCGCGGCTGCTACCGCGCCGGGGGTGATCGCGGCGCCCGTGGCGGCCAGCCGATGCCGGACCCGGTCGACCAGCGCTCCGGAGAGCATCGGTGCCGCGTCGGTGCCGGCTTGGTGCGCGGGCGTGCTCACGCCGCCCTGCCCAGCGACGAGCCGGAGCCGTCGAGGACCGCCAGCACCTGGCGGGCGGCGGTGGCCAGCGGTCCCCGGGAACGGCCCGGCACCGCACCGCGATCCAGCGCACCGGCCAATCCGGGCTGCGGACGCATGGCGGCGAGCACGGGAAGGTCCAGGGCCCGGCTGACGTCGCTGGGCGTGATCCCACCCGGTGCCGGTCCCCGCACCACCAACTGCGGCGCGATCCCGTACCGCCGTACGCGCGCCGCCACCGCCGCGGCTGCTGCGCAGGCCCGCACCTCCGCCGGCACGACCAGCACCACGAGATCTGCGGTCTCCAACGCCGCGGTACCCGGCTCGCAGGGATACCGGGGCACATCGCACACCACGGTCTCCCCGGCGCGGCGTCCGGCACCGCACACCGTGCGCACCGCGACCCCGTCTGGTTCCGGCCCGTCCTGGTCGTGCTCCGGCCGGCCGTAGTCCGATCGGCTGTAGTCCGACCGACCGTAAGACAACACCGTCAGACCACCCCGGCCGCCCAGGTGCGGTGTGGGCAGTGCCGCGTGCAGCGCCGAGGCCGGCACCCGGCCGTCCCCCAGCGCGAGCCCGGACCAGCGCAGCCCGTCCATGTTCTCCGCGCCTAGGGCGAGGTCCAGGCCGCCGCCCAGCGCGTCGCAGTCGACCAGCATGGCGCGGCGTCCTGACTCGGCCACCGCCACCGCGACGGCGGTCGCGAACACCGACGCCCCGGCCCCACCGCGCCCGCCGAGCACCGCCAGCACCCGTCCCGGGTCGGCCGGCGCTTGGCCCGCATCGGCCAGTGCGCCCACCAGCCAGGTCTCCGCGTCCGGCAACACGGCGACGTGCTGGGCACCCACCGCGACCGCGCACCGCCACGCATTCGGGTCACCGTCCGCGGCGACGATCACCACTCCGTCTCTGCGGGGTAGGCCCGCGCTGGCGCTCGCCGTGGCCGCTTCGACGTCCAGCAGGAGCAGCGGGGCGCAGTTCCACTGTTCGCGAACCGCCCCGGGGTCGGTGACCCGGTGCGGATCGCACCCCGCCGCCGCTGCGAGCCGGGCGACCTCGTTGGCCAGTTCCCCGGGCGCCATGACAATTACCGGGCGTCGGGTGGTTGGGTGCCCACCGCTTGTACTCACTGTTGCCCCCGTGGCTGCCGGCCCCGTGCTGCCCGGGGCGTTCGGTGTCACTGTCGGCTAGCCGGGCCGGCCGATCCAGCACTTCATGATCACCATGTGGATGGTGGGGGTGATGTGGATGGCCGCGTGCGGGGAGATGGCGCAGTACGGGTTGAATGGCGCGCTGAGGAATTCGGATCCGGGACGACCCCCGCCAGGAGGAGACGGGGGTCGCCAGAGAGCCTCAGCCCAGGGGGGTCGGGCTGACGCTCTTCCGGCTTCACCAACCGGATGCGTAATCATACCCCCCGGCCCCACTCCATGGTCGACGACTGCCGGTCTGGTCAGTGTCGTCGCCTGGGATCTCAGGCGACGATCGGCCACCGCATCGGACCATGGGGCTCGTCCGACCACAGATGGTGCTCCTATGCTGCCCGCCGTGAGTTCTTCTGGCCCAGGTTCCTCGGGCGTCGCGGCATTCTTCGACTTGGACAAGACCATCATCGCGAAGTCCAGCGCGTTCGTGTTCTCCCGAGCGTTCTTCCAGGAAGGTCTGATCAATCGGCGCGCGGTGCTCAAGAGCACGTACGCCCAGTTCATGTACCTGCTGGCCGGGGCCGACGCCGAGCAGATGGAGCGGATGCGTGCACACATCACCGCCCAGTGCGCCGGCTGGGACGTCGCCCAGGTGACGGCGATCGTCGAGGAGACCCTGCACGACGTGGTGGACCCGCTGGTCTACGCCGAGGCGACCGAGCTGATCGCCGTGCACCGTCGGCGAGGCGAGGACATCGTCGTGGTGTCGGCCTCGGGGGCGGAGGTCGTGCAGCCGATCGCCAAGATGATCGGTGCGACGCACACTCTGGCCACCCGCATGGTGACCCAGAATGGTCGGTACACCGGCGGGGTGGAATTCTACTGCGCGGGGGAGAACAAGGCGCTCGCTGCACGGCAGCTAGCCGAGGAGCAGGGTTATGACCTGCAACGCTGCCACGCCTACTCCGACTCGATCACGGATCTGCCGCTGCTGGAGGCGGTCGGCCACCCGACGGCGGTGAACCCGGACCGGGGGCTGCGCCGGGAGGCGCTCCAGCGGGACTGGCCGGTGCTCGCATTCTCCAACCCGGTGTCGTTGCGGACCCGGATCCCCGCGCCTTCCGGTGCGCAGATCGCCGCGGCCGTGGGGTTGGGGGCGGTGGCCGCCGCCGGCGTCGCCTGGTACGGATTGCGCCGGCGGCAGCGATGAGCCGATGCGGCTCAATGGGTCTTCGCTTACTTCCCCTGGGTGGGTCTTCACGGTTTTTGTACGCAGAGTAGTCGAAGTGGTATCCCTGATCGGGCCTCTTGCTGTGACCCCGGCCACGGAGTAGACATGACGGCATGGACCTCTAGCAGGCCAGGGGCGGTACGGCAGAGAAGTACCGTTCCCCCCAGCTAGGGCT
This sequence comes from Pseudonocardiaceae bacterium, assembly GCA_050699595.1. Taxonomy (GTDB): domain Bacteria; phylum Actinomycetota; class Actinomycetes; order Mycobacteriales; family Pseudonocardiaceae. The sequence continues at coordinate 3,327 of JBOHFI010000097.1, read as the reverse complement.
CCGTGCACGGACGCTGGGCACCCCACGCGCAGCACGCCGCGGGAGGCTTGTCGTCAAGGGTCTGCGTGCCGCGTCCTCCGGGGATACGGGCGCCGAGACACCGCTGGTACGACACGAGTTGCACGCTTGGTACCCCGGCGGTCCGTGCGGACGGACGGCGGCGCCACTGGAGTCTTATGCAGGGGTTTCCAGTGGCGCCGCCGTCGTCACCTGCTGTCTGCTGCCGCTTCGGTGATCGCGACGGCTTCCCGCGCTCCTGCGGCCAGCGCGGTGCAGCAGTGCACGATCCACCCGCCGACCGCCTCCGCGCCGCCGTCGGCGAAGCCGGCCGCAGCGGCTCGGTACTCGCGTTCGCGGCGTAGATGGGCGACCTCCGGCACGACCAATCCCTGGGGATCCAGCCCGCTGGACACGACGGTGAGCCGGGCCGCGGCTCTGGCGACCACGCCGTTGCCCCGAGCGAACGGTGCCAGCGCCAGCAGCTCGCCGTGCACCACCGCGACGAGCACCGGCGCCGCGACCTGACTACCCTCGGTGAGCAGCTGGGCCAGCCCGTCGAGCCGGGCGGTGATCTCGAACGGCGAGTCCGGTCGCCCCAGCTGCGGCCCAGCGGACAGGTCTGCCGCGGCGAGCACGTGCAACCGGGCCAGGGCCTGCAGCGGAGCCCGCCGCCAGGTGCCCAGCAGCCCGCCCAGGGCCTGCGCCACCCGCAGCGCGCCGGCCAGCACCGGGTCGCGCACCGATCCGTCGCTGGGCACCGTGGTGCTACCGCCGTCCAGCGCGGCCGACGCCCGGGCCGCGCGCACCGCCGCCTCGGCCGCGGTGGCCGGCCAATGACGCCGGTTAGCCGGGTGCCGGTGCACTGCGCGCACCGCGTCGCGGACCCGCGTGACGGCTTCCCCGACGCCGGGCAGGTCCATCAGCGGAGCCAACGGGTCTCCGGGCACCTTGGCGACACTAGTCCGGCGTCGTACTCTGCGGAGAAGGTACGGTCCAGTGAGGAGGATTCCCCGATGAGTCTGAACCGGTACCGATTCATCGGGGTCGACGAATTTTTTACGGGTTGTCACCAGTGGGAAGCGCTGACCGCCGCCACAGGGCACACCTATGATCGGCCGAGTCGAACGCTTACCGTCACCTTCGCGCGCCTCGACGGCTCGCCGTGTGCGTTGCTCCTCACCGTCCTGCAACGGGATACCGTCCGTGTGCGGTTCAACCCAGGCCGGCGCGTCGGCGCTGACTACCGCGACCAGAACAGCCGTTCCGTCGTCATGGACACCATGGGTGAGCTCACGGAAAGCCTGATCCGGGCGGAGCCCTTCACGATCGACGCCCGCGAGGGCGTCGACGACATCACGCTGGTCACCTCCGCTCCGGACGGTTCGGTGTTCATGACGGTGGTGGTGACCCACCAGCCGTTCGGTATCGTCGTATACGGCTCGTCCCCAGGACAGGACGACGCGGGACAGGACTACAAGGTATGGGAGACGGCGACACCGGCGATCTCGTTCACGGCCGATGGGGCCGACGATTTCGCCGTCATCCAGAGTGTACTGCGGCCGGCGACCGCAGCCTATGTGGGCTTCGGGGAGCACGGCGGGAAGTCGCTGCTCAAAAACAGTGAGCAGCTCACGTACTTCGATTTCGACAACTACGCGTACAATCAGGTCTACGGCCGGGGTCCCTTCGAGGAGCGTGAGCCGCTCTACCACTCCGACCCGTTCTTCCTCGAATTGAACGGGGTCCCGGGCCGCGACAGCGTCTACGGCGTCTACGTCGACAACCCGGCGCAGGTCTTCATGGACCTCGGTTACACCGACTCCACGCGTTACCTGCTGGGGACCCGGTTCGGCGATCTGGACTACTATGTGTACGTCGGCCACGAGACGGCCGACGTCGTCGGCCGATTCTCCTCCATCGTCGGCCGGTCGCGCCTGAAGCCCCGCTATGCCCTCGGCTACCACCAGGGGTGCTATGGGTATGAGGACCGGGAAGCCCTCGAGTGGGCTGTGGCCCGGTATCGGGCACATGCGATTCCGCTCGACGGCGTGCATGTGGACGTCGACATCCAGCATGATTACCAGACGTTCACCATCAACGAGGACCGATTTCCCGACCCACACGGCATGTTCACCGGCCTGCGGGCGCTCGGCGTGAAGTGCGCTACGAACATCACGCCCATCATCAGTGACCGCGACCCCGGCTACTCGACCTACCGGGACGGGTTGGCGCGGGCGTTCTTCGTGACGGACAGGCGCGTCGACGCCGACGACCCCGCGGCCAAGGTGTACCAGCAGTACGGGGGAGGCAACGCCTACCAGACGTTCGATGGGTCGGGCAGCAGCTACAACAATGGCAAGCCCTACATCGGTGAGGTGAGCTACGGCGACGCCCTCGGCACCACAGGGAACTACCCGGACCTGGGCCGCAAAGAGGTTCGGGACTGGTGGGGCACCCAGTACCAGCACCTGTTCGACATGGGCCTGGAGATGGTGTGGCAGGACATGACCACGCCGGCCATCCGGGACACCCGGGGGGACATGAAGGGTTTCCCGTTCCGCCTGCTCGTGACCGACGACTGGCTCTCCGACGTTCCGCCGACGACCACCCCGGCCATTCGTGCGTGGAATCTCTACTCCTACAACCTGCACAAGGCCACGTACCACGGACTCAACCATCTCGTCGGGCGGGACAATAAGCGGAACTTCATCGTCGGGCGGGGGAGCTTCACGGGGATGCACCGGTTCGCCGCGCTCTGGACCGGCGACAACACCTCGACCTGGGACTTCCTCCGCATCAACATCTCTCAGGTATTGGCGATCGGCCTGTGCGGGCAGCCGATGTCCGGGCAGGACATCGGCGGGTTCGCCCGGGGGGAGCCGGACCAGGGCTGGGTGGGCCCCGAGCTTGTGATGCGCTGGACGATGGCCGGGGCGTTCCTGCCCTGGTTCCGAAACCATTATGTGCGCAAGGGCCAGAAGCAGTTCCAGGAGCCTTTCCAGTATGTCGAGTGGTTCCAGACCTATGGTCAGCCGGTGCCGGACCCTCCGTTGTACGAGATGGTCGTCCCGGTCTGCCGCCACTACATCGGGCTACGTTACCGCCTTCTCCAGCTGTTCTACGACGCCATGTTCGAGAACACCCTCACCGGAATGCCGATCTGCCGGCCGCTGTGCGTGACCGACCCGGGGGACAAAGCCCTGAGGGTTATTCACGAGTCCCGATAAATGAGTTGTCCACGGCGCGCCTACTTGGACGACGGTCCGCTTCTCGGAAGAATTGGGTTACCACACTCAATTCGAAAGAAACGGGCCGTCGAGTATGTAC
>JBOHFI010000096.1:0-11415 GCA_050699595.1 Pseudonocardiaceae bacterium | reverse complement strand
GCGCCCGACCGCGCGCTCGGGCTGGTGGTCCGGGTGGTGCTGCCCGGGCTGCTGCGGCGCCGGGTGCGGTGTGTCGCCGGGCGCGCCGTGCAGCTGGGTTGCCTGCCGACCGACGTGTGCCGCGACGGCGTCGCTTCCCGCACCACCGACCGCTGGACCTGGTACCGACACACCGAGGACTGGCGCCTAATCCGAGGTTGACACCTGCCGCCGTATCCGACACCCGTGCACGCCGCTCGCCAGGTTCAGTCGCTCCGGTAGAGGCGTTCGAGATCGACCAGTTCGATGTCGCGCCTGCTCGCCGCCACGCGCCGGACGTCTGCGGTAAATCCGGCGCGGGAGAACATCAGCAGCTGCGGGGGCTCCGGCGCCTGGGAGTCCGGCAGGAGATCTCGGAGGTGGTCCAGACGGGTGATCTCCGCAACGTCAACTGGTCGCCATGTCGCTTTGACCTCGCCGATCGCCACCACCCGACGTGGCGCGCCGGCTGATGTCTCCACGACGACAACGTCGATCTCGTGGCCTTGGCGGTGTTCCCGACAGGCAATGGTCGCGGGAAGTACATCGTGAGCCGACCCACCCAGAGTGGCGGAACCAGCGTGGCTCAAACACCATTCCCGCGCGAGATCCTCCAGATGCGGACCGTATATCTTCGAGGCGACGGTGTCCGCATTCGCAGTCCACACCTGCGTTGCGCGCCCACGCACGAGCAAGCGTTCGTTGGGCCCGATCACAAGTTCGTGCAGCCGGATCAACGGATCGGTGAGCCGGTAGATTCCTCTCCGTTCTCGGAACGCATCCTCAAGGCGGGCCACCAGACCGACCTGCTGTAACCCGGCCAGTAGATGAGCGATGGCCGTGGCGGGTCTGCCGATTCGCCCGGCGATCTCCGAACGGCGTGCCGCGCCGGCCGCGATGGCGGTGAGGACGCCGTGATAAGGCGCGGTATCGGTGACCCCGGATTCCTCTCGGAGCAGCAGGCTCCCTTCACGAAAGAGCGCGCTCGCGGGGTTGAGCAGGCGCTGGGCCACCCATCGATCGAAGGACTCCCGGCTCGACGGAGGCCCGAACGCCATCGCTCGGTAAGCGGGCGTGCCGCCGAGCAGGGCGTGCACCCGAAATGCCAGCTCCGGGTCGTCGGTCAACCCCCAGAACGAGGCGGCCTCGCGGTACCAGAACGGCTGCAGCACCAACTCTAGTGTGGCCCGACCACGCAGTGGCGCACCGCCGCCGAGCAGATCGCGCATCACGGTCAGTGCGCTGCCGCACAGGATCAGCCTGGTGCGCGTGTGTCGTGAGGCATGGCTGCGCGGGCTGAGCGCGATCTGGATCACCGACGGGAGTGCCGGCGTCTGCGCGACGAGGTTCGGGAACTCGTCGATGATCACCGGTACCGGTTCGGGCACCTCGCTCCCCAGCCCGAGCAGAGCTTCGATCACGTCGAGCCAGCTGTCGAACGCCAGCGACGCGGGCAACCCGGCATGACGAGCGTAGGCCGAGCTCAGTTCCCGCAGGTTCTGGCGATCCGACTGTTCACGTGCGGTGAACATGAACCCGCCGGTCGCCTCCGCCAACAGCTCCAGCATGAGCGTCTTACCCTGCCGTCGACGTCCGTAGAGCAAACCGAGCGTCGCGCCGGCCGACGGGGCGCCCACGAAGTCGACGAGGGCATCCCACTCCCGATCGCGGGCATGCAGCTCGTCCGGCTTCCGCACCACACCTCCATAATGGTCAAAACTATTATAAACTCAGTCATCATCACTGCTCCACGTGAGCAGAAAGCCAGTCCTGGCCTGGGGGTGGGGACAGCAGAGACCGAGCTCAGTTGTGAGTTCACTCCAGGGCACACTGCCTGGCCGGGGGCGCCCGATGCGCCGGACCTTGGCGGCGGTGACCAACATCTGCCGTTGGCCGTCGGGGTCCTGCTCGGTCATCAGCAGGCTGGAGACCTCGGTGGGGCTGCTCGGACAGCGGACGCACTACGCCAACCCGCCGATATCCGTGACTAGGCCGAACCATCATGATGGGCGCGTGCAGTCACGTTCGGTGTCCGACCCGCAACTGAGCATCAGCGCCGACGGCGGCGACGAGCTGCGGTCTTTGCTCGATTGGCTGCGGCACGAGGACACCCTCCGAGGCCGGGTGCGCTCGGTGCAGGAACCCGTGCGGCCGGGACAGATGGGCGGTGTGCTCGACGCGCTGGTGATGGCTCTCGGTTCCGACGGCGCGGGCGCGGTACTGGCCACCTCGGTGTCGACCTGGCTGAGCCAGCGCCACACGGACGTGACCCTGACCGCTCACGACGGTCGCACCCTAGAGCTCGACGCCCGCCGGGTACGCGATCCCGCGGTGCTGCTGCGCGAGGTCGAGCGGTTGCTCACACCGGAGGCACCCCAGGAATGACCTCGCCGCGCTTGCCCGACCCTGCCCGGTCCCGCGCGCTGTTGATCGGCGCGAGCCACTTCACCGCCGCAGGGACAGACCTGCCTGCAATCCCCGCCTGCGAGCGAACCTGATGGACCTGCGGCGCGTGCTGGCCAGCCCGGACACCGGGGTGCTGCGACCTGAGCGCTGCCGAATGTCGGCCGATCCGACCAGCGTGAACGAGGTCGGTGGCCCGCGCTGCCGCTCGAGCTGCTCCGCGAGGAGATCGCGACCAGCGTCGCCACCATCCGCGTGCTCGTGCTCGACTGCTGCTTCTCCGGCCGGGCGATCGAGACCATGGCCGACGCCCAGGCAGTGATCAGCGGCCAGCTCGATGTGGCCGGCACTTACACACTCACCTCCACGACCGCGAACGCCCCCGCACACGCCCCGGCCGGAGACCGGCATACCGCTTTCACCGGCGCGCTGCTGCGCGCGCTGGACAATGCCGATCCGCTCACCCTCGACCAGATCTACACCGCGGTCGACCGTGACCTCGCGGCGCGGAGCCTCCCCCGTCCCCAACGCCGTGCCGTCAACGCCGCCGGTGACCTCGCCCTCTCCCGCGGCCCCGCCACCGCGCCCCGCCCCACCGAACCACCCGTCGAGCGTTCCGACGCCAATCCAGTGCGATTCGCCTCCTCATCCACGCTGGCCGAAGCCCTACCGAAGACGTCGCGCTCCGTTGTCATCAGCATCTTCTTGAGCATCTTCTTGAACCTCGGGCAGCTCTTATTCTTGGGATCTCCACTCGGATTTCCACCTTTGCTGATCACTACCGTCGGACCTCTCGTCGCCGCCCTGGTGCTCGCTTTTTCCAGACGGAGGAGGCTTCATGTAGATGAGCTCGTCATCGATCGATCCGGCCTCACGATCCGATGGAAACGACACATGAGAACCCACCTATCTTGGCTCGACATCGCACAGGTCGGTGTACTGCAACCCAACCGTCGATCGCTCAACCGACGCATGTCCACGGTTTGCTACGAGAGGAAACCCCTTCTCGTGGTCCGACTGCGGCCAGAGGTTCCTGTCCCAGACGTCGAGAGTGCGCTGTCCGATGAGCACGGACAGCTCGGCTATGTCGGCCTATGCACAGTGAAAGGAATCGGGTCCTCTCTCCCAGAGATGATCAGCGCACTGGAGCGGTTCGCTGGAGCCAAGCTGGTCCATAGCCCCCGGCAGTTCCTTGATCGCGACCCCAGGCTGCGATCCAACATGGTGTAACGGATACAGACTCGCCTGACCGAGAACATCTGCCGAACGCTGGAGTCCAGGCCCACCGGCGGGCATCGGGCGTGTCCCACGGATCTCGCGGTTTGTGATCAACTCTATTGTCGCCGAGTTCGACAGGAGAGTTGCTGGGGGTCCGACCGAGCAGCGCTCCTGTCGAACTCGGCGCATTGAAGAACGCTCAAGATCGGGCCCCGCCCACTCCTTCGATGATCTACGGCGGTGCGGCCACGGCACCGAGCCGTGACCCTTCCAGTCAGCGTGGCGGAGGTGGTCCAGGCTGCGGTGGTAGCCGGTGCGGGGGAAGGCGTAGCCAGCGACAGGCTTCCCACGCGTCGAGCGCGCGGCGCGCCAGCGCAGCCCACGCAGCCGAGAACTTGGGGTACGCGACGGACGCCGTCGCAGTAGTAGGTCCCGGAGACCACCGCGGGGGCACGGCGTTGTCAGCAGACGTACAGATGAGATCAGAAAGGGAAGATCCGGGTGAGAATCACCTCGTGGTCCGTTTCATTGATCCAGTACTCGACGATGCCGCCACCATCCGGGATGGGCACCGTGCGCCAGGGTTCTCCTTGGCCGGCCATGCGGCTGCGGGGCAGCCAAGGGTCCTGGGCGATGGCGACCGTGAGGGCGACGATCGTGGAGAACTGATCGGCCGGAAGCTTGAGATCAGCCAGGGCCTCGGCCACGGCTTCGGAGGGTTCGACCGACCAGAGATCTCCGTCCTCACTACTCAACGGGCATCGCGCCACCACCTGCGCGTCGGCGCCGGATGACCTCGGCTATGGCGACGGTCGCCACGGTGCCCGTCTGGACAGCCGCGATGACCCGGTCCCGGTCCGGGTCGGTGTCGGCCATGGCTTGGCCCCACCAGGTGGCGATGACGTGCTGCAGGTCCGGACCAGCCTCGGCCTGGCCAACCGCTCGGTAGAACTCCATACGGCGGGCGCCGGTGAGTGCGTCGGCGATGCCGTCGATGGTGCGCGAGACGCGGGGACCAGGGTCGGGGGGAGCAGAGTCGGGGGCGTACGAACGTGCGGGCTGCACGGTCATTGCTATCTCCAATTCGTAGCCGGTGGTTCCGAGTCTCCGCCGCAAGTCAAGCTCGAGTCAGCTCACACCCAGGGCCTCGGCCGCGGTGGGATCACACTCGTCGAGGAACTCCCGGCACCGCCGAGACTCGGCTTTCTCGCCGATCTCAGCGGCCGCTCGGGCCAGCGCGGCCAGCGCGGCCAGGAAACCCTGGTTGGGGCCGTGTGACCACGGCACCGACCCGTGACCCTTCCAGCCGGCGCCACGGAGGTGGTCCAGACCGCGGTGATATCCGGTGCGGGCGAAGGCGTAACCGGACACGGCGTCCCCCTCGTCGAGCGCGCGGCACGCCAGAGCGGCCCACGCGGCCGAGAAATCAGGGTACGCGGCGGCCGCCGCCGCGGGATCGTTCGCCGCTGCGAGTGCGGCCTGCGCGTCAGGCTGCTCGGGCAGCAGCGTCGGGTTGGGTCCCAGCAGGTTGCCGTGCACGGTCATCGCTCCATCCTGCTGAAGTTGGTAGTCGTTCGAGGCAGCGGCGTGGGGGGTTGGTGGCTCTTGGAGAGCGGCTAATTGGGGGTGAGGGTGCGGCCGGCGGAGCGGAGGTTCTCGCAGGCCTGCACCACCCGGGCGGCCATCGACTGCTCGGCCGGTTTGAGATAGGACCGGGGGTCGTAGAATTTTTTGTTGCCGACCTCGCCGTCTGTCTTGAGCACCCCGGCGTAGTTGGTGAACATGTGGGCGGCGATCGGGCGGGTGAAGGCGTACTGGGTGTCGGTGTCGACGTTCATCTTGATCACCCCGTAGGAGAGCGCCTGGTGAATCTCCGCCGGATCGGAGCCGGATCCACCGTGGAACACCAGGTCCAGCGGCTGGGAACCGGCGGGCAGACCCAACTTGCGGGCGGCGACCTCCTGGCCCATCTGCAGGATCTCCGGGCGGAGCTTCACGTTGCCCGGTTTGTACACACCGTGCACATTGCCGAATGTCGCGGCCAGCAGGTATCGACCCCGCTCGCCACCGCCCAGGGCCTCGACGGTGTGCTCGTAGTCCTCGGCGGTGGTGTAGAGCTTCTCGTTGATCTCGTTCGCGACGCCGTCCTCCTCCCCGCCGACGACGCCGATCTCCACCTCCAGGATGATCTTCGCTTTCCCGCAGGATTCCAGCAGCTCGGCGGCGATGGCGAGGTTGCGATGCAACTCGGTGGCCGAGCCGTCCCACATATGGGACTGGAATAGCGGGTTCTCCCCGCGGGCCACCCGCTCCTGGGAGATGGCGATCAGCGGCCGGACGAAGGTGTCGAGCTTGTTCTCCGGGCAGTGGTCGGTGTGCAGCACCACATTGACCGGGTACTTCGCGGCCACCACACGCGCGAACTCGGCCATCGCCACCGAGCCGGTGACCATGTCCTTGACCTTGCCACCAGAGGCGAACTCCGACCCACCCGTGGACAGCTGCACAATGCCGTCGCTGCCTGCCTCGGCGAACCCGCGCAGCGCGGCGTTCAGCGTCTCCGATGAGGTGACGTTGATCGCCGGGTAGGCGAACTCGCCGGCCTTCGCGCGGTCCAGCATCTCGCTGTAGACCTCGGGTGTGGCGATGGGCATGGTGGGTGACCTCCGGTTGTTCGGCGCCGGCTGTTCAGGTTGGCGCGGTTACTCAAGGACGCTGACTCACATGACTGTGACTCGCAGTATGGCTCACCCGTCCAGCCGGACGCGATCGGACGGGCCTGATGTGGCCGCAGTACGTTTCCGGGCGTGGCCCCCGACGAACCGCTGGACCGCGTGACCGTGCAGCGCTCGGTCGAGACGACGCTGCGCCACCTGCGAGTGCTGGACGCCCCACCCGACGTCACAGCCGACGTCCCTGTCGAGGCCCCAGCCGAGGCCCCGCTGACGTTGGAGGATCTGTACCGCCAGCACCGGACACGGTTGGTGCGGCTGGCGATCCTGCTGGTCGATGAGGTGCAAACCGCCGAAGACGTCGTGCAGGAGGCGTTCACCGGACTACACCGGCACTGGTCGGGACTGCGCGACGAGGCGGCCGCGCTGGGCTACCTGCGCACCGCGGTGATCAACGGCTCCCGCTCGGTGCTGCGCCGCCGCAAGACCGCTCGCGGCTACGTCCCCCCGCACCAGGCCAACGCGCGATCGGCGGAGTCGCTGGCGATGCTGACCACTGAGCATCAGGCGGTGGTCGTCGCGCTGGGCCGGCTGCCGCCGCGGCAACGCGAAGTGCTGGTGCTGCGCTACTACGGGGGGATGAGCGAGGCGGAGATCGCGGCGGCCACCGGCGTCAGCCGCGGCACGGTGAAGTCCAGCGCCAGCCGCGCGCTGGACGCTCTCCAGCGAATGCTGGAGAGCTCGTGAGTGTGTCACAGTGTTCCCACCCTGAATGCCACTCACAAGCACCCCGGAGGGGCGCCGTGAACGAGGTGCATCGGAAGCTGTCCGCCGCGTTGCGGGCCCAGGCCTCCGGGCTGGGCACTGGGTCACCGGTAGGCACTGGGTCACCGGTAGGGCCTGCGCCCGGCCCGCGACCGGCCTGCGCGGTATCTCCCGGTCGCGGGCTGGCGCATGCCAAGCCCAGACTGTCCGCCTCGACGGTGCTCATCCTGGCGGTGCTGCTCGGAACCGTGGCGGGCGGGCTGGCCGGCGTGATCAGCGCCTGGTGAGCGTTCCTGGTGGCGGCGGGTGTACCGCCGCCATGTCGGGTATGCCCGCTACCGTGGCACCGTGACGCCCTCCCCCGCCGGCCTGTCGCCGGCCCTCGGCCCGTCGTGGCTCGATCCCGCGCAGCTGCTGCAGATGCTCGGCCCCTACGTGGTGGTCGGACTGTGCCTGATCATATTTGCTGAATGCGGCCTGCTCATCGGATTCTTCCTGCCCGGCGACGCGCTGCTGTTCACCGCCGGGCTGTTCGTCGCGAACGGTCTCATCAGCACCCCGATCTGGCTGGTGTGCCTGCTACTCACGGTGTGTGCCGTGGTGGGCAACGTGGTCGGCTACTACCTGGGCTACCGGGCGGGGCCGGCGCTGTTCAACCGGCCGGATTCCCGGCTGTTCAAACGGGAGTACGTGGACAAGACGCACGCCTTTTTCGACAAATACGGCGCGCGGGCGATCATGCTGGGCCGTTTCGTCCCTATCGTGCGGACCTTCGTCACAGCGGTCGCGGGGATAGGCCGCATGAATCCCCGAAAATACTTCACCTACTCGATCGCCGGTGGCGTCGCCTGGGCCACCGGAGTGACTCTGCTGGGCTTCTGGCTCGGCGGGACCCCGTTCGTCAAAGATCACGTGGAGCTGATGCTGATCGGCATCGTCGCGCTGTCGATCATCCCGATCGTCATCGAGGCGCTCAAGGCCCGCAGGCTGAACCGGCGGGCGGCAGGACCTCCCGGTGACCCCCGTTCACGCACCGAGGTGACCGACCGCGGATAGCTGGTGGCCACCTCGATCGAGTAGCAAGATGGTGAGGATGGCACCTCCCGATACGCCGGCCGGGCACCGCGCCAGCCGCAGCACCCGGCGGCTCGCCGCTGGGGCCGTGCTGGGCGCGCTGGCGGTGCTGGTCGCGGTCGGTGTGCCGACGGGGAGGGCGGCCCTGCTCGCCGTCAGGCCCAGGCCGGCCACCACGCCCAGCGCGCAGTCGCTCCGGGCCCCCGTACACACCTGCCTGACCTGGCAGAAACCTGACGCCGTCGACGCCAGAGTGGTGAGCTGCGCCCAACCACACCTGTTCGAAGTCACCGGGACGCCGGAGCTCCAGGACTTCGGCGCCCAAGCCGCGTTCCCCGACCCGGCACGCTGGCAGCAGCTGGTGACGCAGCGCTGCACCCAGCTCACCACCCAGGCGCTGGCCGATCACTTCGACCCGTTCGGCCGGTTCACCGTAGGGGCGATCAAACCCAGCGAGGCCGGCTGGGTACGCGGGGACCGGACGCTGCGCTGCGGGGTGCAGTCCGCCGGCCACACCGGAACGCTGTTCCTCACCACCGGCGGCGTGCTGGGGCAGGACCAGGCCGACGTGCATCCGCCCGGCACCTGTCTGGGCAACGACGGCAAAGCGGTGGGCGACCCGGTCGATTGCGCGGGGCCCCATGCCATCGAGGTCGTCGGGGTGGTCGACCTCGCCGTCGCCTTCCCCAAGGGATACCCCGACGAAGCCGCGCAGGACCGGGTGTTGAACACCGAATGCACCCGGCTGGCGAAGGACTTCTCGGGGGGCCCCGCAGTCGCCGCGAACAAGGGGCTCACCCTGTTCTGGGAGACGCTGCGAGTGGAGAGCTGGCAGGCCGGGAGCACCCGGGTGGACTGCCGGCTCGGCGCCTTCCTGCCCGACCGTTCCGGTTTCGCCCCGGTGACCGGCAGCGTGAAGGGTCCCGTGCAGGTGAGCAAGCAACCCGCCCCGGCCGCGGCGCACGAGGCGTCACCGGCACCTGTGGTGACGTCCCGGTGACGACGCTTCCGGCAACCCCACCGCGCTAATGGGCACCTGGCTGAGCGCCGACCGGTTCGACGAACTGGTGGCCGACGCGCTGGACCTGATTCCGAGCAAGCTCGCCGACGCGATGGACAACGTGGTGGTGCTGGTGGAACCGCGCAACCCCGACGATCCCGGGTTGCTAGGGCTCTACGAGGGGATCGCACTCACCGAGCGGACCTCGCAGTACGCCGGAGTGCTACCCGACCGGATCACCATCTACCGTGACGCCCTGCTCGACTTCTGCGATGACGAGCACCAGGTGGTGGAGGAGGTCGTGGTGACCGTGGTGCACGAGGTGGCACATCACTTCGGCATCCCCGAACACCGGCTGCACGAACTCGGCTGGGGTTAGCGCTGGTCTATGCGCCGGGCAGCGAGGTAGTCCATAACGCAGATATCGGAAGGGCACAGAGGCGCTCCCCGAAAGGCAGTGCTTGCTGGCCGGCGTAAAGCACGAAGCCCGCAAGCAGCTGGTCCCCGAGCCGACGCCGCACATGCTGGATGCCGCGGAAGTCTTCGCTGCGGACCGTCTCGGCCGCCTTCACCTCCACGGCGACTATCTCGCCAGAGACTCGCTCAAGAACCGCATCGACTTCGTTGCCGTCGCGATCACGGTAGTGGTAGAGGCGAACCGGTTCGTCGGCCCAGCTGAGCTGACGAGCGAGCTCGCCGAGTACGAAGTTCTCCATGATCGGCCCCACTGGCGCGGTGGGATGCCGTGCCCGTTCAAGGTAATCCTCACGGCGAAACGGCGACTCCGCCGCAATCAGCGTGGCGCCATGTCCGAACACCGCATCGACAAAGCCGTCAGCGGCGCGGTAGTTGCTCTGCCGCCTGTCATGTGGTTGATCTGCCGGAACACAGGTGGTCGATCCGCCACTACGTGAACCTCATTGGACGAGGTCGACCAGCCGTGTCACCGTCCGCCAGTTGCGCGAGGTCGCCACGGGAACGAGCTGTCTCCAGAACGACGCCGGCACCCGGCTGGCGAGCACGCCGTTTGGACACCACTGGTAGACGGCGCGTTCCGCTACCCGCACCACCTCGGGTGCCAGGGCCACCGGGTCGGGCTCCCACAGATGCGCCCGGTCTGGCGGCTGCGCGAGGAAGGTCACGAGCAGCCGCGACGGATCAGTCGCCACGCCAAGCAGCGGATTGCCCTCCGCGACGCTCCTGGAGGTACGGCTAGGTCCGCTCGATGTCGTTGCAGCATAGGCAACACCAGCCGCGTGTGCTGGTGCTGTGTGGCACTGGCAGCACACTGTTGTCACGTCGTTTCGGCCACTCGGGCGGCTACGCTGAGCGCCCATCGGGGGAGAACTGTGGAGATGTGGGGGGACATGGCTCGGGAACCGGAAGATCTTGCTGAGCTGCGTCGCGGGCTCGGTGCGCAGCTCGCCGTCCACCGCACCGCGGCCGAGCTGACCCAAGACCGGCTCGCTAAGGCCGCTTTCCGCGACCGCACCACGGTGGCGCACATCGAGAAGGGACGCGCCCGCGGTGACGAGCGCTTCTGGACGATCGCCGATGAACTCTGCGGCGCCGACGGCGCCCTGCTGGCCACGTTTCACGCGGTGGCGGCGGCGCAGCAGACTCATGAGGTCCGGATCCGAGAGGCACAGCTGGTCGAAGCCCAGGCCACTGCGCAGGCATTGCGGCTGACCCTGCGCCGTGAGATAGACTTGTTGGCTCTGCCGACAGGTGATGAGAATGTCACGAGCATCGCGACACCCGCTGATACGGTCGACGGGGAGCCTCACCCCGAGACCGTGGAGGACCAGGCCGTGAAGCGCCGCGAAGCCATCGCGCTGGCGGCGACGCTCACCGTCGGGGCCGGTCTGACCGCAGCGGACCGGGCGGTGCTGGATGCGCCGATCGCCGCGAGCCCGGTTCCCGCTCAGATCGGCGCGTCGGATGTGGCGCGGGTGCAGGCGGTGACCCGCAGTCTCATGGCGCAGGACAAGGCCCTTGGTGGTGGTTCCTGTCGAGATGCCGTGTTCGGCCATCTGAACTGGGCGCAACAGCTGCGGGGGGCGAGCGCATCGGACGAGGTGCGGCGGGCGCTGGAGGCGGCGCTGTCCAGGCTGGAGCAGTTGGCCGGCTGGACATCCTACGAGTGCGCCACGAGGCGCTGCTGTGTCCGGATGGAGGTGGAAGACCGTCCATTTCTTTGTCGTCGTAGCGGCGAAGTGAAGCTGGAGGCAGCCTGATCCGGGGGTCGCCGGGGAGGGTGGGAGC
>JBOHFI010000095.1:0-11921 GCA_050699595.1 Pseudonocardiaceae bacterium | reverse complement strand
GTCGGGATCCGGACGCTGGTCAACGGGCCCGAGGCGTTCACCCCGGACAACGAGTTCTGCCTCGGTGAGACCGAGGTCGGCGGGTTCTTCGTGGCCGCCGGGTTCTGCGCGCACGGCATCGCCGGGGCCGGTGGGGTCGGGCGGGTGATGGCCGACTGGATCGTGGACGGCGAGCCGGGCCTGGACCTGTGGCACCAGGACATCCGCCGCTTCGGCGCGCACCACCGCTCGCCGTCCTACACCCTGCACCGCACCGTCGAGACCTACCAGAGCTACTACGACATCCGCTATCCCCACCAACACCGCACTGCCGGGCGCCCGCTGCGCACCTCACCGGCCTACGGCTGGCATGCCGCGCACGAGGCGGTGTTCGGGGAGAAAGCCGGCTGGGAGCGGGTGGATTACTACGTTACGAATGAGGCAGCCGGGGAGGAATCGCTGCGCCCCGCAGGCTGGGCCGGCGCATTCTGGTCACCGGCGATCGGCGCCGAGCACCACGCCACCCGGAGGGCGGCCGGGCTGTTCGACGAGAGCTCCTTCGCCACGATCTCGGTCAGCGGAACCGACGTCGCCGTGTTTCTGGAGCACGTCTTCGCCAACCGGGTCGCGCGGGGCCCCGGCACGCTCACCTACACCCAGGCGCTGAACTCCCGCGGCGGGATCGAGTGCGACGTCACCGTCGCCCACCTGGACGAAGGCGAGTTCCTGATCGTCACCGGAACCACGTTCGGCGCCCACGACCTGGGTTGGCTGCGCGGCCACGCCAGGCGTACCGGGGCGTCGGTGCGCCTGGCCGACGTCACGGGGCAGTACGCCTGCTTCGCGCTGTGGGGACCCAAGGCCCGCGACGTGCTCGCCCCGCTGACCCCGCAGGGGCTGTCCAACGCGACGTTTCCGTACCTGTCGACGCGGGAGATGACGGTCGGTGACGTGCCGGTGCGCGCGGCGCGGGTGAGCTTCGTCGGCGAGCTGGGCTGGGAGCTGTCCTGCTCAGCGGAGTACGGGGCCGCGCTGTGGCGCACGCTGTGGGAAGCCGGCCGGCCGCACGGGTTGGTGGCGGGCGGCTACCGAGCCATCGAGAGCCTGCGGCTGGAGAAGGGCTACCGGGTCTGGGGTGCCGACATCGGTCCGGAGACGACCCCCGACGAGGCCGGGCTGGGTTTCCGCCTCCGGCTGGACAAGCCGTTCCTGGGCCGGGAGGCGCTGCTCGCCGCCCGGGAGCGGGGTGTGACCCGCCGGTTGCGCTGCCTGACCTTGGCTGACCCCCGCGCGGTGACCTCCGGCGGCGAGCCGGTGCTGGTGGGCGGCGAGGTACGCGGCCGGGTCACCTCGGGGGGTTATGGCTACACGGTGGGCCGCTCGATCGCCTTCGCCTACCTGCCGGTTCCCGCGGTTCAGGTGGGTACACCAGTGACGGTGGAGATCGCCGACCGCCGGGTCGACGGGGTGGTCGCCGCCGACCCGCTGTATGATCCCCAGGGCGCCCGTGTCCGCGTCTGAACACCTGGCCGTCTGGGTCTATACATACGTGTGTCTAATTCTGTAGTATCATCGAATGCGGGGGCCTGGCAGTGGGAGGGCTCGATGGCGCTACGACGCGGAATCCGGTGGGTGGTTCGGCACGGGCTGGTCCGGCGGACGGTGCAGCGCCAGATGCGCACCGGTGACCTCGGATCGCGGCTGATGATCGACCCAGTGGTCCGCGAGGACCCCTTCCCGTACTACGACGAGCTGCGCGCCCGGGGCCGGCTCGTCCGCACCGGGCTGGCGCTGATCTCGGCGCACCACGATGTCGGCCTGGCCGTGCTGCGCAGCCCGGACTTCGGCCAGCTGCGCCTGGACCGGATACCCGGAATTCTCCGGCTGAGCATGAAGCTCGGCGGCCACCCGGTGCTGACACCGGTCGAGCCCCCCTCCATGCTGGTGATGAACCCGCCCGAGCACACCCGCTACCGCAAGCTGGTCACCCGGGCGTTCAGCGCGCGGACCATCGCCGCCATGCGCCCCCGCATCGAGCAGATCGCCGAGGACCTGCTCGACGAGATCGCCCCATCGGGAGCCGATAGCCCGGTGGATCTGGTCTCGCGCTACGCTAGCCTGCTGCCGGCGACCGTGATCGCCGAGATGCTCGGCGCACCGGTCGCGATGCGTCGCCAGTTCCTCGACTGGGGGGCCGGCGCGGCGTTGTCGCTGGACGTCGGCTTGAGCTACCGCGACTTCCGCCGGTCCGAGCGCGACATCACCGCGCTGCACCGCTGGATGCTCAGCCACTTCGACGACATCCGCCGCGCTCCCCGGGACGGCGTACTCAGCTCGCTGGTGGCCGCGCACGACCAGGGCGATCAGCTGACCCTCGATGAGCTGAGCAGCATCGCGATGCTGCTGCTCGCCGCCGGTTTCGAGACCACCGCCAACCTGCTGGGCAACGGCGCCGTCCTGCTGGCGCGCCACCCGGAGCAGCTGGCTTTGTTGCGCTCGCAACCGGGGCGCTGGGCGGGCGCGGTGGAGGAGATCCTGCGCTACGACTCCCCCGTGCAGCGCACCGGCCGCCTCGCGCACCGGGACACCGAGGTCGCCGGGTGCCGGGTCACGGCGGGCTCGTTCATTGTCGTGCTGCTCGGCGGCGCGAACCGCGACCCCGCGGTCTTCGGCGACCCCCACCGGTTCGACGTCACCCGCCCCGAGGCGGACCAGAACCTCGCGTTCTCCAGCGGCATCCACTACTGCATCGGCGCCGCCCTGGCCCGGTTGGAAGGCGAGATCGGCCTGCAGGTGCTGTTCCGCCGCTTCCCCGATCTCGCCCTCGCCGGTACTCCCCACCGCCGCCCCACCCGCGTGCTGCGCGGCTACGACGCAATCCCCGTCCACCTGAGCAGTCGTACCCAGACAACCACATCGGCCCCGCTGCAACCGAGCGAGCAGGGGTAGCAGCCGCGCTGATCCGTGGGCTTAGCGCGTGTCCAGTAAATCTCAGACCGGTACCTCGCCCTGCCAACGGGGCACGGCCTCGGCCGCAGCGGACCGTCGTTCTCCGACGCCACTGCGGCCGAGGTCCGCGCCGCGCTGATCCCGGAGGAAGCCGAGGTGAGGCGCGATCTGGATGGATGAGTGATGTGGCGTGATCACCGCGATGACTGGTACTGTATCTCGTACCAGTCAAGAGGAGGACGGTGTGGCGATCACGGCCAGCGAGGCGCGTAAGTCTCTGTTCCCGCTCATCGAACAGGTCAACAACGACCACATCGCCATCGAGATCACCTCGAAGAAGGGCAACGCGGTCCTGCTCTCCCGCGAGGACTACGACGCCATGCAGGAGACCGCCTACCTGCTGCGCTCGCCGGCGAATGCCGCCTGGCTGATGCAGAGCATCGCCCAGGCCCGTCTCGGTCAGGTCGGCGAACATGAGCTGGACGAGTGCCCGTGAGGTTGGTGTTCACCGAGAACGCCTGGGCGGACTACCAGCACTGGCAGGACAAGGACCGCCAGCTGGTCAAGCGGTTGAACAAGCTGCTCGCTGAGGTGCTGCGAGACCCTGAGGAGGGCATCGGCAAGCCGGAGCGGCTGCGCCATCTGCTGGCCGGGGCGCTCTCGCGACGGATCAACGACGAGCATCGGCTGGTCTACCTCGTTGAAGGTGACGACGTGATCGTCCTGTCCGTGCGCTACCACTACTAGTCTCGGTCAATGACCGAGGCTAGAGCCACCGAGACGCTAGACCTGGCCGAGGTGCTGGCGACGCTGGAATCCTGGCGGCGGGTGGCGCGGCTGACCGGGGCGACCGGGCCCGAGGCGCACCGGGCCATGTACCGGCGGGCGGCCGCCCGGCGGGTCGGGGCGGACATCCCGGCTGACGAGCCGCTGCCGCGAGGTCGGCCTCCTCGTAGGCCGGGCTAGACACCTCCTGGTATGTCGCTGTCGGTACCACCACTCGGCTGTTGTGGTGGACCCAACGCTATAGCAGCAGGTTAGCCCCCATTTGCGACAGACAGGCGATTCGCTTATCCAGGGCGAGGTCGTCGGGGCCGACGAGATAGGGCTCATCAAAGAAGGCTGCCTGGTGCCGCCTTCCCGTCTCCCAGCTGGGAGCAGCTCGGGTAACGGCATCTTGCCCACGTGCCCGGTCCAAGCCTCTACGGGGATGGGCTTGTGGTTGCGAAGCTCAGCAACCATGAGCCGGGAGTGCAGATTGACTCCGTTGGACCGCAGGGCGCACGGGTGCTGCAGAACAATCACCGTCTTGGTCTTGGACTCACCAAGCCCTTGCACCGGGATCTTCTCGAAGACATCGCCCGTGAAGATGGGCCGGTGGCGCACGACCTCGTCGCCCCGAGCGCGGTAGAGGCTGCCCCAATCCGGGACCCCATCCGCGCCGGGGTACTCAAGATCGTGCGCCATACTCAGCGTGCCTTCGGACGGATCGACAGCTGCCCGTCAGCGGCACGGAATGCCTCGAAGTCTGACCGGTACCGATCCCGCCAACACGGCTCCCAGCTGGTGAGAATCTGCTCGGAGTCTGTGTGCCCGCTGGCGAAGTCCAAGACCAGATCCGACCGGCCACAGGCCCAGAGGTCAACCGGCGTCACGGGCATCCCGAGCCGCAGAGGCATCTCGAACCAGGAGGCGACCTCCTGAATGTCGTAGTGCTCGCACACAAGGTCGCATGCGGCAAGCAGGCTGGCCACTTTCTGGCGGTTCTCCCCCGTCGCTCCTTCGCCCCGTCGCCACTTCTGAATGGCAGCCACGCTGACACCCACCAGCTTGGCGACGTCTCTCCAGGCGAACCCGAGGTCGGCCAGCTCGTCGAGCATCTCCGGAGTGCTCGCCCGACCCCGCATGTTCGTACGGGCGTTCCACTCGGCGTAGTGGCTCTGCTGGTGGGGCTCGTCGGTCACCTCATGCAAATTCCGGGCCTGCTGGCGGATGTAGCCGAACTCCTCGGTCAGCACCGTGGCCACAGTCTTTGTCTTCGTGAGCGACGGCGGAGGATTGATGTCGGTGCCGGCGGTGCCAGGCTCAAATAGGTCCAGAATTCGATCACTGGGCATAGCGGAAGACCTCCTCTCGCAAGCGATCAGTGATAAGCCGCTCGAACAAAGTGCGTACCGGAGCATGCAGCTCATCGCAGGTGGTCAGCAGTGCCTTGACGTCGAACTCGGGGACACCCTCGCTAGGCGTCCAGAAGCTGTCGATGTCCATAAGGAAGAACGGACCAGGAGTGGGAGTGGGGCGCTTCAGGTCCCCACCCGGATCCACGGCGAACCCCTCCCGAGGCCCGTAGCGCAGCACGATCGTCCACTCTGGCCCCGGGGTGAAAGCGCTGATGCCTTGCCAGTGAGCGGCAGCCAGACCGAGCTCGTCACCAACCGTGGCCGGTCCGAGCAGTGTGGGATCGACCCACGGTGCCCAATCCTGCCCAGGGCCGCCGGGAACTCGGATCTCATCGACGTAGCGAAGGCCGACCCGCTCGACCCCATCGACACCGCCGATCTCCTGCCTCACCTCAAGCACATCGGTCACGAGAGCACGCATCTGCTCCCACTGCGCGTATCGAGTCGTCTCGATGATGATCGCCTCGGCTCGCACCGACACCGCCGCCGTGTTATCCCGGCTGAAGTACCTCGGGAACTCCTCGGCTCGCAGGTCAGACGTGGCTGGTGGACCCTCGACAGGCTGCAGGACAGTCAGTTGCTGCAGCTGTCCGGTTCGCATGATCGGCACATGACTACCCAGGCGTCGCTTGATCGTGTTCCGCTGGGCGGCCGTGAGCGGGTCAGCTGTGGGGTGGCGTACCTCCAACGCAACGAGGACCACCGGGGCGTTCGGATACCCTTCCCGCTCCTCGTCCATACTCGACATGCTACTTCTTCTACAACCAAAACAACAACCCGAAGTGAAACCTGAGGCCCGAACAGTCCTGCCGGAGCGATGACTCAAGAACAGCAGGTGCCCGGGCCTGCCGTAACGCCTACGCTGTCTCGGAGATATGGACACTGTGGACGGGCACCCGAGGCTGGCGGCGGAGCAGCACGCCCGGGTGCTGATCGACCACCAGTTGGCGGCGGCCGGGTGGCTGGTCCAGGACCGCGGGCAGCTCAACCTGTTCGCGGGTGTACGGTGTCGCCGTCCGAGAGACGATCATGGCACCGGGGCACGGCCGGGCCGATTACCTGCTCTATATCGACAAGCGGGCGGTCGAGGTGATCGAGGCGAAGCCCGTGGGAACCCCGCTGTCCGGCGTCGAGTGGCAGTCGGCCAAGTATGCGCAGGGGCTTCCCACCGAGGTACGGCGCCGGGCGTTAACAGCTCGTCGGTCACCTGCAACGGAGCGTTCCGATAGACCCCCCGCGCCTTCTAGCGCCCGGTGGTTTCGCCAGGTCACTCAGCGTAAGCGAGTTCGTCGAATGCGACGACCCGAGCGCGCTTCCTTCCACCGGCGTGGGTTCAGCCGGCCCCTCTTGGGTGGTCGTGTGGTAGCCGTGCTCAGTGGGAACACCGAACTCGGCATGTGGCCCGGAGTCGTCATCCGGGGTGAACTCGAGCTGCATCGCGAGGAGTCTCTCTTCAGCCGGTAGGGCGGTTCCGCGCGCGCCATGCGGGCGTGAGCCACGCGGTAGGAGCCGGCACCGGTCTTGAGGATACTGCGCTGGATGATTATCGTCCTCTCGGACGGGACGTAGCGTCCCATGATCGCTAGGGGGCTAGGATCCCCGCATGGGTTTTGCGGATACCGAACGGAACAGGGCGGCCGTACACGAGGCCGGGCACGCCCTCATCGCCGCCTCACGCGGCCTTGGCGTCGCCGTCATCGAACTACATAGCCACGACGGCGAGGGCGGGACGAGTCTGCGCGAAGAACCGTCAGAGCTCGACCGAGTATGGGTCTTGTACGGGGGCCCGTTCGCGGAGAAAGTCGTCTTCAGCAAGTGGACGCCAGACCCCGTACCGCCTGAACTCGATGAACTACTGCTGGCCCATAAACTGTGTTGGCAAATAGGAATCTACGATACCATCGGGATCAGGGACCAAGTCGAAACACATCTCCGAGAGCAACGGATTCGGCTTGAGCTCATCGCGACCCGACTGTTGGAGACCGATACGCTGCGTGGCGCTGAGCTCGATGAGCTACTTCAGAAAGAACTCCTCAACTGAACCGGAGCTGGGCTTGACACGAGGCGAGCCGGCGCTCCCGGAATCGGTCGCCCTGGCGTCATCTGAAAGGCTCGTCCCATGGAGATCGAGGTGCGCACGATCACCGACGAGGAGGTGGCGGCGTGGTGTGCGGGGTTGTCCACCGGGTTCCTCAACCCGGTGGGTGACGTGGACGCCGAGGCCCACCGCCCTGGTCTGTTCCTCGACCGGACCTGGGGTGGTTTCGATAAGGACACAGTGGTGGCGACACTGTGTAGCTTCCGATCCCAGATGACCGTGCCGGGTGGGGGCACGCTGGAGGCGTCGGCTGTGACCGGGGTGACCACGACCTCGACGCACCGGCGACGGGGTCTCGCTTCTCGACTGGTGGCAGCGGAGCTGGCCGCGTCCCGGGAGCGGGGAGAGCAGATGAGCATCTTGATCGCGGCGGAATGGGGAATCTACGGTCGATTCGGTTATGGTGCCGCAACCGAACACCAGACCTGGACAGTGGACGCGTTGGCCGCCCGACTTCGACACCGCCCACCAGGGACGGTGGAGTACGTCGATCGGGATACCGCCCGCGGGCTCGCCCCGGAGGTTTATGAGCAGCATCGGTCCCAGCGTCCTGGTGAGATCTCCCGGTCGACACGTCGTTGGGACATCATCTTCGGGATCGTGCCCGCTCCGGGCTGTCTCGAGCCCAAGCCCGGCTTCTATGTCATCGCCCGTAATCCGGCCGGATCGACGACCGGCGTGGCTCGGTATGAGTATGCGGAGAAGTGGGAGCTTCGGCAGCCCAAGGGCCAGGTCACCGTCCAGCTCTTTCTGACCGCTGATCCTGCCGCCGAGTCACTGCTGTGGCAGCACCTGCTCAACCTGGACCTGACGGTCAGCGTGCGGGTGGAGGACCGCCCGGCCGACGAACTGTTGCCCTTGCTACTCACTGACGCCCGGCACGCGCAACCAAGCGCTCGGGCCGACTTTCTATGGCTCCGCCCACTCGACTTCGCTGGAATGCTCTCCGCGCGGTCCTATCTGGTCTCCGGACAGCTCGTTCTCGAGGTGGTGGACGCCGCCGGTCTGGCCGGGGGCCGCTTCGCTCTCGACGGAGGCCCCGATGGCGCCGGCTGTGTGCGCACTACCGCCACCGCCGACCTCACCCTGGATGCTGCGGCACTCGGCTCGGCCTACCTGGGTGGCTACGGTGTGCGAGCGCTCGCGGCCGCAGGCCTGATCGACGAGCACTCGACCGGCGCTGTGGCCAGAGCCGATGCCATGTTTCGTTCCCCCGTCACGCCCTGGTGCAGCACCTGGTTTTGAACAGCGGTGACAACGTTGGAGCTGGTGACGTAGTTACCTCGTCCGACTATCCCTGAGAATCGGCACCATGGCTCGCCGGGCGCTCGCCAAGGGCGTAGCCGGCCCGCTGGCGGGGTCAGAATGGGGGGACGTCGCCGTGGGGGTCGGGTTCAGGTGGCGGATCTGGTTCGGGGTCGGGTGGCGGGTCCTCCCAGATCTGGGAGTCTTCCCAGCCGTCGTCGGGAGGGATCATGACGGGGTACGGGGACTGGTCGCGGGGGATGGGGTCCGGCAACGGCTCGATGATCACCGGTGGTCGGCGGTGATAGGTGTGGACCAGCCGGCTGGTCCACCGGCGGATCTGCCGGTCGGAGACATGGGCCGACCGGATGCGCTCACACGTCCTGCCGTGGGCGTGCGAAAGCGTGCGTCTCGACGGCGACGTGCTGGCTGCTCGAGTGCGCCCACCCACCCCTCAGGCAGTCGCCAGACGGGGACCGCAGCGATCGCGCAGCCGTTCGGCCACGGCGAGCACGTGCTGGTCGGGGGCCGGGTCCTCGTCAAGTGACCACACCGCGGAGAGCACAGCCTGCACAAACCCCCAGCCGCGGATTCGTTCCTCAGAGATTCCGGTCGCCACGGCCAGCCGACGGCAACGGCGCTCCGCCAGTGCCACCGCCGTAGGCCCCAATGGCATGGGGTTGTAGAGCAGCGGTGCAAGCTCGTAGGCCGGGTCGCCGACCAGACCATGTGGGTCGATTGCGAGCCAGCCGCGGTTGTCGCCGCACAGGACGTTGTCGTGGTGCAGGTCACCGTGGAGCAGCACGTCAGGCGGCGCGGTGCGCAACAGTTCCGCGCCGATGTGTTCGGCCTCGGCGACAATCCCCGGGGGCAGCGGGTCGCGGTCGCCGGGATGCGCACCACGGTGACGGGTGAGGTCGGTGACGCGGTCGGCCAGCGTCGGTAGACCGGTGGCGGCCGGCCGGCGAACCGCGGCGGCGACCGTCGCGATCGCCTCGCACGCCTCGTCGTCGCGATCGGGCACGATCGTCGCTAACGGCCGGCCGGGCTCGATGCGCTCGAGTAAGAGCGCGCCGTTCTCGGGATCGGCGTCGAGCAACACCGCTGCGCCGCGACCGCCGACCCGCCCCAGCCAGCGCGCCTCGACGACCAGCTCCGGTGTCCCGGGCGGCGCGAGCTTCAGCACGCACGGGGTGCCATCGTCACGGTCGGCGGCGGCGACCCAGTGGTAGCTGAGTGAATAGGGCCGCAGCGGTCCGAGCGCCCAGTAGCGTCGCCAGCGCTCGGCGACCCTCGGTAGGTCGTCGAGCCAGGCGCGAGCGCCCAGCCCGTGCACGGCGCGGACCCGTTCGTGGAAGGTGTGGTCGCCGGATGGCACCGACCGATCCTCACACACTGGTCCGCCCGCTCTGTGCATTGTGTGCGAGATGTCGGACTTCGGCGCCATCATGGGGATCGTGACCTCATGGAGAGACGTCGTGGCGGCCGACCCCCACTTCGCGGATCATGTGCGCCGCACGTTCGCCGTCCGCAAGCACGCCACCCTCGCGACCCTGCGCCGGGACGGATCGCCTCGCATCAGCGGCACTGAAGTGGACTTCGCTGAGACGGGCGACATCTACCTCGGCATGATGCCGGGCTCGGTGAAAGCACTGGACCTGCGGAGGGACCCCCGCCTGGCACTGCACTGCCCCACCGAGGACACCCCCGAGAGCGATCCTGCGACATGGCTCGGGGACGGCAAGATCGCTGGCGCAGCGGTGGAGGCCTCCGCCTCGAACCGGGTCGATGAGGCGCGCCGATTCTGGATCGACATCACGGAGGTCGTCCTCACGACCGTCGGCAGAGGCGGCGATCATCTCCTCATCCAATCCTGGCATCGCGAGCGCGGCCTGGTTCAACGAGAACGTCGGTAGGGTGATCGCACAATCGGTACCCTCTCCAAGTGGCAAAACCACAGGGCAGCGAGCTTGGAGAGGGTACCGATGCGTCAACCTGGTGGACCTAACGTGTCAGCATAAGAACCAGGCCCTCTTGGTCGAAGGGCCTGAGATCATGATCCGTCCGCTCGGTACTCGCCCGCAAAGTATGCGTGGTCGCTTCTCCGCTGACCAGCTACAAGCCATGATCGATCTTTACAAGTCCGGTGCCACAGCCGAACAGCTAGCCCAAACCTCTGGCTTCAGCACACGCAGCATCAAACGATTACTACAGCAACACGGCATACGCCGGGAACACCGGAGCAGATCATGATCATCCACTGCTCTGGTACCCCTGATCGTGGCCTGCGGTTCGCACACCGACACAGTTGCCACAACAACCTTCAGGTCACGGATGGTGGTGGACCTAACGTGTCAGCATAAGAACCGCACGGTGCTGGTTGAAGGCCCTGAAATCACGGTCCGTGCTGTCGGTACACGTCGCGTGACGGGTGGTCCTCGATGAACTCACTACGATCATCGCTGGGTTGACGCTGTGCAAGCTATGGAGCTGGTCTGCAACGTCTACGGCGTGGATTACCTCCCGTGCCGAGTGTTACTCATCGAAGATCAAGGGCTAGGATCACGCTGCCCACGGCCTGGCACCAAGCGCCGGCACTGGACTTGCATGAAACTGATCATCCGAACCCACAGGTACACGATCCACAGTTCAGGCTCACAGGTCGCACCCATCGCGGCAGAAGAGTGCGTTGAAGGGATCGCGATATGTCGCCGGGAGTGGACGCGGCCGCGATCCACGATGACGTGCGCATGCGGATCCACCATCGGGCACCGTTCAAGACTCTCGTACGGTTAGCAGGCTGTGGCCGTAGACGGAGTCGGGTTCCACCCGGCCCGTTTCGCGGAACCCGAGCTTGTCCAGGACCCGTCGCGACGCGACATTCCAGTCCCAGACCGTTGCCCACAACCGCCGGTAGCCCGCCTCGCTCGCCCATGTGACCACGGCCCGACTTGCTTCAGTTGCGTAACCGCAACCGTGAGCCGCACGCAGCAACTCGTAGGCCAACTCAGGCTCGTCAGGCGACGCGTCCCCAGGAAAGATCAACCCGCAATACCCGATGACGTCGGCCGTGCCCTTCCGCTCCACCGCCAGAATCCCTGGCCCCGAATTCTCGCGCTCTGCGCGCACCTGCGCCGCGATGTCCTCCACGGTCGGTCGGCCCTCGGGATTTATCCGCCGATGCGGCGGCACCCGCAGATCCCGCTCAGTCCACAACAGGCGATAGATGGCGGCCTCGCCCACTCTGCGATGCCGAAGGATGAGGCGATCGGTCTCCAAGGTGTCCAGAACAGGCGCTAGCGACATGCTGGCATTGTCTCAGGGGACGTCCTCAACTCGGCATGAGAGCAGGGTGACGCGCAAAGTCGTTCGTGCAGGTCAGCGCGGCGTGTGAGCAGTATGACTTGATCGTGCTGCGCTGGAGGGCTGGACGTGAGGGCCTGGGATGACCGGGCGTCCTGTTTCAGCGA
>JBOHFI010000094.1:0-12600 GCA_050699595.1 Pseudonocardiaceae bacterium | reverse complement strand
GGCGACAGGTACCTGTCGCCGTAGGCACACAAACCGTGATCAACCGAGGATCCGGCGGCCAAGCGCCGAAGGATGTGCCGTCCGATAACCCCCTGCCACGCGGGTCGACCAGCTTGCTACTTTCCGTGACTGGCCGAGATGAGGAATCAGCGTGCGGTAGGTGTGCCGCGGAGGCCCGTTAGCGTTCTGTCCCAGAACGCGGGGATGCAGCGGCGATGGCGACTTGGCCGAGGCTGATGCCGCCGTCGTTGGGGGGGACCCGGGAGTGGGTGAGTACCCGGAAACCGGAGTGCTCCAGGCCCGCCACGGTGCGCTCGAGTAGCAGCACGTTCTGGAACACCCCGCCGGACAGAGCGGCGACGCCTACCCCGGTGGTCTCCCGCAGCATCAGGCAGACCCGGACGATCGCGTCGGCGACGCCGTGGTGGAACCGGGTGGCGATCGCCTCCGTGGGCACGCCCGCTCGCTGGTCGGCCACCACGGCGCGTACCAGGTCGGCACCGTGCAGGTGCAGCGCGGGCCCCTCGGTCACCGCGGCCGGGTAGCTGCCCCGCTCGGTCAGATCGGCCCGCTGTTCGAGCTCCACCGCGGCCTGGCCTTCGTAGTTGATCGAGTCACGGATCCCGAGGATCGCCGCGACGGCGTCGAACAGCCGCCCGGCACTGGAGGTCAGCGGGGCGTTCACCTGCCGGTCGATCATCGCCAGGACCGAGTCCCAGTGCTCGGCGTTGCGCCCCGCCAGCTCCGCCGGCGCGTCGGCACCAAGGTAGGCGGCGGCCATCCGCCAGGGTTGCCGGATCGCCGCGGTGCCGCCGGGCATCGGGACCGGCACCAGGTGCGCCAGCCGCTCGAATCCGGCCAGATCGGCCAGCAGGAACTCCCCGCCCCACAGGGTGCCGTCGGTGCCGTAGCCCAACCCGTCGAAGGCCACTCCCAGCACCGGGCCGGCGGCACCGTTGTCTGCCAGGCAGGACGCGATGTGCGCGTGGTGATGCTGTACTCCGATGAGTTCCACGTCGGCCAGTTCCACAGCGTACTTGGTGGACAGGTACTCCGGGTGCAGGTCGTGCGCGACCACCTCGGGCACCACGTCGAAGAGCCGCCCGAAGTGCGTGATGCCCTCGGTGAACGAGCGCAGGGTCTCGTAGTTCTCCAGATCACCGATGTGGTGGGACAGGAACGCGTGCCGACCCCGCGCCAGGCAGAAGGTGCTCTTGAGCTCGGCGCCACAGCCGAGAATCGGTCGGGGCGCCGGCCGGGCGAGGGTCAGCGGTTCGGGTGCGTAGCCGCGGGCGCGGCGTACCGGCAGCTCAGCGCCGCGGAACACCCGCACCACCGAGTCGTCGGTGCGCATGTGGATCGCCCGGTCGTGGGTCAGGAAGGCATCCGCGATCCCCCGCAGCCGGCGGCGCGCGTCGTCGTCCTGGTAGGCGATCGGCTCGTCGGAGATGTTGCCGCTGGTCAGCACGATGGGCCCGGCGGTGTCGCGCAGCAGCAGGTGGTGCAGCGGGGTGTAGGGCAGCATCAGCCCCAGGCTGCGGTTGCCGGGCGCGACGGCTGGTGCGACGGCGGCGTCCGGGCGGCGCGGCAGCAGCACCACCGGTCGCCGCCGCCCGGCCAGTACCCGCTCCCCCACCGGGTCGATCACGCAGAACGCATGGGCGGTGTCCAGATCGGCCACCATGACCGCGAACGGCTTGTCCTCGCGGTGCTTGCGCGCGCGCAACAGGGCGGTCGCGGCGGCGTCGGCGGCCAGCGCCGCGACGTGGTAGCCGCCGAGCCCCTTGATCGCTAGCACCGCCCCACCGCTGAGCAGCGCCGCGGCCGAGGCCAGTGGGTCTCCGGGCAGGTCAACGCCCTCGGCGTCGAGCAGCCGCAGCCGGGGTCCGCACGCTGGGCAGCACACCGGCTGGGCGTGGAAGCGCCGGTCGGCCGGATCATGGTACTCGACGGCGCAGGCGGGGCACATCGCGAACGGCGCCATCGTGGTGAACGGCCGGTCATAGGGCACGTCGCGCACGATGGTGAACCGCGGCCCGCAGTTGGTGCAGTTGATGAACGGGTAGTCGACGCGGCGGTCGGTGGGGTCGGCCAGCTCGCGAAGACAGTCCGCGCAGGTCGCGCTGTCTGCCGAGATCAAGGTGTCCCGCCGGCCGGCGGCGTTGCTGGGCATGATGTGAAACCCTGGCTCCCCGGTGGGCACCAGCGGACTGGTCCGCACCCGCTCGATGACGGCCAGCGGGGGGGCCTGCGCCGGCAGCGCCGTGAGGAACTCATCGATTACCTGCTCGGTTCCCTCGACCTCCATGATCACCCCGGCGGTGTCGTTGCCGACTCGGCCGGACAGGCCCAGACGACGCGCCAAGCCGTGGACGTAGGGCCGGAACCCCACCCCCTGCACGACACCCTCGACCCGCACCTCGACTCGGATGGATTGCTGCACCGGGTGATTCTCCCGCCCTTGACAAGATCCCCGTAGGGGACTGCACTGGAACTCCCCGTAGGGGACTGCACTGGGTACTGGGCCGAGGAGGGGTGCTTTCTGCACGAGATGGCGATCACTCAGAGCGTAGTCCAGGCGGTCTGCGATCGGATGGGCGACGCACAGGTACGGCGGATCTGCCTGGAGATCGGCACGCTGTCTGGCGTGGTGGCCGACTCGGTCCGGTTCTGCTTCGATGTCGTGACCGAGGGCACCACGCTCGAAGGGGCGTCGTTGGAGATCGTCCAACCCACGGGGAAGGCCCGCTGCCGGGACTGCGGCGCCGAGTTCGTCCTGAACGATCTACTGGTGCTGTGTGAGTGCGGAAGTGCGAACCGGGAGCTCCTCTCGGGAGAAGAACTCAAGATCCGGGAAGTCGAGGTACTAGCCTGATGTGCGCGACGTGTGGCTGCTCCGGCGATGCCATTCTCGAAGACCACGATCACGACCATGCGCACGATCACGGGCATGGGCACGGCCACGGGCATGACCACCCCGAGACCCGAACCGTCACGCTCGAGCAGGCGGTGCTGGCTCGCAACGACGCGCTCGCCGAGCTCAACCGGAAATGGTTCGCCGAGCACGGCATCCTCGCGGTGAACCTGATGAGCTCACCCGGAGCGGGTAAGACCACTCTGCTCGAGCGCACCATCCGAGAACTGGGCGCCGAGCTGCGGGTGTCGGTCGTCGAAGGCGATCAGGAGACGGTGCTGGACGCCGATCGGATCCGGGCCACCGGCGCGCCGGCCGTGCAGATCAACACCGGGTCCGGCTGCCATCTCGACGCTCAGATGCTGGCCGGTGGACTACGGACGCTGGATCCACCGGACCGCTCCGTGGTGCTGATCGAGAACGTCGGCAACCTCGTGTGCCCGGCGTTGTTCGACCTCGGCGAGCAGTCCCGGGTGGTCATCACCTCGGTGACCGAGGGCGCTGAGAAGCCGCGCAAATACCCGCAGATGTTCCGCGCCGCTGACCTGGTGCTGTTGAACAAGACCGATCTGCTGCCCTACGTCGATTTCGACGTCGCCGCCTTCCTGGAGGGAGCCCGACGGGCGAACCCGGGCGTGGAGGTGTTGCAGCTGTCGGCCACCACCGGCGACGGTGTCGATGGCTGGTACTGCTGGCTGCGCGGCAGATCGGCGTCCACGGCGACCTTGACGTGAACGCCGAGCCGGGCGAAGGACGTCGTCAGGCGGCTACGGCGGGCGATGCGAGGTAGGGCTTGAGCAGGATCCCGAGCTGGAGGGTCAGCATCCGCATCCAGACCTGACCCACTGTCGCGGCCGCCGCCGGCTCGGGAAGTTTCCCGAAGACGTACTCACCGTCGTCTCCCGGAGCGACGGTGTTCAGCGCCGTCATGACTCTCATCTCGACCCACCCCATGAGGGCGATGGTCAGATCAGCCGGGATGACCACGTGCGGGTGCATCCCACCGCCTTTGACGTGGGCGTCGGCCACTGTGGACATATACTTGTGGAAATCGCCGTCCATGGGCTTCATGGTGGTCTTGGACCACCATCCCTTGAGTGTCATCTTACGCTCGGTGAGATGCGAGGCGTCCTGGAAATACCCGGCCGACTCTGGGCGGGAGAGCAGGTAGTCATAAGCGAGGGTGACCACGCCCCCCGCTGCCGGCCCCAGTAGCGGGCCGGTCTTGCGCAGGATCGACATCTCCTTGGCGCCGAGACCGGCGAACTCCGCGTAAGGATGGAACTCGGCGGATTCATGGCGGCCCAGGGGGGCGTCCGGCTCCGCCAGAACAGGTTCGAGGAAGATCCCGAGCTGCAGCATGAACAAGTTCATCCACGCCGCCCCGGCCGCGGAGACCGTGGCGGTATTGAAGGTCTCACCCATGGCCTGGAGGATCCGTCCCTGCACCCAGGCGGTGAGCGCCAGGACGAGTTGCGGCGGAAGCGGTACCTGCACTCCCGGAAAGGTCACCTCCTTCCCCCCCAGATGAGCGACCGCGCGCAGGAAGGCCGCCAGCTCACCGTCGAACGGCCCGGCGATCGTCCTGTCCAACCACTCCTTCATCAGCGGCTCGCTGATCGGCGGGCTTGATCCGCCCATCAGCGACGCGGATTCCGGACGCATCATCAGGTATGCCGATATCGCCCCGGGGATACGGTCGATCAGCGCCGCGATGTCCCTACCGGTCTCTTGGACTGCGACTGCCTCGTACGCCCGGAACCCGGCGAATTCGGCGAGTGGCGCGAACTCCGGGGTCACGAGCTGTCCGACGTCTCGGAATTCCTCGGTCCGGCTGCCTATGGTCATGCCTGTCCTCCCTCTCAGGAGTCAATCCCCTGCTCGAGAGGGCTGAAACCCCGGACGCGGCGCTGCGACCGGAATGCCCCCTCCCTGACCCTTTCGACACTAGCGAGCGGGTTGTTACGCAGGCATTGAATCGATGTGACCGCTCAGGAACAGGTGTTAAGCTCTCATTGCCGGCTGTGAGCTTAGTGATTCGGGTAACATCGGAGCTCCACGTTCGGCTGACGCGGTGTGCGTTCCCTCACCACGTCAGCCGCACCAGCCGGGATCGGTCGTCATACCGGAAGTACCGCGAGTTCCCGCGGGCGGTGGTTGAGCCGCGTCACGCCGCTGTCGTCGACGACCACGATGTCCTCGATACGCGCACCCCAGCGGCCTGGCAGGTAGATACCCGGCTCGATGCTGAACGCCATCCCCGCTTCGAGCACCAGGTCGTTGCCGGCCACGATGTAGGGCCGCTCATGCACCTCGAGACCGATCCCGTGCCCGGTCCGGTGAATGAACCGCTCGCCGAGACCGGCGGCGGTGATCGGGCCCCGGGCGGCGGCGTCGACCCGCTGCGCGGTCGTCCCCGGCGCGACCGCCGCCACCGCGGCGTCCTGCGCAGCTTGCAGCACCGCGTAGCGCTCGGCGACGTCCGGCTCGGCCGGCTGGCCCAGGCTGTAGGTGCGGGTGCAGTCGGAGAAATAGCCTTCCGGAGTCGGCCCACCGATGTCGACCACCACCACGTCCCCGGGCCGCACCACCCGGTCGGAGACGTCGTGGTGCGGGCTCGCCCCGTGCGGACCGGACCCGACGATGACGAAGGCCGCTGCGGTGTGACCCTCCGCGACGATCGCGGCGGCCACATCGGCACCGATCTGCGCCTCGGTGCGCCCGACCCGCAGCCACTCCCCCATCCGGGCGTGCACCCGATCGATGGCCTGACCCGCGGCGACCAGCGCGGCGATCTCGGCGCTGTCCTTACGCATCCGCAACGGCGCCAGCACCGTCGACGCCAACGCCTGCGCGCAGCCGGGCAGCGCGTCGCGCAGCGCCAGCACGTGCGCCGCAGGCATGGCGTCCCCCACCGCGACCCAAGCCGGTGGTGACCCGGACCTGCCCACTAGCCCGGCCACCAGTGCGTACGGATCGTCGCCGTCGGGCCAGTCGGCGATCTCCAGGCCGAGTCCGAGCACCGGCGTGCCGTCCAGCCCCGGCCGTTCCAGCGCCGGGACCACCAGCGTCGGGTCGCCCTCAGCGGGCAGCACCAGGCAGGTCAGCCGCTCGTGCGACTCCCCGGCCACTCCCAGCAAGTAGCGCAGGTCCGGTCCCGGTGTGACCAGCAGGGCGTCCCAGCCCGCGGCCCGGGTGGCGTCGCGGGCTCGGAGCAGGCGGGAGGTGAGGGTGTCAGGTGAGGTGGGCACACTGCAAGCCTAAGGCCGAGCCGGCAGGCTTGCCCCGCATGGACGCGCCCCTGCTGCTGATCGACGCCGCGAGCCTGTACTTCCGGGCCTACTACGGGGTCCCGGAGTCGGTCACCGCCCCGGACGGCACTCCGGTGAACGCGGTGCGGGGCTTCACCGACATGCTCGCCCGGCTGATCGAGGCGCGCCGACCGTCCCGCCTGGTGGCCTGCCTGGACCTGGACTGGCGACCGGCCTTTCGGGTCGCCGCGATCCCCTCCTACAAGGCGCACCGGGTCGCGCCCGGCGCTGCTGAGGTCGAGGACGTGCCGGATACGCTGAGCCCGCAGGTCCCGCTGATCCTCGAACTGCTGGCCGCTGCCGGTCTGGCCACCGCCGGTGCGGTGGGGTACGAGGCTGATGACGTGATCGGCGCGCTGGCCGCCGCCGAGTGCCGCGACCCGGTCGAGGTGGTCAGCGGCGACCGGGACCTGTTCCAGGTGGTGCGCACCGAGCCGACCCCGGTGCGGGTGGTCTACGTCGGCCGGGGGCTGGCCAAGGCGGAGGTGATCGGCCCCGCCGATCTCGCGAGCCGGTACGGGCTGCCCGAAACCAGCGCCGGGCCCGGCTACGCCGACCTCGCCGCGCTGCGCGGTGACCCGTCCGACGGGTTGCCCGGAGTGCCCGGAATCGGCGAGAAGACCGCGGCCACGCTGATCAGCCGGTTCGGCTCGGTGGAGGGCCTGCTGGCCGCACTCGACGATCCCCGGTCCGCACTCGCCCCGGGGACGCGGGCCAAGCTGGCGGCCGCCCGGGGCTATCTGGAGCTGGCGCCCACCGTGGTGCGGCTGGCTACCGACGCCCCGGTGCGCCAGGACCGCGACGACACGCTGCCCCCAGCTCTGGCCGACCCCGCCGCACTCACCGCGCTGCGACGCACCTGGGGCCTGGGCAGCGCGGTGGACCGACTCACCACGGCACTCCAGTCCCGGCACTTCAGGCCCGGCGCTGACCCGCGTCCTCGGTGAGCAGGTCACTGGCCTTCTCCCCGATCATCATGATGGTGATGTTCGGGTTGACTGCCGGTAGGAAAGGCATGATGGAGGCGTCGGCCACCCGCAGCCCGGTCACGCCCTTGACCCGCAGCCGAGGGTCGAGCACAGCCGTCGTGTCGGCTGCGGCACCCATCCTGGCCGTGCCCGCGAGGTGGTAGACGGTGTTGTGCGTCCTGCGGAGGTAGTCGATGAGCTCGTCGTCGGTGACCGCGTCCGGGCCCGGTGCCAGTTCTCGTGTGATCCAGCCCCGCAACGCCGGCTGCGCGGCGATCCGGCGGGCGAGCCTGATCCCGGCGAGCAGCACGGCGATGTCGTGGCCGTGCGGGTCGGTGAGGTAGCGCGGGTCGACCTTCGCCCGGTCCCGGAAGTCCCGGGACCGCAGCCGGACGGTGCCTCGGGACCGGCCGCGGGTGACGTTGGGTGTCAGGCAGAACCCGTTGGACGTGGTCGGGTAGCCCCAGCGCACGGTGTTCAGGTCGAAGGGCACGCAGCCGTAGTGCAGCATCAGGTCAGGGCGGTCCAGGCCGGTTTCGGTCCGGGTGAACAGGCCGATCTCCCACCACTGCGTCGAGCGGGTCACCATCGGCCGTGACGCGTCCCACATCACCAGACCCTCGACGTGATCGTCCAGATCAGCCCCGACGCCGGGACTGTCCACCAGCACGTCGATGCCGACCTCTCTAAGGTGCCCGGCCGGGCCGATGCCGGACAGCATGAGCAGCGTGGGCGTGCCGATCGCCCCGGCGCACAACACCACCTCACGCCGGGCTTGCACGGTGCTGTACCTCATAGTGCTGGAGTCGAGGTACTCCACCCCGGTCGCCTTCTTGCCGGCGTCGAAGCGCACCCGATTGACCCAGGCGTCAGTGCGCACGGTCAGGTTGCGCCGCCGACTCATGATCGGGTGCAGGTACCCACGGGAGGACGACATGCGGATGTTGTCCGCGTCGGCGTTGATCTGGAAGAAGCCCGCGCCCTCGGTGACCGTGACGCCCTCGTTGAAGCGCACCGTGGGCAGGCCGACCGCAGCCGCAGCCGCCAGCACCGCGACGCCGCAGGGGTCACGCGGCGGGATCTGCCGCAGCGTCACCGGGCCGCAGCGACCGTGGTGGCCGCCTGGGCCGTCGTTGTTCTCCAACCGCGCGATGAGCGGCCAGCACTCGTCTGCGCTCCACCCGGTACAGCCCCCCGCCGCCCACTCGTCGAGGTCCTCGCGGGGGGTCCAGAACGCGATGGCGGAGTTGTGCGATGAGCAGCCACCGAGCACCTTGGCCCGAGCATGGCGCACGAAACTGTTGCCGCCCACCTGCGGCTCGACCGGATAGTCCCAGTCATAGCCGGAACCGAGCAGCCGCGGCCACCGCTCCAGCCGCAGGACATCCGGGTCGTCCACATCGGAGCGGCCGGCCTCGAGCAGGCACACCGTGACGGCCGGATCCTCCGACAACCGAGCCGCGACCACACACCCCGCCGAGCCCCCACCCACGACGACGTAGTCGTACTCTTCCATCCCACCATCCCCGCGCGGACCAAGCGTGACCGCACAACTGGCCGCCCACCCACCCCCGCGGACCGCTCCCGGTCGTCCTATGGCGGCATCCGGCGCAACCTAGCGGTAACGATGGCGGTCATCACCGGCCTCCCATTTCGTCGCAGCCCGGACCAGTGTATCGAACTTGCGTTCGATACACATGCCTCATGTGACCAAACTACGGTCAACACCATGGCCGCCGAGCTGGTGCACCTGAGCGTGCAGTCTGGGATCGCCGCCATCACGCTGGACTCCCCCGCCAACCGCAACGCGCTATCCGCGAAGCTTCGCGCTCACCTGATGGGCGCCCTGGAGCGCACCGCCGACGATGAATCAGTGCGGGTGGTGGTGCTCGACCACACCGGGCCGGTGTTCTGCGCCGGGATGGACCTCACCGAGCCCCCGGAAGCGGTCAACGAGTTGCCTCCCATCCTGGAGAGGATCTGGACGCATCCGAAGCCGGTCGTCGCCAAGCTGGCCGGGCACGCCCGCGCCGGCGGGATCGGTCTGGTCGCGGCCGCCGACATCGCCGTCGCGGCAGCGCACACCACGTTCGCGTTCACCGAGGTGCGCCTCGGTGTGGTGCCCGCGGTGATCTCGGTGACCGTGCGTCCCCGGCTGCTGCCCCACGCGGCGCACGAGCTGTTCCTCACCGGGGAGACCTTCGACGCCACCCGGGCGCTCGCCCTCGGCCTGCTCAACAGCGCGGTACCGACCGAGCAACTCGACGCCGAGGTGGACCGTTACACTGGAATGCTCACCAGGGGTGCACCCCAGGCACTGACCTTGACCAAGCAACTGCTGCACCGCCACCCCATACCGGACTTCGCGGCCATGTGTGAACTGTCCGCCGCACGCTTCGCCTCAGCAGAGGCCCAAGAAGGCATCCGCGCCTTCACCGAGAAACGCCCGCCTTCCTGGGCTCCAGCGCCATTCGGAGCTGAATCACGGTCAGACGTCGGCGAGCAAGACGGACAGGGAGGGGGCTTCGTTTAGTACGGCTAGGACGGCTTGGTAGGAGTTGGGGTCGGCGGCCTCTAGCTGGCGGTGGCCGGCCCAGATGAGCACGTGGTCACCGGACAGGTCGGCCAGGCAGTCGTGCAGGGCGTCGAGGTTGCGGCCGTACCAGGCCGGGAAACTCAGGGCGACACCGATCGCGTCCAGTGCCTCGGCTTTGCTGGTCACCGGGCCCACCAGGTGCGCCAGCGCGCCCCGGTCACGAGCTTCGGCGAGTGCCCGGGCGGCATCGGGGACGTAACGCGGCACGGCCTCACCGCTCCGGATCGACTGCGACGAAGGACACATAGTGGTCACTGGTGTAGTACAGCTCGGCGGCACCGCCGGTGATCAGACGGCGGGGGCCCCGGCCAGGCTCTCCCGGTGTCGGGACGGTGTACTCGTGGTAGAAGCCGGATTGCCGCGGCGGCAAGCGCCGCTCCCGATTGCCGAACACCGTCCCGTCCTGCTGGTAGGGGGACGGGACGCCGTGCTGGATCAGCTGCCACACCCGCGCGGCCTGCGGCGGTAGCTGCGACAAGGCCCGGACCGGCAGGCCGGCCGCCGAGACGACCACCGAGGGCCGGTCACCGACGGATGGCGCGGACAGCGCGTGGCGCCCCAGAGCGCCGCTGGCCACCAGCACGAGCAGACCGATCAGCGCGGCGCTGACCCGACGCCGCGAGCTCACCGGGGCTCCCCCGGCTCCTCCGCGTCCACGGCGTAGCGGTGGCCGGACCGCTCGAAGATCAGGCCAACCGCCCAGTCCAGCGCCCGGGCCGCCCACCAGCAGACCGGCAACAGCACCAGCATGAGCAGGGCCACCTGCAGCGCGAGCCCCAGCTGGGTGAGCCACAGCTCCACCCCGTCCCACCAGCGACTCACCGCGTCCCACCCCGCCCACAGCACAGCCGCAGAGTAACTCGCCCGGCGATGCTCGCCAGTGGCCGGCACTAGATTGGGCGGCATGTTCGCTGTGTACGCCTCGGAGCCGAATCCCCACGACCCGCTGGCCTCGCTGCGCATCGGAGACCGCCCCGACCCGGACGGGCCCGAGGGCACCGTGGCGGTCACCGTCGTCGCGGCCAGCCTGAACATGCACGACCTGTGGACGCTGCGCGGGGTGGGCATCGCACCCGAGCGGTTTCCGATGATCCTGGGATGCGACGGCGCCGGCGTGCTCCCCGACGGCTCCGAGGTGGTGATCTACCCGGTGCTGAGCAGCCCGGGCTGGATCGGCGACGAGACCCTGGATCCGCACCGCACACTGCTCACCGAGAAGCTGCCGGGTACCTTCGCCGACACCGTCGTGGTGCCGGCCCGCAATGTGGTACCCAAACCGCCGTCACTGACCTTCCCGGAGGCGGCCTGCATGGGCACCGCCTGGCTTACCGCCTACCGGATGCTGTTCGTCAAATCCGGGCTGCGTGCCGGGCAGACCATGCTCGTGCAGGGTGCCTCGGGTGGGGTGTCCACCGCATTGGTGCAGCTGGGCCGGGCCGCCGGGATGCGAGTCTGGGTGACCGGGCGCACCGAGGGCAAACGCGAACTAGCCCGCTCGCTGGGTGCGCACCAGGCGTTCGAGCCTGGCGCTCGGCTACCCGAACGGGTGGATGCGGTTTTCGAGACGGTCGGCAAGGCCACGTGGTCACATTCGGCCAAGTCGCTCAAGCCAGGGGGCATCATCGTCTGCAGCGGCGCCACCAGCGGTGACGCTGAGCACGCCGAACTGCGGCGGCTGTTCTTCCTGCAGCTGCGGATGGTCGGCTCCACCATGGGCACTCGCGACGAACTGTGCGACCTGCTGTCCTTTCTGGACATCACGGGGGTGCGCCCGCGGATCGGCGCCGAACTGCCGATGTCCGAAGCCGAGCGGGGCTTCACGGCGATGCTCGACGGCGACACCGCTGGCAAGATCGTCTTCACCCGCTGAGCGGGCACTCAACGCTACGGGCGCAGGCCGTCCAACAGCCGGGCCGGAATGATAGTGATCGGGAACGGTCGCTCGGCGGTGAACTTCTCGTCCCCGTGGACACTCGCCACCTCCTTGTAGCGACCCCGTGCGTCGAGCTCGAAAACGGTCAGCCTGCCCGGCTCCTCCGGATCGAGCACCCAATACGACGCGGTTCCCATCCGCTCGTACGCTGCCTTCTTGTTGTTCAGGTCGTTGAGCGAGGTACTCACAGACAACACCTCGACCACGAGCACCGGCGCTACCGGCAGGTTCTTCGGCGTGAGGTCACCGTAGCGGGCCACCAGAATGTCGGGCTGGAGCTCGTTGCGGACCGAGGTTCGGACACCGAAGGGTGCCGAGAGCACCCGAAACTCTGCTGTGCAGGCGATTCTGAGCTGTACGAACAGCTCACCGCTGCTCTCCTGGTGATACCAGCCGGGAGCCGGGGTCACGATGAGCACCCCGTCGATGAGTTCGTAGCGGTGGCCGTCATCGGGCATCGACTCCAGGTCGTGCACCGTGAACGGGCGACCTGCGGCGACCCCGGCAATGCCAGACGGTGTTACCTCTGCCTGGGCGCTCATAGCTGTCATGGTCCCCCTTCCCTCCAAGTCCCGCCAAGCCTGGCACAAGCCCCCGACACTTCCGTGTCCGCTACTACTTCTTGGCGGGCTTCGCCGCGTCGTCGGTGGACAGCACGGCGACGAAGGCCTCCTGGGGGACCTCGACCCGCCCGATGGTCTTCATCCGCTTCTTGCCCTCCTTCTGCTTCTCCAGCAGCTTGCGCTTGCGGGTGATGTCCCCGCCATAGCACTTGGCCAGCACGTCCTTGCGGATGGCGCGGATGGTCTCCCGGGCGATGATCCGGGAGCCGATCGCGGCCTGGATCGGCACCTCGAACTGCTGGCGCGGGATGAGCT
>JBOHFI010000093.1:0-12694 GCA_050699595.1 Pseudonocardiaceae bacterium | reverse complement strand
ACCGACCATGAGATGAAGCAGCTTCCGATCGTCGGACACGAATTTCACGGTGACTGGAACTACACTATCAAGAAGTCGCCGGAAGAATTCGGAAAAGAAAGTGAGTAATTAAAATACGGGCCCTTAGTCGATCGACGCACGCGCCCTAGCTACGGGTACCGCGCCCTGCACATCATCGTCTACATAGACGGAGCTCCTGTGGAGATTCAGCTCCGCACACAGCTCCAGCACGAGTGGGTCGATCTCTTTGAGAAGCTCGCGGATCGAGTTGGGCGGGGCATCAGGTATGGTGAACCCCCCGAACACTGGCGAGACCAACTCGTCTCGCTAAATATTAAAGTCGCCGGGGAGATTTCTTTGGAAGGGAGGTCCGAAGACTCTTCAGGGGATATCGAAAAAGTGTACTGGATATCTTATCAAATCCACGAGTTGACTGTTCGTCTTGCGCACGCTCTCCCTGATGCGATCGACGCGTACGAAACCGCAACCTTGGGGCGCTCTCCCGGTGTGCTGACCGAGCTGAATACAACCACTACCGACGCGTTCGCTGGAATTCGGTCTGTGATCCAAGAGATGTGGTCAGGGCCCCTCTCAGAAAACTCCTGAGTACGGTATACTCTTGGCATGGCTCACTTCCTGCTCGTCTACGACCGCGCTGCGGGGAAGCTCCTTCGCGAAGAGCGGTACCAGAGTCGGGTGGACGCGCTACGTGCTCGCTTCGTTGTTGAGGCTGAACACAGGGGGGGACGAACGACATCGAAGTTGTCGTCCTGAGCGCTGGGTCAAGGGAAGACCTGCTGCGCACGCACGCGCGGTACTTCCGTTCGCTCACAGAACTCGCCTCGCGTACCGGCTGAGCTCGGGAGGTCAGGCGGACAGACACCGCAATACTCGACCGCCGGGCGCCACCGAGACGGCTTCACACCCCCCAGGTTGCCTCCACAGCCTGGCGCACCTGATCGAGACCAGCACCCTGGTCGCCGCGCGGTCGGGCGGTGCCAAGTCGAGGGGATGTCCCACGGCCCACCCGCAGTGCCCACCACTGACACCGCCGTGACGTTCCGCTGATCTGGGGAGAGCCTATGGTCTCGCGTCACGTTGCGGTGCAGCTGTCGCCGTTGCAGCTGCACCCGGCGCAACCACCTCTCGGTGCTGGCATGGCGGCGGCTACCCGGTGGCCCAGCAATCCGCCGGCGAGCAGCAGCCCGACCGCGCTGGCGCCGGTCACTCCGACGATCACCGTGAGCGCCGGGCCGCCTGTCCCGAGGGCCAGCGCGCCGCCAGCGGCGCAGATCGCGCTGGCCGCGAGCACCGGCGGGGCGGCCACCCGATTGGCCGCGCGGAAGGCGGCCTCGGAGCGCAGCGTCGCGGGGGTGCGAATGCCGGCGAACCGGTTGCGCGGCAACCGTCGTCGCCAGCCGAGCAGACCGACGGCGAGCAGCCCGCCGCCGGCGACCAGCAGCACGACCCCGAGCAGCATGGACACGGCGGCCAGGATACCGGCGCCGAGAGGGCCATCGGTCGCCCCTGCGTGTGGTCAACCTGCTATTGTCGCCGCCATGAGCACCGCCCGCCAGCTTCTTCCCGGGCTGCGCTGACCGGCGGATCGCCTCAGCGCAGCGACCCCCTACGGCCTGGAGCGCCTGGGGGTCTTCCTTTTTCTTGAGGATATCGCTGATCAGGGCCGAGCCCGGAAGGACAATCGTGAGCAGTACCGATGACGGGGACGTCCCGCCGCACCGCTACACCGCGACCCTGGCCGGTGCGATCGAGCGCCGCTGGCAGCATCGCTGGGCCGAGCGGGGCACGTTCCACGCGTCCAACCCGGTTGGATCTCTGCGGCCCGCCGACGGCGCGTCAGTGCCCGAGAACAAGCTGTTCGTGCAAGACATGTTTCCCTATCCGTCCGGGTCCGGGCTGCACGTCGGGCACCCGCTGGGTTACATCGGCACCGACGTCTTCGCCCGCTACCAGCGGATGGTGGGGCGAAACGTGTTGCACACCATGGGCTTCGACGCGTTCGGACTGCCCGCCGAGCAGTACGCGGCTGAGACCGGCACCCACCCGAGGACCACCACCGAGGCGAATATCGAGTTCTTCCTGGCGCAGATCCGCAGGCTGGGGCTGGGCCACGACGAGCGTCGCCGAGTCTGTACCACCGACGTCGAGTATTACCGCTGGACCCAGTGGATCTTCTTGCAGATCTACAACGCGTGGTACGACACCGAGACGCGGCGAGCCCGCCCGGTCGCCGAGCTGGAGAACGAGTACGCGCGGGGCACCCGGTCCACGCCGGATGGTCGGCCCTGGGGCGAGCTGACCGGCGACGAGCAGCGGGAGATCATCGACTCGCGGCGGCTGGTCTACCTGTCGCAGGCACCGGTGAACTGGTGTCCGGGGCTGGGCACCGTACTGGCCAACGAGGAAGTCACCGCCGAGGGCCGCAGCGACCGCGGAAACTTCCCCGTGTTCCGGCGGAACCTCCGGCAGTGGATGATGCGGATCACCGTCTACGCCGACCGACTGCTCGACGACCTGGACTGGCTGGACTGGCCCGAGAAGGTCAAGACCATGCAGCGCAACTGGATCGGCCGCTCCCACGGCGCCCGAATCCGGTTCGATGTAGGCCCTTCAAGGACTACCAACCGGGGGGCGGGTAGTTCTTGGAGGGCTACCAACGTCGAGGTTTTCACGACCCGTCCGGACACCCTGTTCGGAGCGACCTACCTGGTGCTGGCCCCGGAGCACCCACTGGTCTCCGAGATCGTCGCCGAGCAGTGGCAGCCAGGAGTCGACAGTCGTTGGACCGGTGGGGCCGCAACCCCGGCAGCGGCGATCGCCGCTTACCGCCGGACTTCCGCGCGGCGCTCCGAGCTGGAGCGCCAGGAGAGCCGGGACAAGACGGGGGTCTTCACCGGGGCCTACGTCACCAACCCGGCCACGGGCCGGCAGATCCCGGTGTTCATCGCCGACTACGTGCTGATGGGCTACGGCACCGGCGCGATCATGGCCGTACCCGGGCAGGACCAGCGTGACTGGGACTTCGCCGAAGCCTTCGGGCTGCCGATCGTGCGCACCGTCGCCCCCCCGGAGGAATTCGAAGGGCACGCCTACCTCGGTGCAGGTCCGGCGATCAACTCGTCGTTTCTGGACGGGTTGGGCGTCGAGGAGGCCAAGAAAGCGATCACCGCGTGGCTGGAGACCACAGGCGCCGGCGAGGGCACCGTCCAGTACAAGCTGCGCGACTGGTTGTTCGCCCGGCAGCGGTACTGGGGCGAGCCGTTCCCGATCGTCTACTCCGATGACGGCCGGCCGCACGCGCTGCCGGAGTCGATGCTGCCCGTCGAGCTGCCTGACGTGGCGGACTACTCGCCGACCACGTTCGACCCCGACGACGCGGACTCGGAGCCGGCTCCGCCGCTGGCCAAGGCCACCGACTGGGTTCAGGTGCGGCTGGACCTCGGGGACGGGGTGCAGACCTACCGCCGGGACACCAATGTGATGCCGCAGTGGGCGGGATCGTGCTGGTACCAGTTGCGCTACATCGACCCGCACAACTCCGAGGCGATGTGTGACCCGGTCAACGAGCGGTACTGGATGGGCCCGCGTCCGCAGCTGCACGGTCCGGACGACCCGGGCGGCTTGGACCTGTACGTCGGTGGCGTGGAGCACGCGGTGCTGCACCTGCTGTACTCCCGGTTCTGGCACAAGGTGCTTTACGATCTGGGGCACGTGTCCTCGGAGGAGCCCTACCGGCGGCTGTACAACCAGGGCTACATCCAGGCCTACGCCTACACCGATGCGCGCGGCGGGTACGTCCCCGCCGAGGAGGTCCTCGAGACGCCCGAGGGCCGGTACACCTGGCGTGGCCAGCA
The DNA here is from genome assembly GCA_050699595.1 of Pseudonocardiaceae bacterium. GTDB lineage: Bacteria > Actinomycetota > Actinomycetes > Mycobacteriales > Pseudonocardiaceae. The sequence continues at coordinate 8,819 of JBOHFI010000093.1, read as the reverse complement.
GGTCCGGCGCGAGTACGGCAAGATGGGCAAGAGCCTGCGCAACACCGTCTCGCCGGACGAGATGAGCGACGCTTACGGCGCCGACACGTTGCGGGTATACGAGATGTCCATGGGTCCGCTGGACGTCTCGCGGCCATGGGCGACCAAGGATGTCGTCGGAGCGCACCGGTTTCTGCAGCGCCTGTGGCGCAATCTGGTCGACGAGAACACCGGCGAGCTGAGGGTGGTGGACACCCCGCTGGATCCGGACGCTGAGCCTGACCTGAACACCTTGCAGGCGCTGCACCGGGCGATCGCCGGGGTCCGCGACGACTACGCCGCGCTGCGGCTGAACACCGCGATCTCCAAGCTGATCGAGCTGAACAACTACGTCACCAAGGTGTACGGCGGGGGCCCGGGAACCCCGAGGGCGGTGGCCGAGCCGCTGGTGCTGCTGCTAGCGCCGGTGGCCCCGCATATCGCGGAGGAATTGTGGTCACGACTGGGGCATGACGAGTCCCTGACGCACGGGCCGATGCCCCACGCGCAGGAGCGCTACCTGGTCGAGGACACCGTGGAGTACCCGATCCAGATCAACGGCAAGCTCCGCTCCCGGGTGGTGGTGCCGACCTCGGCCAGTCCCGACGAGGTACGCGCCGCCGCCCTAGCCCAGGTGCGCACCACCGCCCTAATCAACGACGAAGACCCCCGCAAAGTCATCGTCGTCCCCGGCCGCCTAGTCAACCTCGTGCTCTGATCTCCGATATGCCTCCATATCGGGGTGGCACTAGCGGTCTAGCTCGCCGCGGATGAACGCCTCTACGGCGGCGTAGGCGTCGGAGTCGGAGTACTGCTCGGGGGGGGACTTCATGAAATACGACGACGCGGACACGATCGGGCCGCCGATGCCCCGGTCCTTCGCGATCTTCGCCGCGCGGATCGCGTCGATGATGACGCCGGCGGAGTTGGGTGAGTCCCAGACCTCGAGCTTGTACTCCATGTTCAGCGGCACGTCGCCGAACGCCCGGCCTTCCAGCCGCACGTAGGCCCACTTGCGGTCGTCCAGCCACGGCACGTGGTCCGACGGCCCGATATGCACCGCCGCCTTGTCCATCTCGTGTGGCACCTGAGACGTCACCGACTGCGTCTTGGAGATCTTCTTCGACAGTAGCCGCTTGCGCTCCAGCATGTTCAGGAAATCCATGTTGCCGCCGAAGTTGAGCTGATACGTGCGTACCAACTCCACCCCGCGGTCCTCGAACAGCTTGGCCAGTACCCGGTGCGTGATCGTCGCGCCGACCTGGGACTTGATGTCGTCGCCGATGATCGGTACCCCGGCGCAGGTGAACTTCTCCGCCCACACCGGATCGGAGGCGATGAACACCGGAAGGGCGTTGACGAACGCGACTCCGGCGTCCAGGGCGCATTGCGCATAGAAGCGGTCCGCGTCCTCGGAGCCCACCGGCAGATACGACACCAGCACATCGGCGCCGGACTCGCGCAGCGCGTCGACCACGTCGACCGGCTTCTCATCGGACTCGGTGATGACGTCCCGGTAGTACTCACCCAGGCCGTCCATCGTGTGCCCGCGGTACACCGTGACTCCCAGCGGCGGTACGTCGCAGATCGAGATGGTGTTGTTCTCGCTGGCCACGATCGCTTCGGATAAGTCTCGCCCGACTTTCTTGGCGTCGACATCGAACGCGGCGGCGAACTGCAGGTCACCGACGTGGTAATCGCCGAACTGCACGTGCATCAGGCCGGGCACTCGGACTGCGGGGTCGGCGTCGCGGTAATAATGCACGCCCTGTACCAGGGAGGCAGCGCAGTTGCCGACGCCCACAATGGCGACCCGGATACTCCGACCGGCGTCGCGGTCTTCAGTCATGGTCCGCCCTTTCGGTGTCGTCGTGTGTTGGTTCCGGATGTGCCCGCTCGTGGGCGATCAGTTCATTGAGCCAGCGCACTTCACGCTCACTGGTTTCCAGACCCATCCGGTGGAGCTCGAGGGTGTAACGGTCGATCTGGTCACCGGCTCGGGCGAGCGTGGCGCGCAGCCCTTCTCGACGTTCCTCGACCCGGCGGCGCCGTCCCTCCAGGATGCGCATCCGCACTTCGGCCGGTGTTCGTGAGAAGAACGCCAGGTGCACGCCGAACCCGTGGTCGTCCCAGGTCTGGGGGCCGACATCGGCCAGCAGGGTGGCGAAGCGCTCCTTGCCGTCGGAGGTGAGCCGGTACACCCGCCGACTTCGGCAGGCCCAGCCCGTGTCCCGGCTGACGTGCAGGTCCGCCACCGGCTCGTTGTCCTCCACGATGAATCCGGAGCGCTGCAACCGGCGTAGCGTGGGGTACAGCGACCCGAACGAGCAGGCGCGGAACGCCCCGATGAGGCCGGTGAGACGTTTGCGCAGCTCGTAGCCGTGCATCGGATCGTCGTGGAGGACCCCGAGCACCGCTAGCTCCAGCACGCGGCACCTCCCACCCGGCGCTCCGATGTATGACCGCACTATATCGCGTCGATACATCTCCAGCGCGTCGTGCCGCCCGAACGCCCGAACGTAGATCAGGTATCGGTTGCGTACGCTGTTGAGCGTGCGCAACCTTCGGCAGGTGGTGGACTACGCGTTGCGGCGCCGTGCGCTGCTCGCGGAGGTCTACGCCGGCCGGGTCAGCCTCACCGAGGTCTGCGACGCGACCTCGTACCTGCTGCGGGCGGCGAAGTTCCACGGTGAGCCCAGCGCGGTCACCTGCCCGGTGTGCCGTAAGGAGTCTCTGACGCTGGTCTCGTGGGTGTATGGTGACGAACTCAAGCATGTGGCCGGGTCGGCCAGGACCGCCGACGAGCTGAACCGGCTGGCGACGCTGTACGAGGAGTTCAGCGTGCACGTCGTCGAGGTGTGCCGGACGTGCAGCTGGAACCACCTCGTGCAGTCGTACGTCCTGGGAACCGGCAGTGTGGGCAGCAGGCGGTCCCGCCGGAGGACCGCAGCGGAGTGACCCGGCCCTGGGGCTCCCTAGGCTAGGCGCGCCCGGAGTCCGAAACCCTTCGCGAACCGAGTACCGGTCTGGAAGGACAACGCGTGAGCGACCAGCGAGCTGACAGCGGTCGACGCTCGGCAGTCAGGCCAGGGCCACCGGCCCCACCCTCAGGAGAACCTGAGCTGCTCACCCACCGGGCGCCGCCGGCTGAGCCGACGATCGGACGCAGGCCGGCTGAGCCGGCGATCGGCTTTGGGCCGGCGATCGGCTTTGGGCCGGCTGAGCCGGCAATCGGGTCTGGGCCGGCTGAGCCGGCAATCGGATCCAGGCCGGCTGCGCCGGGGTGGCCCACACACTGGCGATGGGCACGCAATATCGCTCTGGGCGGCCTGTTGCTGGGCGTCCTGCTGCCGGTGCTGGCGATCTTCGCCGGTTGGCTGTTCCTCTCCGTGCCCTCTCCCACCGTGCTGGCGGCGCAGCGCAAGCAGATCACCACGATCATGGCCGGCGACGGGACCACCGAGATCGGCCGCTACGTGCCCCAGGACGGCAATCGGATACCGGTCAGTCTCACGCAGGTGCCCATGAGCGTGCAGAATGCGGTCCTGGCCGCCGAGGACCGCAGCTTCCGGTCCAACCCCGGCTTCGACGTCGGGGGCATCGCGCGGGCGACGTGGAACCAGCTCACCGGTGGTGACGGCGGTGGCTCCACGATCACTCAGCAGTACCTCAAGGTGGCCACCGGCCACGACGAGTACAGCTTTTTCCGGAAATTCCGTGAGGTGATCGTCGCGGCCAAGTTGACCAAACGGGAGTCCAAGGACCGGATCCTGGAGGACTACCTCAACACGATCTACTTCGGTCGCGGGGCCTACGGCATCCAGGCCGCCAGCCAGGCGTATTTCGGCACGAACGTGCAGAATGTGACCGTCTCCCAGGCGGCGGTACTGGCCGGCGCGATCCGGTCGCCGTCTCGTTTGGACCCGGCCAAGGATCTGCCGCAGGCGCAGGCCCGATGGAACTTCGTGCTGGACGGCATGGTGGAGAAGGGTTGGCTGTCCCCAGCTGATCGGGCCGGCGCGCGGTACCCGGAGACCGTGGCGCCGAGCCAGGCTCCCGGTGAACCGACCGATGACCGAGCGCACATCGTCGATCGGGTGATGGATGAGCTGGGCAAGCGCGGTATCAGCCGTGAGCAGCTGGCCGCGGGCGGTGGCCGGATCACCACCACCATCGATCCTCGAGCCCAGCGGCTGGCCCGGGACACCGTGCTCACCGAGCTGCGTGGGCAGCCGAAGAACCTGCACTCCTCGCTGGTCGCGATCAATCCGCACACCGGAGAAGTGATCGCTTACTACGGTGGGTCCGACGGGGGTGGCTTCGACCTGGCCGGCGGTCCGGCGTGGAGCCCGGGGTCGGCGTTCAAACCGTTCACCATGCTGGCCGCGCTGGAGCGGGACATCGGGATGAACTCGGTCTACGCCGGCGAGTCCCCGGTGGTCGTCGATGGTCACTCCTACGCCAACTCCGAGAGTCTCAACTACCCCCAGCTGACCTTGCACGAGGCGATGACCAAGTCGGTCAACACCGCCTTCGTGCGCCTGGCCCAGGACGTGGGACCGCAATCGATCCGGGACGCCGCGATCGAGGCCGGAATCCCGGCGCAGATCGACGGCAAACCCGCGCTGGCCGAGGCGGACAGCGGCGCGCCCGCGCTCGGCATCACGCTCGGCCAGTACCCGGTGCACACGATCGACATGGCCAGCGGCTACGCGACCTTCGCCGCCGACGGGATGCGGCGTGAGCCGGTCTTCGTCCGCGACTACACCAACGCCCGCGGCACCGTCGAATACCATCACCTCGACAAGCCGCAACCCGCCTTCGACCGGGCGGACGTCGAGCACAACTCGCAACTGGCACGCAATGTCACCGCGACGCTGACCGATGTCGCGCGCAGCTCGCAGATCCCCCTGGCGGGCGGCAGGCAGGTAGCCGCCAAGACCGGCACCCACCAGCGCGGCGACACCGGCACCAACTCCTCAGCCTGGACGGTCGGGTACACGCCGTCGATCTCCACCGCGGTCTGGGTGGGCGATCCGGCCAACTCGGCGATCAAGGACGCCAACGGTCACGACGTCTTCGGGCGTGGCGTACCGGGCCTGATCTGGCAGCGGTTCATGAACTCCTACTTGACGGGCGCCCTGATGGAGACCTTCCCGGCGTTCACGCTGATCGGTCCGGCGCCACCACCCATCCAGACCCAGCCGCCACCGACACGCACTCGCCAGCCGCGCATCGACCCGCCATACGCAACGCCCGACCCTGACATGCAGGACTCTGCGCCCACGCCGATCGAGCCTCCGGTAAAGCCGAACAGAAGATCCCATCATCCCCCGTGTTTCCCCTTCTGCGGTGAGCAGGCACCGGGCGATGAGGGGCAGAACAACTAGGGGGCTGAGCCGGCTGTGCTTCGATTGCCGGCTGAGCCGGCGGTAGCCCCATTGCCGGCTCAGCCGGCGGTGTCCCAGCGGGTGGTGCCCAGCTGGAGCGATCCGGTGCCCGCGCTGGCCAGCCGGATCGTGGGTGGTCCCCTGGGGCGGCACACCGTGCTGGGCCGGCACTGGTTCTGGACCCCGCTGCGGGTGGTGTTGCTGTTCGCGACGATCACTTTGGCATTGGGCTGGCTGGTCAAGGCCCCGTGTTTGCAGACCTACCGGGACAGCGCCGGCGCTCTGCAGGTGGACTGGCGAAACGGCCACCAGTACAAGGCGATGTGCTACTCCGACACCGTCCCGCTCTACACCGCGGAGCGGCTGGACCGTCCCGGGCCGGCAGGATTGCCGTACGCGGCTTCGTGGGTCGAGCACCGGGGCGAACCCGGTGCGCAGGTGCGGTACATGGAATACCCGGTGCTCCTCGGGATGTACCAATGGGCCGCCGCCAAGCTCGCGCAGACCTGGGTAGCCATCGGGAGCTCCGGTTGGCTGCCCAGCTCGGCACCCGCCATCGTGTTCTTCGACATCAGCGCGGTGGGGTTGGCCTCGGCGTGGTTGGTGACGGTCTGGGCGTTGGTGGGGCTGTCGCGGCGACGACCGTGGGACGGCGCGCTGGCCGCGTTGTCTCCGCTGGTCGTGGTGCACGCGTTCACCAACTTCGATGTGCTGGCCACCGCGTTGGCCACCACCGGGCTGCTGGCGTGGGCCCGGCGACGCCCGGTGCTTGCCGGCGTACTGCTCGGTCTGGGTGCGGCCACCAAGTTCTACCCGCTGTTGCTGTTGTTCCCGATCCTGCTGTTGTGCCTGCGGACCGGGCAGCTGCGTGCCGGGCTGCGGGCGACCGCCGCTGCGGCGCTGGCCTGGGCGGTGGTCAACCTGCCGGTGGCGGTGCTGTTCCCGTCCGGCTGGGCGGAGTTCTTCCGCCTCAACAGCCGGCGCGGAGCCGACCCGGACACGCTGTACACGGTGATGTCCGCCTTCACCGGCTGGCCCGGTTTCGATGGGGTATCGCGACCCGGTCAGACCCCCGTGGTGCTCAACCTGGTCAGCGCGACGCTGTTCGGGCTGACCTGCGCGGCGATCGGCTGGGTGACCCTGGCGGCACCGCGCGCGCCGCGGCTGGCTCAGCTGTGCTTCCTAGTGGTGTGTGCGTTTCTGCTCGTCAACAAGGTGTGGAGCCCGCAGTACTCGTTGTGGCTGGTGCCCCTGGCGGTGTTGGCGATCCCCCGGTGGACACCGGTACTGGCCTGGATGGCTGTTGATGCGCTGGTCTGGGCGCCCCGGATGGCCTACTACCTCGGCCCGGACCAGAAGGGGTTACCCATCGAGCCGTTCCTGGGCGCCGTCCTGATCCGTGACGCGGCAGTGCTGATGCTGGCAGCCCTGGTACTCCGAGACCTCTACCGCCCCTCCCACGACCCGATCCGCGCATCAGGTGAGAACGACCCCCACGGCGGCGTCCTGAACGCCACCCCACTGTCGCCATGGAACGGCTAGGCCAGCTGCTCGCGGAGCCAGGCGATGTCCTCTGGTTGGGTGTGGGGGTCGGTTTCCAGGATCACGGTGGCGTTCGCGGCGGCGCAGACGGCGACGAGCTGTTGGGGGTCGATGGTGCCCTGGCGCAGCCGTGCATGACGGTCCCGGGCCGAGCCGAACTCGTCACGCGAGTTGTTGCAGTGCACCAGATCGACCCGGCCGGTGATGGCCGTGACCCGGTCGACGGCGTCGGTCAGGTCCTCTCCGGCGGCGAACGCGTGGCAGGTGTCCAAGCAGAATCCCACGTCGTAGTCGCCGATCGCGTCCCACAACCGAGCCACCGAATCGAACCGCCGCGCCATCGCGTTGTCTCCACCGGCGGTGTTCTCCACCAGGATCCGGGTACCGAAACCACCCTCGGCTGCCTGCCGGGCGAACATCTTGCGCCAGTTCTCGACGCCCGTAGCCGCGTCCTCGCCCTTGGCGACATGCCCACCGTGCACCACCAATCCGCGAGCGCCGACCGCGGCGGCCGCTGCGGCGTGCTGGGCGACCAGCTTGCGGGACGGAATGCGGATGCGGTTGTTCAGCGACGCCACGTTGATGACGTACGGTGAGTGCACGTAAATCTCCAGGTCTGCGCAGAGCAGCTGGGCGGCCTGCGGATGCGGTCCCGGAGCGGTCCACCCCTGCGGGTCGGCGAGGAAGAACTGCACCGCCTCAGCATTGCGCTGCGTAGTCACGCTTACCGGATCACTGTCGCTGATGTGGGCCCCAATGAGCATATCTGTAGCCTAGAGGGGTCGCTTGAGACCGATCCTTGCACCCGTACAGTACACGGTGAGTGCACAGCGTAACCACGATCTGCTGAAAGTGCCGGTTATCGTCACGGAGAGACTCCAAGTTCGTTACTCTCACGACACAACCAGGTACGGAGCGACATGTGAGGGACACGGAGGCACCTATGGCAACACGAGCGAGGGTGACCACGGTTGCCGGAGCAGCCACGTTACTGTGCGCAGCGAGCACCTTCGGAGGGGGTTTAGCGGCCTTCGCCGCACCCTCCGAAGTTTCCCCTACCACCCTCGTTCTGGCGGCAGCTCCCGCGCCAATGCTGGTGGGTGGGTGCGGGGACACGGTGCGTGGTGATCCCGGGCAGCGAGTGGGGGTCCGCGAGGCAGGTCTGTCGGTGCTTGACATCGGCTCGGTGCCCTCCAGTGGGTCGAGCACCTTGGACGCCACGCCGGCCCTGCGTGAGGTGATGGGGCCGCTGGCACCTTCGCTATGCAAGATTACGGCAGCACCGGTCTCGCCGGCCGCGCCGGCCACAGGCCCCCTCGGCCCGGTGATCACGTCTGTCGCCGCGCTCGTGGGCCCGGTCGGGCAGGGTCTTGGGCTGACGCAGGCTCCGGCGCCGCGGGCACCGAGTGCGTCGCCATCGGTGGCGCCGGCCGCTGCACCGCAACCCGGCGCGGTGCCTGCACCAGCTCTGTCCACTGCGGCTTTCGGTCCTTTCGCCGGGCCGGTGATGCCGAGCGACTTCCCCTTCGCGCTCGGCCGCTATAGCAGCGGGCTACCCCGCTACAACTATGCAGATCTGCTCGCGATAGGCCGCCCCGGTGCGCTCGGGCGGCTCTCGGCGGGCATGCTGACGGCGGATCTGTTCGGTACGCCGCAGGTCAGTAACGGCTCGGGATTCGGCAAGCAGAGCGCCGCCGCTAATGACGTGGCCGCTGCGGGCCGCGCCACGGCGTTGCCCGCCAGCGGCGTGGAGCGGGTCGCCCTGCCGGTGTTGGTGGCGGTGCTGATGCTGGCCAGTGTCACTGCCGCCCTGCTGCGTGGCTGGGTGCTCGGGCGACGCTAGCGATCCGCAAGAGGCCGCCCCGCGAT
>JBOHFI010000092.1:0-13596 GCA_050699595.1 Pseudonocardiaceae bacterium | reverse complement strand
TCGATCTCGTATCCATTCGAGGTTTACTCCCGCCTTGAAGTCCAGGCCCTTGTCACGGGTCATGAGTAGCGCGGAGGGGGTTCCGTAGATGCCAGCCGCAGAGTGAAGTCGGCTTCCTTCGTCAAAGACACAGCCAAACATTGAAATCTTGATCTTGTTAGATAGTGACGTGGTTCGGGAGTCATCAACCTGCCGATCCGGAAAGATACACACAAGTCTTTCGCGAACCATGTTCGGCAAATCACTTTGGCTCAGCTCAGACACAAGTGCTCGACATGTTGGGCAGTTGCTCTCGATAAACAGAAGTAGAACCTGGCGTCCCGGCTCATTCGCCAGCCTGTCGTGAAGCTGAACTAGCGCATCGGGTGGTTGGCCATGCTCCATCCACGGCGGACTTGGCGGAGTAGTGACCAACTGGGAGAACGATGCCAGCTCACTTCGCAGCACAACAATCTCACGCATAGTTCCGAGATTCGCAAGTACGAGCAGCATAACGAGTACAGACAACGAGACGAAACCGATGACCATGACCTCGCCCCCCCATTCGGCACGACTGCCAAGCGACTGGAGGCAGCAGCATAACGGGCGGGCAGGACGACGACGCATCAGCCCAGCCTGTCTCGCTCCATGGCGTTCCTCGCTTGGCTGCAGGGGCGCCGACGCGAGCTCAGCACCTGCCGGCAAGCCGATGTCGATGCCTGGTACGCCGGTGCCTACACCGCCCGCCAGCTTACCCACGCCTTCCCGCGCTGGTCGATTCGCGACAAGCTCATGACCCTGGTGACGATCCCCCACCAGCACACCCGCAACCCCTCGCCGCTGAGCCAGCAGCAACGCCTGGCCACGATCCGCCGGCTGCTCACCGACAACGACATCCCTCTGCTCACTCGGGTCGCCGCAACGTTGATGCTGCTCTGCGCCCAGCCCCCGACCCGGATCCCGCAGCTGACCACCGACGACATCCTCCACAGCGACAACCAGGTCAGCATCACGCTCGGCGACCCGCCGACACCGCTCCCGGAACCCGTCGCCGAGCTGCTCGACAAGCACATCAACAACCAGCTCAACCTTCACCACCAACCCCAACGCCCGCTGGCGGTTTCCCGGCCGGCGCGGCGGCCAACCCATGACCCCGGACGCGGTCGAGAGACGCCTACGCCAGCAGGGAATCCCCGCCCTCAACGGCCGCACAACAGCACTGCGGCAGCGCGTCCCGCAACACCGGCGCCCGTCTTCGCCAGGATGCTCGGCTACACCCACGACCACACCACCCGACTAGTCACCGAGGTCGGCGGAACCTGGACCCGCTACGCAGCCGGTGATCACACCCACTGAACCCACTGGGTCGGCAGCATCACACACGCGACACTCGATCACGCGAACTCGCCAGTTTCACTCCGACCGTCACGCAGCGCGGCGTGACGGTCGGAGTACGTTCCGTTCACACGCCGACGGCGCACAAGATCGACAGGTGGGGCGTCCTCCCGGCGGCACGGCCAGTATCACCGCGCACCCAGGGGGAGAGCAAGCAGCATGAGTGACCGTGGCGAGACCGAGGCGTACCTGGCAGCCGAGTTAGACAGCCTCCAACAGGCACATACAGCTGGGGACCAGGCCGCAGTGACCCGGAGTATCGAGCACGTGCGCGCCGAAGCTGGGCCGGAGACCGCCGCCGTGCTGGAACAGATGCTGAAGGACCAGGAAGCCCACCACCCACCGCCGACCCTGCCAGCGGTCACATCCACCCCACCCCCGGGCGGCGTCCGGGAGCTGCCCCCACGGTCACGAAAGCTCCTCATCGTGTTCTTGGCGATGGTGATAGCGGTGCTGGTGTTGGCCGTAACAGTGCTGGTGACCGTCATAATCCTGCGCCCACCGGCCACCACCACGGCGCCGCCTCCACCGCAGGCAACCGGCCGCCCCGCCGAAGTCACCACCCCGCCACCTACCAGCACGGCGACAACTACCACAAGCGTCCCGCTGCCCGTGGCGCCATCAGGGGAAACGTGGACGCCGGCATGGCCGGAAACCAAACAAATCACCATGCCAGGCGAAGGTGGCGTAGAATATGGGGCCGACTTCGATACCCCCATGGTCCAGCGTTCCCTATACAGCGCGGATCTCAGCTACTATGGCGGCGGCCTGGATTTTAGTAGTACCCTGGTGGGCTCTGGCCCGGCCACGTTGCCCGCCCCGGAAGCCTGCTCCTACGCGACGCGGAACCAGACGGTTGGCAGAGTCAGACTTATTCCGGGCAAGACCGCCTGGTGCATTGTCACCCCGGGGGGCGGCCTGGTGTGGCTGCATCTGCTCTCCGGTGGGGGACACACCTACGACGTGATGCCCACGCTCACATTCGAGCTGATGCGGTGGGAAAAAACCAGCTAAGGAGCCGAAAAGAAATAAGTGGTCACCCTAGAAAAGTTAACGAGCCCGCAACCAGCGACTAGGCCGGGAAGCGGGCTTCAGCGCGAAGCGACCATAGGGACTTGGGCCGTGTGGTAGTCGCTGCGGCGACCAGTGAAAGTGATCGGCTTCGCTCCTCCCAAAATCAGGTCTTGGTGCTCCTTGGTGGTACGTCGGTCGCGTGGCCGGGGAATGACACCCCGAGGCACTCGTCGTACTCTTTCGCCCACGCTTGGCTCCGCTCGTGCGCCGGGATGGAGCCGAGCACTTTCTGGCCAAGATCGGCGATCGGACGAATACGATGCGTCACGGGTAGCTTGGTGATGGTATCCAGAGCATGGCGGGTACCTTCGGCGGTGTCGCCCATACGTACGAGGCACAGCGCCCGCTGCATGCCAATCTGCGCCTGACCGCGTAGATTGTCGTCCCGGTACAGGGTCAGTGCCGTCTCTTGTGCCCGCTCAGCTTTCGTAAAATCACCCGCGTGCGAGTACACGAAACTCTCAGTGAAACGCAAGTTCTCCTCACCGTAATCAAAGAGCGAATCTTGGTGGCGGCTGGACATCGGGAGTTCCCGTAATTGACATAGGGTTCGTTCGGCTTCAGCGTGCCTGCCCGCGAGCGCCAGAGTCTGCGCCTTGCCGCTAAAGAATTCAGGAAGCGCCTCGGATGGTACTCCGTCAAGCCGCGTCTCGGTCTCGCCGGCGAGCTGGAGGATGGCTGGAACCGGACGACGCTCATAACCAGCGCGGACCACTTCGCGGCCCCGCACCCAGAGCATCGTGGAGGGATCGGCGGACCTGTCAGCGGCCTGGCGAGCTGTTCGCCACCAGCGGCGAGCTTCCATCAGGTCACCCATATTGGCCACCGTCTGGGCTGTGAAAGCGGCCAATAGCGCCCCGGCTTGCAAGAGTTTCCGCTGAACCGTCTCATCCGACTGGTGCTGTAACGTGAGCTGCACACCACCCAGGTCGGTGATGAGAGCTTTGAGTAGGGTGGCTGGTGAAGTCGTGAGGTAGGTCTGCCCATACTCTCGGGCGACCTCCTGCCACTCGTCCGCGTCAGCGGTGATCCGGTTGTCCGCCATGGAGCGGTTCAGCTCGTGCCGGACGGCCTCCAAGATAGTCGCCATAGAGCTCCCACTGAGTGCAGCAAGCACAGCAGTCTGGAGTATGACTCGTCTCTTCTCCATCGAATCTTCACCATCCTCCTCACCCGCAAGACGCACCAGCGGGCCGAGATTACCACCGAGAAAGCAGTCTAGTAGTGATGCCTCTGATTCTACACCTACACATACTTGCCCCATCGGATGAGCCGAGCTCACCGCGACGGGCTCACCGGACTCGCCCAGGCGCCGAGAACTCCCCGTGGACTGGTCCAAAAGATCGAACCACAGCAGCTCCGGCGGGATGCGCAGCACCCGTGCCCAGTACCTCAACGTATCCAGATTGAGGATCGGCAGGCCGGTCTCAATCCGGCTGATCTGCGGCTGTCGCAAGCCAAGCCACTGTCCGAGCAGCCCCTGCGAGATACCGCCGAGTCCGTAAACCGAGTGGTGATACGGACTCAGACGGTAGCTGCGAGCCACTCGGCCGATATGCTGGGCACGGAAAGCCTCCCGGAACTGGTCTGTCCGCCAGAACTCGGCCGGGACCTCCGGCGGGGCGATCAACCTGTCCCGTGACGCTTTCTGACAACGGGCACATTGGTACTCGGTGTTGTCTGCCGCGAGGTGGGTACCACAGCGGCAATACCGCTGCCGTCTTGGACGAGCTCCCACGCCGATTCCTCCAGTCCATATCCGACCTTGCGAGACAGTGTAGGGGCACGTATCCGGGGCCTTGATCCACGGTCCGACCAGCGAAGATCACCTCACCTTCCCGCGAGGAAGAATGCTTCTATTCCGCCCTCGTCATGGATCTGAGCGTACCTATCCGGTTAAGTGATCGCCGATGGCCCCAGGGCCGGGCATGAGCAGCTCCAGCTGGTGCGGCGTCCTCACCACCTCCCCCCGAGGACGTGTCCCCCCGTCTACCACCAGTGTCTGGACCCCTCCCCGGTCCTGGGTGCCATCCAACGTGACGACTCGCAAGACAGGCTCTGGGAGAACGCGTGGAGCACCAGGGCACCTTGCGCAAAGTCCGAACACCGACAACCGGCCACGCGGTGCTGAGCAGAGCGCGCAGCAACCGCGGGCCGCACCCCAGACACCATGATCACGGTTTGTGTGCGTTCAGCGACACGACATGTCACCTTTGGCACATAAACCGTGATCATGTCCTGCCGGCGAGTGCATCCTCAGCTGCGCAGCGCGGCGAGCACGACGTCGAGCACGGTGATCGCGCCGGTTTTGTCCAGGGGGTCGTTGCCGTTACCGCATTTGGGTGACTGCACGCAGGACGGGCAGCCGGCCGGGCACTCGCAGGCGGCGATCGAGTCTCGGGTCGCCGTGAGCCAGGGTCGCAGCGCGGCGTGCGCCCGGTCGGCGAACCCGGCGCCACCGGGGTGCCCGTCATGCACGAAGACCGTCGGCTCTCCGGTGTCCGGGTGCCGCGCGGTGGAGACACCACCGATGTCTCCACGATCGCAGGTGGCCATCAGCGGCAGCAGGCCGATCGCGGCGTGCTCGGCGGCATGCAGCGCCCCGGGCCACGCAGCCGGGGCCAACCCGGCGGCCTCGAGCACCGCCTCACCCACGGTGAACCAGACCGCCCTGGTACGCAGCGTGGACGGCGGCAGCTCCACCGGCACGGTGTCGAGCACCTGGCCCGAGGGCAGCAGCCGCAGGTAGCCCACTACCTGTGAGGTCACCTGCACCTCGCCCAGCGCCACCGACACCCCGCCCGAGCGCACCGAGCGCACCACCGAGACCACGCGGATGTCGGTGGTGGAGCGAGCCGAGGTATGCCACGGCGGCTCCTCCGGATGCACCAGCGCGATACCGGAGTCCAGATCCAGCTCGTCGACCACGAAGGAGTCACCCCGATGCAGATACACCGCGCCCGGGTGCAGCACCGCACAGGCCGACCCAGGGTCGACGGTGCCGAGCAGCCGGCCGGTGTCGGCCTCCACCACCGCCACCGGGCGACCGCCGCCACCGCGGATGTCGACCTCGGGGTGCGGGCGCCCAGAAGACGCGCCAGCCCAGAACCAGCCGCCCGGACGGCGGCGCAGCGTCCCGTCCGCGACGAGGTCGGCCACCACGCAACGGGCTGCCTCGCCACCCAGCTCATCGACACACGCCTCGGTCAGCGGCAGCTCAGCGGCCGCGCAGGCCAGCTGCGGTCGCAGCACGTAGGGGTTCGTCGGGTCCAGCACCGTGGCTTCCACCGCTGTGCCGAGCAGCGCGGCACTGTGGTGCACCAGGTAGGTGTCCAACGGGTCATCCCGGGCGACGAACACCACCAGCGCCCCCGACCCGGCCCGCCCAGCCCGCCCGGCCTGCTGCCAGAACGACGCCCGGGTGCCGGGGTACCCGGCCAGCACCACCGCGTCGAGCCCCGCGATGTCCACCCCCAGCTCCAGCGCGTTGGTCGAGGCGACCCCGAGCAGCTTCCCGGAGTCCAGCGCGGTCTCCAGCGCCCGGCGCTCCTCCGGCAGGTAGCCCGCGCGGTAGGCGGCGACCCGGCAGGCGAGCTCACCCGCCGCAGCAGAGCTCAACGCCCGCTGGGCACCCAGTGCGGTCAGTTCGGCACCCCGCCGGGAGCGGACGAACACCAGGGTGCGAGCGCCCTCGATCACCAGGTCGGCCAGCAGCCGAGCGGCTTCCGCGCCCGCCGAGCGGCGCACCGGCGCCCCGTTCTCCCCGGTCAGCTCCGCCAGCAGCGGTGGCTCCCACAGCGCCACGGTGCGCTCCCCACACGGGGAGGCGTCCTCGGTGACGGCGACGGTGTCCAGGCCGGTGAGCCGGGACGCCGAGGCACCCGGCTCCGCGACCGTCGCCGAGGCGAGCACGAACACCGGATGCGCGCCGTAGCGCGCGGCAACCCGGCGCAACCGGCGCAGCAGCAAGGCGACATGCGAGCCGAACACCCCCCGGTAGGCGTGACACTCGTCGATCACCACGAAACTCAGCCGCCGCAGCAGGCGGGCCCAGCGGTCATGCCGGGCGAGCAGGCCATGGTGCACCATGTCCGGGTTGGTGAACACCCACCGGGCGTGCGAGCGCACCCAGTCCCGCTGCGCCATCGGGGTGTCGCCGTCGTAGCCGGCCGGCCGCACCTCGGCCAGGCCCAGGGCGGTCACCGCCCGGATCTGGTCCGCCCCCAACGCCTTGGTGGGAGCGAGATACAACGCGGTGGCCCGCTGATCGGCCAGCAGGTGGGCGAGCACGGGCAGCTGGTAGGCCAGCGACTTGCCCGACGCGGTCCCGGTGGCGACCACGACGTGGCGCCCCGCCCGAGCCAGTTCCGCGACGGCGATCTGGTGCGCCCACGGTGCCGCCACCCCCGCCGCGGCAAGCGATTCGCGCAACCGGTCGGGCACCCAGGAGGGCCACTCCACCGTCGTCGCCGTCCGGGCGGAAAATGTCGTGACGTGACGCAGCGGTGATTCGCCACCCGGCGCGGTAGCCGGATCGCCGGCTCCGCCAGCGAGCAGCCGCTGCAGCAAGGCCTGCCCGCCAAGGGAGCGACGGGGTTCGCTGTGGGTGAGTTTCACCTCCGGGTTACCTCCATGATGAGGGTAAGGGTCGCGAGGTAGTGCCCGTGGTAAGCGGAGGTGGGCACGGCGGCGGCGTCGGAGACGAACCAGTTCGGCGGAGCGGCTTGGGCCGCGAGATGGCGTTCGAGTCCGAGCTGCCGGGAGGTGATCTCGGTGACGAGGTGGGCCCCAGCCAGTCCGTCGAGCAACGGCGCGATGATGCTGCGTTTCCATCGGGCCCGGGCGAACAAGCCGCTGCGCTCATCGTCGGTGTAGGCGAACGGAGCGATGATCACGAGGTGGCCGGCGGGTTGGAGGACGTCGAGGCAGCGGGCCAGGAATGCCCGATCGTCGTGGCGGCCCCCGGTGCGGGTGTCGATGTGGTGGAACACCACGCCGGCCAGGACGACCACGTTCCAGGTGCTGGTGTGGCCGGCGCGCTCGTCAAGGAACTGGGCGGTGTCGGCCTGGTGGAATCTGACGTGCGGGCGGAGGTTGCGGACGCGGGCGAGCGCAAGCGCGGCGGGGTCGTGGTCGACGCCGGTGTAGGTGTCGTCCTCGACGAGGTAGCGGGCCAGGACTGCGGCACCGCAGCCGAGGTCGAGCACCCGCAGCGGCATCGGGTGGTGGAAGCGGCGTAGCTGGTCGATGGCCGGTGTGTAGCGAGTGGCGTTCTCGGGCGCTTCGAGGTAGCTGAAGTAGTCGGTGTGGTACTTGTCCAGGTCATGCATGGGGGTCGGGGGGTTTCTCGGCGATGACCAGTGAGTTGACCACCTCGGTGTGGGGATTGAGCACGACCAGAGGACGAAATTCGTCCAGGTCGCGCAGCCTCAGCGGTGGGTAGAGCAACGTCCGCAACGAGTGGGCGCTGCGCGCGAGGAGCAGCGCTCCGGGTCTCATCTGCCGGTAGAGGTGCTTGATCACCCGTGACTTCTCGTCGGGGTGCGGGCCGACCATCGCCGCGACGTACACCAGATCGTAGCCGGCAACATCGGTGCAGTCCAGCACGTCAACGCTCCGGAAGCGCAGCGAGCCGATCCCCAGCACGCCGACGAGCCGCTCGGCCAGCCGGGTGGCCGCCGAGTCGATGTCGATGTTGTCGATGTCGGTGTGGCCATGCTGGGTCGCGAGGAGCAGCGCGGTCAGCGGCAGCGGGCCCGCGCCCACGAACAGCATTCGGGGCAGTGCGCAGTCGGTGACTCCCAACACGGCGTGGTGTTCCAGGCGGGTCAGCTGCTCGTAGTTGGCGAAGTAGGGGAACTCGCGCAATTCCCGCTGCGGGTCGCGACTGATGATGATCCGTCGCGCCCAGGCACGTTCGAGCTCGATCTCGCCCGCCGAGCACAGGCTGCGCAGCCCCGGGGTGATGCGGCGAATCTTCGGATCCGCGAGGACCTGCCGGGCTATTTCGCCGTTTCCGGGGTGGGTGGCCACTGCGACCAGTTCACTGAACAGCGCGTTCGTGTGCACGTTGGGTGACAGGGTGGGCAGCGTCGCCAGCTCTTGGTGTAACCGCAGGAGATCGATGACGACCTGCGAACGCCGCCCATCCCGCCGACCCGGTGTGCGTCGAAGACGCCGGAGAATCGTTCGGATCAATAGTTAACCGGGCAATCGGGTAGGATCTAGCTCGAAGTGGACAGTATCCCATGAATCCGGCCGAGCGTCGAACACCTCGACCGCAGCCGGGTAGGCCCGCCAGAACTCCAGCGCACCGGGCGAGGAGGCGTCGGTGTGCAGACACACCACGTTATAGCCGCAGGAACCCAACGCCCAGCGAGCGGCTGCGGTGACCAGCGCGCGGCCGACCCCGCAACGACGCAGCTCACGCACGATCCACACCCGGGCCAGCTGGCCGGTGTGCTGTGTCGCATAGCGGCGGGCCAGCCATTCCGGTGCGGGTGGGCTGGCCGGACCACCCGGTTTGACGCTGACGGTCCCGGCGAACGCCTCGTCGAGCTCGGCGACGAGCAGCGCCCACCCCGGCCGGTCCAGGTAGGTCCCGGCGAGATCGTCGATGTCGCGGTGCCAGCGCTCGTGGTAGCCGCGCAGGTCCTCGTCCAGGACCCGCCGCATGTGCGCCTGGCACACCTCCAGATCGTCCTTTTCCGCCCACCGCACCACAAGCGTCATCGAAACCCCTCCCGCCCGGTCGTATTTGCTAACATAAGGCAACTGCCAGATAAACGTAACTTCTGGGGAGGCGGTGTCGATAGATGCGGCAGACGAGCATTCGAGCCTGAGGAGGCCACCGCCATGAACCGACAACGGGGTGAACTCAGGACGTTCTCGGTGATGCTCTGCCTACTCGCGGTACTGACGGGGTGTGCGAGTACGCAGAACATCACCTCTGCATCACCAGTACCAGTGACCGACGGGCGACTCACCGTTGCCCTCGAGTTCGGACCCAAGGCCGGTTTAGCAATCGACACCGACGACGCATTCGTGCTCACCGAGCTCGGCGTTGTCGAAACATTGGTTCAGGCCGATCCGAAAGGGCAAGGTGTGCCCGCGCTGGCCACCTCCTGGCAGCGAATCGACCCGCGCACCTGGCATTTCCAGCTGCGGCCCGGGGTGAGCTTCCACGATGGCACCCCGCTCACCCCGGACGCGGTGGTCACCGCGCTGCGCTACGTCAGCTCGGTCGCGGCACCGCCACGGGCGATCAAGGGAGTCGGGTTGCAGGCCGTGTCGGATGGCCCAGACGCGGTGCGGATCAGCACGACGAACCCGGATCCGATCCTGCCGCTGCGGCTGTCCAGCCCGAACACCGCGATCCTCGCGCCCTCGGCCTACCGGCCGACCGGCTCGCCCACCCCGATCCGAACCGGTACCGGCCCGTTCATGCTCACCGAGGTTCAGGAGGCGCAAAGCGCCACGGTCGCGCGGTGGGACCGTTATTGGGGCCCCCGGGCCGCGCTGGCCACCGCGCAGGCCAGGTTCATCCCGGACCCGATGGCCCGCGCCACGGCCCTGCGGGCCGGGGATGTCGACCTCGCCCAGGGCATCCCGGACACCGCCCTGCCTGAGCTGGCCAGCATACCCCAGATCACGGTCGTCACCTCTCCGCTGCCGCGCACCGTCACCCTCTACACCAACCTGACCGCACCGCCGCTGGCCGATCCCCGGGTGCGTCGGGCGATCGAGCTGGCCATCGACCGTCCGGCGCTGGCGACCCAGGTCCTGAACGGCTCGGCCACCGCGGCCTCCGGCGTGTTCGGCGCGGCGGTCCCCTGGGGTGACACCGCGATCCCACCCGGCGCGGACCCGGACGCGGCGGCGCGGTTGCTCGCCCAGGCCGGCTACGGCCCCGGCAAGCCGCTGACGCTGCGGTTGTGGACCTATCCCGCGCGCGCCGAGCTCCCCACGCTGGCCACCGCGGTGCAGGCCATGCTCAAAACCGCGGGTATCGAGGCCGGCATCCGGGTTGCCGAGTACAACACGCTGCAATCCGATGTGCTCGCCGGCCGCTACGACCTGTTCGTGCTCTCCCGCAGCTCGCTGACCGACATTCCGGACGCCGCCGGGTTCCTGTCCTCGGACTACACCTGCGCGGGGTCCTTCAACCTCAACCGCTACTGCTCGCCGGCATTCGACACGCTCGTGGCATCACTGTCGCAGACCGCGGACCCCACCCAGCGACAGCAGATCTTCCAAACCGCGGCCAAGCAGCTCAACCAGGACATCGCCGGCGTGCCGCTGGTGCATTCCCAGGCCCGGGTCGGCATGCGCAACGTCACCGGGTTCGTGCCCGACCCCCAGGAGCACTCTTTACTCACTCCGCAACTGGCCCGCACCGGCTGACCGCTCACCGAGACCAGATGAAGCTGACTCGGAAGGTGCTCGAGGTCCCGGCTGTGCTGGCCGGGTCTTCGGTGCTGGTGTTCCTGCTACCCCAGCTCACCGGCACCGACACCGCCCGGGCGGTGCTGCGGGCCCGCAGCGCCGAGTCGACCCCCGACGCAGCCACGGTGGCGCGGGTGACCCACGAGTTCGGGCTGGACCGCGGGCTGCCCGAGCAGTATCTGAGCTGGCTCGCTCACGCGCTGAGCGGCGATTTCGGGTTGTCCCTCACCACCAGGACCGCGGTCGGGCCGCAGGTACTGCGGGCCACCGGCGTGTCGGTCACCCTGGTCCTGATGGCGCTGGCGCTGGCCGCGGCGATCGGCATCCCCG
The DNA here is from genome assembly GCA_050699595.1 of Pseudonocardiaceae bacterium. Lineage (GTDB taxonomy): Bacteria > Actinomycetota > Actinomycetes > Mycobacteriales > Pseudonocardiaceae. Next base: position 2,373 of record JBOHFI010000092.1, on the reverse strand, counting down.
CGGGCGTGTACGCCGCCGCCCGTCGCGGCCGACTGCTCGACAAGCTGGTGTCCGGGGCCAGTGTGCTGGGGGTGGCCATCCCCGAGTTCGTCCTCGGCCCGCTGCTGGTTCTCGTGTTCAGCGTGACGCTCGGCCTGCTGCCCACCAGCGGATGGGGCACCCCCCGCGAAGCCGTGCTGCCCATCCTGTCACTGGCCGCGTTCCCGGCAGCGTTGGCCGCGCAACTGACCAGAGCCGAGATGCTCGACACACTGGGCCGGCCCCACATCGACTTCGCCCGCGCCAAGGGGGTCACCAAGCACCGCGTGCTGTGGCGCCATGGCGCCCGCACCGCGCTGACCTCGGTGCTGGCCCTGTCCAGTGTGTTCTTCGCCGGGCTGCTCGGTGGCGCCGTCGTCGCGGAAGTGATCTTCGCGGTGCCCGGTCTCGGCCAGCTGCTCTACGACGCCGTGCTCGCCCAAGATCTGCCGATGACCCAAGCCGGGCTCCTCGCGGTCATCACGCTGGCGCTGCTGGCGCGCGTCACCGCGGACCTGCTGCACCTCGCCACGAGCCCCCTCGCCCGGGCAGCCCAGCGATGACGGTCCCCATGATGACGGCCGGGCGCGGGCCACGTCACCGGAACCAGACACGTCACCGGGAGTGGTCGCTGGTCGTGGCGGCGGTCGTGGCGCTGCTGGTGGTCCTCGCCGCGCTGGTGCCGGTCGACCCCACCACCCCGGATCTGCTCCACCGCTTCGCGCCGCCGTCCTGGGCGCACCTCCTGGGCACCGACCAACTCGGCCGCGACCTCGCCGCCCGGATCCTGGCCGGCGCCCGGCTGTCTGTCGGGTTCACCCTGGTCGCACTCACGTTGTGCGCGGTCGTCGGCACCGCCGCCGGTCTGGCCGCCGGATACATCCGGGGCGCACTCGCCACCGTGCTGCAGAGCATGGTCGACGTGCTGGTGTCGATCCCGACCATCGTGTTCGGTCTGATCCTCGCCGCCGCGTGGCAACCCGGGCTGCCCGCGTTGCTCGGCGCGGTCTTGATCGCCGGGTGGACACCGTTCAGCCGGCTCGCCTACCAGCTCGCGGTCAACGAGGCCGGCGCCGGCTACGTCGACAGTGCCCTCGCGCTGGGCGCGGGCACCTGGTGGATCCTGTCCCGGCACATCCTGCGCAACGCCGCCCGACCCCTACTGGCGCATACCTGCCTGCGCTTCGCCAACACCATGCTCACCCTGGCCGGCCTGTCCTTCCTCGGCCTCGGCGCCCAACCCCCCACCCCCGAATGGGGCGCCATGCTGGCCGAGGGCCGCAACTACCTCTACCTCGCGCCCCGACTCGCGCTCGCCCCCATGACCGCCATCGTCACGATCACCGTACTGGTCACCATCCTAGGCCGAACCCTAGAGCGGCGCTGGACCACCGACACCATCTCCTAGCACCCGATGCGGTGGCGGGGGTGGGGTAGGTGCTGTCCGTGAACTCGACAGCACGGACGTTTTCGGGCGCGGTCAAGGTCGGTCTCGTCGAGTTCACGGCGGTGAGCCTCACCGCGAGTGAGGTCCCGCCACTCGGGCGGGGGTCACTCTGGGATTTCAGTTGGTTGCTCGGCGTGTCGTGTTGATCTCGACCGGGTAGTGGCAATGATGAGCGCGGTGTCTGAGCTCGCGCCCGCGGGTGGGTCCTACGTGACGAGGACCGGCGACTCCTCGCCGGCGGCCGGCGATGGTCCGCTGAGAAGGAGCCACGCAGACGCTACCTGGCCCACCCACGCCTCGCCTGTGCCCGAGGCTTCGTACCACACAAGGAGTTCGACAATGAGAATGTCAGCTGCGCGTCACGTCGTGGTTGCCGCTTCCGTCCTGATGAGTGTGGGGCTGTCGTCGACGCCTGCGATCGCGGAGGCCTCGCAGGTGTCGTCCCCCCAGGCCAGTATCGCGGTCACCCAAGCGAGCCGCAGCGAGATGCTGCAGCGGGCCGCGGTATGGCTCACCGCGAACAATGGCAAGCAGGTGCCTTACGACCAGCTCAAGGTCTGGCGGGACGGCTACCGGCAGGACTGCTCGGGATACGTTTCCATGGCGGCGGCGCTCCCCAAGCCAGGGCCCAATACCGTCGCGTTGTTCGACAACGAGACGGTGGCCATCAACAAGGCGGACATGCTGCCAGGCGACCTGTTCATCGACAAGACCGGCGACCATAACACCCGCCACGTAGTCATCTTCGAGAAGTGGGCCAATAGTGGTCACACTTCGTACTTGGCTTATGAGCAGCGTGGCGGTCACGGCACTGACCACCGTATTTTGAGCTACGGGCTGAATGCCGGCAGTCAGTTCCAGGCGCGCCGCCTCAAGAACATCACCGGCTGATCACCGTCGTTCTGGTC
>JBOHFI010000091.1:0-14277 GCA_050699595.1 Pseudonocardiaceae bacterium | reverse complement strand
ACTGGCTGGCCGCCTTCGGTGTGTCACTGACCTTCCCCAGCCTGGCCGCACTCGCCGGTCCGGGCGCCGTCTTCATCGGCTACGCCGTGGCGGGAGTGGTGATCTTCCCCATCGTGTGGCGGATAGTGCCCGAAACCAAGGAACACAGCCTGGAATCACTGGAAGCGGCGTTTCGCGACGGCACCCGCATCGGCGCGTTAGAAGATTATTAGGAACCAGAGGTGCTTAGCCACGGAGACACGGACTGCGCGCCGCCAGTCGCGTCGAGCGTGCTGTGAGGTTGCTGTTGGTGTGCCTTTCTCGGTTGTGATTCGCTGCCTCTCAGAGGCAGCGTCGAGTTGTCACCGGGATCCCGAAAATCGGCGTGGGCCGGTGTGCTCAGTGTGCGAATTCGTTAGCCGGTGTAGATGCTGGAGATTTTGTTGTCACCGGAGTGGAGGAAGCAGTAGGCGGTGACGGAGCCGCGGGTGATATCGACCTTGGCCGGGCTGGGATTGGTCTCGCCGTGGTCTTTCATCAGGTTCGTCACCGTGGTGCGCTTGTCCTGGGTGCTCATACTGCGATACTCGCTACAGGTGGTGTTGGAGCCCTTGCTGGAGCAGCCGGTCAGACCTCCGAGCAGGGCCGTAGCGACGAGGGCGATGAGGGCAGCGGTTGAGGTCTTCACGACTGGAGCCTTTCGGGAGACGTTATGGAGTGGGCAGCGCGGTGATCTGCGCCGAGGTCAGCGGGCGAGGCCGGTTGACGGTGTCGGTCCACGTGGTGATGTGCGCAGGGGCAACCGCGCTGCCCCGGTCAGGTTGATGGAGTCAGCCTCCAGGAGTACCCAGTGCTGGATGTCCTCGTGGCTGCTCAGCACCCGGATCCCGACGCGGTGCCAGATCAGGGTGTTGTGTCGCTGGGCGAGCACGGGTGCCTGCCCCCAGGGGTGCAGCACGGCACCGTTGCGGTTGGTGATCTCTGCCTGCCACCCGGTCGTGGTGGCGGTGACGGCGCGGCGGGAACGTTCCCGGTCGCAGCCATAGGTCAGGACCCACCGCTCGTCCGTCTGTGTGCTCCGTTCGCCGCTCGCGCTGGTCGTCGGTAACGCTGCCCGGCGAGGAGAAGAACTCATGCACGACAGCGCGGCCGCTGAGCGTGAGTTGCACTCCTCGGCGCGAGATTCAACCGCGGAGTGGGCTGGAGTGCCAATGCCGTCTGCTGATTTCTGGGTCGGCCCCTACGCCGCCCCGGACACCTACCGGTTGATCTCGCTGCTCAGCGGGGGCGGAGAGGGCGAGGTGTGGCAGGCCGTTCTCCCGTTGTCTACGGAGGGTCGCCGCCAGGTCGCGGTGAAAATCCTGCGTGGCAGCGGCGGCCCAGACGAGGGCGGCCCAGACGAGGCGGCGCAGTGGAGCCGCACCGGGCACTTGCTGCAGAGCCTCACCCACCCGGGCCTCGTCCGAGTCACCGACGTCTTCATCGGGTCGGGGATGCACCGGGCCGGAGAGCCGACTCGGCAAACCATCGATACGTCATGCATACCACCTCTCAGTCAAGTTCCAGGTTGTCCTCAGCTCTTCGTCAGCTTCGGGTGGCCAACTCGGGATGGTGATGCCGAACGTTACGATCGTCGAGCAGGTAACACGAAAGGGTGTCGCTTTGAAGCCAGTTTTCCACCGAATGCTCACCAGGCGATGGCTGAGCGTGAGTGCGGTGGTTGTGGCCATCGGCGCCGCTGTGGCGTGGTGGGTATGGCCGGGGTCACAGTCGGGGGTTGCCCCGCGGCTGGGTACCGCCGGTCTGGGCACCATCCGCCAGACGGTGGCGGCCACCGGCACGATCGCACCGGCCCAGCAGGCGAACCTGAGTTTCGGGGTCAGCGGCCAGGTCACGGCGGTGTCGGTGACGGTCGGCCAGCAGGTACAGGCCGGCCAGGCTTTGGCGAGTGTGAACGCGGCGTCGCTGCCGAGCCAACTGGCCCAGGCCCAAGCGTCAGTGGCGGCAGGCGCTGCCAGGCTCGCCGCCGACCAGGCCTCCGGCGCCTCAGCCGCGCAGGTCAACGCCGACAACGCGGCGTTGGCTTCGGCGAACGCGCAGTTGGCCGTAGCCCAGCAGAACCTGTCCAGCGCCACCTTGACCGCGCCGTTCGCCGGCACCGTCGCCGCCGTCAATCTGACGGTAGGTCAGCAGGTATCGGGCGCGTCATCCACTGGTTCAGGCGGGTCCGCCGCAGGGTCCGCCAGCGGGTCCGCGACCACCACCTCGGCTTCGGGTGCCCAGGTGGTGGTGATCAGCACGGGTGCCTACGTCGTCAACGCCAGCGTCGATGACACCCAGGTCGGCCAGCTGAAGTCCGGCGAGCAGGCCGTCGTCGTGGTGAACAGTTCGACCAGCCAGATCTTCGGCACGGTGGCGTCGGTGGGGATGGTCGGCAGCCAGAGCTCCGGGGTTGCCACCTACCCGGTCACCATCACCATCACCGGTAGTCCCGCCGGCCTGCCGATCGGTGCCAGCGCCCAGGTCTCGATCATCGTCAAGCAGCTCACCGATGTCGAGGTCGTGCCTCGGGGAGCCGTGCACCAGGACGGCGGGCGCTCCGTGGTCTACGAGATGGTCGACGGCAAGCAGGTGACCCGCTCGGTGACGGTGGGACTCAGCACGGGTGGCCAGACCCAGATCACCGGCGGTCTGGCGCCCGGCGCCCGCATCGTGTTGCCCGCAGCACCCACCGGGACCGGCTCCGGTGGCGCCGGGCGAGGCGGTGGTGGTGTTGGTGGCTTCGGTGGTGGTGCTGGTGGTTTCGGTGGTGGTGGCGGCGGAGGCGGCGGCGGCCGTGGTCCGACCGGTGGGACGGGGTGAGGCATGACTACTGAGGTGCTGCCCGTAGTGGAGGTTCCGCTCCTTGAGCTCCGCGATGTCGGCAAGATCTACCGGAGTGGATCGCTGGAGGTGGAGGCGTTGCGTGGAGCCTCCCTCTCGATCCGGGAGGGGGAGTTCGTCGCGATCACGGGTCCCTCCGGGTCGGGGAAGTCGACCCTCATGCACGTCCTGGGTTGCTTGGACAGCCCGACGTCGGGGACCTACTGGCTGGCCGGCCAGGACGTCAGCTCGATGTCGGAGGAGGAACTGGCGGAAGTCCGCAACCGGCGGATCGGCTTCGTGTTCCAGCAGTTCAACCTGTTGGGCTCGCTGACGGCGGGGCGCAACGTGGCGCTTCCGCTGTGCTACGCGGGTATCCGGCGCGCCGAGCGCAGTGCCATGGCGGCAGCGGCCTTGGCGCGGGTAGGTCTGGCGGACCGGGTGGCGCACCGTCCCGGGGAGCTGTCCGGTGGCCAGCAGCAGCGGGTGGCCATCGCGCGGGCGTTGGTCGGCGATCCGGCGCTGATCCTGGCCGATGAGCCGACCGGAAACCTGGACTCCGCCGCGACCGCGGACGTGCTGGGGCTGCTTGCCGACCTGCACGCTGCCGGCCGGACCATCGTGCTCATCACGCACGAGTCCGACGTGGCGGCGGCGGCCCAGCGGACGGTGCGCATTCTGGACGGCGCTATCTGCGGTGACAGCGATCGCCTGCCCGAGGGAGTGCGGGGATGAACTGGCTGGAGACCATTCGCACCGGACTCGAGGCGGTGCGGTCCCATCGCCTGCGCTCGGGGTTGACCGTGCTCGGCATCCTGATCGGTATCGCTGCGGTCATGCTGACGGTCGGGCTCGGCCTCGGCGCCCAGCAACAGATCAGCCAGCAGATCAACTCGCTGGGCAGCAACCTGCTCATCGTCACCCCGGGCAGCGTCACCAGTAGCAGCGGTGTCCGCGGTGGTTCCGGCTCCGCTTCCACCCTGACCGTGGCGGACGCCACTGCGCTGGCCTCGAAGGTCGTGGCGCCGGACATCGCCGCGGTCGCCCCCACCGTGCAGCGCTCGTCATCGCTGAGTGCCGGGACAGCGAACTGGACCACGACCGTGGTCGGCACGGTGCCGGACTGGATCACGGTCCGGTCCCGCACGGTCGACAGCGGTCGTTTCCTCACCAGCCAGGACATGACCGATCATGCGGCGGTCGTCGTGCTCGCCGCCACGACCGCCCAGGAGTTGTTCGGCGCTCGGGACCCCGTGGGGCAGACGGTGACCATCGCCGGCGTGCCGCTGACCGTGGTCGGGGTGCTCAACACGGCGGGCTCGACGGCGGTCGCGAACGAGGACGACCAGGCGATCGTCCCGCTCACCACCGCATCCGAACGGCTCTTCGGCGGCGCGATGCGGACCTCGTTGCAGACGATCTATCTGCAGGCGCAGTCGTCGGACACGCTGTCCGCCGCCTACCAGGAAGCCGCGTCCGAGCTGTCCAACCTGCACCACGTCCTGAGCCCGGCCAGCGTGGACTTCACCATCACCAGCCAGCAATCGATCTTGAACACCGCCACGTCGGTCACCAAGACGCTCACGGTGCTGCTCGGCGGTATCGCGGGGATCTCGTTGCTGGTCGGTGGCGTGGGCGTGATGAACATCATGCTCGTGTCGGTGACCGAGCGAATCCGCGAGATCGGTCTGCGCAAAGCCCTGGGCGCGACGCCGAGGGTGATCCGCCGCCAGTTCATGGTCGAGGCATCCGTGCTCGGACTGGCCGGTGGGGTGCTCGGTGTGGTGCTCGGTGTGGCTGCCGGGATCGGGTTGTCGAGGCTGCTCGCCGCACCCATCGTGTTCTCGGCGACGGCGACCCTGGGCGCGCTGGCCGTTGCCGTCGGGATCGGTCTCGTCTTCGGTGTCTACCCGGCGAGCCGGGCCGCTCGGCTCGCCCCGATCGAAGCACTGCGTAGCGAATGAGGAGCCAATGAAGAACCAGTGGTTGTTCGGTCTGCGTCTCGGACTTGTCGTAGCGGTTGCCGTTGCGGTCAGCGCCTGCGGGAATGCGGGCACCTCGACGGTCGGGCAGACGGCCGAGTCCAGTTCCCCGTCTGCGGCGCCCGAAGCGCCGGGCAGGTCTCCCGGCGCTTCGGGTATCGTCGCCGCGGTCACCGCCTCCAGTCTTCAGGTGCAGAACCCCAGGACGGGGCAGGTGAGCGTCACCTTCACCCCGGCGACCAGCTTCACCAGGACGGTGTCCGCGACCGCCGCGGACCTCATGGTCGGGGACTGCGCACTCGCGCTCGGTGCTCCGCAGCCCGCCGGTGACCCGGCCGGCTCGGTGACCGCCACCTCAGTGTCGATCAGCCCGGTAGCCGCTGACGGTGGATGCGGGACTGGCGCGGGTCGAGGTCGCGGCGCGACCGCTTCAGGCACGATCACCTCGATTAATGGGGGCGGCTTCGTCCTGCACGTCGGCACCTCGAACGCCACCCGCTCGGTCACCACCACGACGACCACCACCTTCAGCAAGACCGTCGCGACCGACCACTCAGCCTTGGCTGTCGGAGAGTGCGTGAGCGCCCTCGGCTCGTCCGACGACACCGGGGCGGTTGCCGCCTCGTCGATCAGCATCCGCCAGCCTGGTCCCAACGGTTGCCAAGGCGGTTTCGGTCCTGGCGGCGGTCGGGGTCGCGGTCCTGGTCGGGCCGGGTCGGGTGCGCCCGACACCGCTGGCAACGGCACGGTGAACGGTGCCTGAATCACGTCACGCGATATCCACCGCCGAGCGGCCGCGCGCGCCGCGCTCAGGCCGTAACCGGCGGCGCGGCTGGGTGGTCGGGGGCGCCGTGGTCGTGACCGCCATTGTCCTGGTCGGGGTGGCCGCGACCAGCCGCACCAGTGGACCGTCCTACCGCACCGCAAGCGTCGAGCGAGCTGATGTCGACTCGGCTGTCACCTCCCTGGGCACGATCCAACCGATCAACCAGGCGAACCTCGGCTTTCCCGTCGCCGGCACCGTTGGCGGCGTCTCGGCCACCGTCGGTCAGCACGTGACCGTCGGTCAGGTCCTTGCCCAGCTTGACACGACATCGCTGGACGCCCGGGTCGCTTCCGCCCAAGCCGCGGTCTCCGCCGCCCAGGCCAAGCTGGCCGCTGACGAGGCAAGCCAGACCGCCGGTACGTCCACGACCGTGGTGGCGCCGGCCGCCTTCATCATGCAGACCGCCGGCCCGCCGGACCCCCCGCCGGCTACCCCGGACCTGGTCACCAAGCAGCAAGCCCGTCTCATCGCGGACCAGCATCAGGCCGACCAGGACCTCGCCATCGAACAACGTGACCTCAAGATCGAGACCAGCCTCTGCCAAGCCTTCCTGAGCTCCGCCGATGGCGGTGCGGCCGGGACCGACGGCGCCGCGGCGCGACCTTCTCCGAATCCCGACAGGCGCGGCTCGTGGTCCTCGCCGACGCCGGATGCCAGCGGGTGCGCGTCCGCGCTGCAGACGGTGCTCGCTGATCAGGTTGCCGTCGATCACGCTCAGCAGGTGGTGAGCACAGACATGCCCGCGCTCGATAACGCCGTCGACAAGCTCCTGACCTCGGCGCGGCCCAGTACCCAGCCGCAACCCGTCCAGAGTCCGAGACAGCAGCCCAGCGGCACGACCGGATCACCCGCTGGCGGTAAGGCTCGATCCGGCGGGGCGACCGGATCACCAGTTGGCGGTTCGAACCGGGTCCCCTCATCCGTTCGGCCGGCCTCGGCCCAACAGCTCACCTCGGACCAGGCCGCCATCGACGCGGCCCAGGCGCAACTCAGCGAAGCGCGACAGGCCCACGACCAGGCCGAGCTGCGCAGCCCGATCGACGGCACGGTCGGCTCGGTGACCATCAGCACGGGAGGATCGGTCCAGGGGAGCTCGGGCACCCCGCAGATCGTCGTCATCGGGCCGGGCTCCTACCAGGTCATCACATCGGTCAGCGACACCAACGTGGGTTCGGTACGGGTGGGCGACGCCGCGACCGTCACCCCGAGCGGAAGCTCAGCACCACTGCTCGGCCAGGTCGTCTCGGTCGGCCTGCTCGCCGCCTCGGGCTCGAACACACCGTCCGGATCGGTCAGCTACCCCGTCTCGATCGGCCTCACCAACACCGAGCAGCAACTCTCCGCCGGACAGAGCGCGTCGGTGTCCATCATGCTGGCCCACGCATCCGGTACCCTCACGGTGCCCAGCTCCGCGGTGCACACCGCCGGTGCCAACAAGATCGTCACCGTGCTGCGTGCCGGCACCCCGTACAACGTCCAGGTCACCCTTGGTGCCATCGGGCCCACTCGCACCCAGGTGCTGGCCGGGCTCAACCCCACTGATCAGGTAATCCTCGCCGACCTCTCCCAGCCGCTGCCGACCACCAACCTCCAGAACGTCCGTCGCCTGGCTGGTGGAGGTGGGGGTAGGGGGCCCGGGGGATGAGTCGCGCCGAAGTGACTTGTGCAGCTGCTTGTGCGGACGCCGCTCTACTGCAATGCTTACTTAGCCCAAACGGGCGAAGGTGTGCGGGCGGCCGCGCGGGGGGTGGGCGGCCGCCCGCACAGTGACGGGAAGCCGGCGCGACGGGAAGCAGGCGCGGCCGGCGCACGAACGTTGCGGCTCAGCTAGGCCGATACAACGACCGCGTATCCGCCCAGACCGACCAGCCGCCGCCCCTCGATGGTCTCGGTCTTGGTGATCAGTGAGGTGACCGCACCCGTGTCCGGGTCGAAGTCCACGTCGATGACCGGGCCGAGCTCCATACCTCGCTCGGTGAGCATCCGCTTGCCCACGATCTCCAGGTCATTGTCCTCGGCGCGCTGCTCCACGGCGTCACGAGCCGGCCGGATCACCGCGTCGGTCGCGACCGTCACCGCGTCGGGCCCGAAACCCTGCAGATCCTCCCAGGCGAGCAGGGTGCCGGCCGCGCTGTGCACCTTGCCCAATCGAAGCAGCGCCACCCTGGCCGGCCCGGGCAGCACGACGAAACCGTCCACCCTGGCCACCCGGGTTGCGGTGGCGGTGTTCACCACGTCGCGTTTGCGTGCCTGGCTGAACAACATCAGCTGGCCCCTTCCCGTAACCGGGCCCGGAAGGCGCCCACCGCCGCCCCGAACCCGGCCAGGTCCTCGGAGACGAACTCGGTGGCCGCTGCGGGCACGATGAGGTTCTCGCCCGAGACCGCCACGGTATCGGGTAGGGGGATGAACACCCGCCGTCCCGCCGTGCCGAGCGCCTCGCTCGCCTGGATCTCGTAGCCCACCACGTCCAGGCTCGTCCCGCTGTGCAGCACGACATCCACCACGCGCCCGAGGTTCTGTCCGCTGTCGGTGAGCACCCGATCCTCCAGCACATCCGCTTTGCGGGCCTGCTTGCGCGGCGCGAGCTCCTTGGCCGCGACCAGCACTGTCTCGTCGGACACCATCACAGCGTCCCGGCCCACGCCGTGCACCCCGCTCCAGGGCAGTGAATCCTTGCGGGACCGGCTGAACAATCCTGGGTTGCGCAGGGTGAACCCGGCGATGCGACCGCCGGTGCGTTCGAAGACGATGTCTTTGATCTCGGCGACCAGTTCACCGCTCAGGGTGACCACCGGCCGGCCGGCCAACTCACTGGCCCGCAGCAGCAACAGGGGAGTTGGTGTGGTCACCGTGAGTCACCCCGGCCCGGGTCGCCCAGTCGGCCCTGGCCGCTCAGACCGATCACGCCGCCGCGCCGCCTCCTGCGCTGGACGAGCACAGCGAGTACCGCCAGTACCGCGACAATGACCAGCGCCAGGATCACCCAGCCCCACCAGTCCATTGCGGCACAGTAACGCGAAGGACCCGTGCTTGCTTGCTGGGGCATCACCCGGCGGGGGTAAAGTCCGGCTCACCGGCCCGGGGAACCGGACTCGCCGCAGGCGCGTTGAACCCGGTGACGCCCTGCAACGCCCATCTGGAGGAACACGGTGCGCACCACCAGCAACCCGGCATTCCGCAACCTTCCTGTCGGGGGCGGCGGTTATGCGGGTTTCAACTCGGCCCCCGCAAGCTTCCCGGGTGCTGACCCCCGCTACGGCGGCTCCCTGCCGACCACGAGCCGACCGATGACCGTCGATGACGTCGTCACTAAGACCGGCATCACGCTGGCTGTCTTGGCCGCCGCGGGCGTGGCCACCTTCGTGAGCGGAATGTGGCAGCTCGCCCTCCCGGCCGCGCTGATCGGCTTCGTGCTCGCGATGGTGATCATCTTTAAGCACATGGTCAGTCCGCCGCTGATCTTGGCTTACGCCGCGGTCGAGGGCGTTTTTCTCGGCGGCATCAGCGGCGCCATCGGCTCGTATGTGCAACGCCTGACGGGTAGCAGCTCCATTATCCTGGAGGCGATCACCGGCACCCTGATGGTGTTCGGCGGGATGCTGGTGGTCTATAAGACCGGTGCGGTCAAGGTCACTCCACGGTTCACCAAGTGGCTCACCGGCGCCCTGATCGGCGTCGTCGGGCTGATGCTGGTGAACCTCATCGCGAGCTTCATCGTCCCCGGTGGTCTTCACCTGCGTGACGGCGGTTCGATGTCGATCGTCTTCAGCCTGGTCTGCATCGGGATCGCGGCGTTCAGCTTCCTGGTCGACTTCGACGCCGCCGACCAGGCAATCAGGGCTGGAGCGCCGGAGAAGACGGCGTGGTATATCGCCTTCGGCCTCACGGTGACCCTGGTCTGGTTGTACCTCGAGATCCTCCGGTTGCTGTCCTACTTCGAAAGCAGGTAGCTGTCCTCTTCCCCTCACGAGATCCCGGTGCACTACGCCGAGCACATCATTGATCTGGTCGGTAATACCCCGCTCGTGCGGCTTAACGCCGTCGTCACCGACGTCACGCCGTTGGTCTTGGCGAAGATGGAATACCTCAACCCTGGCGGCAGTGTGAAGGACCGGATCGCGCTGCGGATGATCGACGCGGCGGAGCGCTCCGGTGCACTGCGGCCGGGCGGCACGATCGTGGAGCCTACGTCGGGCAATACCGGCGTCGGGCTGGCGATCGTCGCCCAGCGTAAGGGTTACCGCTGTCTTTTCGTCTGCCCCGACAAGGTCGGTGCGGACAAGCGCGCCGTGCTCATGGCCTACGGCGCCGAGGTCGTCGTGTGCCCCACCGCGGTCGCCGTTGACCACCCTGACTCGTATTACTCGGTGTCCGATCGGTTGGCCGAGGAGATCGACGGCGCGTGGAAGCCCGATCAGTACTCGAACCCGGAGAACCCGGCCAGTCACTACCACAGCACCGGCCCTGAACTGTGGGCGCAAACCCAGGGGCGGATCACGCACTTCGTGGCCGGCATCGGCACCGGCGGGACGATCTCCGGAACCGGGCGCTACCTCAAGGAGGTCAGCGACGGCCGGATGCGGGTCGTCGGCGTCGATCCGGAAGGCTCGGTGTACTCGGGCGGCAGTGGCCGGCCCTATCTGGTGGAAGGCGTCGGGGAGGACTTCTGGCCCCGCAATTATGACCGGAGCATCTGCGACGAGATCATTCCGGTCTCGGACGCCGACTCCTTCACCATGACCCGGCGGCTGGCCCGAGAGGAGGGGTTACTGCTGGGGGGATCCTGCGGGATGGCTGTGCTGGGCGCGCTGCGGGTCGCGTCCCGGGCCGATCCCGATTCTGTGATCGTGGTGTTGCTGCCTGATGGTGGGCGCGGTTATCTGGGCACTGTCTTCAACGACGCATGGATGGCCACCTACGGTTTCCTGCCCCCGGACTCCTCTGGAGCAACGGCCGCCGACGTGCTGGTCGGCAAGGATGGCGCCTTGCCCAAGCTGGTGCACACCCACCCGAACGAGACTCTCGCCGAGGCCGTGATGATCCTGCGTGAGTTCGGGGTCTCGCAGCTGCCCGTGGTCGCCGCCGAGCCGCCGGTGATGGCGGCCGAGGTGGTCGGCGCGGTCAGCGAGCGCACTCTGTTGCAGGCCCTGTTCACAGGGGACGCGCAACTCGCCGACCGGATCGAGGCGCACATGGCGGCGCCGCTTCCGACGATCGGCGCGGGCGAGTCGATCGGGTCCCTGATGCGGGCATTGGCCGGCGCCGACGCCGCCATGGTCCTCATCGATGGCAAGCCGGCGGGGGTGGTCACCCGTCAAGACGTGCTGGGGTTCCTTGCTGGGCGTTGAGGGCGGGCCGGGCTGATCTGGGCGACACCGTAGGCTAGCGCGGTGACAGGCTTCGCCACGCGCGCGATCCACGCTGGGCAGGATCCCGATCCGCATACTGGGTCGGTGATTGTGCCGATCCACGCCACGTCCACCTTCGCCCAGGATGGTGTCGGCGGGCGGCGCGGCGGATACGAGTACGCGCGCACCGCCAACCCCACCCGCACCGCGTTGGAGGCCTGCTTGGCCGCCTTGGAGGTAGGGCGGCACGGGCGGGCTTTCGCCTCCGGGATGGCGGCCGGCGACGTCCTGCTGCGGGCGACCTGCCGGCCGGGTGACCACGTCGTCATCCCCGACGACGCCTACGGCGGCACGTTCCGTTTGATCGACAAGGTGTTCCGGCACTGGGGGATCGAGCACACCGCCGTCGGGCAGTCCGATCTCGACGCCGTGCGGGCTGCGATGCGCCCGAACACCCGGTTGGTGTGGTGCGAGACGCCCACCAACCCGCTGCTCGCCATCGCCGACATCGCGGCGCTGGCCGGTATCGCGCACGAGGCCGGTGCCCGCTTGGTGGTGGACAACACCTTTGCCACGCCTTATCTGCAGACCCCTCTGGGGATCGGCGCGGATGTGGTGCTCCACTCGACCACCAAGTACCTCGGCGGGCACTCCGACGTCATCGGGGGTGCGCTGATCACTGATGACGCCGAGTTGGACGAGCAGGTGGCCTTCCTGCAGAACAGTGCCGGTGCGGTGCCCGGGCCCTTCGACGCCTGGCTGACCCTGCGCGGGATCAAGACCCTGGCGGTGCGCATGGAGCGGCACTGTGACAACGCCGAGCGGATCGTCGCGGTGCTGCTGGCGCACCCGGCGGTCACCGGCGTCCGTTACCCCGGCTTGGACACCCATCCTGGCCACGAGGTGGCCGCCAAGCAGATGCGCCGGTTCGGCGGGATGGTCTCGTTCACCGTCCGTGGCGCCGCGGCGGCGTTGGCGGTCTGCGCCCGGACCCGGCTGTTCACCCTGGCCGAGTCGCTAGGCGGGGTCGAATCCCTCATAGAGCACCCCGCCCACATGACCCACGCCTCCACCGAAGGAACCCCCCTAGAGGTCCCCTCCGAGCTGATCCGCCTCTCGATAGGCATCGAAGACCCCCAAGACCTCATCGACGACCTACTCACCGCACTCGCCTAACCCGATATGGAGCATATCGGGCCAAAAGCGGCCCGTTCACCCCGATATGTCTCCATATCGTGGGGTGTGGGGAGTGGGTGGGGGAGCTACGGGCGCAACGGGGAGGTCGGCGGTGTTGAGGCATCCGCCGATGAGTCGGATGCCGGTGGGGGTCCAGGTGTAGTTGCCGGGGGTGGGGCAGGCGGCGCGGTCGGCCGTGAAGACGGCGGCGGCGGCGAGCAACGCGGCCACCCCGGTCGTGACCACGATCGGCGTCCAGCGGCGGGCCATCCCCACCTCCCAAAGACTTCACCTCGACCTTACCCCGGTGCCGGCTGGCAGTATTGCCGACCATGGAGCTGGTGGGTGTCGAGAGGATCAGGGTCGCCCGGGAGACGCTGCACGGCGTCGTCCGACGCACGCCGGTGCGGCACTGCGGGGTGCTCGAGCTGCACTGCGCGGTCCCGGTCCATCTCAAATGCGAGAACCTGCAGCGCACCGGTTCATTCAAGATCCGAGGTGCCTACGTCCGGATCCATGCCCTGTCCGCGGCCGAGCGGGCCCGCGGCGTGGTGGCGGCCAGCGCGGGCAACCATGGGCAGGGCGTGGCGCTGGCGGCCGCGCTGCTGGGCACCGCGGCGACGGTGTACATGCCGGTGAGCGCGGCGCTGCCCAAGCTCGCCGCGACCCGTGGCTACGGTGCGCGGGTGCACCTCGTCGGTGAGGTCGTCGAGGAGTCGCTTGCTGCGGCGCGCAGGTTCGCCCGCGACACCGGGGCGGTGTTCATCCACCCGTTTGACCACGTGGACGTGCTTGCCGGCCAGGGCACGGTGGGCTTGGAGATACTCGAACAGCTGCCCGACGTCGCGACCGTCCTGGTCCCCACCGGGGGCGGTGGGCTGATCGGTGGGATCGCCGCCGCCGTCAAGGGCGTCAAACCCGACGTGAGAGTGATCGGTGTGCAGGCCGAGGCCGCCGCGGTCTGGCCCGCTTCGCTGGCCGCCGGGGCTCCTATCCGGTTGCGGGCCCAGCGCACCATGGCCGACGGCATCGCGGTCTCCGAAGTGGGTCCGGTGAGCTTCGCGCATGTGTCCGCGCTGGTCGACGACGTGCTGACGGTGGGGGAGGAAGCGTTGTCCCAAGCGCTGCTGCTGTGCCTGGAGCGGGCCAAGATGCTCGTCGAGCCCGCTGGTGCCGCCGCCGTCGCAGCGCTGCTGGAACCCACGGGGCGTTTTGCGGGACCGGTGTGCGCCGTGCTGTCCGGGGGCAACGTCGACCCACTACTCCTGATGCACCTCATCCGGCACGGTCTGAGCGCGGGCGGTCGATTTCTGGCCCTGCAGGTGACCGTGCCGGATCGGCCCGGGGAGCTCGCCACGTTGTTGGCCCGGGTGGGTCAGTCAGGTGCCAACGTGGTCGATGTGGCGCATTCCCGGATCACCGGCGGCGTCGCGGTCGGCGAGGTGGTCGTCGCGCTGAGCCTGGAAACCCGAGGCGCGGAACACTGCGCGGAACTTGTCGCCGATCTGGGGGCTGCCGGCTACCGAGTGATGCGTTGAGCACTGGGTCGGTGCGTTCAGCGCCGGAAAGGTTCGGCCTTGACGACGGCGACGGTCATCAAACCACCATTGGGCAGCTCGTAGTGGCGGTCCTCGCCCTCATGCGCGCCGATGATGGCCTTACCCAACGGAGAGTTGGGTGAGTAGACCTCCAGGTCGCCGTGTGCGACTTCCTCCAGTGAACCGAGCAGGAAAGTCTCGGTCTCGTCGTCACTCGCGAAGCGGACCGTGACGACCATCCCCGGTGCGGCGACCCCGGACTGGGCGGGGGCTTCGCCGACTTTGGCTACTCGCAGCAGTTCCTGCAGCTGGCGGACCCGTCCCTCGAGTTGGGCCTGCTCCTCGCGGGCGGCGTGATAGCCGCCGTTCTCCTTGAGATCGCCTTCCTCGCGGGCATCGTTGATCTTCGCGGCAATGACTGGGCGGTTCGCGACCAGCTCGTCGAGCTCCTGCTTGAGCCGGTTGTAGGACTCCTGGGTCAACCAGGCTACCTGGGTTTCGCTCACGGTCATCACTCCTCCTGATCCGACGTCCGCTAGCGCGGACCGTTCCGGCCGCCGGCG
>JBOHFI010000090.1:0-14461 GCA_050699595.1 Pseudonocardiaceae bacterium | reverse complement strand
AACTCTTCGCTCACTGGGTATGGATGCGCGCGTACCGGTGGACTGGATGAGAAGAGCGGAATGACGGGAGACTGTCACGTTCCGTTCCGTGGGAGCCTCGGGGTGAAATTCCCCGGGGCGACCCGACACCCAGGAAGAACTTGATAGAGTAGCAACAGAACTAAATGGCAGACCACGCAAGACGCTGAACTGGCGAAAGCCGGTCGAAGTCTTCGAAAAGCTGATCGCGGAGCACTGTGTCGTCATGACTGATTGAAACCGCCGGCCAAAATGCCAGCTGAGCAGGGCCGACCTGATTTCCTGCTGTTCCCAGAAATCGGCGGGTAGTACCGGAGCCGCATCCGGCGTGGCCTCAGTGGCTTTCACGCGCGGCCTGCGGTCGTCCGCCGCCACGGCGGCACTGGGCGACGGCGGCACTGGGCGACGCGCGACACGGGTTGTGTGGCGATCGCTCATCGGTGCTCCCGTCATGCTGGCGTATGCGCGGAGTGTGGCGCACAGGGATCTTCGACCTGTACGTATGAGCCTGACGCATATGCGCAGGTTCGCCAGTGGTCCATATGCGCTCGGTTCTTTACGGATTCGGCCGATCAGGGAAATGCTCATCCAGACCGCGGCTGAGCTGGCGGAGCAGCGCTCAGGATGAGAAAGAATGGTAGCTGAGAAGGAACGGGAGACGACGTCGGGAAAATCCCCGGCTGACACGACAGGGAGGGCGCCGGCATGACCCGTCCTGACCCGCCGAAAGGACCGCTAGTCCACCCGGACCCGCCGGGCAAGGGTCTGCGCAAGGCGATACCGGCGACGTGTGCGCTGCACCGGGGCCCAGTGGGTTTCGCCAATCTCCTGGTAAGCCAGCGCAACGGGACGATCGTGCTCGATTCCCACGTCACCGGCGCCTGCATCATGACCCTCGACGAGGACAGCGCCCAAACCCTCCGCGACATACTAATGGAATGGCTGGGGTAGCGCTGCTCAATTCCGTGAACTCGACGCTACGGACGTTTCCCCCCAACGTCCGTAGCGTCGAGTTCACGGCGCGTTCCCTACCTGTGGAAGGCACGATCGCATAGGCAGGCCGGAATTCGTGCCCAGTCGCCACCCAAGATCGATCCCGCCGACGCCTGGTGCCCCGCCTGCCCTGGGGCTCCCGAACTCAACAGCAGAGCTGTTCTGGTCGCACTCATCAGCTCTGCTGTTGAGTTCGGGAGCCCCAGGGCAGGCGGGGCTCGGGAGGGGAAGGGCCGCGAGAAACGTCCGTGCTGTCGAGTTCACGGCGCGTGTGCTCCGGCGGCGACCAGGGTGTCTTCAGGTGACTCTCAGGGGGAAGGGCCACACTGGGCGCATGCGCATCCTCGTGGTCGATGACGACCGGGCGGTCCGGGAGTCGCTGCGCCGGTCGTTGCAGTTCAACGGCTACACGGTGCAGCTTGCTGGGGATGGCCTGCAGGCCATGGACGCGCTGGCGGCGCAACGGCCGGACGCGATGGTGCTCGACGTGATGATGCCGAGGGTGGACGGGCTGGAGGTGTGCCGGCGCCTGCGCGGCACCGGCGACGACCTGCCGATCCTGGTGCTCACCGCCCGGGATGCGGTCTCTGACCGGGTCGCCGGGCTGGATGCCGGCGCGGACGACTACCTGCCCAAGCCGTTCGCCCTCGAGGAGCTGCTCGCTCGGCTGCGCGCGCTGCTGCGGCGCTCCACACCGGAGGGCGCCGGGGCGGCCGGGGCCACGCTCGGGTTCGCTGACCTCGTGCTGGATCAGGGCACTCGCGAGGTCGCCCGGGGCGACCGCCCGATCAGCCTGACCCGCACCGAGTTCAGCTTGCTGGAGTTGTTCATGCGACACCCCCGGCAGGTGCTCACCCGCGGCCGGATCCTGGAGGACGTCTGGGGCTATGACTTCCCCACCTCGGGCAACGCCCTGGAGGTCTACGTCGGGTACCTGCGGCGCAAGACCGAGGCGGGCGGTGAGCCGAGGATGATCCACACCATGCGGGGCGTGGGCTACGCGTTGCGGGAGACGCCTCCGTGACCCAGGCAGCCGGCCCGCGCTTCGGGAACCGGCGGATGTCGGTGCGTACCAGGGTCACCGGGCTGGCGGCGGTGTGCGTCGGAAGCACTGTCGCGCTGGTGTCGCTCGCCGGCTACTTCACCGTCCGCAGCAGCCTCTACGACCAGCTTGACACGACCCTGCTGCAGCGCGCGGATTCCCTGCGCACCACGCTGGCCAGCGCCGAGCAGCTCGGTGGCATACCCGAGAGTTTCTTCAGCGCGGCCGACATCAGGGTCGGCCTACTCGACGGCCGCACCGGCCAAGGCTATGTCGGCGGCGACCTGGCGATGGGCCCCGACGAGCTCGCTGTGGCGCGCGGCGAGCGGCCCGAGTCGTTGCGCACCGACCCGGCGCGCGACCTGCGCGTTGGCGCCGTGCCGGCGGGGCGAGGTGCCGCGCTGGTGGTGGCCCAGGGATTGGGTGGCACCCGGACCACGCTGGCCCGGCTTGGTCTGGTGTTCACGCTGGTCGGGGGAGCCGGCGTGCTGCTGGCCGCGGTCGCGGGCACCGCGGTCGCTCAGGCCGGGTTGCGCCCGGTGCAACGACTGACCGAGGCGACCGAGCGGATCGCTCGCACCGGCGAGCTGCAACCGATCGCCATCTCCGGAGACGATGAGCTCGCCCGGCTCACCGCGAGCTTCAACAGCATGCTCAACGCGCTGGCCGAGTCGCAGGATCGCCAACGCAGGTTGGTCGCCGATGCCGGGCATGAGCTGCGCACTCCGCTCACCTCGCTGCGCACCAACCTGGAGCTGCTGGCCGCCTCCGACCGCCCGGACGCTCCCTCGCTGTCCGATCACGACCGCAAGGAGATCTCCGCCGACGTGCGGGCCCAGGTGGAGGAGCTCTCCACCCTGGTCGGTGACATCGTCGAGCTGGCCCGCGAGGACGCCCCGCAGGTGGTGCACGAACCGGTGGAGCTGCCGGAGGTGGTGGAGCGGGCGCTGGCCAGGGCGGCCAGGCGGGCGCCGGGTGTGCACTTCGAGGTCAACCTCGCGCCGTGGAGCCTGCTCGGTGACGCCAACGCCCTGGAGCGCGCCGTGCTCAACCTGCTCGACAACGCCGTCAAGTGGAGCCCGGCGGCGGCGACGGTCACCGTCGCGCTAGCGCCGACTGGCCGTGGGACGGCTGCGGTGGATGTGGCCGATGCCGGGCCGGGGATCGCCGAGGCCGACCTGCCCTACATCTTCGAGCGGTTCTACCGCTCCTCAGATGCGCGCACCCTGCCCGGGTCAGGACTGGGTCTGGCCATTGTGGCGCAGGTCGCCGCCCGCCACGGAGGTACGGTGCGGGCCAGCCGACTCCCGGCGGGCGGGACGCTGATGACCCTGGAGCTGCCCGGCCGGCCATCCACATGACACCCCAAGGTGGCTCACATGCACATCTCAGGAATTCAGGAGACCCTGGAGCCATGACCGACGACACGCCGCGACCGTGGCAGCCTGGTGACCCCGGCGCGCACCCCGATCCGTACTGGGCGCCGACCGGTCGACCCGGGTCGCCGGAGCAGCACCCGGCATCCGGTGGGAACCCGCCGACCACGCCGATCGGCCTGCCGCCCTCAGCCGTTCCCGGACCGCGCCGCGGCGTGACCGCCAGGGGAGCCGTCGTGCTGTCGCTGGTCGTGGGCCTGGTCGCCGGAGGTGTCGGGGGCACTGTCGGCTATCACTTCGCGAGCACCGGCTCCAGTGTCATCAGTGCGCTGGACCTGCCCGTGCCGAAGGCCGTGCCGGCCGCGAACCTGCCGTTCGGCTCGGTCGAGCAGGTGGCGCAGAAGGTCACTCCCAGCGTGGTCCAGCTCCGGGTGCACGGAGCCCAGATGGCCGACGAGGGCAGCGGGATCGTGCTCAGCTCCGACGGCCTGATCCTCACCAACAACCATGTCGTCGAGCCAGCCGCGAACGGCGGTGGTGAGATCGCCGCCGTGCTGCAGGACGGCCGCACGGTGCCGGTCCAGATCGTCGGTAGAGCGCCCACCTTCGACCTTGCGGTGGTGCGGGCACAAGGCGTCAGCGGTCTGACCCCGGCCCAGCTGGGGAGCTCCGGCACCGTCCGGGTCGGGCAACAAGTGGTGGCGATCGGCTCGCCACTGGGCCTGTCCGGCACCGTGACCAGCGGTATCATCAGCGCGCTGGATCGCCCGGTGCGGGCCGGCGGCGAGGGCAGCGGCCAGGAGACCGTGCTCGACGCGATCCAGACTGACGCCGCGATCAACCCTGGCAACTCCGGTGGCCCGCTGACCGACATGCAGGGCCGTGTGATCGCCATCAACTCCGCCATCGCCTCACTGGGCTCCGGTAACGGGCAGGTGGGCTCGATCGGTCTGGGCTTCGCGATTCCGATCGACCAGGCCAGGCGGATCGCGAACGATCTCGTCCACCGCGGTCAGGCCACCCAGGCCATCCTCGGGGTGAGCGTTCCCGGCGGAGGGCGGCCGGAGGACGGCGCGGCCATGGTCGCGGGGGTCACCCCCGGCAGTGGCGCCGCCGCCGCCGGCATCCAGACCGGCGAGATGATCACCAAGGTGGGTGACCGGGTGATCGACAGTGGTGACGCGCTGATCGCCGCCATCCGCTCATACCCACCGGGTTCCCAGGTCACGTTAACCGTCAAGAACTCGGCGGGGACCCGGCAGGTCCAGGCCACCCTCGGCAGCCAGCAGGTCGGGACCCGTTAACGGGCCCAGAAAGGTCGCGCCGACTCGGAGATCGAGACCTGGTTCTCGGCTCGGATGGTGCCCGGCTACGGTGCTCGACATGGAACACAGCGCGCGCAACCTGGGGCGGGCTCTCGTCGTGATCGTCGATGATCGAGCGGTGCATGGCGAGCATGAGGACGTGACCGGTCCGCTGGTCACCGAACTCCTCGAAGAGGCTGGTTTCGTGGTCGACGGATCGGTCGTGGTGGCCGGCGAGTCGGTGGGCATCCGCAACGCCCTGAACACGGCGGTGATCGGCGGTGTGGACCTGGTGGTCACCGTCGGCGGTACCGGGGTGTCGCCGCGAGACGTCACCCCGGATGCCACGGCCGGCGTGCTGGACCGCCCGATACCGGGTATCGCTGAAGCCATCCGCGCCTCCGGGCTCGCCGCCGGCGCCGTGGACGCGGGCCTGTCCCGCGGGATGGCCGGGGTATCGGGCAGCACCCTGGTCGTGAACCTGGCGCCCTCGCGGGCGGCGGTCCGTGACGGGATGGCCACCCTCACGCCCCTGGTCGGACGAGTGATCGACGAGCTGTCCTGGCCAGACCACGACTGAGCACTCCACCACCACGGGCCCGAGCTCCTGGCCGTCGCGGGCCCGCACGGCGGGGGCGGCTCAGAACTTGCCGTTTCGGTTCAACGCGTGGCTGACCAGCTGGCCCACATTCTCGCACTGATCGTGGTAACGCCCGCCAGTGACCATGTCCACCGTGGTGACCGCGGCCCCGACGCAATTGACGGCGATACCGCCGGCCTTCTCGACGAGGGGCCCGGCCTTCTCCATGGCCTGCTCGACTATCGGGCCGGCCGTGACCGCTACCTTCTCGGCGTACGGGCCGGCCTTGTTGATCGCCTGCTCGACGAGTGGGCCGGCCAAGTCCCTTGCCACGTCGACGAAGGGACTGGCCTTCTCCATGGCCTGCTCGACGTAGGGACTGGCCTTCTCCTTGGCCATCTCCACGTAGGGGCCGGCCCTGTCGATGGCCTGCGCGACGACAGGGCCGGCCATGTCGATGACCGGACCAGCCGCGTCCTTGATTTTGCTCACTAGACTCATGGTGGGAGCCCTTCCGTTCGTGAGGCCGAGAAACCTCTATCCTCGCACTGGGATCCGGTAGCGGGAAGTGATCGGCGCCGGCTGGCCCGAGCGATCACGCGGTCGGGGAGTCGGTTCGCCCGACTGCTCCTTTAATGGACGGTCACGGTGAGGGCCTGGGATATCGAGGCCGCCGCGACCCGGGTCGCCGCAACCGGGTCGAGCGCGACCAGCACCAGCCGGCCGGCACGCTCCCCGGTACGGGTGCCGGCCTCCAGCACCGCGAGCACCCGGGCGCCGCGAGCCAGCACCACCGGCTCGTCCCGCCGCTCTCCGACGGTCACCACGTCGACCGTGGCACCGGGATGCAGCAGCGCGGCGACGCCCGGATCCGCAAGGCGTAGCGGAACGCTCACCGCGTCCGGATTCGTCGTGACCGTTCGGGCGAGCTCGGAGCCGGTCAGCCGCACATCGGTCAGGGGCTCACCACGCCGGACCGGTGCGGCCAGCGTCCGGCCCAGCACCGCGGTCGGGCTGCGAGCAGTGCCGTCGGGCACCAGCGGTGCCGGTAGCGCGCGCAGCGTCAGCTCACTGGTCCCGAGCACGGTGCCCGGGGTGAGGTCCCGGGCAGCGACCACCACCGTGGCACCGGTGGCGGGTCCCCGGCCCGACGTCAGCGCCAGTACGGCGGCGAGCCCGACGAGCACCGCTGCGGCGACCCGGCGCAGCAACAGGGTCCGGCCGAACCCGGACCCACGCAGGAGCCCATCGCAACGCTCCCGCAGCAGCGGCGCCAACGTACGCGGACTGCCGTGGTCTCGCCATTGCCTCATTTTCGGCCTCCCGATCTCGTCGTCACGATCATGACGATAGGCGGGATCGGGCTCTGACGGCAGGCGCGCGGTGGCAGGCTGTGGACAACCGGACGCCTGTGGACAACTCCTCCGCAGTGCCCTGGAGCTAGATCAGGAGGTGCCGGCGGTCGCTGAGCTCGAGGACGATGATGCCGAGCCCGCCTTGGACTTCGAGTCGGAGGTGGACGGCGTGGAGTCTGACGTGGATTTGCCGTTCGAACCGGGCTCGGCTTTGCCGTTCGAGCCGGACTCGGCTGATCCGGACTGGGTCGATCCTGACTGGGCTGACGCAGACTGGGCCGAGCTGCCGGCGCGGCTGTCGTTGCTGTAGAAGCCGCTGCCCTTGAACACAATGCCCACCGACGAGAACAGTTTGCGCAACCGGCCGGAGCACTCGGGGCAGTCGGTCAGCGACGGTTCGGTGAACTTCTGCACGGTGTCGAAGTGATGCTCGCACGCGGTGCACGCGTAGGAGTAGGTCGGCACGTCTCGCCTCCACGTAGCTAGCACTCTACGCACGAGAGTGCTAGCGCGATGATAGCAAAGCCGCCGCCGCGCCCCGTCGGACTCTGGGCCAGCTCAGTAGGGAAGTGGGATCAGGCCTCGTCCGGGGGTCAGGGCTGCGGTGACCGGGACGTCGTGCGGTTGTGCCGGTAGCGAGGCGAGCACCTCGTCGTCCCGGACGATGGCGACTAAAGGGGTGCCGGGGTTCGCCAGCGGCAGGCTCCGGTCGTAGTGACCACCACCGCGGCCGAGCCGAGTCCCGTGCCGGTCGACGGCCAATGCCGGCACCAGCACCAGCACGGCGGTAGCGATCGCCGCGCGGCCCAGCCGCGGCCCGGTCGGCTCGAGCAGCCCCAGCGGCCCGGCCTGGAGCGATCCGGAGCCGGTGTACTCGGCCCAGTCCAGCGGCCCTAGTGGATCGACCAGGGGTAGCAGCACCCGGCAGCCGCGGCGCGCCAGACCGTCGAGCAGCTCCGGTGAGCCCGGCTCGTCCCCGACCGGCCAGTAAGCGCACACCGTGCCAGCCACCCCGAGCGCCAGCACCCCCCCAGCCAACGCCGCCGAGACCAGCACGCCCCCCTCAGCCTCCCGCACCGCCCCCGACACCGCACGCCGCCCCGCCACCAACCGCCGCCGCAACGCCCACTTGTCGCTCTCGTCCACATCACCCGCCCGACATGGAGACTTATCGGGGCTAACGACGCCCCGATAGTCCCCGATAAGTCTCCATGTCGGGCCGGGGTGCGTCGAGTGGGGTGGATAGGGTTGCCGGTTATGAGTGCTTTGGATCGTGGCGTGGGTGGGTTCCGGACGGCGGTGGTGCCGGCGGCGGGGCTCGGGACCCGATTCTTGCCGACGACCAAGACCGTGCCCAAGGAGCTCCTGCCGGTGCTCGACACTCCGGCGATCGAGTACGTCGCGGCGGAGGCGGCGCGAGCGGGGGCCGACCGGCTGGTGCTCGTCGTCTCACCGGGCAAGGAATCAGTGGCGGCGCACTTCGATCCCAACCCGGACCTGGAGGCCGAATTGCGGGGGCAGGGCAAGGACGTGCTGCTGGCCAAGCTGCGCCGGGCCCCCGGGCTGATCCGCGTTGAGGTCGCGATGCAGCGCAAGCCGCTCGGGCTGGGGCACGCGGTGGGCTGTGCCGAGCCGTTGCTGGCGGAGACCGAGGACGCCGTGGCCGTCCTGCTGCCCGACGACTTCGTGCTGCCCACCGGGGTGCTGACCACGATGGCCTCGATCCGTCGGCAACACGGTGGCAGCGTGCTGTGCGCCTTCGACGTCCCGCGCGAGCAGATCTCCGTCTACGGGGTGTTCGAGATCGAGGACACCGACGACCCGAATGTCAAACGGGTGCGCGGGATGGTGGAGAAGCCCGCACCCGAGGCGGCGCCGTCGACGTTCGCGGCGGCCGGTCGCTATCTGCTGGACCGCGCGGTGTTCGATGCGCTGCGCCGGATCGTCCCCGGCAAGGGTGGTGAGCTCCAGCTCACCGACGCCGTCGCGCTGCTGATCGAGGAGGGGCATCCGGTGCACGTCGTGGTGCACCGCGGCGGGCGCCACGATCTGGGCACCCCGGCCGGGTTGCTTCGGGCGTCGGTGGACTTCGCGCTCGCGGACCCTGATGTCGGCCCTGAACTGCGGGGATGGCTGCGCGACAGGCTGGAGCGGGAGACCACGTGAGGTCGCTCGACGAGCAGCTCGGGCGGGTGCTGGACGCTGCGGTGCGGCCCGCGCCGGTGCGGGTGGCGATCTCCGAGGCGCAGGGCATGCTCTGCGCGGAGGAAGTCGTGGCGCAACGCTCGCTGCCCGGCTTCGATCAGGCCGCGGTCGACGGGTACGCGGTGCGCAGCGTGGACGTCACGCAGGTCCCGGTTACCTTGCCGGTGGTGGGCGAGATCGCCGCGGGCTCGCGCCAGCCGCTGCGGCTGCAACCCGGCCAGGCGGTCCGGGTCGCCACCGGCTCGGCGCTG
The DNA here is from genome assembly GCA_050699595.1 of Pseudonocardiaceae bacterium. GTDB lineage: Bacteria > Actinomycetota > Actinomycetes > Mycobacteriales > Pseudonocardiaceae. The sequence goes on along the minus strand of JBOHFI010000090.1, from coordinate 5,337 downwards.
CCCGCGCTGGCCGACGCGGTGGTCCCGCTGGGGCACACCGAGAACGGGGTGGATCATGCGGCCCGGGTCACTGTGGCGTGCTCGGTGCCGTCGAAGGCCTACGTGCGCCGCACCGGAGAGGACGTGCAGACCGGTGACGTCGCGGTACGCCCCGGCGCGGTGATCGGCCCGGCGCAGGTGGGGCTGCTCGCCGCGGTGGGGCGGGCCAAGGTGCGAGTGCACCCGCGGCCCCGGCTGTCGGTGCTGTCGGTTGGTGAGGAGCTGGTCGACGTCGACCGCACACCAGGCGCCGGGCAGGTCTATGACATCAACTCCTACTCGCTGACGGCGGCCGCCCGCGATGCCGGCGCCGAGGTGCACCGGGTCGGCATCGTGCCCAGCGACCCGTCTCGACTGCGCGAGGCGGTGGAGGGCCGGGTGCTGGTCTCGGAGATCGTGGTGGTGGCCGGCGTGATCGGCGGGGCGATGGGGGAGGAGCTGTGCGGCGCGCTGGGCGAGCTCGGGACGCTCGATGTGGGGCGGGTGGCCATGCACCCTGGTTCAGTGCAGGGCTTCGGCCGGCTCGGCCCGGACTCGGTGCCCACCTTCCTGCTGCCCGGTAACCCGATCAGCGCGCTCGTGGTCTTCGAGGTGCTGGTGCGGCCGATGATCCGACTCGCGCTGGGCAAGCGCAATCCCCATCGTCGGACCATCACCGCGCGGCTGCTGTCCCCGGTGACGTCCACGGCGGGCCGTCGCGGGTTTCTGCGCGGCCAGCTGCTGCGCGATCCCGACACTGGGGAGTACCTGGTGCAACCGCTCGGTACCTCCGGTGCTCATCTGTTGACCTCGCTGGCTGAGGCGAACTGCTTGATCCTCATCGACTCGGACACCACCGAGGTGCCGATCGGCGAGCAGGTGGCCGTGAGCTTCCTCGCCCAGCGCGGCTGAGGCGTCGTGCTCGGGTCCGGTCCTGATGGCCGCCACCCCGGGTGGCCGGCGCAGCTGGGCCCGGTGCGGGTCGCGGCGGGGCAGGTCGGGTTGCGTCCGGTGCGGCTGCGCGACGGCTCAGCGTGGAGCCGGTTGCGGCTGCGCGACGAGGCCTACCTGCGTACCTGGGAGCCGGACGCGGAGGGCACCTGGGCGGAGCGCTTCACCACCATGGCCTGGCCGGTGATGTGCAGCGGGCTGCGCGCCAGCGCCCGGCGGGGCAATGCCCTGCCGCTCACCATCACGCTGGACGGGCGGTTCGCCGGTCAGCTCACGCTGGGTAACGTGGTGCGGGGCTCGCTGCGCTCGGCCTGGGTCGGGTACTGGGTGGAGTCGAGCGCGGCCGGGGGTGGCGTGGCGACGGGGGCGGTGGCGCTGGCGGTGGACCACGCGTTCGGGCCGGTCGGCCTGCACCGGGTCGAGGCCACCGTGCGGCCGGAGAACGCGGCCAGCCTCCGGGTGCTGGCCAAGCTCGGGTTCCGGGATGAGGGGCTGCTGAAACGCTACCTGGAGGTGGACGGCGGGTGGCGGGACCACCGGTTGCTCGCCATGACCCGGGATGAGGTCGGTGCCGGGTTGGTGGCACGCCTGATCCGCTCAGGCCACGCCCGCCCCTGCTAGCCCCGCCGTCTTCTTCACCCCGGCGCGCCTCCGTCATCCGGGTGATCGCGGTGACTACCGTGACGCGGCAGTGGTGCAGACATTTCGGGAATGGCGGACCGGGGTAGGGGGCGTGGAGTGCCCAGCTCGCTGATCTTCGCGGCGCTGGCGGCAGCATGGCTTGTCGTCCTTGTTCCGATGGTCGCGAAGCGACGGCAGGAAGTGGTCCGCACCGCGGAGTCCGCGCTCACCTCTCGGGTGCTGCACCGGCCCGGCCCTCCTCGGGCGGCACCCCAGCACGGTCAGGAGATGCCCATGGTCAGTGAACGCCTCGCGCAGCGGGAGCCCGCAGCGGAGGAGCGCCGGTACAGATCGGGTCGCGGTGGTTTCGACCCGGAGCTCGCCGCGCAGCTAGCCCGGCAGAAATACGTTTTCCGGCAACGGGTGGTGCTCGGTCTCGTAGTCGGCGCCCTCGTCACGCTGGCGCTGGCCTACACCGTGTCCGGTCTGTTGTGGTGGGTGCACGCGGCGCTGGATGTGTCGATAGCCTGCTATCTGGGCTACCTGCGCCGGCAGGTGCGTATCGAGGAGGACGTCCGCCAGCGTCGCGCCGCGCGGCTGTCCGGTTCTCGAGCCCCCCTGCCTGCCGCTGACGCCCGCAACGACGTCCCCGACGATATGGACGAGCCGGTCCACGAACCGGTCGTGCGTCCCGAGACACCGTCGGTGCCCCATTCCACCGCCGTCGCGCTGGACGTGGACGACGAAGACCCGATGTTCGAGGAGCTGCGGCCCGCGTTCCAGCCGCGCTACCGCCGGGCGGTCGGCGAGTAGCCGATGACCGGCTGCTAAGCTCGTGCCGCATCACGAGGGGCTGTAGCGCAGTTGGTAGCGCGTCTCGTTCGCATCGAGAAGGTCAGGGGTTCGATTCCCCTCAGCTCCACCAGGTGGTTCTTACTCGAACCCTTGACACTAGGGGTGGGTGTTCTAGTGGGGGTGGTGCTCTCTGTGAGGGTGTCGCCCCCGCTGGTTGTGGGGTACGGCGGCTTCCAGGGTGCTAGGTGGCTGTTGGGATGTTGAGTGTCGTTTTGAGGGTTCTTGTCGGGTGGGATGACGTGGATGTGGTTGTAGTGGTTGTGTGCTGTGGTGGTGATGGCGTTGAAGGGTTCGCCTAGTTCGTAGTTGGTGATGTTGAGGGTGCCGTCTGGTTGGGCGTCGAGGTAGATTTTGGGAAAGATTACTGTGGTGAGTAGTTTTTTGATCTCGTCGGTGCCTTGGTCGTAGGCGTGTCGGGGTTGGCGCAGTAGGTTTAGGCCAAGGAGAAAGACTTCTTTTCCGGCGTCTAGGCTGGTGTCTAGGTCGGCGAGTTGGGTGTGGATTCCTTGGCGTTGTTGCCGGATGTCATGCATTTTGTTGGTGAGTTTTGTTTGGGGCCATTCGGGGTGACCGACGAGTTCGAGGTAGGCGTTTTCTTGGGTGTCGAGGGTGTATAGGCGTGTCGTTAGTTCGGTGCGTAGGTTGTCGGTGTGGGCTAGCTCGGTGTGTAGTGCGGTATTGAGTTTTTCTCTTATTTCGGCGTGGGTAGTATCGCCGAGAGTGACGGTGTTGTAGTGGTTGCTGACGAGGTGTTCGACGCCACCGGGGCCGTGGATGGGCAGGTAAGGTAGGTCGCATTGCCTGGTTTGGCGTCCGGTGCAGAGGAAATAGAAATAGATGCCACCGTTGCCGCTTCCTTTCGCGATGATGAGGCGTCGTTGACAGCGATGGCACCAGAGGCGACCTTTGAGGTGGTGGTGGTGGACACGTCGCCGTGATCCAGTGTGGATGTTGGCGGCAAGGACGCGCTGTACCTGATTGTAGAGTTCTTCGGTGATGATCGCGGGGTGGCGTCCTGGGTATTCTGCGCCTTGGTAGGTGACGTAGCCGCAGTAGTAGTGGTCGGTGAGGATATTGCCGATAGCGTGGATGGAAATAGGGGTGCCAGCGGGGTATTTCTTTCTGGGGCGAGTGCGTAGCCCGCGTTCGGTGAGAATGTCGCGGATATCACTATAGGTGTAGCGGCCCGTGGCGTAAAGTTCGAAGATTTTCTTGATGTATTTTGCCCGTTTTTCGTCTAGTGCGATATCGGCGACCTTGCGCCCGTCGTCGGTGTCCACTCGAACGTTTGTGTATCCGAGTTTGGCCATGCTAATAGTTCCGCCTCGTTTGACCTTTTCGCCCATCTTGTAGGCGATATCTTTACCGTCGGCTTTGATGCGGTACTCGTCAACGTAGCTCATGATGCCCTCGATCATTTCTGATTCAGGGGTGTCATCGAGCACGAGGTTTGTTGCGATGATCCGTGCGCCTGCTTTACGGAATTCCTTGCTAACTACTGCCCGGTCAGCGGCGTTACGGAAGGCCCGGTTGAAGGCGTAGACGATGACGTAATCGACATCTTTCTTAGTGGTGATACGTCGACGCATTTCCTGGAAAGCGTCTCGTTTGTCCAGTTCTTTCGCGGACTTGCCCGGCTCTACGTATTCCTCGACGATGACCGCGCCGAGTTCCCTAGCCCGCTGGACGCACGCCGCCCGTTGGGAGGGGATCGAGTTACCCTCAGGGTCGTAATCAGTCTTGACTTGACCTTGACTGGACACCCGTAGATAGATCACCGCCCGGAAAACCTTCGGTTGATCTGACCATTGCGGCGACGCGGGCATCTCTCATCGTTCCTCTCTATTTATCCAGGCGTCTTTATTGGCTTAATAGATCGATTATTCCGGTGTCCGCCTGGGTGGCGGCGGTGACAAGTTCAGCCCCGGCTGCTTGGATCTCTCGTGAGATCCTGGCCCAGTCGTCGCCTTGCCGTGCTAGCCGATCCGTTCTAGCGACAATAAGATACGTTGCGTCGTGTCGTGCGCGTAGCTCATCGAGCATGAACCGTACTGCGGGGCGTTTGTCAATGCTGCCGGTGCCGCCGTATTCGACATATTCCCTAATGACCTGAGCGTTAAGCTCTCGGGCTGTCTGTTCACACACTGCACGCTGCCAGGAAATCATTTGTTGCTCTTGTTCACGATCCGGGCCGTCTGGCCCTCGGTGACGGGCACGCAACAACATAACCGCTACTGGTCGAGTAGTTGAGGTTTCGGCTCCGCCGCCGTCTTGATCAATCCGCTTTGTCTGGCCAGTTTCTCGAAACCTAAAAGATCTTTTAGTGATATTGGTGTTTATTTTGGATGGACTCCCTATTCGTTGAGGAACTGTCGGGCGGGTGACAGCCATCGCTCAGTGTCCTTTCCCTCTGTGGATTAGTTAGCCTTGGTATTCTTCGATGTCCACCCAGCAACCGTCTTGAAGTTCCTCAATGGTGACTTTGTTGTTGCATGGTTGGCCATCTTCTTCAGTAGTTCGCGCCAGCCAGACCCGTATCGTGTCCGTTTCTATTTTCAGGTCATCCGCGAAACCGATAAATAACGTGGGCATCTGCTCTAATTTTTCCGCCGCGTATCGCATTGCTACCATTCTTCCTGCTTTTTTCGATGTTGTTTTTATGCGCCAATCGGTTCAGGTCGACAGCTAATTCTATTTTTCATTGTTGTATCCCAGTCGTTGGGCATGGCGTGTGATTTCTGTGATGTCTTTTTGTTTCATGCGGTACTTAGTAGCTGTAAGTAAATAACTAATCCAATAGAGTGAATTTTGACTATATGGCGTGTCGGTCCCATCAAGGTGATCGTCTTGTGCGATTATATGCATTGTGAACACCAGGGATGACGACGCTTT
>JBOHFI010000089.1:0-14876 GCA_050699595.1 Pseudonocardiaceae bacterium | reverse complement strand
CATAGCCCGAGACCGACTCGATCGCGCCGGCGGCGTCGAGGGCCTTGAGCCGTTCAACGTCATCGACCGGCATACTCACCGTGACTTTCACCGTCTTAGCCATACCGCGAGCCTACTCCGCCCATACCAAGGCCCTATAGCGGACTCATCGTCGAGGATGATCACCCGGTGGCCGCCCCACGTCCGGGACCGACACGCCGCAAGATCACGACCTACGGCTGGAGTACTAGAAGAGCGTGGGTTCGTCGGTGAGTGCGCCTTCGATGACCAGCATTCTGCGCTTGGTGGCTACGCCGCCGTTCGCGGAGAAGCCTCCGTCCTTGCCGCCCGCCGCGAGCACCCGGTGACACGGCACGATCGGTGCGAACGGGTTGCGACCCATCGCCTGTCCTACGGCCTGCGCCGCGCGGGGCATGCCGAGCCGGTGCGCGATGTCGCCGTAGGTGAGTGTCGCGCCCGGCGGGATGGTGCGGGCGATGTCGTAGACCCTGCGGTGAAAGTCCGGCACCCCGGTCATGTCGAGCTCGACGGTGGACAGATCCGGCCGCTGGCCGTTGAGCAGCGCGACGATGTCGTCGAGTGCATGGCTTACCGCAGGCGGGGGCTCGGTTTCGGGCGCTTCCGGAAAGCGCCGACGCATCCGGGCGCGCGTCCGGTGTTCGCTGCCTTCGGGCAGTTGGGCGCCCACGACTCCGTGTTCGCCCCAGGCGAGGCCACAGTGGCCGATCCCGGTGCGGAAGACCGTGAAGCCTTGTGCGGTCATGGTGATCCTGCCTACCCGTTGACGGACCTGCGCGCAAGCATGCCTGCGCCACAGCGTGATAGGACCGGTAGCTCGGCGTCTTACAGGGTGACGAACTCCAGACCGTGGGCCTTGAGCGTCGGGAGCACGGTGCGCAATGACTCGATGGTTTGGGCGCGATCGCCGCCGCCGTCGTGGCATAGCAGGATGTCGCCCGGCCGCGCGGCGAGGAGCCGGCTGGTGACCAACGCGGTACCCGGCCGCGACCAGTCTCGGGGGTCGATGTCCCAGCCGATCGGCACCATCCGAAGATCCTCCACGGCGGAGAGCACCGCGGCCGACCAGTCCCCGGCGGGTGCTCGGAACAGTTTTGGTGGCACCCCGCCGGCATCGACGATGGCCGACTGGGCATCGTCGATCTGCTGACGGATCGTCGCGGGGCCACCGCGGCTGAAGGGTTGCGGGTGGGTCATGCTGTGATTGCAGACGCTGTGGCCCTCGGCGAGGATTCTCTTCACCAGACCGGGATAGGCATGTGCCTGCGCACCGATCAGCGAGAAGGTGGCCAGGATCCGGTTCCGGTGCAGCAGCTCGAGTACCTGCGGCGTCCACAGCGGGTGCGGTCCGTCGTCGATGGTCAACGCGATGGCGTCACGCGCGACTCCGGGCCGGACGTCGTGGACTTCACTCGCCGGCCTGACCGCGGTGGTGCGCGGCGGCACCGGATCGCCGGTGGTCACTCCCGTGGGACCAGCGACGGCGCGCCCCGGTAGGCCGATGGCCATTCCCCCGGCGAGCGTCACAGTTGTGCTGGCCCACCCGAGTATCCGGCGTCGACAGACCGTTCGTGCTTCCCCCATCACCCCGTCTCCCGCCCGTTGCCGACGGCCAGTTCGCGCCCGCTGGCAGCCACCAGCGCAGCATATCGGCTGCCCGCCGACGGGATGGGGCTTGCAGTACCGTCGAGACCGGAGGTGATCCGGATGTCCTGCGCACCGAACCTGCTCACGTCCCGTTTCGGTGACGGCTTGGCGGTCGGCCCCGACCTGGCCGCGGCGGCGGAGTCCGCGCTCGCTCAGGCCCTGGCCCCGCTGCTCGGGCAGCGCCCCGACCTGCTGTGTCTGTTCGTCTGCGGCGACGATCCGGCGATGGTGGAGGTGGCGGGCACCCGCGCGATGGAGGTGGCCGGGGCTCGCACGACCCTGGGCTGCGGCGCTGGTGGCGTGATCGGCGCCGGTCGGGGGGTGGAGAACGAACCCGCGGTCAGCGTGTTCGCCGCGTGCCTGCCCGGGGTCAGATGCACTCCGCTGCACCTGGAGCCGGCGCGCACCCCCGGCGGGGTCGCCGTCACCGGCATGCCGGACCGGCGGGGCGACGACGCCGTCGCGGTGCTTCTCGCCGACCCGTTCACCTTCCCCGTCACGGACTTCGTGCAGCGCTCCCACGATGATCTGGGTGGTCTGCCACTGATCGGCGGCGTGGCCAGCGGTCCGCGCGGTGGGGAGTCGGCACGGCTGTTCCTGGACGGGCGCAGCGTGCCGGCCGGCGCGGTAGGAGTGGTGCTCGGCGGTCCCGTCGCGGCCCGCCCGGTGGTCAGTCAGGGTTGCCGCCCCTTCGGCCCCCCGATGACCGTCACCAAGGCGCAGGACAACGTGCTGCTGGAGCTGGCCGGAATGCCCGCGCTGGCCAAGCTCGAGCAGATCGTCGCCGGGCTCCCGGCCGCGGACCGGTCGGCCGCCATGCAGGGATTGCAGATCGGCGTCGCGATGGACGAGTACGCCGAGGAGCACGAGCGTGGCGACTTCCTCATCCGCGGCGTCATAGGCGCCGACCGGCAACGCGGCGCGATCGCCATCGCGGACGTCGTGGAGGTGGGTCGGACCGTCCGCTTCCAGGTGCGTGACGCGTCCGCCGCTGATGAAGACCTCAAGGAGCTGTTCACCCGCTTCCGCGCGGAGGCCGGCCCGGTGGGCGGTGCGCTGCTGTTCTCCTGCAACGGCCGCGGTCGGGTCATGTTCCCGAGTGCGGATCACGACGTGCTGGCCGTGCGCGCGGGCCTTGGCACCACCGGTGTGGCCGGGTTCTTCGCGGCCGGCGAGATCGGCCCCGTCGCGGGCCGGAACCACCTGCACGGCTTCACCGCGTCCATCCTAGTGTTCGGCGCCGGCGGCTCGTGAGGCGATCACTCGCGCGCGGCGGTGCGGGCGATGACACCGGGGCGTCCGGCCGGTTGCGCCGGTTGCGCCGCAGGATCTCCAGCAGCCGGGGCTCCAGCGCCAGGCCGGTGTCGGAGAAGAACGTGGGGTGCTTGGTCTCGGGGTAGACGCCCAACTCCCGGTGCAGCTCGTCGGACAGCTGAACCCGGAGGTCCAACAACTCCTGGAACGTCGGGATCTCGTACCGCCCGTCGAACAGGGTGTTGTGCCGGCGGATGCTCGGTAGCTGCTCCACCGCTCGCAGCGTCTTCAGCTCGGCGAGGGTGAAGTCCTCGGTGAACCAGCCGGTGACGGCCTCGCCGTCCAGCATCTTGATCGTCTTGAGGGCGGCGAGCTCGTAGGAGGCCAGGGTGTGCTCCGGCCGGTAACCGGCGGCACCCCGGTGGCCGATCAGGATCGTCGCAGCGCGCATCTAGCTGGTGATGTCTTTGGTGGTGAAGCGGTACCAGGCCGCCAGGGTGAAGATCGTTGCGTAGGCCAGGCCGGAGAACGCTCCGCCGGCCAGGTGGGTCCAGTCGATCGGCGAGGCCAGCAGATCGGTCCACGCCGAGTTGAACCGGGTGGGCAGGTAGTCCCGCAGGCCGCCGAGCGCGTCGATGGTCTCCAGGATCTGGGACAGGATCGACGTCATCACCGCGCCGCCGACGGCCCCGAGCGGCGCGTCGGTGCTCACCGAGAGCAGCAGCGCCAGCCCGGCGACCCACGCCAGGTGCACCACCAGGTACGCCGGGACCAGCGCCAGCCGACTCGCGGCGGGCAGGAAGCCCAGTGACTGGCCGGTGGGGGAGACCAGCTCCCCCGTCCCGTAGGCGATCACACCCACCGCCATCGCCACCGCGGGCAGCAGCACCAGGGCACCCGCCGACAGCAGCGCCGCCACCGTCGCTTTGCGCCGCAGCAGGCGAGCGCGGGGCACCGGGGCGGCCAGCAGGTAGCGCAGGCTCGACCAGGACGCCTCGCTGGCCACCGTGTCACCGAAGAACAGCGCCACCACCACGACCAGCAGGAAGCTCACCGTCGAGAACAGGGTGAACACCACGAAGTTGAGCCCACTGGACGTGGCGAGGTCGACCAGCGTGGCGCCTCCTCGGTTGCCCTCGCCCCGCCCGACGGTGAAGGCGAGCCCGAGCAGGACGGGCAGCAGCGCGAGGAATCCGAAGGTGAGCACGGTCCGCCCTCGGCGCAGCTGGCGCGTCAGCTCCACCCGCAGCGGCAAGGTCGCCGCGGCCCGGTAGCCGGGTGCTGACCCCTGAGTGGTCACTCGACGGCCTCCTCGCCCACCAGCTGCAGGAATGCTGCTTCCAGCTGGTGGCGCGCGCCCACCCCGTTGACCCCTACCCCGTCGACTCCGACCCCGGCGATCTCGGCGACGGTGCCGGCGGCCACCAGCCGACCCCGGCGCATCACCACCACGTGGCTACAGGTCTGTTCCACCTCGGCGAGCAGGTGGCTGGAGATCAGCACCGTCGCGCCGCGGGCGGCGTAGCCGCGCAGGACCTCACGCATGGCGTGGATCTGCGGGGGATCCAGGCCGTTGGTCGGCTCGTCGAGCACCAGCAGATCCGGTCTGCCGAGCATGGCCTGGGCGAGGGCCAAGCGCTGGCGCATCCCCTGGCTGTAGGTGGCCACCCGCCGGTGCACCGCGTGGCCCAATCCGGCGATCTCCAACGTCTCCTCGATACCGGCATCCGCCGCGGGCCGACCGGTGGCCGCCCAGTACAGCCGGAGATTGGCCGCCCCGGTCAGGTGCGGCAGGAATCCCGGACCCTCGATGAACGCCCCGATCCGGGACAGTACCGGGGAACCGGCGCTGACCCGGTGCCCGAACACCCGCAGCGTTCCGCCGCTCGGCCGGATCAGTCCCATCAGCATCCGCAGCACGGTCGTCTTGCCCGCCCCGTTGGGTCCCAGCAGGCCCAGCACCTGCCCGCGTTCCACGCGGAAGGACAGCTCATCGACGGCGGTGAGGTCACCCGGGTAGCACTTGGTCAGGCCCGACACCACCAGCGGCACCTCGGTCAGCTCCGGATCGACGTCGTCGGCGCGGCGGCGGCGCAGCGCGGCGAGGACCCCGAGCGCCACCACCAGCGCGGCGAGCCCACCCAACCCGGCGAGCTGGGCAACCGGAAGCGGCCCGGGTAACCGCTCGCCGGGCACGACCGGCACCGCCAGGCGCGCGTCCCCGGCCAGGGACACGGTGTATTGGGCGGGTTGCGGGGGCAGCGCGTAGCCGCGGTCGGTGGTGGACACGGCGACCGCCAGCCGGTGTCCGGCCTGCACCGGCCGCACCACCCCGGCCAGCGTCACGGTGAACTCCACCGGCGCGCCGTCGGCGGGCAGCGGGCCGATCCGCACCGGGGCCACCGCACCCCCGGGCAGCGCGGCGCGCCCGTCCGGTCCGACGTCGTAGAGCTTGACGAACAGCACCGCCTCGGCTGGCTGCGGTCTTGGCTCGGCCGGCGCTGTGGTGGGGGTAGGCACGGCGGCCACCCGCAACCGGACCTGCGGCGCTCCGACTACCTCCAGCGGGTCGGCCAGCGGATCGGTGCGGAACGTCGCGGTCTGCCCGGGTAGGTCCATCGCCACTCCGTCGAGGGTGGCGGTGCCCCCGGGCAGGGCGGCGCCCAGTCCCGGCAGGCTGCTCAGCGCGGCTGGGCTGCCGCCGGGCGGGCGGACCACCGGCTGCGGCCCGCCGTGCAGAGCCAGTTCCCGGCGCCGCGCCGGGACGCCGCCGATCCCGGGATAGGCCGGGGCGTGCACGGTGCGCGGGGCGACGGCGCGCCGGGTGCCGAACAGTCCCGGCACCTGGTAATCGAACCCGGTCCCGGGATCCTCGCCGCTGCGGCGGAGGTGGTAGTCGAACCAGTCGCCGACCTGGTCTTGCAGCGCCGCGCCGGGCGCACCGCCGTCGTGGCCACCCGCGTACCAGACCACCTTCAGCGGGGTTCCCGCCGCGGCGAGCTGCCGGGCGGTGGCGTCGGCCTGGTCCAGCCCGAACAGCGTGTCGTGCTCACCCTGGATGAGCAGGGTCGGCGCGGTGATGTCGCCGGCCACCGTGGCGGGTGAGGAGCGGCGCAGCAGCGACATGATCTGCGGGGTGGGGCCGCCGGTGGTGGCGGCCTGGACGTACGCCGCGCACACCTCAGGGCGCAACCGCCCGCACAGCCCTCCCGGGCCGGCGGGGCCCGCTCCGAAGAAATAGCCCGCCCAGTCCCGCTTGAACACCCCGTCCGGGGCGACGGCACCGGCCGCCGGGGTTGCGGCGTTCGGGAACAGCGCCTGCGCCAGGTCGTTCCAGGTGATCTCCGCCGCGACCGCGTCCACCCGCCGGTCGGTTCCGGCCAGCAGCAGGGCCAGCGCGCCGCCGTAGGACGCGCCGGCGACGCCGACCCGCGGATCCCCCGGCCCGTCCCGCGCCACGTCGGGTCGGGCGGCCAGCCAGTCCACCAGCGCCCGAGCGTCGGCCACCTCGTAGTCGGGGGAGTCGAGCCCGATCCGCCCGGTGCTCGCGCCGAATCCCCGGGCGCTCCAGGCGAGCACGACGAACCCACGACGGGCCAGCGCGGTCGCCTCGGCGCTGACCGAGTCCTTACTGCCACCGAAGCCGTGGGCCACCAGGATGGCCGGAGCGGGGGTGGTCGCCGGCCGGTACAGCGTTGCGTCCAGGTGTACTCGCCCCGTGCCACCCGGCCCCTCCGGCACGTCGATCGTGACGTTCTCGCCGGCCATCGGCGGCGGATCAGACGTCATCGTGACGGCCGGCGTCACTCCCGCGCCCGCGACCAGAGCGGTGGCGAGCAGCACGACGGGGAGTCGCCCGCGCAGCCGCGCCAGGCGGGGCAGCCGGACCATTCGGGGCACGCCACTGACGGTAGGTCACCGGGCCTCGGCGCAGCGGCCGTCTCAGCGGATTCTCAGCGCACCATCGGTGTGGCCGACGTCATCATGACGGCCCGGCTACCCGGGTGGCGCCGGTACGGGTGGTACGGGATACTGCCCTGAGCGTGGAGGGGAGTATTCCTTCGCGGCGGTGTCGTCAACACGGTTTCCCGCAGTGCGTAGTGCGGCGGGTGCCCGGTGCCGTCGACCGGTTCTCCGGTGGAAGAGACCTCCGGTGTCTGACGCATGCCGTCTGCCCGGAGGTTGGCTCATGAATGTGCCCATGTGGGTATGGCTCGCGACAGTGGGCGGTCTGGGCGCCCTGCTCGCCCTCGATCTGGTCATCGTCGACCGCAAACCGCACAAGGTGGGCATGGCCGAGGCGGCCAGGTGGGCCGTGTTCTATCTCGCGTGTGCGGCGGCGTTCGGGCTGGGCGTCTGGTTGTTCGCCGGCCGAGGTTTCGCCGTCGAGTACTTCGCCGGATACCTCACCGAGTACTCGCTGTCGGTGGACAATCTGTTCATCTTCGTGCTCATCATGGCGGCATTCAAGGTGCCGACTGTCCAGCAACACCGGGTACTGCTGATCGGTATCGCTCTCGCGCTGGTCATGCGGGGACTGTTCATCGCGGCGGGTGCGGCCCTGATCTCGCGTTTCAGCTGGGTGTTCTACCTCTTCGGTGTGCTGCTGGTCTATCTGGGTTGGCGGCAGATCCGCCAGCGGAAAAAGCACCTGGAGTTCCAGGACAACATCGCGCTGCGCACGCTCCGGAAGCTGCTCCCGGTGACCGAGGAATACGACGGGTCGCGGCTCACGGTCACGCGGGGTGGAAAACGGTGGTTCACCCCGATGATCGTAGTGATCATCGCGATCGGTTCCGTCGATTTGATCTTCGCTATGGACTCCATTCCGGCGATCTTCGGGCTGACCCGGGAGCCCTTCATCGTCTTCACCGCCAGTGCCTTCGCGCTGATGGGTCTGCGACAGGTCTACGTGCTCATCGGCGGGTTGCTCGCCAGGCTCGCCTACCTGTCCATCGGGCTGGGCGTGATCCTCGGGTTCATCGGCGTCACACTGGTGTTCGATGCGTTGCACGAGAACTCGTTGCCCTTCCTCAACCATGGCCGGCCGCTCGACTCGGTGCCGGAGGTGGGCATCGAGCTCTCACTGAGTGTGATCGTCGGCGTACTCCTCGTGACCACCGCAGCCAGCATGCTCAAGACCCGCAGAGACCCCCACCCGAAACACAAGAAGCCGATCAGCGCGCATGCCCGCTAACCGAGCTCACGCCGCCCTCCGCCATTCGGAGCCGAATCGCGGTCTCCGGGGCTGTGCAGTCGCTATTCGGCTCCGAATGGCGGGTTTGTGGGGAGCAGAATACCGAGCGTGACATCACGTCGATCTTCGCCGGTGGCCACGACGCCTCGGTACTGGCGGTGACCGGCCGCCGGTCTGACGCCGGTTTCGCGTTCGGCACTTTGGTCGAGAGACAGTTGATCGAACAGCATCAGATCCAGCCCGACAAGATCGTCTCGGTGTGGATATCGAACCAATTCCCCAGGGGCCGATAGTGATCGTAACGGCCTGGCTCCGCAGCCTCGCCAGCGGCTGACCACGGCGCTCCAGCAGCACGCCAACGCCGACTACCCGCGGGCGCATGGTTTCTGCCAAGGCGCGTGCGTGATCGCCGACCGCGACACGTACGGCTACGCGGCGGTCGAGGACTCCTTCTACGGCAGGGTGCGGGCGGTCTGTCGGATCAACCAGCTGAAATCTCTCTGCGAAGCTGGAGAGCTACCGAGTTCGGCTTGTGTTCGCACGTCGTCGGGACGCGGGAGCACCAAGTCCAGAAGGTCTTGCACCTCTTGCGCGAAATCCTGCATGGCCTTCTGAACGTCGATGCTCATGCATCGTCTCCCAAGAGGAAGTCGATCTCCTCTAGCTCAGTCAGGGCGTCCCGCTCCTCCGGTGTCAGTACGTGATCGACAGCTCGCTGGCGGAGCTCGTGCTCAGGGATGGCGAGCCGCGCCAGGGCAACCCGCCTGCGCTCTGTCAGTTGCTCCCGGGTGACTTCATAGAGTTCCGCCTCGTCCTCGACGCTGCGGCCGGCCAGGCCCGCCCGGTTCGCGCTCTGCCGGGTGCTGCCCCGCGCCAGCAGGACGTCGCCGAGGTCGAACACCGTGCTGCGCGGCTTCTCGACCAGGCGCACCAATCCGAACTCCGCATCGAGCATCTGCACAAGAGCGTCGCTCTGCTCGCGGGCCGGCTTGCGCCAGCTCGACGTGTCGAACCTATCCTTCAGGGAGTTCTTCAGCTTCTCCTGCGACAGTCTGACCGCGAGACCCAGCACCAGCACGTCGCCCGGCCGGGCAAGCGCCCACGCGCTGAACGCCCTGACCGTCACCAAGATTTTTGTCGGGCCGATGGATAACAACGTGTACCTGTTGGTCTGCCGGAGCGCCGGCACGGGTCTTCGACCAGCTGCCTGACGATACGCCGTACTGCCCCGAGCGTAGCAAAAACTCCACGCTCAGCACCCAACAGTCGTACCTCGCGGAGTGGCGCGCGGCTGGTAGAGCCAGTTTATCGGAGAGTAGCCGGCGCGAATTGCGCGCGGGCGACGTCCCCGAAGCGCAGGAGGGGCGGAAAGAGCAACCGCGCCGTGCCCCGACGGTAGAGGGCCGCGGGTCGCCCGATCTCGGGACACCGTCGCTCGCCAGTGGGTTCGAGGAAGCGTTCGGCCCGGGTGACTTTCCGGCGAAAGTTACTGGCGTCGAGCGGAACCCCCCAGACGACCTCGTAGATGCGGCGCAAGTCACCGACGCTGAAGGGCTCCGGGCAGAACGCCGCCGCCACCGTCGTGTATTCAAGAAGCGACCTGGCCCTCTCCAGGGCCTCGCGCAGTATGGCGGAATGGTCGAAAGCCAGCTTGATCCGACCATCGAGCACCGAGTCCACGGACATCCAGTGGGCCGCTTGGGCGTCCGTCCCGGCCACCGGCAGGGGCAAATTCGGGCCGAGCGCCAGGTAGGCCACCGTGATGACCCGTCCCCGTGGGTCTCGGTCGGGGGCGCCGTAGGTACGCAGCTGTTCCAGGTGCAGCCGCCGCCCGTCGAGCCCGGTCTCCTCACTCAGCTCCCACAGCGCGGCCTCCTCCAGGGTCTCGCCGTCCCTGACGTAGCCTCCTGGCAGGGCGAACTGGCCCAGGTAGGGCTTCTTCCCCCGTTCGACCAGCAGAACCTGCAGCTCATCCCGGCGAACAGTGAAGATCACTAGATCCACTGTCACCGCGACTGAGGACCTACCAAGCGCCCTGTCTACCTCGTTGATCATCGTTTCATCCTACTAAGAGTCATCTTGACTTAAACCGTCTCCCCGTTTATGGTCGCATCTACCTAAAGTAGTGGCTGAGGCAACGAACAGGGGCGCGGTGCTCGTGAGGACACGGCTAGTTGATCAGGTAAACCAGGACGCCAGAGCCACGCGCTACCTGTGCGCGGGGGTGTATCTGGACCGGGCGTTCCGGGACACGGTCATCCGCAAGGTGCACAACGACCCGCGTCACCGGGTGGCCCCTTCATACGGATTCGATCTCATCCCGGTGGTCGAGCACGCCTGGCGGGCGTGGTCTCTGGAGACCTCACAACAGTCGTGCATCTTTTCGGTGCTCGCCCTCGGCCTCCTCGCGAACACGCCAGCCACCATCATGGCCGCCAGCGGGCTCGGCCTCTGGCAAGTGGCCCCCCTGATGCTGCGGACCGCCCCGAAGGTGCTCTGGCTCAAGGCCAAGGCGATAAAAACCGAGTGGTTTCGGCGACGCGGAAGCAGCGCCGAAGCCGCCCACCTACGGGAACAGACCCGGTTGCTCGGCGCCAGCACCGGCGGGTGCGTCCTGCTGATAGTGGTTCCCTTGATGACTGACCATTTCACCCACACTCAGTTGACAGAGGCAGCGCTGGCGGCTGCTCTATTCCTACTGGTGATCGCCGTCGTATCGGCGATCGCGGGAGCGACCCGCCAGTTGGCGATGAACCACATACACCGGGCCAAGTCGCTCAGGCCCGAGACCTTGACGCCAAGACAGCAGGTGATCGACGCTCAGCAGTCTCACACCTACGTGGTGTACCCCAGACCGACACCAACCGATGACACTGAGGGGAAGAAGGCGCTCGGCCTGCAGACACCTTTTTTAGGCAGTGGTGAACGCGTATACAAGTGGCGTCTGCCCCTGAGTCTCCAGCTACTCCGTCCAGGGACGGAAAGTATGGCACAACGGGAGTACTCGATGCCTCCCTTTCGAGCACACGAACTGGTGAACCACCTCAAGATAGTGATGGCGCCGGTCGGCGATGCCGCTGACCCGCTTCGACTGCCTGGGTTCCAGGTGCGCGACCGGCTGTACATCGCTGAAACGGACGTCCCGTCCGAACGAGAGTTCCTGCGGGAGGAACCCAGTCCGGCAGATATCACAAAAGTCATCAATGACCCACATGGAACCACTCGCCATTACCTGGAAATTTGTGTCACCGACACAGGCGAGCTGGTAACGACCGTCTTTCTGCGAGTGACGGTCAAAGGCCGGTCTCTCAGCCTCAATTTTGCCGCCTACGCCCTGAACCGCACGCCGGAGGCCTACCATGTGCTCGACAAGCACAAGGAAAGCGGAACGGGCGCGGTACTGCGATCCACGCTACGCGGACTGCGCGATCTCCCGGATGACGTGAGCCGACTGTGGCGACTCATCGGGGTTCCCGTGATATTCGCGCGCGCCGCTTGGTCGCGGAAGGACCGCAGCTGTGTTCCACGACGCCGGATCACCTTAGGAACCAGACTGAGTGTTCGCGAGGAGAAATCCGCCGAATGGAATGAATGGAAAATCGATGAAATCGTGATCTACAATCACATAAAAATCGTCGAACAACGCTTGATCAAGGCAACTGAAGACTTTCTGAAGTTAATGAACGTAGACACCTCGGTATTCAAGAAACAGGCATTCAACGTCATCAACAACATGGGTGTGATCGGCGGGAGCGGGAAACTCGAAATAAATCAGCCGGCGATCGGACCCAATGCTCAGGTTCACTACGACTACACCGAAGAGGGCGGGGCGACTGATGAAGCCGCGACAGCGGGAGGAGACAGATTGTGAACGACCACACGTGCAACTACGGCATCGTCACCGGCGTCGGCAAAACCGTGGTGAACCAGCCGGCCATCGGGCCCGGGGCAACGGTCAACATCACCAGCTCTGCCACGCGAGGGCGAACGGCAGCCCGGGAGCGCGACGAGAGGTGGGACGTAGGAGTGATCACGGTGCTTAGTGTGGAGACTCACGCGGTCCAGCACGCGCTCGAACTCACACCGAAGAAGGCCGGCGGCCTTCACTTCCACGTGGGGAAGCTGACGACGGACGATCGGTCCGCGAAGGTGGTTGCGACCCGAACGCTCTCCCAGGGGCAACGGTCCACCATGGCGGCCTTCGGCCACCTGCGACGACACTACGATCCCAAGGTAGTCGTTCTGGTGGGAATCGGCGGTGGAATCCACGCGGACGTACTCCTCGGAGACGTCGTTGTCGCGACAAGGGTCGTGTATTATGACCTGCGCAAAGAAAAAATCACCGGAACCCAGCACAGAGGAGAGGAAAAAGAGGCCCCCGTAGAGATCGGCCATGCGGTCAACTGTTTTTTCACCGACAATGGCGAACCCGCCGAATTCCGCGAAGAAGGCCCCGGAAACGCGGTTCGCTCCTTTCGGGTACGGACCGGCCCTATCGGCTCAGGTGACGCCGTGATCGCGGACCGAGATTCCGAGATCTTAAAATACCTCGCACAGTTCAATGACAGGATCCTCGCGGTGGACATGGAGTCCGGCGGGCTGAGCCAGGCCTGTCACGAGCAATCCGTAATGTCGGGGCGCCTCCAGGGCTGGGCGGTAGTGCGCGGAATCTCCGACGACGCCAGCCATCGTAAGAACGATGATTATCATCGTATCGCGGCATGGCACGCCGCAGTGGTGCTCCGCAGACTGATCCCCTACCTTCTGGTCGGCGTGCCCGACCCGGCCACGCCTTAAGGGGTTCAATCCTCGATAGAGGCTGTCCGAGGAGGGCGCACATGTCAGCATTAATTCTTGGCGTGGTGAACTCTCTCGCCGTGACGGCGCTGACCACCGCTGGAGGATGGGTTCTCTCCACGCAGGCTCGCCAATGGGCGATAACACTGCTCTCAAGATTCACCGGCTTGGGAATTCAGCGCATCTACCAACGACAGAAGTCGGCTAATGTCGACATGCCCACCGAACTCTCCAGGGCGCGATGGGTAAAAGTGTTAGCCGGGCGCGGGAACGAACTGACCCGCGACGGATTTATTTCCGTCTGGACACGCACGAGTAACCGCCTAGAATTTGTTCAGGTTCTGTTACCCAACCCGAGCCTCGGGCCAGACTCCTGGCTTGCCAGGCGGGAGGAGGATATACAGCGGGTCGATCCAGGGATCCACCCCGGCCTGCTCGCCGAACAAGTTCACACTAACGCGTCCTACATTCTTGAGGTCGCGCGCCGAAGAGGAAACGTCGCGCTGCGTTTCTACGATCTCCCGAATATTTACCGCGTCATCGTTACCGATAACGTCGCCTATCTCACGATATATAGCGACACCGAGCACGGCCGGAACTCCCCCTGCATCGCCGCGCGCAGGCCTGGATTGATGTACGATTTAGCGCTGCTTCTGTTCTCCACCGCATGGAACCACGGCCAACCGGCCGAGGAAGGGTAATCGAGAGAGCGGTTCGCTTAGGCGTCGGCGAGTTCTGAGGGCCGGAGGGTGGCAGTGACCCTATGGATCGTCTTCTTGTGATCACCGCACGGCCAGTACCCTTGAAGTACTTTCGACCCTTCTCGATCCTCCAGCCCACCGACTCTCCAGTGAACGCAGCAACGCCTCGAGATCCTTATCCGGGTGCTTCGGCCTGACCACGTCGCCCCTCGAGTGTGGCCACGGAACCATCATCACACAACAGTGAGAGAGTGCGACCCACTCCGCTTCCGCTCAAGCATGATCTAATTTTGGTCCATCGGGTACTCCTCAATACACAAGCGCCGCTGAGTTTCCTTGTGGCGCGGGTAGGGGGAAGCTGTGCGCTCCGTTGGGGTCGTCCAGCCAGACGTACTGCTTGTCGGGATCGCCTAGGGCGGTGATGCCGAATCGGGTCCGGTCGGGGCGGCCCAGTGCCTGGAAGGCTGTGGCGGCGTGTTCGACGGTGTCCCATAGCCGGCGCGGCCCGCGGTGGACGACCTCCCAACTTCCGTCCTTTCCGGGGGCGAGCTGGGCTTCGGCGAGGGCGTCGGTGGTGTGGGCGACGACGCTGCCGGATTGTCGGCTACCGGCGATTCGCAGTCCGGGTAGGTGCAGCCAGAGGAACAGCGCGAGGTCGGGGTCGTGGGCCAGCAGTGTGGCCGGGTCCAGCGTGGTGGTGCCGTAGTGCGCCATCCCGGTGGTGGTGAAGCCGGTGGACTGTGCTGGCCCCAGTGGGTTGTGGGCGTGTTCGCGCAGGGGCATGAATTAGGCCGGGTAGGGGTCGATGCGGCCGGTGACCTCGTCGGGGCCGGTCTTGTCCAGCACCAGCAGCGGTCCGGCGTCCCCGGCGTCGAAGGGCGCGACGATCCGGCCGCCGTCGGCGAGCTGGCGGATCCACCGCGGTGGGATCTGGGTGATGGCACAGGTGGCGAGGATCCGGTCGAAGGGGGCGTGTTCGGCCCAGCCGTCGGCTCCGTCGCTGGTGCTCAGGCGTGGGTGGCAGCCGATCTCGGCCAGGTGCTCGCGGGCTGTTTTGATGAGCCCGGGGTGGATGTCGACCGAGTAGACGTCGCGATCGCCGAGGCGGTGGCTCAACAGCGCGGTGTTGTAGCCGGTGGCGGGTAGGACCGCCGCATTTCTGCGACGGTCCCCCCTCAGAGTGAAGTAGGCCGCCGGCGAGGTGCCCGTGGTGCGGGTCCTTTTCCGTCGGCCCCTTCCCGAACGGTACGGGCGCCTTTCGG
>JBOHFI010000088.1:0-15114 GCA_050699595.1 Pseudonocardiaceae bacterium | reverse complement strand
GCCGTGCAGAAATGCACGGCCACAGCTCACTTTCGGCGATCAAGGTGGTGAACCGGATCTTGGTGCAAGCCCTGAATTAATGATCTTGAAACGGCGGCGGGGTCGGCTGACCGGGAGCTCAACCGTTCGAGCGCTCGGTGATCCTCCGGCGCCGCCAGCTGCGGATCTCCGCGTCCGCAGTGGCGTGAGCGCGGCCATGCCGATCTCCCGGTAGACGGACGTCGCCTCTCCCGTTCTGCGGACAGTTGGTCTCCCTTTGGGTGGCTGTCCATGTTAGCGGCGTGTCGGTCCGTAACGGGTGGTCTCTTCCGGCGACTGCTGCCGGTGTGGCGGCCGAGGCCGGAAGGACACCACGCGGCGAGCGACATTGCCGACGTTGCGGCGGATGGGTTCTGGGCTCTCAGCGGAGTTTCCGGATCTTGACGAGCGGACCGGGGTCTCCCACGGTGGCCGTATCACGTAGGTGTACCTGCAAGCGATGGTCGATCTGGGCGAGCGGCGACAGGTCGACCGGCTCATCGATGACCATCAGCTTCAGCTCACGCAAGTGCGGCAACGTGGCCAGCGGCGCGAGATTCGGGCCGGGGAGTCGTCGCAACCATAGGTGTGTCAAGGACTGCATCGTGCCCAATGGATCCAAATCGGTGACCGGACAGTCGGCGAGATCGAAGAACTCCAACGCCCTTCCGGTGAGCGCATCGAGCGACGTGACTGTAGGCATCGACCACACGGAAAATACTTTGAGCTGATCGAGGACAGATGTCACGGCAGTAAGACCACCGGCGAGTGGAGCGCCTTCGATGAACAACGATATGAGATCGGGGAGTTCGGCGAGGGACTCGAAATTATCGAGGCGCTTGGCGTTAAAAAAAGACACGTCGCGCAGACCGGAGGCTGACGTCAACGTTGAGAGATCCGACAGCTCGGAGCAATCACGCAACACCACCTTGATCAACGCTGGGCAGTCGGCCAGAAAGGACAGATTCCGCCCTCCGGCTGGGGGGCGGATATGCAGGTACTTGAGCTCTGGCAGCGTGGCGAGTATCTTTAATCCCGCGCTGACTTTTCCACCGAACATGTTCACCAGCACCAACTCGGGGCAGTTGCCAAGAGGTGAGAGATCGACCGGCCATGGGACTCGAACTTCCAGCCAGATCGTGGTCGGTGGCGCATCACGGAGGAACGCAAGATCATCGACTGTGCCCGACTCCGATAGGTTCAGCAACACGCTGCGGAGATTTCGCAGGGTACGCAGGTGTGGAACGTGCTCGACGAGCGTGACTGAGATCCTGCCATGGTCCAGCGGGGCGTCGCGCAGTACGGCGGTGGCGTAGTCGGCGGGGTCGAAGTAGCGCCACACCTGGGCGAGGGCACGCTGTACCGCGCCGCGTGGGTCCGGTGCCCACCGGGCCAACAGCCGTAGTGCCTCGGGGCCACCGATCAGGGCGGTGGTCTTCACGCAGGCGGTAGCCGAGGCGTCGGTCAACCCGTCGAGAGACGACGGCAGCAGGCGCAGCATCCGGCCGCCGGCCAGCGCCAGTGAGCGGGTCTCGTTGCGCCCCCGAGGCGGCACCAGCTGCTCAACCGCCGCCTCGACGCGCCGGGTCACCTCCGGGTCGACCATCTGAGCGGTGTCCAGGCAGGCGGCGGCCAGCAGTCGCAGTCGTCGGCAGTGCGTCGGCTCGGTGTCGGCCCGGTCCAGCACACCGCTCAGCAGCGCCGCCCGCCACGTCGGGGTGGCGTGCCCGACGGCCATCACGATCGTCTCCCACCACTGGTCCAGGTGGGCGCGGCTGACCAGCGCGTCGACCGCCTGGTCCTCCACGGCCTCCTTGGCCGCCAGGTATTCCTGGAAGGTGCGGTGCACGAAGTCGACCCGGCCGACCACCGGCTCCCGGAGCACGCCGCTGCGTTCCAGCAGGTGCGCCAGCACGTCCTGCGCGGAGTAGGCCACGTTGGGCATCCGCGCCACCGCGCGCGCCACCTGCGTCAGCACCTCGTCGCGGGGCTGCTCGGCTCGGCCGGCGAGGCTCAGCCGCCACGCCACGTGCTGCAGGATCGCCAGTTTGCCGGCGGCGTCGAGCACGACGGCACGGCTCGCGGGCACCTCGCGCTCGGCGTCGCGGCGTTCCAGCAGCAGGGCCAACGCGTCGTGGTAGAGCGCCATCCGGTCCACCGGGAGCTGCTGGCGGCGGTCGAGATTGAGCGCGCAGAGCATCGCGCACAGCAGCGGGCTGCTGGCCAGCCCGCGCAGGTGCCGGCGCGCGTCGAGCTGACGGTGCAGCGCCCGCTCGTACTCGGGCAGCTCCGCGACGCCGCACGGCAGCGTCACAAAACGGCGCTGGGCGGCGTCACGCATAGCGTCGTGCCAGCGGCGGCAGAACGCGGCCACGTCCAGCGGGGACATCCGCTCCAGCAGCACCGGCGCGAACTCTTCGGCGGCGAGCCAGCCCCGCTCCGCTGCCCCGGGGCGGGAGGTCACCACCACCCGCATCGTGGGGTACTCGGCGAGCAGGCCGCGCAGCCAGGCCCGCACGGCCCGGCGCTGCGCGGGGATCAGCTCGTCCACCCCGTCGACGAGCAGCAGCGCCCGGCCGCTTCGGAGCTGCCGGTGCACCCAGCCCGGGGGCAGTAGATCGACCAGCGGGCTGGCCACTCCGTCGAGCAACTCATCCGGCCTCGGCAGCGCCCGGTCGGCGTAGCTGCGCAACCGGACCAGGAACGGCACGAACCCGTTCCACTCGGCCAGTGACCCGGAGAACCCGCTGCGCGCGGCCGTGACGGCCAGCCACTGCAGCAGCGTCGTCTTGCCCGAGCCCGCGTCACCCCGCAGCAGGGTCCGGGGGCTCCGGCCAGCGCCGCCTCGGCCCGCAGACTGCTGCTGCCGCCCGTTACGGTCCGGCGTCCCTCGGCGAACCAGTGCTCATCAGGCCGGTCGAGTCGCCCCCGCCGCCGGGAGTCGGTGCTGACCTGCAGGCTCAGGTACGCGACGCTGACCCGCGTGCGGGGCCGGTACCGCCGCACGTCGATCCCGAACTGCTCCAGCTCATCGAGCGTCTCGCTGACGTGGGTGAGGTAGCGGACGCGAAACTCCTCGTCGTCCTCAGGCGCGTCCAGGGTGGTGCGTGGCAGCCGGTGCAGGACCTCGGTGATGTCGGCCGCCACCGGGGAGAACCGGCCCAGCAGCTCGGCCAGCGCCCGCGGGGGGAACGCGGGCAGCTGCCTGACCACCTGCACCAGCGTCAGGCAGCTCTCGTCCAGAACCGCTTCGTAGAGCTGCTGCGCGGGCTCCGCCAGCGCCGCCCGTCGCACCGGGACCCGCGCGCGCACCAACCGCGCCAGCTTGCGCGCGTCGAGGTCCACCGCGAACAGCGTGTCATCGCTCAGATCGGCGGCTGTGAGAGCGTCGGCCACCGCCAGCAGCGCGGCGGCCCGCTCATTCTCGGGCAGAGTGCGGAAGTCGTGCTCATACACCGGACGCAGCCGCTCGGCGATCTCGTCGGCCAGCTCCTCCAACTGCCGGAGCAGCTTGCGCTGCGCGAAGTGATCCCGGACGCCGAGCCGGACCAGGTCGATCAGCTCCGCGCCCCGCTGAGCACGTTCCCGCCGCGCGCCGAGCCAGGTGCCCACCGCATGGGTCATGACCTGCTTGCCGATCGCGCTCGCGGCGGCCTCCACGGTCATTCGCCCTCCACCCGTTCAGCGCACGCGGCCGGTGGTGTGCAGACTTCCGTCATGCCCGACTTCTCGGTTGTCGCGACCGTGATCTCTACTACTGGAGCGCTTTTCGGGGCTTTCGGTGGAGCCGCCCTGAACTCCTGGGTCACTGCTCGACGCGAGGAGGCCCAGGCCAGACGCGAGGAAGTCCAGGCTAGTCGACAACGACAGGACCAGCGGACGCACGCACGCCGGCAAGCGTACGGCGACCTGCTGGGCACGGCCACCCAGCTCAAAGCCGAGATCGAGATCGCTGGGCAGCGGTACTGGAGGGACATGAATGCCAGGCTGGCCACCATTCAGGAGCATGCGGTGTCCGCTGGGGTGCATGCCTCGCGCGTCGCGCTGCTCTCACCGGACAAGGCTGAGGACGCTCGTGCGCTTGCGTCAGCCGCGGTCCGGCTGGCTGCCGCGACGGCGAAGGACACCACCATGCGCGACGAGGGCGGGGATATCATCCGCCCGGCTGACTTCGCGGAGTTCGATGCCTGCCTCACACGCTTCTCTGATGCGGCGGCTCAGGACGGGGAAGAGTGACCCTCACGGCTGATCCACGAGCTTCAGCGCCGCCTCGCGCTGATGGGGCGGCAGCGCGGGGTCGGTAGCGGCGAGTGCTCGCCGGGCCAGGTTCGCGGCCATGGCCGGGTCACCGCCCAGCGTCGCGGCCCGCGCCGCGTACAGCAGGACCGGTCCGCTGTCTGGCGCCTCGGTGAGGGCGGTATCGATCTCTTGGTCCCCAGAGCCACGGTCGTGCAGCGTGGCCAGCGCGAGGCCACGGGCAGCCTGGGCGGAGGGCCGCTGCTGCCGGCGTACCCGGTTCAGATCGCGAAGCGCGCTCTCCGCGTCTCCCGCGTCGGCCAGGAACTCGCCCCGCGCCCGCAGTGCCTCAGGAGCGTTGCCGTCGATGGCAAGTACCCCGTTGAGAACAGCGATTGCCGCGCGTTGCTGTCCCAGGTGCCACAGCGTCCACCCCAGCTCGGTCTGGACGGCCAGGTCGTTCGGCACTCTCCCGACCGCGGCGCGTAGTTCGTCCACCGCCTCGGCCCGACGCCCTTGGTCCAGCAACGATTGGCCGATCGCGGCGAGCAGGCGCGCCACCGCCGGAGTGTCCCGCAACACCTCGAACAGCGGCGCCGCGGCACGGTAGCGAGCCTCCGCCTCCGTCGGCTCACCACGCTCGTAGGCGATGTTCCCGAGGAACGACTCGGCTTCGGCGCGCAGCCTCAGGTCGGTGTCCGCACTGGCGTCGAGGGCCTTCTCCGCCTGCTGCTGAGCCAGCGTGAGCTCTCCAGCCGCCAAGGCCGCCGCGGCCGTGTGCAGATACTCGGCGGGCTTGACCCGGGGCGGCGGCCCCAGCGCCGTGTCGTCCATCCGCCGGATCGGTTCGATGAGACGGTCATGCGCCAGCTCGTACCACCGTGAGCCGGATCGTCGTTCCGCCTTGAGGATGTGTCGGTTCTCCAGCGCACGCACCACCGCGTTGGGCATGCCCGCGGTCTGGGTCAGACCCTCGTCGACCGTGCTCCGCCGGCCGAGTTCGGTGATGAACGTGCGCTGCAGCCACGATCGGAGCTCGGTGACGCGCAGACCACGGTCGTCGGCGATCGCCCGCAGTGCCCGGCCGCAGAACTCGGCGAGTGTGCGGCCGACGTCAGCGTGCGTACGCAGCTGGTGGGACGTGATGACGCTTATGTCATCCGGGAGCGCATCCCACACCTGGGAGCAGACAATCTGGAGCAGAGCCGGTTCGACGTCGTCAGCGATGACGTCGCTCCACTGGCCGACGCCGCTGACGATCTCGCTGGTGCGCAGGTCGTCGACGAGCTCTTCAGCGGCTCCCGGAGCGAATGAGCGATCGGTACTGTCCAGCGGCCCCCGGACCGCCTCGAGCGCAGCGTCGGGGGTGAGCGAAAGCAGGCGAAACCACGCCTGCGAGGCGCGCCCGAGGTCGTGTTCGCACGGGGAGAGGTCGATGCGGGAACTCTCCCGGATCGACAGCAGCAGATGCAGGTCCGCATGCTCGTCCAAGGCTTCGACGAGCTCGTCGATGAACGGTTTTCGGTGCCGGTTCTGGTGAGCTGAGTCAATGAACAGTTCTTCGGCCTGATCGATGACGGCGAACACGGGCAGCGGGCGCCCGTAGCGGTCGGTCCGCTTGCCGCGGCGGCGCAGAAAATCAGGCACGGCCAGCCCGGAGAGGCTGGTCGCCGGCTCGTCCGGGGACCACGACGTGAGCAGGGCGAAGGTGTAGGGGTTGTGCTCCGCCAGGGCGGCGAGGGGGAACGCGGAACCGTGGGAGACGCGGCCGGGTGGGAGGACCTCGGCGGACCCCGGGTCCAGCAGCGGAATCACCCCGGCCAGCAGTAGCGAGGTCTTCCCGACCCCTGAGGCTCCGCACAGCACGGTGAGCCGGTTCGCCCGCCAGAGCGCGGCGAGGTCGCGCGCCTCGGTCGACCGCCCGAAGAACCGATCGCCGTCCTGGGCTCGAAAAGGTCGGACGCCGACGTAGGGGTGCTTATCTACGCCGTTGCGCACGGCATGGTTGTTCACAGTGCGGACCGTCATGACAGTAAGTCCACCCGCTGCCCGTTGGCGCGCCGTACCATGATAGCACGGCCGGGCCCGAGATCAGCACGGTACGCGCACAAGAGAGATCGTCGCATGGACATGTCACTCACTGGCCAGATCACCTGGATGAGGTGGACCGTTGTTAAATCCAGCGATCGCCTCACCGTCCCCCTCCCTGGAGTCGAGTAGCCGGCGTAACGTCCGGGCAAGGCTAGAATCATCGGCCTCGTTCGCCAGTTGGCGCAGTGTGAATTCACTGATATCGATCAGTCCATCGTCACGCTCGGTTATTGCCTCGCTCATATGTGCTCCCTGGTGTCGTTTGGGCTAACCTTAACGAGACCGCGCACGGACTCAAGATACCTATCGAGCGGGCAGATTTCGCGCAGGCCCTACGACCTTCCTTCCGACGCCTCCCGTCTTCCCCGCATCCGCTGCCGCACCGTGGCGCCATGATCGCCCATGGACCGCCATAGTCTTGCACCGCCTGTGGTGTTGGTGGGAGATTTTAGCTTGAACGGTGTAACCCTGGGGGCGAAGGTGGTACCTGTGACTAGTGTGACGTTGGATACGCTGGCTGGGCAGCCGGCGCTCGGGACGAGGGTTAGGATGTGATGGAGCCGGTTCGCGGGTACTTGCACGTCGCCGACGCTGTGTTGCGGCTAGAGACGCTGCGTTGCGCCTAGAATGGCCGCGTTCCCCGATAGCCAACGATGAGGTCGGAGGCGGGCGTGGGCAGTTCGGAGTCAACGGGCGCAGAGCGGGCCTCGAGGCGTGTCCCGGAGGTGTGGGGGAAGGTACCGCAGCGAAACCGGAACTTCACCGGCCGCGACGAGCTTCTTGTCAAGCTACGGGCGGGCATCGACGCCGACGTCACCGCGGTGGTGCCGCACGCCCTGCACGGCTTTGGCGGCGTGGGGAAGACCCAGGTAGCCATCGAGTACGCGCACAGATACCAGGCTGATTACGATGTCGTCTGGTGGATCTCCGCAGATCAACCAGTGCTGGTCCGCTCTTCGCTAGCGGCGCTGGCGCCCCACTTGGGCCTGCCGCCGGCCACGGCCACCGGAATCGAGGATGCCGCCACGGCGGTCCTTGATGCGCTGCGGCGCGGGGTTCCCTATGACCGGTGGTTGTTGATCTTCGACAACGCAGATCAGTACGAAGACATCAACGACATCATCCCCCGGGGCCCCGGCCATGTCTTGATCACGTCGCGCAACCACCGTTGGCGGTCAGTGGTCGACACGGTCCTGGTGGACGTGTTCAGCCGCGCGGAGAGCGTGGCCTTCCTGAACAAGCGGGTCTCCAACGCGATCAGCGAGCCGGACGCCACCCAACTGGCTCAGGAACTGGGCGACCTGCCGCTGGCTCTCGAGCAGGCCGGGGCGCTACAGGCGGAAACCGGCATGTCGGTGGAGGAGTACCTCCGGCTGCTGAAGGAGCAGACGAGCGAACTGTTGGCGGAGAGCAAGCCGTCGGAGTACCCGGTCTCCATGACGGCCGCCTGGAAGCTCTCGGTCACCACGCTGAACGAGCAGTTGCCCGAGGCCGTGGAGCTGCTGCGCTGTTGCGCCTTCTTCGGCGCTGAGCCGATTCCGCGCGACGTGTTCATGCGGGCGGTCAAGGGCGTGCAACCGCAGCTCAGCAGCCTGCTCGCCAAACCTATTCTGCTGACCAGAGCAATTCGTGAGCTCGGTCGCTTCGCGTTAGTTCGGCTCGACACGGTCACCCGGACCATCCAGGTTCACCGGCTCATCCAGGCGCTGCTCCGCGAGGAGCTGCCGCCAGCGGAACAGGGACTCTTTCGGCACGACGCCCACCTGCTACTCTCCGCTGCCGCCCCGAAGAACCCGGACGACACCGCCCAATGGCCGCTTTACGCCGAACTGGCGGCGCACGTGGGTCCGTCGGGGTTGGACGCATGCCAGGACCCCGCTACCCGGAGATTCACGCTCAACATTGCGAGCTACCTCTACCGGTCCGGCGACGGCCAGTCATCGCGCGCCCTCCTGGAGAGGCTTCTCGACCGGTGGCAGGCGGACTCCGGCACCGACCATCCCGACGTGCTCGAAGCGCAACGAGGCTTGGGAGACACGCTTCGCGAACTGGGGGAATACCGAGCATCCTATGATCTCACCAGGGTGACGTTGGAACGCTCGCGGGAGATCCTCGGCCCCCGTCACGAGCTCACCCTGGTGCTGATGAACGGCTTCGGTGCTGACCTGCGCGCGCGAGGCGAGTTCGGCGCGGCGCGTGACCTGGATGAGCAGTCCTATCGCCTGCACGAGGACATCCTCGGCGCGACGCACCCGCGAACGCTGCGCATCATGAACAGCCTTGCTCTGGACTACGGGCTGAGCAGCGACTACCCAGCTGCTCGGGATCTGCATCAACGCACGTACGTGCAACAGAACGAGGCGACGTCGGGGGCCAGTAAGTTCGACGTGCTGGTGTCGTGGAGCGCCCTGTCCCGCGCCGTGCGGTTGTGCGGTGACTACACGGAGGCCCGATATCTCGGCGACGACGCTTACGAATTCGGCCGGCAGCAGTTGGGGGCTAACCACTTCTGGACACTCCGCGCCGCCAAGGATCTGTCCATCGCGCTACGGCGGGCCGCCGCCTATGACGAGGCACTGGAGCTGGCCCGGGACGTGTTCGAGCGGTGTACCCGGTTCTCTGGTGCAGACCACCCCGACACCTTGGCCGCCGCGATGAGCCTGAGCAACATTCTGCGCACGGTCGGTCGGATCGACGAGGCGTTCGAGTTCGCCGAAGACACCGTGAACCGCTATCCCGAGGTCTACGGCGCCGACCATCCTTACAATCATGGTTGTGCCGGAAACCTGGCGCTTCTGTTGCGGGTGTGCGGAGACCTTGCGAGCGCGCGCAAGCTCAATCAGGTGTCTCTGGCGGGCCTCGACGCGAGTCTCACCCGGGACCATCACTATCCGCTCACGGTGGCGACCAACCTCGCCAGTGACATGGCCGGCCTCGGAGACGCAGTCGCCGCCCGCGAGATCGGAGCGGATACGTACGCGCGGCTGCGGTCGGTGCTCGGCGAGAATCATCCGCTGACCCTCGGATGCGCCGCGAACCTGGCCATAGACCTGAGAGCCGACGGCGTGGCGGAAGAGGCGTCTCGGCTGGCGGAAGACACATTGGAGCGCTATAAGCGCACCCTCGGCCTTGATCATCCGGATACGAAGGTCGCCGCGCAAGGCTTACGCCTCGACTTCGACTTTGACCCGCCGCCCATCTGACGATTGTCATATCCTGGGTCGTCTGTCATTGCTGTCCTCCAGGCGTGCGGCGATGCCGGCCGTCATGGCGTGGCGAATGTGAGTGATGAGGCGGAACAGATCGGGGCAGTACACCGACGGGTTGGCGAATCCGCTGCCGGACCGGTACCGGTGCGGGTAAAGGCCACCGCCGCAGACTTGGCGGATTCGGCACCCGCGACATTCGTCAGACAGCGCCATGGCGCCGATCTGCCGGGCCACCACCGAGGGGAGGAACAGGGCGGCGTCGAGCGAGTCGCGGGTGACGTGCAGGCCGGTCTGCGGGGCGCCGTGATAGGCGGACTTCAGCGTGTCAGACTGCTCGATGCTGCCGTCCGTCTCGATGACGATCACGCTCACCGGGGAGAGACCCACCGCCTCCGTGGCTGAGGCGCCGCCCACCAGCATATGCATGATTTCCTCGAACAGCCGGATGCGGGTTTCCTGGCGGGGTGCGTCGAACCACCGGTCGAACACGGCGATCAGCCAGTCCGCATAGGGAGTGCTCGGTGAACCGGGGAACCGCTGCGGCGGCGGTGTCGTCCACGTCCCGTGCGGCAGCAGCAGGTCAATCATCGGTGGATTGACCTGCAGTAACGCTTCGTAGGTGACCACCGGGTCGTTGCGTACGTCGATCACGCACAGCAGGCCGCCGAACAAATGCCGGTACGGCCCCGTGGCCAAAAGTTCCAGCGCCGTCATGACCGCGGAATGGCTGCCCTGCCCGTTCCGATACCGGCGGTGTCGGTCATGTGCCACAGCGTCACCGTCTATGCTCACCCCTACCCGAATGTCGAGGTCGTCGAAGAGCCGCAGGTACTCAGCGTCCAAGCCGACTCCGTTGGTCTGCAGGCTGACATCGACCCGCACTCGGGGGCCGGCCGCATCCCGGACGGAGGTCACCACCTGGGTGATCAGCTCGGGGCCGGCGAGCAATGGTTCGCCGCCGTGCAGGATAAGCGTGAACCGGGTGAGGTCGTGGGCGTGGATGTGCTCGGCTATCCTCGCGGTGGTCTGTTCCACGATGGCCCGCGACATTCGGCGCGGCTGGAGGCGCCAGGTCTTGTCCGCCAGCTCGTACATGTAGCAGTAGTCACACGCGAGAGTGCACCTGCTATGGATCTTGATTACGAACTCCCGGAACGGAGTGGGTTTCCAACCCTCCGCGAGAAGTGCGTGGACGTCGAGCGTTGCCGGCCATTCGGGCTCGGGTTCTGGCGGCCTCGGCCCAAGATTCACTTCTCGTTTGTGGTTCGTCGACAAGATTGACCACCCCCGGTCGGCTCCTGGAGAATCGAATTGGTCGTCTCAGGGGGCACTGGGAATGAAGTCCGGCCCGTAGTTTCCGCTGCCGTCGGGCAGGGGCGTGGTAATGATCTTATTGGCGGCCGGGTACAACTGGAACATGATCCCGATCGCCGTGCCGAGCGCGCTGTTACCGCCGCCTGACCAGGCGTTCTGAAGTGCCGCGATGAGCTGGGTATACGTTGTGTCAAAGTTTTTCGTCGCCGGCAGGTCCGGATACCCCCCTGGGGGAACCTTGGCGACGGGATGACAATCCGGGAACGGGACGGGGTCGCCGGTATACCCCCAGGTCCCGTCGACCTTGACGAACTTCCTGCCGTAGCGGATCTCACCGAAACGGTAGAAGTGCGCGAGCTCGCCGCCGAACTCGGGGGCATCGGGGCTCTGCGCGTTACCCTCGCCCTGGTCCTTGATCGTTGCGATCGCGGTCAGCACGTCGTCGAGCGAAGCGAGCACAGTCAACGGCTCGCGGATCGTCGCGCTGGACCCGTCGGGGTTGGGCACGCTCAGCGTGGTGGCGAGCTGCTTGTCCGTGGAGATCGGCGGTGACAGCACCTGGAACAACTCGCGGATCGCGTCGTAGAACATGCCGATGGTGGGATCGTCGGTCTCGACGGCCGCGAGGGGATGCTCCGGTTCTTCGATCGCCATGTACATGTCGAGTGTCTCTGGGCTGAGACCGGCGAGGTAAACCTCGAGATCGGGGAGTACGCCGCCGGGCAGGTGCCCGGGATACGTCGGCGCCACGAACTCGGGCGTACCGCCGATCGCTGTGAGCATATTGCACGCGAATCCCAGGTGAAGCATCTCTTCGAGTACGACGCTGTTGATGAGGTCGTATACCTCGCCGCTCTGGTTTTTGATCGACCACATGCCGGAGAGGTAGATCGGCAGTGTCGAGAACTCGAGCTCAATCGCCGCCTGCAGGCTTTCCCGCAGCCACGACACGTCGCGGGAATCAGCCGGAGCGGCCATGAGATCCATGATTTTGGTGTTTGCCATGCCGCGATCTCCTTGTGCCGGACCTGCAGCGTCGAGGTTCAGCTGTGTGGTGGGTGTATTGACAGGTATCATTGCACCACGGGAGCCGAGGCGGGTCCAGGCCGTGGCGGATCCCGCGGTGATTGTGGGATGCGCGGGGACGTCGGGGTGAGCGGGTGGATATGAGCGGCTTCTACGATGTCGTGCACCGTCGGCGTGATGTTCGGGGTGAGTTCACCGGCGGCGTCGTGCCCACCGATGTGCTGTGCCGGATCCTGGGTGCCGCGAACGCCGCGCCCAGCGTGGGGCTGTCCCAGCCCTGGGACTTCGTGCTGGTCCGCGATGTGAGCACGCGCACCGCGTTCCGCGACCACGTCCAGGCCGAACGTGAGATCTTCGCGGGCCGGCTCGACGCGGAGCGGGCCCGGATCTTCGCCCGGATCAAGGTCGGGGGGGTGCTGGAGTCCAGCCTGGGCGTCGTGGTCACCTACGACTCGCAGCGCGGCGGACCGGCGGTGTTCGGGCGGCACGCCATCGCCGATACCGGCCTGTACTCGGTGTGCCTGGCCATCCAGAACCTGTGGTTGGCCGCGACCGCCGAAGGGCTCGGGGTCGGGTGGGTCAGCTTCTACCGGGAGGAGTTCCTCCGGGAGCTGCTGGGCATCCCCAGCGAGGTCCGGCCGGTGGCCTGGTTGTGCCTGGGCCCGGTCGGGACCCTGCAGACCACGCCGGAGCTCGAGCGGAAGGGTTGGCGACACCGCACCCCGCTGGATCAGGTCGTGCACGAGGAGCGGTTCGGCACACCGCTGAGCAGTGCTCGCGACCGCATCGACTAGCTTGGGGCGGCCGATGTGATCGCGTTGAACTCGGGTGGTGGTCATAGTTGATGGAGGGGCGTCAGGAGGTGCGACGCGGCCAGGCTCCGCCGGGGACTGAACGGCCTCAGGGGTTGCGGCCCCGGTTTCATTACGAGCTGATCGGTTGCGGGCTGCGGGGTCATCAGCTGATCGGCACCGACGTGGCCACGATCCGGCCGGTTGACGGCCTGCTCGTGCGGGAGCCCGGGGATGGGCTTCGCTGGTATCGCTGCGTGCGCTGCGATGCCTGGGTTCCGCTGCCACCGCCGGTCGCGCCGGCTCGTGAGCATCTCCCCGAGCGGTCCGAGATCGACCTGCCGCTGCGGGGCCGGCCGCTGCGGGATCGCTATGTGTTGCGCCTGATCGCCCTGGATCGGCTCGTACACTTTCTCGTGCTCGGCGCGCTCGCGGTGGCGGTGTTTCTCTTCGCCGCCGATCGGGATGCCTTGAGCCAGACGTTCTACCGGGTCTTGGACGCGGTGCAGGGCGGCGTCGGGGGGCCGAACGGCCAGGGTGGCGGGGGTATTGTCCGGGAGCTGCGGCGGGCCTTCGCCGCGAAGTCCTCCACCCTGTGGCTCGTGGGGTGGGTGTTGGTGGGCTACGCGGTGCTGGAGGCGGTCGAAGCCGTGGGCCTGTGGTTCGCCAAGCGGTGGGCCGAGTACCTCACCTTCATCGCCACCACGCTGTTGCTGATCCCCGAGGTGTACGAGCTGACCGGCCGGATCACCGTCACCAAGATCATCGCTTTGGTCATCAATCTCGCTGTGGTCGGCTACCTCTTGTTCGCTAAACGCCTGTTCGGGATCCGCGGTGGTGGGCGCGCCGAAGCCGCCGAGCGCGCCCACGACACCGGCTGGCCGGCACTGGAACGCATTCTTCCCGGACTGTGAGAGGCTCGTTCGTTTCCGTACGCACCGTCGGTCGTTGACCTGTGATGTGAGCGGTGAGCGGTGTGCAGAGGTCGAGCAATCCGGTGACGAGCCGTCTCGGGGCCGCCGCCTGTGGTATCGCCGAATGGGTGATTACGCGTTGCGTGGGGTGTTGTCCGGTGGTGCTCTCGTCTGTGCCGGCGCGATTGTGGTGGGCCTGGGCTCGCTAGCCGCCCCGCTGCCCGACCGGGGACTCGCCGCGCCTGCACCGGTGGTGGTGTCCGCGCCCGCTGCGCTGCCCGATGTCCCCGAGCCTGCCTCAGCTCCTGTTGCCCAGCCCGTCGGCCAGCCCGCCGGTGGGCAGGTCACGATTCCCGTGCGGATTCCCGCTCCTGCGGCCCGTCCGGGCGCGCCGTCGCTGGCGTTCGCCGCGTGGGCCGCCCGGATGACCCGGGTGACCGGGATCTCGCAGCGTGCGCTCGAGGCCTACGCCAACGCGCATGCTGTGCTGGCTGCCACCCGGCCCGGTTGCCACGTGACCTGGGTGACACTGGCCGGTATCGCGGCGGTGGAGTCCCAGCACGGCACCATCGGAGGTCGCACTCTGCTAACCGATGGTCGGTCTTCCTCGCCGATCGTCGGTATACCGCTCAACGGCGCCAACGGCACCCGGGCTATCGCGGCTACCGACGGGGGTCTGCTGGATGGCGACAAGGTGTGGGAGCACGCCGTAGGGCCCTTCCAGTTCATCCCGTCCACCTGGGCGTTGTGGCGCGCTGATGGGAACAACGACGGCATCAGCGATCCGCAGAACATCGACGACGCCGCGCTGGCAGCGGCCCAGTATCTGTGCGCGGACAACCGTAATCTCGCATCCGGTGATGGTTGGCTACGAGCGATCCTCTCCTACAACACCTCCCTGGACTACGCTCGCCAGGTTTACGGGTTCGCCCAGGGCTACGCCCGCAATGCACAGAACCTGACCTGACTCCTGGCGTTAAGGCTTGTCAAGTAAAAAAAGCTTATCCATCAGGGCGTATACAGCCACATTCCGTGTCATCTGGCCTGGTGGAGCGCGTGGAGGGTCGGGTAGAGATCGAACTGCTACAAGCGGAGGTGGCGGTGAGGATCAGAAGAGACCACCGCTAAGGGCTGGTGTCCCGTGGATCTTCTACCTGCTCTCGGCAGTCAAGATCCACGGGACACCAGCTGACAGGGGTTGCACCCCAGCCTGACAAGGCGTCTAATGGCCGGTTTTCGGTTGCCCAGAGATGGGGGACCTGTGGGTCAGAGGACCACCACCACCACCATCGACGACGCTGCTGACACATGGCGGCCTGCCTGCCGTGAGTGCGCCGGTACCACCATCGCGGGTCTTGCGGGATCGGCCGATCGGGCCGACCCGTTCATGATCACGGTTTGTGGTGTGCCACGTACGTACAGGGAGGTTCGGATGTAGAGGTCTGGGGCTTCGTGTGTGGTGCTGTGCTGGTGATGGAGGTGGGCCCTCCGGGACCGTTCTGCAGGGGGAGGTTC
>JBOHFI010000087.1:0-15641 GCA_050699595.1 Pseudonocardiaceae bacterium | reverse complement strand
CTCTGGCATGCTACCGTCCCTCATCACCTTTCGGATCAAGGTAAGCCATCAGGCCCAGGAACATTCCTCCAGTTCCTCCCGGCTCAGCCGGGAATACAATGCGGCGCCTCGTGGCGCACCTGGAAGTAGAAACCCGCTGGCAGGTCCCGGCGAGGATCCGGTCCGGTTCGCTGGCAGGGGTCACACCAGGCTTGCCCGCGTCGCCGGGTCCGGCGCAGCGGCACCCCGCATCGCGTACAGCAACCCCACCCACTGTTCATCACTCGTGTATCCCCCTCGACGTGGTGGCGCCGGTACCCGGCGCTGTCCTGGGCACCGTCTTGAGTTGGTGCCGCTCGCGCACCGTGGATCTACCACGATCCGCCCCACCGCACCAGAGCGACTATGCCTATCGCCATGGCGCTGGCCCGTGGCTGTGGGCCTGGTGTCACTGGCGTTGTCGTGGAATGCGGCTGGGTGTTCCTTGATGGCCGGGCCGGTGGTGTGCCCAGCACGGCTCGCGGCGCGGCGGTGATGTCTCGTCCGCGGAACCCATGGGTTATCCCGCAATCAGCCCGCTACGGTGACCCCGGCTAGCCGGTGAGTTCGGTGTGTTGGCCGTGTGGGGTGACGGTAATCCGCCATGCGCTCGCGGGAGGTTTCCCGGCGGTTTTCCAGTCCCGGTACGCGGCGCTGACCTCGTCGAATAACCGTCGCGATCCGAACTGGCGCACCCGGTAGGGGCCGGGCTCACCGGGCCGGTGGTGTATCGCCGCCCAGGAACCGGACCACTGGTCGAGAAACCACAAGATCCCGTCCGGGTCGTCGTCGGCCGGTGGGGTGTAGCGGAACTTGCAGCGTGGCACCCGGATACCCATCGCGGTCTTCGTCTCGTAGCTGTCCACGTACCAGCGGGGGTGCCGCTTGCTGAGTCGGTTGTCCGTGTGGCGTTCACTGTCGTCGGTGACCACATCGGAGATCCGGATTCGTGGGACGCGCTGATCGCGCACAGCCATGAACGCGGTCTTGCCGACGATCCGGCCCACAGCGGTGCCGTCGGGCTGGACGCTCAGCGCGAGCAGGTGGCCGTTGTAGTACTCGGTGGCCCAGGGGGTGACGACCAGCCCGCCGGGCCGGGTCTGGGCGACCCAGGCGTAAGGCACCTGGTAAACACACGCGGTCGACAGCACCCGGTCATACGGCACCTGGCCACCATGGCCGAGTGTGCCGTCGCCGGTGATCACAGTGACCGTGCCGTATCCGGCCCCGGCGAGCGCCGCGCGAGCGTGCGCGCTGATGTCCGGGTCGATCTCCACCGAGGTGACGTTCTGTCCGCCGAGCCGATGCGCCAGCAGCGCGGCGTTCCACCCGGTACCGGTGCCGATCTCCAGCACGCTCATCCCCGGCTCGGCCTGTAGCGCCGCCAGCATCTCCGCGACCACCGAGGGCATGCTGGTCGAGCTGGTGCAGTCGACATCGGTCACCACGCCACTCGGCGCTGCCCCGTCGTTGATCTGCGTGACCACGAACTCGTCCCGGTACACCGTGTCCAGCCAGGTATCCGGCCGCTCAGCACGACGTATCGGTTCTAGACCGTGGCTGCCCTCACGGCTGCGCCACACCAGATCGGGAACGAACAGATGACGAGGCACGGCGCGGAACGCGTCGCGCCAGTCGGCCCGCAACACCCCATTAGCGGATAGGCCCGTGACCAGCCCATCATGCAGCTCCGCCGCCACAGGCGCCGCCAGCGCCCCGGTCCCAGTCACTTCTCCTCTCCCTCCGTACCCCCGTCCTCCTCACCCTCCGCCGCCGAATGCCGGCTGTCGGGCTCGGTCAACAGCTCCGCGAGATTCACCTCATCAGGCACCTTGCCGTCCCCCTCATAACCATCCGGCGGTGTCTCGTGCTTGCCCATACCAGCCCCCTAGATCTAGATCGGTGAACCCGCTCAGGGTTGCGCTCGCCGCCGCCAGCGCAACCCCCTCGTCAGAGCAGCGTCGTCGCGCTACGTTTTCAGGCTAGCCGGGGCGTGGACCTCGGCTGCTGAGCTGAGTGGCTCTCGTAGCGGGAAGTGGCAGGCGGCGAGGTGGTGGGGGCTGAAGGGGCGCAGTGGGGGTTCGGCGTCGGCGCAGAGCGCCTGGGCACGCGGGCAGCGGGTGCGGAAGCGGCACCCGGACGGCGGGTTGATCGCTGAGGGCAGCTCGCCGCGCACGGCGGGCCGCGCCGGGCCGGTGCCGTTCGTGGCGGGGTTACCGCTGGCCGAGTCGAGATCGGGGACGGCGCGGAGCAGGGCCTCGGTGTAGGGGTGCGCGGGGTGGTCGCAGACGTCGGTGGCGGGGCCGATCTCGACCAGCTTGCCGAGATACATCACGCCGATCCGGTCGGCCATGTACCGGACCACCGCCAGGTCGTGAGAGATGATCACATAGCTGAGGCCGAGCCGCTCGCGCAGCTCACGCATCAGGTTGAGGATCTGCGCCTGGATCGAGACGTCCAGGGCGGAGACCGGCTCGTCGGCGACGACAAGCTTCGGCTCCAGCGCCAGGGCGCGGGCCAGCCCGATGCGCTGGCGCTGGCCGCCGGAGAACTCGTGCGGATAGCTCTGCGCGGCGCTGGGCCGCAGTCCGACCTCCTCGAGCAGCTCGCCGACCCGTCGGTCCTGGTCCCGGCGCGAGCCGATTCGCTGGATGGTCAGCGGCTCGCGCAGGATCGCCCCGACCCGCATGCGTGGGTCGAGCGAGGCGTAGGGGTCCTGGAACATCAGCTGCAGGTTCCGGCGGATCGGGCGTAGCTCGCCGGCGGGCATGACGGTGATGTCGTGGCCCGCGAAGACGATACTGCCCGAGGTGGGTTTCTCCAGCGCCACGAGCGCCCGGCCGAGCGTGCTCTTGCCGCAGCCGGACTCCCCGACCAGGCCGAACGTCTCCCCGGGGGCGAGGGCGAAGCTCACCCCGGCCACCGCGCTGACCGCGCCGACCCGGCGCTGGAGCAACCCGGCCGTGATCGGGTACTCCTTGATCAGGTCACGGACCTCGACCAGCGGCACCGCCCGTGCATCAACGACGCGACGACTGTCTGGAGAGCGCTCGGTGAGCGTGAGGGTGGACGCTGCGGCGTAGTCGACCGGGTGCACACAGGCGTGCTGGTGGCCGGGGGCGACGGTGACCAGCGGCGGGTCGACCGTCCGGCAGTCGTCCTGGGCGAAAGCGCAGCGGAGGTGAAACCGACAGCCGACCGGTGGGTCGGACAGGTCCGGCGGTAGCCCGGGGATGCTGTAGAGGTCGGTTCCGGCGTC
The DNA here is from genome assembly GCA_050699595.1 of Pseudonocardiaceae bacterium. Taxonomy (GTDB): domain Bacteria; phylum Actinomycetota; class Actinomycetes; order Mycobacteriales; family Pseudonocardiaceae. The sequence goes on along the minus strand of JBOHFI010000087.1, from coordinate 12,364 downwards.
CTGGTCACGGCGGGGTACGGCCGCCAGCAGCGCCTCGGTGTAGCGGTGGCGCATCCGCCGCAACACCGGCCCGGTCGGGCCGGTCTCGACGATCCGGCCCGCGTACATGACCGCGACCTGGTCGGCGTAGCGGGAGATGACCGCGAGGTCGTGCGTGATCAGCAGGATTCCCATGCCCAGTCGGGTGCGCAGGTCCTCGAGCAGGTCGAGGATCTGCTCCTGGATGGTGGCGTCCAGCGCGGTGGTCGGCTCGTCGGCGATCAGCAGCTTCGGTTCGCCGGCCAGCGCCATCGCGATCATGACGCGCTGTCGCATCCCGCCGGAGAGTTGGTGGGGATAGTTGTCCAGCCGCTCGCGGGCGCGCGGCATGCCGACCAGGTCAAGTGTCTCGGCGGCCCGCTCCCGGGCCGCGCCCCGGTCGGCGCCGCGGTGGCGCCGGACCGACTCGGCGATCTGGTTGCCGATGGTCATCGTGGGGTTCAGCGAGGTCATCGGGTCCTGGAAGACCACCCCGATGTCGTTGCCGCGCACCCGGCGCATCGCCTCGTCGCGCAGCGAGGTCAGCTCCTGGCCGGCCAGGGTGATCGAGCCGCCGACGATGTGCCCGCCGGGTGGCAGCAGCCGCACGATCGACATGCCGGTCATGGTCTTGCCGGATCCGGACTCGCCGACCAGCCCGAGGATCTGCCCCTCACCGAGGGTGAGCGACACCCCGTCGACGGCGTGCACGACCGAGCGGCGCCGCTGGATGTCGGTCCGCAGGTCGCTGATGTCGAGCAGGTCGCCCATGAAGTAGCTCCTACGTCTGTCTGAGCCGGACGTCGAGGGCGTCGCGCAGCGCGTCGCCGACGAAGTTGAACGCGAGCACGATGAGCAGGATCGCCACCCCGGGCGGGTAGATCTGCCACCAGTACCCGTCGTAGAGGTACGCCGTGCCGCTGGAGAGCATCTCGCCCCAGCTCGCGGCCGGCGCGGACAGCCCGAACCCGAGGTAGCTCAGCACCGCGAAGATCAGGATCGCGTCGGCCACCTGGAACGTGGCCTGCACGACGATCACCCCGATCGAGTTCGGGACGAGGTGCCGGAGCATGATCCGCGCCCCGCGCCCGCCCATCACCGTCACCGCCTGCACGTACTCCCGGCTGCGCAGGCTGAGCACCTCGCCGCGGACCAGCCGGGCCGGGATCAGCCAGGCGAACAGCGCGATGATGGCGATCATCGTGCCCAGGGTGGGCGGGATGATCGTGGCGACGAACAACAGGATGAACAGCCCCGGGATGGACAGCACCACGTCCACGATCCGCATCATCACCGTGTCCACGACGCCGCCGAAGTAGCCGGCCAGCGCCCCCCAGAGCACCCCGATCGCGGACGCCATCACCGCTGCGGCCAGCCCGACCTCGATCGAGCTCTGCCCGCCGGCCATCAGCCGGCCCAGCTCGTCATAGCCGAGGTAGTCGGTGCCCAGCGGGTGCGCCGCGCTCGGTGGCAGGTTCGCCGCCGCTAGGTTCGTGTACACCTGGTCGGTGTGGTAGATCAACGGCCCGAGGAAGCAGAACCCCCCTATCACCACGATCAGCCCGACCCCGAGCACGGCCAGCCGGTTCGCCGTGAACGCCCGGCCCATCGCGCGCCACAGGCCACCGTCGGCGCGGACCTCTCCGCCTTGTGGGCGGGTCGCTAGAACATCAAGGTTGGGGGCGTTCATGCCAGCCGCACCCTCGGGTCGGCGACCCCGTAGGCGAAGTCGGCCACCAGGTTGCCGACCACGACCAGCGCCGAGCCCAGCAGCGTCAGCGCGATCTCCACCGGATAGTCGCGCCGTAGCGCGGCGTTGAAGAACAGTAACCCCACCCCGGGATAGTTGAACACCTGCTCGACGACCAGATTGCCGGCCACCAGCGCCGGGATGCTCAACCCGATCAGCGTGATGATCGGCAACATCGCGTTGCGCAGCAGGTGCCGCGCTAGGATTGTCCGTTCCGCCAGCCCCTTGGCCCGGGCGGTCCGGATGTAGTCCTGGGCCAGGTTCTCGATCGCCGCCGAGCGCATGAACCGGCTGAACGACGCGACCGAGACGATCGCCAGCGCGGCCACCGGCAGCACCATGGCGGCCGGGTCGGCGAGCGCGCCGCTGAGGGTGGCCGTCTGCGGCGCCTGCGGCGGCAGCAGCGACAGGTCCACGGCGAACCAGGTGATCAGCAGCAGACCCAGCCAGAAGACCGGCATCGAGTAGCCGAGGAACGACCCGGTGGTGACCGCGTAGTCGAGGAACCGGTTGCGCCGCACCGCCTGGGCGATCCCCAGCGGCAACCCGACGATGATCGAGATCACCAACGCCAGCAGGCTCAGGTACGCGCTCTTGGGGATGTCCTGGGCCAGCAGCGAGGCCACCGACTGGTTCTGCGTGTAGGAGAACCCCAGGTCCCCGTGCAGCAGGGAGTTCAGGTAGCTGAAGTACTGGACGTAGACCGGTTTGTCGTAGCCGTGCTCATGGTCGAACGCGGCGATCGCCGCCGGGGTGGCCCGGATGCCCAGGATCGCCCTGGCCGGCCCACCCGGCAGCAGGTGGGTGAGCGCGAACACGATCACCGACACACCGAGCAGGACCACGATGGTCTGCCCCGTGCGCCGCAGCAGGTAGCCGGTCATGACGTGAAGTGCCACCTCTCCGGTTGCAGGTTGCTCTGGGTGAGCTCGGTGAACGAGCCGCTGGTGGCGAGGTCGGACTTGACCACGACAACGCCGTCGGAGTCGGGCTGGAAGATCACCGGGACCTGTTGGGCGATGTAGTCCTCATACGCGGTGAGCGCGTTCGGGTCGCTGCCGTAGAGGGTGGCCTCGATCAGCTTGTCGGCGGTGGGGTCGCTGTAGCTGCCGGAGTTGAGCGCGCCGCCGGTTCCGAAGACGACATCACCGGTCGGGTAGGTGTTGAAACTGATGCCGCCGAAGTCGGACATCTGCCAGGCGCAGGCGCTCTGGTCGGGCGTACAGGTGTTGTCCTGGGCGAGGATCGTGCTGAAGGGCAGCCCTCGCAGGTCGAGCTGGATGCCGACCCGGGCCGCGTCCGATTTCATCGCGCTCACCTGCGTCGCGGTCGGTTGGGTGGCGTTGGCGTAGTCGAGGGTGAACTCCAGCCTGGTGCCGCGCGGGATGCCCGCCCCGCACTGGCCGGCCGCGGTGCCCGGGTTGACGCAGGTGTCCACGCCGCCTGGGATGACCGACCAGCCGTGCGAGGACAGCAACTGCCTGGCCGCCGCCAGGCTGTAGAGGTAGGTGCCGCGTTTCTCCAGCTCGCTGGCGTAGGGATTGGGCGGGCCGACCGGCACCGGGCCGTAGGCGGGGGCCGCGTACCCGGAGAAGACCCCGTGGATGATCGCCGGCTGGTCCACCAGGTGCTGCAGCGCCTGCCGGATGTAGAGCTGCCTGAACACCGGGCCGGCCACCGGATTGTTGAAGTTCATGGTCATGTATGTGATGAAGAACCGGGGCATCGAGAAGACGTGGTAGCCCTCGCGCTTGATCGCCTCCAGCTGCGGGAGGTCGTCGGTGGGCACGTGCCCGACGTCGATCGTACCTGCCCTGACCTGGTTGAACTCCGCCGCCTCGGAGGTGAACGGCAGTTCCTCGAAGTACGGGATCACCGGCTTGTAGGGGCCGCCGTAGTGCGGGTTGGCCGCCATCTTCAGCTGGCCGGTGGGGGAGTACGACGTCAGCCGCCACGGCCCGTCCACCACCTGCCACAGCGGGTTGGTGGCGTAGGTGGACAGGTTCGCGGCCTGGCCGGCGAGGAAGTCATAGACCTGCTTGGCCCCGGCCGGAGTCAGGTCGTAGTCGCCTCTCGGGCCGGCCTCGGAGGTCTTGTCCCAGGCCAGCGGCAGCGGGGTGAGGAGCTCGAGCTGCTCGGTGGTGAACCACTGCGGGTTCACGCTGCGGGTGAGGGTGAACGTGAGCTGGTACTTGCCGGTCGCGGTGTAGCTTGCGAGGTTGTCCGGGATCTCACCGGGGGTGTAATTGCCGAAGTTGGCTGGGCTCGCCTTCACTGCGGCCTTGAGCAGGTTGAGGGAGAACACCACGTCGCGGGCGTCCACCGGCTCGCCGTCGGACCACTGGTAGTCGGTTTTCATGTTGACGGTGACGACGGTGTTGTTCTGTGAGTAGATCGGCTCGTCGGCCAGGCTCAGCGTGTCGTCGATGACCGGCTGGTCCCCTTTGGGCGCGTAGTACAGCGGCCGGTACATCAGGTACTGGAACTCCTGGATGGTGTAGACGCTGGTCTGTTGGCTCGGCGTGATCGGGAAGATGTAGTTCGGCGCCGCCCCGGGGCCCTCGGCGAACGTCACCGTGTCGCGCTTGCTCGCCCCGTGAACGCCGGAGTCGCCGCCGCACGCACCGGTCATGGCAAGGACACCGACCAGCACCATCGCCATCAAGCCCGCCTCACGGCGAACACGACCTCGCATCGCAACACCGGTCACTGCAACGCCCGTCATGGGCCTGGTCAGAAAATGCTCTGGATGATCTCGTCCCCGATGCCGAAGCCGGCGCCGGTAGCGATCGCCCGCCCGAAGCCGCCGCCGAGGAATCGTTGCAGCATGCCACCGCCACCACCACCGCCGGGGTAGCCGGCTTGAGCGGGGTAGGGCTGCTGGTAGCCCTGTTGCTGGTAGCCCTGTTGCTGGTAGCTCGGCTCTTGGAAGCTTGGCTGCTGGTAGTTCGGTGGCGGCGTGGGAGCGGTGGCGGCCTGTTGGACATGGTTGTCGACCATCGCGTGGATCGAGCCCAGCAGCGTCGAGGTCTGCCCCTCCTCATCGCGCACCGCGAGCGCGATCTCCTTGAGGTCAAGCTGCCATTCGCGGGCGTTCTGGTCCCCAGCGGTCGCGGCGGCCTGGAGCTTGCCGGCCAGAGTCTGGATCAACTGCATGGTCTGCCGGCCCTGCTGCTGCAGCTGAGCGTAGTTCTGGTCGATGGTCTGCACGTCCATCACTCACCGGCCTCCCGGATCGGACAATGTCGGCGGGTGCACCGACCCAGTGCTACCTTGCCTCATCCGATCGCGCCCGGCTCGCGAGGCCGCCCGATGTCCGACGTCGCTGCGGTGTGAGACCCCGATCCCGCTCACCCCGCCCGCCGGGCAACCCAGCGCCGCCCTCGGCATCCGCGACGTCACCTAACCAACCCGGCCACCACACCCTGGCGATCCGCGACCAGCGCTTCACGCGAACCCGACTCTCTCCCCGCTACCGGTGCACTACCCCGACACCAGCGAGGCGAGCGACCGACGTCCCCAGTCGCGCTTGACGGTCGTGGGCTATGGGTTCCCGAGCCCCGCCCGCGCTGGGGTTCCCGAACTCAACAGCAGAGCTGTTGAGTTCGACCTAAACAGCTCTGCTGTTGAGTTCGGGAACTCAGGAGCGGGTGGGGCACCGGTTCGCGAAGATCAGCGACGGGGGTGAAGGCCTTCGAGTTCGCATGTCTTGTCCCAGCATTGGTGGCAGGTGGGCCAGAGCCATTCCTCGTCACCGCTGGCACCTCGGGGATGGGTCACACCGCAGAGGCATTGCATGGGTGTGCCTCGGGGGATGTAGTGGTCTTGCCGGTAGACGGCGTGGCGTTGCCCGGCGAGGGGGAACCAGCCGAATGTGCGTGGATTCGAGTACGAGCTGGGCATGGCTGGTACCTGTGATACCTCTCCAGTATTTTTACAGCTGACGTAGACGAGGGTCTGGATGGGCCCGTTGATGTGCTCGTGTGGCTGGGTGGCACACCAGGGCCGGGGGACGGCCTTGTCCTGAGACACGGTCGGGGAGGGGCGTCTGCCTTCGTGGGTGTTCTCTCGGGGGCCAGGCAGGCGCCGCGACCGTGCGGATGGCTCACACATCCCGGCCCTGGGTGCCAGGGCGTCACGCTAGGGCCGCCAGCGAGGGCACGCCAAGGAGTTTGCTTGAGTTTGCTTGAAGTCAGACGAGGCGCCTTGGCCGGCTTGCCCGCTTGACTGCGCGCCCGGAGCATCGGGTAGGATCAAGCAAACCTGAGCAACTATCTACGGGAGGCGATGGTTGTGCAGCTAACGTTCCTGGGCAAGAACACGCAGGGTGGAGAGTCGCCCACCCTGTTCGCGACCGACCGCGACACCTACGTGGTGCAGGGCTGGCGTGTGCCCGGCCATGAGGCCAGCGTCGAAATCCCCATGAGTCTGTTGGAGTATCTGGAGGCCGACACCACGCTTGCGGTGGCGTTGCGCACCACGGGCCACGGGACCTATGTCCTGTCAGGGGCGGCGGTGCGCGATGCCCAGGCGCTGGCGCAGATGGACATTCCCGGTCACGAGACGTGCATCGAAGTCGGCAAAGTTCGAGAAGGTGGCGTTGATGGCACTGCTGCAAGGCCAGGAGTTTGACGATCTCTTTCGTACTTTCCACCACACAGCGTTTCACTTGGAGCTACGGGATTCCTACCACGTCGCCAAAGAGGCTGGCCCCTTCGAACTGTTCATGACTGACAAGCCTGATGATTTCTCGTGGCATCAACCCTGGCTCAGGCTGGTCCGGGAGGCGGCGCAGGCGGGCAAGAGCATCACCCGCGTGCGTGTGGTGACGGTTCCACACTGCGATTACACTCGCTGGGGTATGAGCGTGGCGCCATTGAACATCGACGCTGGAGAGGATCTTCGTTGGCTACCGCGTCATCGTGCAACAGGGATTGGCTTCCCTCCGGAGGATTACTGGCTCTTCGATGACAACCGGGTCGTGTTCACCCTCTTCGCTGAGAATGGTCGCTTCATGGGAGGTGCGGAGGTATCTGACACGGAGCTCATCGAACAGTGCCGCAAGGTCCACCGGCAGGTGTGGGCTCTGGCGATCCCGCACGAGCAGTACGTTTCAGGGTAGCGCGGTATCTGTTGTCCAGCTCGGTTATCCAGGCCAGGGAGGTTCTCGGTCACAGACTTCGTGACCTGCGCAAAGACGCTGGACTGACCGGGCGTGCGCTGGCCACGCTGGCCGGGTGGGACAGCTCCAAGGTATCCAAGATCGAGTACGGTAAGCAGACACCGACGGAAGACGATATCCGGGCCTGGTGTCGCCACTGCCAGGCAGTCGACCAGATACCGGATCTGATCGCCACCGTTCGCAACATCGAATCGATGTACACCGAGTGGCGCCGCGTGTGCCGAGCAGGTACCCACAGGCGCCAACAGGCCTCACTCGCACGGGACGCGCAGACTGGGTTGTTTCGTTGGTACGAGCCGGTCTTGGTACCCGGTATTCTGCACACCGTCGAGTACGCGACAGCCGTGATGGCGCAGCTTATCGCCTTCCACCAGATCCCCGACGACCTGGCGGACGGTGTTGCCACACGTATGCAACGCCAACACATCCTCTACCAGGGAAATCAGCGATTTCACTTCATCCTCGCCCACCAGGCCCTCCTCACCACCGTGGGTGACACCGACGTGATGCTCGGCCAACTCGACCGTCTGCTCACGTTCATCGCACTACCCCGCATACGACTGGGCATCATCCCAGCTACCGCCGCCTACCAGGTAGGGACCAACCAATTCGTCATGTTCGACGAGCGCCTGGTCCTCGTCGAAACCATTTCCGCGGAACTAGCGATCACACAACCACGGGAGATAGCCCTCTACGCCAAAACCTTCCACCAGCTGTCCGCGCAAGCGGTCTACGGTCAAGCGGCCAAAGAAATGATCAACGCCAGGCTGGCCACCCTGCGTCATGACTCAGGAGCCGGAACGACGTAATATCTCGTCGCGCGCACCCGCCACGAAGGGATGAGCATGGCCGCAGTCGCCGAGGTGACGATCACGCCGGGAACCGGCAAGTTCGATCCGGAGGACCAGCGGTGGGCCGACCAGGTCACCTTGCTGGCCGACGACCTGCGCGAGGCCGCCGGCTCCGTGTCGCGGCGCCGCATCCCCGAGCCGGGCGTCAAGGGCGCCGTCGGCGAGGTGATCCTGGCACTGGGCTCGGCCGGGGCGGTCACCGCCGCCGTGGTGGAGTGCTTCCGAAATGCCACCTTCCCCCGCGACCCGCACGGCCTGGCCGAGCTGGAAGGCCCGCTGGCCGACATCAAGGTGCTCCGGCAGGCGCTGACCGACCCCGAGGTAGGGCTGTTCGATCCCGGCGACGTCGTCATGCTGGACGACCGCAGTGTGCAGCAGTCGCGGCGGTCGCTTCCTCCCTGCCACCGTCGTGCTGGTGGCGATCCGATGGGCAGACAGACCGCCCCGACCCAAGGCCAATAATCGAGCATTTCGGACAAGACGCGATCCGGAAAAACAGCTTGCAGTCCGAGCAGACCGGCACCAGCCGGGTGGGTGATCAGGGTTTCCCTCGCGTCGGCGGCCATGCGGATGTCGGCGGCGTTCTTCCGCGAGGGCCCGCGACTGAGCCGGAGTCGGTCGACACCGTTGCGTTCCACGGCTTCGTGGTAGCGGCCGAAGCGGGCGTCAGCCCAATCAGCATAGACGCGGCGGCTAGAGGCGTTGCCGTAGGCGCCGGCACAACCCCGGCGCTGTCCGTGAACTCGACGTTACGGACGTTTCGCCCGCCCGAAAACGTCCGTAACGTCGAGTTCACGGCTGCGGGTCTCGCCCGTCCGTCCGCCAGTGAGGTTTCGTTCTCGCTTGTGCAGCTCAGATGTCGGACCGGACCGGTTTCCGGCTGGCGATCTATGAGCTCATGCGCCTGTTCGACGAGGCGGTCAACATCCCCTCGCGCAGGGCATACTCACCACCGGGTTCGTGGTGTCCCTGCGCGGTAAGTGGGGACTGTTGCGGCACTGGTGGGTCGCCGTCAAGCTCGCGCTGAGCCTGCTGGTACCCATCGCCACCTTCCTGCTGTCGGTACCCCGCGTGCAGTCGATGCAGGTCGCGCTCCCGACCGGCGCGCCCACCGGCACGACCGCGGTGCAGATCGTCGCCATCTCCCTCGGCACCATCCTCGTCCTGACCACGGTCACCGGCATCTCGGTGTTCACACCCTGGGACCGTACCCGCCGCGGCCAGACGCCGCGCCGCGCCGTCGGGTCCTGATTCGCACCGAGTCAGCCAGCGAAACCAACTCCACCCGTCCATATGCTGTGGTGATGCCGTTTCGTCGACGTTAGGCTTTGTTCGACGTAGTGCTTGTCCTTGCTGAACGAGATTGAGCGTGGACCCAAGGTAGTGGATGAGGCGGCGGGTCGATTCAATCGGGGCAACCCTGAAAATTAGTGGCTGTCGGGGGAGGCTCTGGCGCTGGTGTTGTCAGGGTTCCCCTGAGAATTGTCGGTGGCAGCGAGATTCTGAACGCAGACGCTAGTCGGACGTATTTGTCGGGGGCTGCTCGTTCTCTTTCTTGTGGTTGTTGTTCTCGGCCGGCCCAGCGGGGGGCGTCCGATCAGACCGCCAGAAAGAGGTGTGCTATGTCCACGACCTGTTTGCGACCGTACCCGGCTATGGCCGCCCCCACGCTGGCTCCGTCGCTGCCCATGTTGCTGGCCGAGCTGGTGGAACTGGGTCGTGAGGCCTGGCGGATCAGTGAGCAGGAGCGGGCGATACGCGCCGAGATCGAAGCTTTACGAGAAATCGAGGAGAATCGGTACGAGTATGGCGCTTGATCCCGACCGGTGTCGGCACCACCGGCGTGACCTGGGGCGAGGGCTCGTAAGCCGGCCTGGCCGTGGGTGCGGTGAGGCACGATAATGGATGAGGTGGAGTTCATCCCTGTCTCGCCGCGGTTGTGGACGGCCCGGAAGCTGCAGTGGGCCGCCGTCGTGGTGCCGGTGACTGTGGTGGGCACCGCGACGGCGTGGGCGCTGGCAGGCCAGCTCGTGGGCATCGCGGTGCTGGTCGGGCTCGCCGTGGTGAGTGGGCTGTGGTGGCGTGGGTTGCGTGGTCGCTACCGGGCCTGGGGCTATGCCGAGCGCGAGCAGGACCTGGTGGTCCGTCGCGGGGTGCTCTTCCGCCGGCTGTCGGTGGTGCCCTACGGGCGGATGCAGTTCATCGATGTCACCGCCGGCCCGGTGGAGCGCCTGTTCGGCCTGGCGACGGTGCAGCTGCACACCGCGGCGGCGGCGAGTGACGCGAAGATTCCCGGGTTGCCGAGGTCGGAGGCTCAGCGGCTGCGGGACACCCTGGCCGCGGTGGGCGAGGCTCGGGCGATGGGGCTGTGACCGGGCCGGCGATGGCGGGGTGGGCGCGGCTGCACCCGCTCTCACCGCTGGTCCGCTTCGGCCGGGCGGTGGGTGTGCTGCTCGTCGTGGCGGCGCCTCGGCTGGTGTGGGGCGGGGACCGGACCGGTAGCTGGATCGAGGCTGCGGTGCTCGGCCTCGGTGCGGTCGGTGGAGTGGTGTTCTGGCTGGTCACCCGCTGGCGGGTGCATGACGGCGAGCTTCAGATCGAGACCGGGTTCATCCGCCGGCAGTCCATCCGGGTACCGCTGCGGCGGATTCAGGCCGTCGACGTGGTGGCGCCGCTGGTGGGCCGGCTGCTGGGGATGGCCGAGGTGCGCGTGGAGGTCGCCGGTCACGGATCGGGTCACAGCCGGCTGGCCTACCTGCGCCGGGACGAGGCGTGGGCGGTGCGCGCGCGGCTGCTCGCGCTGGCCCACGGCCTGCCCGAGGAGACGCCGGCCCCCGCCGAACAGCCGCTGCTGGTGATGTCCAACGGCCGGCTCGTCGCCTCCGCCGCGCTGGGCGTGCCGGCCCTGCTCCTGGTGGTGGCGGTCGTCGTCGCCGTCGTGATCGGCGTGCGGGACTTGTCGGCTCTGCTGGTGGCGCTGCCCTCGATGCTGCCGGTGCTGGTGGCCGTCGGCTCGGTCACGGTGCGCCGGGTCGTCGCGGAGTTCGGGCTCACCGTCGCCGAGGCGCCCGACGGGCTGCGGCTGCGCAGCGGTCTGTTGCAGACCAGGGCCGAGACGATCCCGCTGGGTCGGGTGCAGGCGGTACGGTGGATCGAGCCGCTGACCTGGCGTCCCTTCGGTTGGTGCCGGCTGGAGGTCGACGTCGCGCGCCAGCGGTCGGGCCGGCGCGGCGACGAGGGTGACAGCGCCCGGGTGACCCGGGCGCTGCTGCCTGTGGGTTCCCGGGAGCAGGCGCACCGGTTGCTCGACCGGGTGTTGCCCGGTGCCTCGGAGTGCCCACCGCCGGGCAGCGCCCCACCTCGGCGCGCGATGCTGCTCGCGCCGCTGTCGTGGTGGGCGCTGCGGGCCTGGCACGACGAGCGTTTCGTGGTGACCCGCTCCGGCCGGTTCTGGTGGACGACGGTGCTGGTACCACTGGACAAGGCGCAGAGCGTGCGCTGGCGTCAGGGCCCGCTGCACCGCCGACTGCGGCTGGCCACCGTCGAGATCGACTCCGCCGGCCGCAACTGGCGGGCGGTGGCCCGGTGCCGCGACGCCGCCGAGGCCGACGACCTGCTCACGACACTGCCGGTGCTCGCCAGCCGTCGCCGCACCGAAGACGTACTCCCCTGACATCCCGCAGGTATTCCACCGGTATACTTCGGGAATCGCGGACACCACGATCAAGGTCGATGGTGCTGTGCGTGATCGGCTTGCCGTGCTCGCGGCCCAGCGGGGCGCAACCATTCGCGACCTCGTTGCGGAGCCGGCGACGGTGACGCCGACCCAGGAGGAATTCGACGCCCGTCACGCTGCGGCGACCGTGTACCTGCGGGAGCAGCTGTGTCCCGATCTCAACGACGATGACGCCGCGGCGGGTGAGCGGTTCTGGCGTGAGCTGGAGGCAGGCCGGATGCCGGCCCGACCCCTGGGCGTCGGGCGGCAGCGGACCTCCGAGGCGTGAGCGCCCCGTTGATGGCGGTGGTGTTCGACCACACGGCCCTGCTGGCGCTGGGTTCGGGCAGCCGGATGCTCTCGACTACCCCGCCGTGGCCGCCGTCGGTAGCTTCATCGCCACCGGGGTTGACTGGCGCACCGCGCACGCCATCAACGCTGGCCGCCCCACCGTGGACTGGCCCACGGGACGACCTGTGCTCACCACCGAACCCGGGTCCTACGCCGACTGGGGCGTCGAGGTCATCACCGTGATCTAAGCGGGGCGGTGGCTCTGTTCCTCTACATCTTCCTGGCTTATATGGCGCCTCGCGCAACCACTGTGATCACCGTGCGTGGCGTTTCTCGGCGTACCAGGTGCACGGTTGGCCTCCCGGTCGCTGGTGGGAAGCAGAGCTGAGGGGTCACCCGCGCGGATGACCCCTCAGCTGTCGCTACTTCGTCGACGGCGCCGGCGTTAGCCGGTGAGCGTCACGCCCGCTGAAGCTGGCGGGCGTTCGTGCGGAGCTGCCCCGCATCAGTGTGTGCCTGGTGGGCGTGGTTGTGCGCCTGCTGGGCCTGGTCCTCGG
>JBOHFI010000086.1:0-15981 GCA_050699595.1 Pseudonocardiaceae bacterium | reverse complement strand
TCGCCAACTTCAAGACCTGGAGAATCATGCACACCGACTACCGTCGCCCCATTGCAACATTCGCGACAACCATCTCAACCGTAATCGGCCTACACTTCTACACGGCCGGCTGAATAACCCTCATTGTATGACGTTGTACGGCCGGCGGGCCGTTAGCGTCGGTCCTGGCCCCAGGGCCGGGATGAACGGGCTACCCCAGCGCACGGTTGGTGCCCTTGCCGGTTGGCCTTGCGCGCTCCCCCCGTCAGCGCAGGCCCACGCGACTGGCGGGCACCGAGTCACCGAGCCGCGCGCTGCTCCAGGATGGACCCGCCCCGGCCCTGGCGCCACCCACGCACGACGGACAAGAAGCCGGGGCACGAGCGCGATGCACGAGACAGACGACCACGAACCGGGGGATGACACGGGCCAGGAGACACCGCGAGCGTGACGCCGACGCGCAAGTCCAGGCGGTCCGAGGCAGGCACTGAGGCGAAGCCACAACCCGGTAACCCGGGCGGAGCGACGCCGAAGACGGCGCTGGTGGGGTGGGTGTTCCTGGACCGCCACCGCAGCGAGGGGATCACGATCCGGTGGCGACGCGGCGAGCCGGTGGCCTACGTGCTGCACGGCCACCGGGTAGGGGACCACACCACGGCGGCGGGAGTCCTGGACACCATCCCCGTGGCACCAACAGGTTGGACAGATCTCGCCGAGATCCGGCTGCTCGGACAGCGGTGGCTACGACAGCGGTAAGCACCGTGTAGCAGGCGCGGTGAGTTCCAGATGCACGACGAACGCCACCCGCACCATGCGCGTACACCGCCCCCTCAATGACTCGCACTGTCCGTGAACTCGACATTACCGACGTTTTCGGGCCTGTTTTGGGTCGGTCTCGTCGAGTTCACGGCTGTGGGCCTCACGTGCGTGTTTGTACGCGGTGGGCCGCTAGGAGACGCCTTGCTCCATGGCGGCGAAGCGTTCGAGCTGGCGTAGTCTGATCATGGTGCCGGGGGCGACCATCGGGCTGTGCCGTCGCGGGTGGTCCGTGCCAGGGTGGGGACCATGGTCGAGCCTTATCCCGAGATTGAGCCATACGAGCAGGGGATGCTCGAGGTGGGAGACGGGCACCGGGTGTACTGGGAGGTCTGTGGTAACCCGGGTGGCAAACCCGCGGTCGTGCTGCACGGCGGGCCGGGTTCGGGCTGTACTCCCGGCGCTCGCCGGTCATTCGATCCCGCCCGGTACCGCATCGTGTTGTTCGACCAGCGCAATGCGGGACGCAGCACACCGCACGGGAGTGATCCCGCCGTGGACCTGTCGACGAACACCACGGAACACCTGATCGCCGACATCGAGCTGCTGCGCGAGATCCTCAGCATTGACCGATGGCTGGTGTGGGGCGGTTCGTGGGGGGCCACCCTGGCGCTGGCCTACGCGCAGCGGTATCCCGAGCGGGTCAGCGAGATCGTCCTCGCGTCGGTGACCATGACCCGTCCGGCGGACATCGACTGGCTCTACCACGGCGTCGGCCGGTTCTTTCCCGAGCAGTGGTCCCGGTTCCGCGACGGGGCCCCGCAGGCTGACCGGGACGGTGATCTGGTGGCCGCCTATTACCGACTGCTCAACGACCCGGACCTCACGGCCCGTGAGAAGGCCGCCCGCGACTGGTGTGACTGGGAGGACGCCGTGGTGTCGTGGGAACCGGGCTACCGGCACAAGTCTCGCTACGGCGATCCAGATTTTCGGATGGCTTTCGCCAGGATTGTGACCCACTATTTCCATCACCGGGCTTGGCTGCCCGACGGCATCCTGCTGCGCGAGGCGCACCGTCTCGCGGGGATCCCCGGTGTCCTGGTGCACGGCCGTCTCGACCTCGGTGGACCACCACTCACCGCCTGGGAACTCGCACAGGCCTGGCCAGACGCCCACCTCCACCTCGTCAACACCGGACACGCCGGGGGCGGTGAGATGACCACCCGATTGATCGAGGCCACGGACCGCTTCGCGCACGCTTAGGTGAGCGGCTCAGTCGACAGTGGCAGCGCCGCTGTCGAGCTCGGTGCTGTCACGCTCGGTGGGTGCGGGGTCGCTGACGTCTGGTGTGCTTGGTTGCGTCTCTGTCATAGAGGTGAGCAGCAGGGCGGCGCAGCCACCGAGCAGTGTCGCGGCCAGTACGGCCACCGCGAGCGTCCCGAAGGGGACCTCGACGGAGTCGAACACCGCCGCGCCCAACCGCCCGCCGGCCAGCGCACCGAGCACCGCGCTGCCCAGTGAGACAACCACGGCGGCCACCCCGAGCATCCGCAGCCGCCGCAACAGATCGGGCGTGGCGGCGCAACGGCGCCCCACCGCAGCGCCGACCAGCAGCGGCACCGCGAGGACGACAATCCACCAGGACTGCACGGGGCCCTGGGGCAGCGCGGCGAGTAGGGGCACCGCCGGCACCGGTCCCGGATGCACCGCGACCGGGCTTACCGACAACGCCCCCACTGACAAGCCTGTCCCGGTCAGCCAGGACAGCCCGGCGATCGCCGCATTGGGCAGGTAGCCGACCGACAGAACGGTCAACCCGAGGATGCTGCCGGCGTCGGATCCCGACGTCTGGGCGACCTCGGGCGCGGAGGCCACCAGGGCGATCAGCACCGTCGCGAGACCGGCGGTGAGCAGCACCGCGAGGCCCCACAGCCCGGCCAGCAGGCCAGGTCGCACCCAGCCGGGTACCTGGCGCAGCGCCGCGGGCAGCAACCCGCACGGCCGGGCCAGGCCCAGACCCGCGGCGGCACCGGCGACCAGCGCACAGCCGACGGCGGCCAGCCCCGGATCAGCGGTGACACTCGCGGGGGTCGCCGCCAGCGCCAGGACAACGCCCAGGACGCCGTGCGTGCAAGCGATCACCCCGGCCACCCGGGCGGCATCGGCGGGCTGGTGGATCCCGCTCCGGGCCGCCACCCCGGCCGCACCACGGGCGACCAGCGCGCCGAGGAGCAGGGTGGGCAGCAGCGGCAGGACGCCGAGCGGGGCCCCGTCGATGGTCAGGGGAACGTGGTGCGCGGCCAGCCAGCCCACCGCGCCGGCCCGAGCCACCCCCGCCACCGAGCTGTCCGCTCCACTGGCCGCGGTGAGCAGGGCGAGCACGACGACGGCAGCGAGGTAGCCGGCGACGGCGGGCAGGCAGGCGGCACCGATCAACGCGCCCCAGCGGGGGCGGGTCCCCTCACCTGCTGGGTCACGCGACAGCGAGAGGCTCACGGTCCCCACCCTCGCAGGCACGTGGCATCGTCGCGCTGATCGCTTAGCCGACGCGCCCATGATGTAACCGGATCGGAGTACTTGAACTCGGCGCGCGGGCGAGGGTTGGCGGCGGTTATCGGCCCTCGCCCGCGGGGTTGACGGTACTTGAAGGGCCGCTAACGGCAGGGGAGGGACTTCATGAGGTTGCGCATCAGCGCCGCGGTGCCGCTGGGTGTGGTGGCGACCTGGACACCGGCCGCTTCCAGGGCGTCCTTCTTGGCTGCGGCGGTGCCGGAGGAGCCGGAGACGATGGCGCCGGCATGGCCCATGGTCTTGCCTTCCGGGGCGGTGAAGCCGGCGATGTAACCGACGACCGGTTTGGTGATGTTGGCTTTGATGTAGTCGGCGGCGCGCTCCTCGGCGTCCCCGCCGATCTCACCGATCATCACCACCGCCGCCGTGTCGGGGTCGTCCTCGAAGGCCTGCAGGGCATCGATATGCGTGGTGCCGATCACCGGGTCACCACCGATGCCCACGCACGTGGAGAAACCGATATCGCGCAACTCGAACATCATCTGATAGGTCAGGGTGCCGGATTTGGACACCAGGCCGATCCGGCCCGGGCCGGTGATGTCGGCGGGGATGATCCCCGCGTTCGAGGCACCGGGGCTGATCACCCCCGGGCAGTTCGGGCCGACGATGCGGGTCCGCACCGGGTTGCTCGCCAGCCCGGTGGCGCCGGCGTGGGCGCAGAAGGCGGCGGCGTCGTGCACCGGGATCCCCTCGGTGATCACCACGGTCAACCCGATGCCGGCGTCGATCGCCTCGAACACCGCGACCTTGGCGAAGCGCGGCGGGACGAAGACCACGCTGACGTCGGCGCCGGTGGCGGTCATCGACTCGGCCACCGAGCCGAACACCGGCAACGAGACACCGTCGAAGTCAACGGTCTGGCCGCCCTTGCCCGGGGTGACCCCGCCGACGACCTGGCTGCCTGCGGCGAGCATCCGCTGGGTGTGCTTGCGCCCCTCGGAGCCGGTCATCCCCTGGACGATGATTCTCGAGTCCTTGGTCAGAAAGATTGCCACTGGTCAGGCTCCTTTGGCGCAAGTCAGTGCGGCCAGCTCGGCGGCCTTGTCCGCCGCGGCGTCCATCGTGTCGACCATCGTGACGAGTGGGTGGGCCGCGTGCGCGAGGATCCGGCGGCCCTCGGCGACGTTGTTGCCGTCCAACCGGACCACCAGCGGCTTGGTCGCGCCGTCACCCACGATGCTCAGCGCCCGCACGATACCGGTGGCCACCTGGTCACAGGCGGTGATCCCACCGAAGACGTTGACGAACACCGAGTGCACGTCCGGGTCACCGAGGACGATGTCCAGGCCGTCGGCCATCACCTGCGCGTTCGCGCCACCGCCGAGATCGAGGAAGTTGGCCGGCCGCATGCCCCCGTGCGCCCGGCCCGCGTAAGCGACCACATCGAGCGTGGACATCACCAGGCCCGCACCGTTGCCGATGATGCCGACCTGCCCGTCGAGCTTGACGTAGTTGAGACCGCGCGCCTTGGCCCGGGCCTCGAGCGGATCCTGCTCGGCCGCGTCGGCCAGCTCGGCGTGCTCAGGGTGGCGGAATCCGGCGTTGTCGTCGAGGGTGACCTTCCCGTCCAGCGCGATGATCGCCCCCCGCGGGTCGCGGACGAGCGGGTTCACCTCCACCAGGGTCGCGTCCTCGGCGACGAAGACATCCCACAGCTTCTGGACGGTGTCCGCCACCGCCTGCGCCACCTCGGCTGGGAAGGCGGCGGTCTGGACGATCGCGGCGGCCTTCGCGGCGTCGACGCCGGACACCGGGTCCACCGGCACCTTGGCCAGCGCCTCGGGTGCCCTCGCCGCAACCTCCTCGATGTCCATCCCGCCCTGCACGCTGGCCATCGCGAGGAAGATTCGGTGGGTGCGGTCCAGGACGAACGAGAGGTAGTACTCCTCGACGATGTCGCACGCGGGGGTGACCAACACGCGGTGCACGGTGTGGCCCTTGATGTCCATGCCCAGGATCGCGGCCGCTTCGCGCCGCGCCTCCTCCGGCGTGCCGGCCAACCGCACGCCACCGGCTTTGCCACGACCGCCGGTCTTCACCTGGGCCTTGACGACGACGGTGCCGCCGAGCTCCTCGGCGGCGGCTGCCGCCTGCGCGCTGGTGGTGACGACGCGCCCGGGCAGCACCGGGACGCCGTGGGCGTGAAACAGATCCTTCGCCTGGTACTCGTACAGATCCACGCAGTCAACCCTATCCAGCCGCTACCCGGCAGCGGCCCGGGGCACCGGTGAAAAACGTCACTCCACGACAGCGGCGGCCAGCGCTGCGCGCACCCAGTCGACGATCTCGTGGGTGGTGGCGCCCGGGGTGAAGACCTTGGCCACCCCGAGCGCGGTGAGCGCCGGGATGTCCTGTTCGGGAATGATCCCGCCACCGAAGACCAGCACGTCCGTCGCACCCTTGCTCTGCAGCAGCTCGATGACCCTGGCGAACAGTGTCATGTGCGCGCCGGAGAGCACCGAGAGTCCCACCGCGTCGGCGTCCTCCTGCAGCACGGTCGCCACGATCTGCTCCGGCGTCTGGTGCAGCCCGGTGTAGACGACCTCCATGCCGGCGTCACGCAGGGCACGAGCGACGACCTTGGCGCCGCGGTCGTGCCCGTCGAGCCCCGGTTTCGCGACGACCACCCGGATACGTCCGCCCATTGAGCCAAGGATAGCTCGTATCGTGACCGCACCCAGGGCGAGAAGACCGCCCAGCGCGGAACAACGGACGCTGGCCGATACAGCTGGACGTATCGCGGAGCGGCGCCTTGCCCCCAGGCGTCACCGATGGCTACGGTCCCGCAGTCCACGGTCCGAGTACTGCCGACTGGAGGCTGGTCCCCGCCAGCTCCCCGGGATCCCCCGCCCGGTGTCAGCACGGACTCCCCCAGGCGGAGAGGCAGGTCTTGGCTCGACACCGCTCCCCCGGCGGCCGCATCACAGCCCCCTCCCCGACCGCGCGCGGTCGGGTGGTGGTGGCGGCCGTTGCCGCCGGTGCCTTCGTGGCTGCGGGCCAGACGATCGACCACACCACCGTCGCGATCTCCGGCGATGCCACGCTGCTGGCGTCCGCGCAGGACGCGTCGACAACGACAGGCCTCGGCGGCCCCGCCCCCGCGCCGGAGTACCTTCCGGTGACTCGGCCCGCGGACCCTGCCGCCGTCGAAGCCGTGCAGGCGATGGCGAAGGGTCAGCGCCTGCTCGACGAGCGAGCCACCCAGGAAGCCGAGGCCAGCCGAGTTCAGTTCGTCCTGCCCACGAACGGTGTCTTCACCTCGGGATACGGCGCCCGGTGGGGAGTGTTCCACTACGGTATCGACCTCGCCAATGCCATCGGTACGCCGATCGTCGCCGCTGCTGACGGCGTGGTTGCGGAGTCCGGTCCGGCCAGCGGTTTCGGACTCTGGGTGCGCATCCGGCACTCTGACGGCACGATCACCGTCTACGGGCACATCAACCGCTCGCTCGTGGTGCAGGGCCAGAAGGTCCGAGCGGGCCAGGAGATCGCCGAGATGGGCAACCGGGGCAACTCGACCGGGCCGCACCTGCACTTCGAGGTGTGGAACGCGGCCGGTCAGAAGATCAACCCGCTGATCTGGCTGCACCAGCACGGCATCGACCTGTGACGACGGCGCTGCTCGCCGGCTCACTGACCGCCACCCGATGGCCACCCGCCAACCAGATGGGCGTGCGCCGTGCGCCACACCGAGCACAGCGTCCGCCGGCTGTGCCACGGGCGGAACGCCCGGTCGCAGTGCCGGCAGCGGCCTCGGGGACCAGAACCGTGCTGCGTCAACAGGCTCCGCCAGGCTGTGGCAAGAGGGAGCAGCCGCGCCCGCACCGCTGGCCAGGCCGCCCCTGGCTCCGCCGCGCGGAGCATCCGCTCGGCCTCGCGCAGGTACGCCTCCACCCGCTCCCGCAGAACCCGACCCAACCGCTCGTCCACGTCGCACCCCCAGTAGTCTAATCGAACGCATGTTCGAAACCTAGTGGGTTGCCCCGACACTGTGCAGTGTGGGGGCGGGCTCGACTCAGGTCACGCGGGACAGCTCGACGGGCGACTCCTCGTACTCGCGGCGGTCGACTATGCCACGGAGGCGGTCCATGGCGTCCCACACGTCGACGAAGCGGGTGTAGGCGGGGACCGGCGCGATGCGCAATCGGTCCGGTACGCGGTAGTCGCACACGACCCCCGCACGACTGGCGAGTGCCTGGCATACCGGCCACGCCTGCGGGTGCGCCAGCGACACGTGGCCGCCTCGGCGCAGCGGGTCACGCGGCGAAGCGAGGCGAAACCCCTGCGGCGCCAGCCACCGGTCGGCCAGTGCGACGACCAGCTCGCCGAGCAGCACTCCCTTGCGTCGCAACCGATCTACCCCGGCCCGGCAGATCAGCTCCAGTCCGGGCTGGACGGCGGCCAAGGACAGCACCGGCGGCGTGCCGACCAGGAACCGGTCGATCCGTTCAACGGGGTCGTAGCCCGGCCCCATCAGGAACTGGTCGCGCTGCCCGAACCACCCCCAGATGGGTTGGCGCAGCAGGGATTGCCAGTCTCGGCGAACGTACAGGAAGGCCGGTGACCCGGGGCCGCCGTTGAGATACTTGTAGGTGCATCCGACCGCGAGGTCCGCTCCGGCGTCGCCGAGGTGTACGGGTACCGCGCCGACCGCGTGGCTGAGGTCCCACAACACCAGGGCGCCGCTCCGATGCACGAGGGCGTTCACCGCGGCCATGTCCAGCAACGCACCGCTGCGGTAGGACACCAGCGAGAGCACGACGAGAGCGACGTCCCCGTCCAGGGCGGCCTGCAGCTCGTGGAGATCCAGGCCGTGGTCGGGGTGGGAATCGATTCCGCGCAGCCTCAGGCCGCGTTTCTCGGCCAGCCCTTGCAGCACGTACCGGTCCGTGGGGAAGTCGTCGGTGTCGAAGACAATGGTCCGCCGGTCGGGCGCGGCGTCCACCGCCGCCGTGGCGAGCTTGTACAGGTTGACCGACGTCGAGTCCGACAGCGCGACCTCCCCCGGCTCGGCGCCGAGGACGTCAGCGGCGAGCTGGTCCCCGATCCGCTGGCCCCAGTCGATCCATGACGACCAGGAACGCGCCAGGCCGGCACCCCACTGATCCCTGACCACCTGGGCCAGGAAGTCCGGCGTGCCGGCAGGTAATCGGCCCAGCGAGTTGCCGTCGAGGTAGATGGTCTCGTCGGCGATGACGAACTGTTCGCGCAACGGCGCGAGCTCATCGTCGGCGTCCCGTTCCTCGGCCGCTTCCCGACTGAGTTCCTCCATAACCATGCCTTCCCGCTCCGATCGTGCACTGGACATCGGATACCGTTCGGACGGGTGGTCGTCACTCACCGCGTCCCCCCATCGGCTCGGGCGAGTCCCATCTGGGTGAGCACGGCCCGCCCGAGCGCCGTGTCCGGATCGGCCAGCTCGTGGGGCAGGTCGAAGTGGTTGCGCGCCGGGGAGACGACCTCGACGAGGGTGGTCCTTCCCGCCAGCTCCGCAGCCATGCACTCATGCTGCCGGATGAACTCACCGGTCTCGATCCCGCCCCGCGCGAGCACGACCGGGGGAAGCCGCGCCGGAAGATGGTAAAGGGGGCTGTTGCGGTGCGCGGTCTCGCGAGTCAGGCCGAGGTTGTCGTTGACATAGGTGTGCACGAGCGGTTCTAGGTCGTACACGCCGCTCAGCAGGGTCACTCCGGCCACAGCACCGCGGACATCCTCGGGCAGCAGCGCCATGGCGACCAGGTGTGCTCCCGCAGACGTGCCGCTGACGTGGATCCGCCGGGGATCCACCCTCAGCGCGACCGCGTTCGCAACCAACCAGCGCAGCGCGGTGCGCACCATGTCGGTGATCTCCTCCAGCCCGTGCGCGGGTGCTAATCCATAGCCGATGGCCGCGAACGCCGCACCCACCGCCAGAAACGCTGGAGCCGTGAACGACGATTCGTTCTTGCTGAGTTCCTGCCAGTAGCCGCCGTGGACGAACACGTGCAGCGGGGCCGCCGGTTGGTTCGCCGGGAAGAAGTCCAGCGTTTCGTCCAGCCGGTCCCCATAGCGCAGGCCGATGAGCACCCGGTGGCAACGCCGGGCCTCGGCGCTGCGCTCCGCGTACCACTCAAGGTACGGGCGCACATCCCGGACACATGAGCTGGGGGAATACTCGCGGTCGAGAGCGGCCCGGTCGAAACCCCGGTACCCAGCCGTCCCGGTCACCGCGCCGGCTCCCGTGAAAGCTCCGCCGACATGAGTGATTGATCATTGCAATCTAAGCGCGGCCATCTTTTGCAGAATGTATTCACCAGCTTTAATCGGCTCGAATTTCACACTACCTCCGCATGGCTCGGGTAGTGGTGAGATAATTGCATCCGAGTCTGCCGCAAGGAAAAAAACCAGGGATATTAAATCCTCGTCCGAATTGTCATCGAGAGGAGCTGAGACGCGATGTTGCGTCGCCCGCCATCGACCTCCCGTCCATCGTTCCATCATATCCCCAAGAATAACGATGACCGTCCGGTCATCGTGCCGCACATCAGACCATGATCCACGAGATTCTACCTGCAAAGGGATCGAATTTGAGTCACGTTCAATTAGCGACACCGTACTGAAGTCCGTGTGTGACGGCATGCGCAATTGACTATCGCGCGCAGGCCCAACGCGCCCGAGGCTGGAGTAGTAGTTAACGCCCTGACTCCATATCGTCTGCCTGGTGCGCTCGACGAAGAATGACTCCTCGATAGTTAGCACCCGCGTCAACATTCGGAGCACCAAACCACCAACAGACAGCATCCGCCGCGAATACCTGGTTAATACTCTTTGCAGGTCGGGGAGTTCGGACGGCCATTGATTTATCGGATAATACCGACCCTTGGATGCATCATCGGAAAATGATGCGGGGCCGCACCGAAAAAACTCGAGAATATTCGGATTCGTCGCACTCTCGTCGGCACACCCGTTGGAGACCGGGACGCAACCCCACCCATTACTATATGTCCCTCCAGTCATCGCATACCGAGATTTCACCGAACTCGGCAGGCCGAAAAAGCTTCGACCAACGTTCCTCACCTCATCCGCGCTTGACGAAAAATTGGTCAATCGGAGGATTCCGCCCGACTGTAATGTGTTATCAATGCAGGCCGACCTGTCGGAAATGTATCGTTCGTCGAAACGCGACAAGGCGTCGAAATCGATATCGGTTAAATTCTGCACTGTCAACCCCCTAAAACAGGACGCTAGAAGAGTCCGACAACGTCAGACGTCGTCGTTGAAGCCGGGCCAGAACGCGGCTTCTGCGTCCTTGCGTGAGTAGGACCGGAACCGATTCGGGTGTTGGTGTTCAACACTCCGTGACTCTTCATACCAAGTGATCATTTGTTCATGGCGTCGATGAGACTTTGGGGCCGCATATCGGTCCAGTGCCCTCGAAAGGATTCGTCATAGTCCGACTCTCCTGATGAGATGGTGGTGCGTGAGTGATTTCTAGGTGTTGCTGGTGATCTCGTTGAGTTTGGCCGCCAGGATAGGCCCGATCTGGGCCATCGATTCGGGGCGCGTCATGTGGTGGTGTCTGCTGGCGATGTCGTGGTTTTCGATTTTGCCGTCGATGTACGGCCTCCATGTGTCGAATGTCGGCGTGTCCTCGGATTGATCGATTGTCGAGGTGAAGAGCAGCAGGTCTCCATGGAAACAGCTTGGAACGAAGTCAGTCGCGATACGGGAGCTGTTGGCTGAGATCTTGGCGACAGCCGAGAGGTGATGTTCCTCAAGGCTCACCAACGTGCCGCCCTGGCCGCGCATGGCGATGAGCATGTCTGGCTCGTCGAGTGTGGGAGTGTCGTCATGTGAGAGCCACCCGGGCGTTGGAGAGGAGTCGAGCATGGCCAGCAGGGAGATCTGTTCGCCGCGCTGTTGGAACTCGGTAGCGACGGCATGGGCGACGAGGCCTCCGAAGGACCAGCCGAGAAGGCGGTACGGCCCGGCTGGTTGGATCGTGCGTATCTGGTCGGCGTAGTCGACCGCCATCTGCTCGACGGAGGTCGGGCGCGGCTCTGGCCGAGCGAGGCCACGCGCTTGCACCCCATAGATCGGATAGTCCGGACCAAGATATTTTATCAGCGCGCAGTAGGACCAGCTGATTCCTCCACGTGGGTGTATGCAGAACAGTGGCGGGTGGCGGCCCTGGGTCCTCAACGGCACTATCACATCGAACGCGTCCCCGGGATCATCCATCGGCAGTCGTGCGGCGAGCCCGGCCGGCGTGGGAGCCTCGAACAACGCCCGCAGCCCCAACTCGACGCCGAAGCCGGCGCGTATCCGGGCCATCAGGCGAGTCGCCAACATCGAATGCCCGCCTGAGTCGAAGAAGTCATCGTCGACGCAGACCTCAGCCAGACTCAACACCTCAGCGAACAACTCGCACATCAGCTGCTCTTGCGGTGTCTGAGGCGCCAGACCCGCGCTGACCGATGGCTCGATCCGGAACCCACGACCCTCGACCTGGTCATCCACACGACCGACAAATTCCACTAACCGGGCGCGTTCTTCGGGAGTGAAGAGATCCACGTGGTCGATAGGCTGGTCTGGGTCGGCGGCCACTGCGTCCAGCAGACGCACCAACCGCGCGGCAAGTGATTCCACAGTGGCACGGTCGAACAGATCGGTGGCGTACTCGATAACCCCTTCGATGCCCTCAGGGACCCCGTCCACACCGCGCCGCTCGACCAGTCTGACCGTCAAGTCGAACTTGGCGACGCCGAGCGGTGGTGTCGTCCAGAAAAAAGCGATGTCCAGTCCAGGTAGGTCGAACTCAATCTTGGAGAAGCTCAACAAATTCAGAACCACCTGGAACAGCGGATTGCGCGCCAGCGAACGGGCGGGGTTGAGGACTTCGACGAGGTACTCAAACGGCACGTCCTGGTGGGCGTAGGCGCCCAGCGCGGTCTCCCGGACCCGGGACAACAGTTGCGTGAAGGTGGGGTTCCCAGAGACATCAATGCGCAATATTAGGTTGTTGATGAAAAACCCCACTAGATCGTCCAACGCCTGATCAGTGCGCCCGGCGACCGGGCTACCCACCGGGATGTCCTCACCAGCGCCTAACCGAGACAGCACAGCGGCAAGCCCGGCGTGCAGGACCATGAACAGGCTGGCTCCAGCATGCTGGGCCAACTCCCGCAACGCCTGATGTGATTCCGGTCCCAGCCGGACAGGTACATTACCGCCGCGATAGGAGGCTACCGCCGGACGAGGCCGGTCAACGGGCAGCGTCACCTCTGCGGGCAACCCAGCCAGGGTATCGGTCCAGTAGGCAACCTGAGTAGCGAACAAACTGTCCGGATCAGCCTGGTCACCCAATAACCGATGCTGCCACAGGGTGTAATCAGCGTACTGCACTGGCAGCGGCGCCCATCCCGGCTCCGCACCCCGACACCGCGCCCCATACGCCCGAGCTAAATCATGTGACAGCGGACCGAACGACGAACCATCAGCGGCGATATGATGCACCACAATCAACAACACATGCTCATCCGGCCCCGCCACAAACAACTCAGCCCGCACCGGCGCCTCGGCACCCAGATCGAACCCGCACCGAGCCGCTCCCGCCACCACCTCAGACAACTCAACCCCGGTCGTCTCGGTCACCCACAACGCCGGACAAGCGGTCCGCGCGTCCAACACCCGCTGGTAAGGCACCCCCTCAACCTGGGGGAAGACAGTGCGCAGGCTCTCATGCCGGGCGATCACATCACCCCACGCGGCCTGCAACGTCTCCCGGTTCAAGGTACCGGACAGGCGCAACGCCAGCGGAATATTGTAAGTAGCACTCGGGCCTTCCACCTGGTGCAGGAACCACAACCGACGCTGCGCGAACGACAACGGCAACGGATCCGGACGCTCACACGCCGTCAACGCCAACCTTGCTTGGCCCGCACCACCCAGATACGCGATCAACCCGGCCACCGTCGGAGCCTCGAACAAGGCACGCAGTCCCAGCTCCACACCGAGAGTGGCCCGGATCTGGGCGATCAGACGGGTCGCCAGCAGCGAGTGCCCACCCAAATCGAAGAAATCATCCTCGACACCCACTGTGGCCAAGCCCAACACCTCAGCGAACAACTCACACAACAGCTGCTCCTGCGGGGTCCGCGGTACCCGGCCGGTCCCCGCCGACCCGAACTCCGGCGCGGGCAACGCGTTGCGGTCCAACTTCCCGTTCGAGGTCACCGGCAACGCGTCGAGCATGACCACCGCAGCGGGCACCATATACTCGGGCAGGCGTTCGCGCGCGTACTCGCGCAGCGCGCTGGTCCCCCGAGCCACTGTGGGGTTGTTCGTGAACGATGACAGCGGGGTCACCGCCGGGTCGGTGGTGTTGGCCGGCATATACAGATCGATGGGAACAGCTGATCCGGTCTGGGCTGAGGGTGTGAACACGGCATCAAGGACGTCGGGGCCGGTACTCGACCACGTGAGGCCCACCCAGTAACCGCAGCGCTCACCCAGCGCGTGCAAGTCCTCGGGATCGACGCCACCGGACACGTCAACGGGACGCTCGAGCAGACCCGCGAGCGAGTGACCGGCCTGCAACGCCCGCGCGGCAGCGACCTCGTGCGCGACGCGCTTGTTGGGGACACCGGTGACACGCACCAGATCCGGGCACTGAGTACTCAGATAGTCACCCAGTTCCGCTAGCCCGCCGATCCGCTCACCCCACACCAACCGTGAGGCCCGGCCCAGCGACAACGGTGTGATCGGGTGCTTGTGCAACACGACGTCATAACGGTGACAGGTCAGCTCATTGTGATATCGGCTCCGTTTGATCCGGATGTCCACCCCACCCAGGTCAACGACGTGGTTTTGCAGGGCGGTGAAGAACTCGGGGTCGACCAGCAGCTCTTTCTCCACTCGGAGGGCGTGCTCGACCCTCCGGTGCAGTACCGCCGGCTCGGTCGAGGCCTCATCCCGACGCAACGCCACGGCGGTGGCCAGCGCGCGCAGCAACCGCAGGTTGCGCACATCACCGAGGAACACCCTCCCCCCCGGGGCCAACAGATCCACCATGCGGGCCAGCACATCAACCAGATAGTCACCGTGGGGGAAGTACTGGACCACCGAGTTGAGGATCACCGTGTCGAACAACCCGACCGGCAACCCCTCCGTGACGTGCGCGCTCTGGACGCGCAGCACCACCCGGGCCGCCAACTTAGGATCCCGACCGACATGACCGGCCACAGCGTCGATCACGGGAGCCGAGAAATCAGTGGCCCAGTACACCTCACACTCAGGCGCGAGCCGGGACAGCACCAACCCGGTGCCCACACCGATCTCCAACACCCGCCGGGGCCCCAGCGCCCGAATCCGCTCCACCGTCCGCGCACGCCAGTCCCGCATCTGCTCCAGCGGGATCGGCTGACCATCATAACTACTGTTCCACCCGGTGAAATCCTCCCCGAACACCGCCGAACCCGACGCCGCATACAGCGAGTCATACACGTCCCGCCACTCACCGACCCGGCCCTGTTCAGCCTGCTCGTCACACACCCGGCCCGTGGTATCCGCCACCACATAAGCAACCAGCCGCTTATCCCCAGGCCGGTCCTCCCGCGCGATCACCGCCACCCGCGCGACCTCAGGATGCCCGGCGAGCACCGTCTCGACCTCACCCAACTCGACCCGGAACCCCCGAACCTTCACCTGCTCATCAACCCGACCCACGAACTCCAGATCCCCACCCGAACGCCACCGCACCAGATCCCCACTCCGGTACATCCGAGCCCCCACCGGACCAAACGGACACGCCACAAACCGCTCAGCCGTCAACCCCGCCCGACCCACATAACCCCGCGCCAAACCCGCCCCAGCGATATACAACTCACCCGCCACCCCCGGCGGTACCGGCCGCAACCCAGCATCCAACACATACACCCGGGTATTGGCGATCGGCCGACCGATCGGCACGGGGGTGCGCGTCGCGACTGACAACGGCCGGCTCATCGTGGCGCACACGGTGGTCTCGGTGGGACCGTAGGCGTTGACCATCCGCCGGTCCGGTGACCAGGCCGTGACCAGATCCGCCGGACACGCCTCACCGGCCACCACCACCGTCACCCCCGACGGTAAACCGTTCCCGGGCGGCAGAACCGCCAACACTGAGGGCGGCAACGTCACATGCGTCACCCGTTGCTCACCGATCAGCGTGCTCAGGGGTGTTCCGGGCAGCAGCTGCTCGGTCGGGGCTAGGACCAGCGTCGCGCCGGATAGCAGACCCATGCACAGCTCCCAGAAAGAGGCGTCGAAGCTGGGCGAGGCGAACTGCAGCACCCGACTACGCGCGTCGATGCCGAGTCGTTCACGCTGCGCCGCAGCCAGGCTGGGCACACCGGCATGGCAGACCAGCACACCTTTGGGCCGCCCGGTGGAACCCGAGGTGTAGATCACATACGCAGGATGCTGTGCTGTGAGGGGAGTGGTGCGGTCGGCATCGGTGGGATCGGTGTCCGGATACTCACCCGGTTCAGAATGATCCACTATCAGCCGAGGGATCAGCTCGCTCTCCGGCCAGGGTGAACCGCAAAGTCGTTCTTGCTGGTCATGAGTTGTTTTGAGGGGTGGGGTTCAGGCCGAGGATGGTCAGAAGCAGGTGCGGGTCGTGTCTGATCTTCCGGAGGGTGGCCGCGGTCTTGC
>JBOHFI010000085.1:0-16276 GCA_050699595.1 Pseudonocardiaceae bacterium | reverse complement strand
TGGGTTTCGCTCACGGTCATCACTCCTCCTGATCCGACGTCCGCTATCGCGGACCGCACCGAGCCGCTGGCGTGTCAGCCAGCGGCCGGAACGGAAAAACACGGCCCTGCCCCGGAGCCGTGCGTATCCTCCACGGTAACACGAGGTGTCCGGTTCGGCCTCGGCCTTATGGGTGACGAAGTCGAATCGTGCCTGCTCAACAGGGCTCTCAGGTCAGTGATTCTGGGTGGGGATCAGGTAGGCGGGCACCTGTTGCGAACATCCGTAGACGTCAGCGGTGACCGGTGGTCGGGACGTGCGCACCACGGTGGAGAGCACGATCGGACCGGCGGCGGGGGGCACGTAGAGCTCCTTGCGCCCGGTCTCCTCCCCGTCTTGAGAGCGGGCCCGGACGATACACACGGCGGGATGGGTGGGATCGTCCCGGATCACGGTCAGGCGCAGCGACACGGCGTTGTCCGCCACGACGGTGACGCCCAGTGTCTCGCTCCGTATCGGCGTCGTGCCGAGGTTGCGGTAGCCGATCACCGCGACCGCCAGGCCGGCGAGCACCGTGAGCAGCAGCCCTACCGCCACGGCGTAGCGGCGGCCACCGGGGGCGCTGCGTCCGTAGCGACCTTCGGGAAGCCGACCAGCGGCCACGGCGTTGCACCTCCTCGATGGCCCTCTAGATGGCCCTGCCGGTCCGGCAGCAACAATAGGGGAGCATTCCCATCGCCCGGGTAGTCCACCCGACCGACGGTGGCGGAAGGATGAGCAGGCATCCATGGCTGAGCAGCTGCGAATGATGGCGGTGCACGCGCATCCCGACGACGAGTCGAGCAAGGGTGCGGCGACGATGGCTCGATACGTCGCCGAGGGTCATGATGTGATGGTGGTCACCTGCACCGGCGGAGAACGCGGCAGCGTCCTGAACCCGTCGTTCGAGGTAGCGGACCTGGCCGAACACCCGGCGCGGATGAGCGCGGTCCGCCGCCAGGAGATGGACGAAGCGGCGCGGATTCTGGGTGTGCGACACCGCTGGCTGGGTTACATCGACTCCGGGTTTCCCGAGGGGGACCCGAAGCCGCCGCTGCCGGACGGGTGCTTCGCGGCGGCGCCACTGGAGGTTCCCACCAGGGATCTGGTCCAGGTGGTCCGCGAGTTTCGGCCGCACGTGGTGGTGACCTACGACGAGAAGGGCGGCTACCCGCACCCCGATCACATCCGTTGCCACGAGGTGTCGGTCGCCGCGTTCGACGCCGCGGGTGACCCGGAGCGTTTCCCCGACACCGGAGCGCCGTGGCAACCGCTGAAGCTCTACTACCTGCACGGCCTCTCCCGCAAGCGGATGCAGCTGATGCACGACGCACTACTCGCGGCCGGCGCCCAGTCGCCGTTCGGTGAGTGGCTGGCGAAGTGGGACCCGGCGCTGCCGGACATCTTGGAACGGGTGACCACCCAGGTGCGGTGTGCCGAATACTTCCCGTTGCGCGACGACGCGCTACGAGCACACGCGACCCAGATCGACCCGGCGAGCCGGTGGTTCGAGGTGCCCCACGCGCTGCAGGAGCAGCTGTGGCCGACCGAGGAGTACGAGCTGGCTCGTTCGCTGGTCGACACCACGCTGCCCGAGGACGACCTCTTCTCCGGGGTCCGGGAGCGGGTGCATGTATGACCTTGCTGCTGCCTACTGGCTTCTCGGCCATAGCCGGTGTCGGGACGCTCGTGCCCCCGGCGCCGGCGCCGGATCCCGGTGGGCAGGGTGAGGACTTCGGTAAGGCCGCGCCGGTCGCTTTGGTGGTGCTGCTGCTCTTCTTCCTGGCCGTTGCGCTGCTGGTGCGTTCGATGAACAAGCACCTGCGCCGGCTCCCGAAGTCCTTCGACGAGCAGCCTCGTGAGTGAGTAAACAGTGTTGTTCCGGCACTGAATGTCACTCACGAGGTTCCCTGTTGCGGCTGAGGCGGGCAGGATTGCCGCCATGGCGAATCGGCTCGCGAGTTCCACCAGCCCTTACCTCCTGCAGCACGCCACCAACCCGGTCGACTGGTGGCCGTGGTGCGACGAGGCGTTCACGGAGGCGGCGCGGCGCGGTGTTCCCGTGCTGCTGTCCATCGGCTACGCCGCCTGCCACTGGTGCCATGTGATGGCGCATGAGTCCTTCGAGAACCCGGATATCGCGGCGGTGATGAACGCCAACTTCGTCAACATCAAGGTGGACCGGGAGGAGCGCCCGGACGTCGACTCCCTGTACATGGAGGCCACCCAGGCCATGACCGGCCATGGGGGATGGCCGATGACGTGCTTCCTCACCCCCACCGGCGAGCCGTTCCATTGCGGTACCTACTTCCCGCCCTCTCCCCGGCACGGCTTGCCCGGCTTCCCCGAGATACTCATCGCCATTCGTCAGGCCTGGGACAATCGCGGTGACCAGGTTCGGGATGCGGCCAGGCGCATCGCCAAGCAGCTCGCCGAACGGGCCGCGCCGCCGGCCGAGTCCGCGGTGGACGATCAGGTGCTGGCCGCTGCGCTCGACACGTTGGCCGCGCAGTTCGACCACCAGCACGGCGGGTTCGGTGGCGCCCCGAAGTTCCCGCCGTCGATGCTGCTGGAGTTCTTGCTCCGCCACCATGAGCGGACCGGCTCGGAGCCGGCCCTGTCGATGGCCCAGCGCACGTGTGAGGCGATGGCGCGGGGCGGGATGTATGACCAGCTCGCCGGTGGGTTCGCGCGCTACTGCGTCGACGCCGCCTGGGTGGTGCCGCATTTCGAGAAGATGCTCTACGACAACGCGCTGCTGTTGCGCGTCTACACCCACCTGGCTCGGCTGACTGGATCGACGACCGCTCGGCGGGTGGCCGAGCAGACCGCGACGTTCCTGCTCGAGGGGTTGGGCACCGCCCACGGTGGCTTCGCGGCGTCGCTGGACGCCGACACCGCCGGGGTGGAGGGCGCCACCTACGTGTGGACGCCGTCGCAGCTCATCGACGTGCTGGGGCCCGTTGACGGTCAGTGGGCGGCGGAGCTGCTGGCGGTGAGCCCGGCCGGGACGTTCGAGCATGGCACCTCGGTGCTGCAGCTACCCGCCGAGCCCGAGGACGCCGAGCGCTGGGAGCGAGTGCGCGCTGCGTTGCTCACGGCCCGGGCCGCCCGCCCACAGCCGGGCCGGGACGACAAGGTGGTCACCGAGTGGAACGGGATGGCGATCACAGCCTTGGCCGAGGTGGGAGGCGTGCTGGGGCGCCCGGAGTGGATCGCTGCGGCGGCCGCCGCAGCGGAGCTGATGCTGGGTACGCATATGGTCGATGGCCGGCTGCGGCGCAGCTCTCGCGACGGCGTGGTGGGTGTGGCCGCCGGGGTGCTGGCTGACCACGCCTGGCTGGTCGAGGGATTGCTCGCGCTTTACCAGGTCACCGGTGCGGACCGCTGGCGCCGCGCCGCGCTGCCGGTTCTGGAGCTGACTCAGAAACACTTCGCCGACCCCGACCCCGACCACGCCGGAGCCTGGTTCGATACCGCCGCTGATGCCGAGGTGCTGTTCCGCCGCCCCACCAACCCGACTGACAACGCCACCCCGGCGGGCGCCTCCGCGCTGGCCTCCGCGCTGGTCACCGCTTCGGCGTTGACCGGAGTGGAGGCCTACAGCGCGGCGGCGCAGGCGGCGGTGGCGCGGGCCGGGGTGGTGCCGGCCAAGGCGCCGCAGGCCGCCGGGCACTGGCTGAGCGCCGCCGAGGCGCTGGCGCACGGGCCGGTGCAGATCGCCGTGATCGGCGCCGCCGGGGACGGTGCCCGCGCCGCGTTGGAGGCTCGGGCCCGGTGGGCGGCGCCTGGTGGAGCGGTCGTGCTGGCGGGGGAACCCGGTGCGGACTCTCCCGTGCTCGCCGGGCGGGGCCTGGTGGGGGGCGTCTCGGCGGCCTACGTCTGCCACGGGTTCAGCTGTGACCGGCCGGTGACCTCCCCCGAAGATCTACAAGCGCAGCTCCGAGGCCGTTCCTAGCCGCCGTTTCGCCGTCGGCGTACACGATGTGCTCGACTTCGTAATAGTTGTAATGCTGTAATCGTCACATGCAGAGGGGCGATGTGAGAGGACGACACCATGGTGGGACGAGGACGGCCGCATGGCATGCGCTCCGGCGGCCAATGGCACGGGCGCGGTGGCTGGCAGCAGGCTGACCTTCCGTCGGCCGACGATGCCAAGGCCTGGTTCGCGGGGCGGTTGCCGGATGGCTGGTTCACCGGTGAGGTCGAGGTCAGCGCGGACCGCGAGGAGATCATCATCGTGGGTGAGCTGCCCGCGCTGGGCGAGGAGCTGCGCGACGACGTCGAGCGAGCCGCGGCGCAGGCGGGCCGGATCAGCCGGTTCCGGGAGGATTCCCGCGACGAGCGGATCGAGATCGCCCGGCAGGCCGAGCACCGCTACCGGCGTAAGGTGGCCTGGGGCGCTCGGCTGGGTGGCACCGAGGAGATGTTCACGACGCTGTCGGTGCCGGTGATGACCCGGTTGCGGCAAACCGAGCGTCTGGTGCTCGACATCCTGGTCGACGCCGGGGTGGCACGGTCCCGCTCGGAGGCACTCGCCTGGGCGGTGCGACTGGTCGGTGAGCATGCCGAGCAGTGGCTCGGTGAGCTCAAACAGGCCATGGCCACCGTCGATGACCTGCGCGCCCGCGGCCCGGAGCTGTAGGCGGGCCGTCGGCGGCCCGGCGAGATCGGGTCACGGCGTCCTCGCGGATGCGGCACCATGGTTGTCAGGTAGCCCGACGGCAGTGAGGATGCGATGAGCCAGCGGCAGTGGACGGCGGTCGACGACTACATCACCGGCGCACTCGTCGAACCCGACGAGGCGTTGGCCGCCGCGCTCGCGGCCAGTGACGCGGCCGGACTGCCGGCCATCGCCGTCTCACCCACACAGGGCAAACTGATCCACCTGCTCGCCAGGCTGGTGAACGCGCGCCGGATCCTCGAGTTCGGCACACTCGGCGGGTACAGCACGATCTGGCTGGCCAGGGCGCTGCCGCCGGACGGCCGCCTGATCACCTTGGAGTACGTGCCGAAGCACGCCGAGGTGGCGCGCGCCAACATCGTCAGTGCCGGCCTCGCCCATCTGGTGGACGTGCGGGTGGGCGCGGCACTGGATACGTTGCCGCAGTTGGCCAAGGAGATCGATGAAGACCAGGTCGACCCGTTCGACCTGGTCTTCATCGACGCGGACAAGCTGCACAACGCCGACTATTTCGCCTGGTCAGTCCGCCGGACCCGACCCGGTGGCGTGATCATCGTGGACAACGTGGTGCGGGACGGGGCCGTGGTCGACGCGCACAGCGCGGACCCCGACGTGCAGGGCACGCGGCGGCTCAATGAGGTGATGGCCGCCGACCCCTCGGTGAGCGCGACGGCCATCCAGACCGTGGGCGTCAAGGGCTACGACGGTTTCGCCATCGCGATCGTCGGGGAGTGAGCCAACTATCCTCGGCTCACCGGGAGCTGGGGCTCACCGAGAGCAGTCGCCCGGCCAGGCCACGCGAGCGGGTCGCGAGCCGGTCGGCGATCCCGCGCAGCACGACCGAGGCCGGCGAGGTGGGATCGACCAGCACCAACGGAGTGCCGGCGTCGCCGGCCTCGCGCAGTCGGTGCTCCAGCGGCACCTGACCCAGCAGCGGGACATCGCTACCCATCGAGCGAGTCAGCGCGTCGGCGACCGCTTGGCCCCCGCCGGAACCGAAAAGGTGGCTACGGGAGCCGTCCGGCATCTCCAGCCACGACATGTTCTCCACCACACCGATCAGCCGCTGGCGGGTCTGCAAGGCGATCGCCCCGGCCCGCTGCGCCACGTCCGCGGCGGCCCGCTGCGGGGTGGTGACCACGAGGATCTCGGCGTTGGGGATCAGCTGTGCCACGGAGATGGCGATGTCGCCGGTGCCCGGCGGCAGGTCGAGCAGCAGTACGTCGAGGTCGCCCCAGAACACGTCGGCGAGGAACTGCTGCAGCGCGCGGTGCAGCATCGGCCCCCGCCACACCACCGGAGTGTTGTCCTTGGTGAACATCCCGATCGAGATGACCTTCACGCCGTGCGCCGTCGGCGGCATGATCATCTTTTCTACCTGGGTGGGGCGGGCGGTGGTGCCGAGCATGCCCGGCACCGAGTGACCATAGATGTCGGCGTCGACGACTCCGACCGACAGGCCCCGATCGGCCATCGCGACCGCCAGGTTCACCGTCACCGAGGACTTGCCGACCCCGCCCTTGCCGGAGGCGACGCAGTACACCCGGGTCAGCGATCCCGGCTCCGCGAACGGGATCCGGGGTTCCTCGGCGGTGCCGCGCAGCTGCCGGCGCAACGCCGTGCGCTGGGCGTCGCTCATCACGTCCAGCTCCACCCGGACGCCCCGCACACCCGGCACGGCGGACACCGCTGTGGTGATCCGGGTCGTGATGGTGTCGCGCATGGGGCAGCCGGCGATGGTGAGCCACACCGCCACCCCCACCGCGCCGTCGGCGGTCACCGTCACATCTTTGACCATGCCCAGCTCGGTGATCGGCCGGTTGATCTCCGGGTCATGCACCCCGTTCAGCGCGGCCCTCACCGCGTCGACCGACGGCACGCTCTGGATGGAGGCCACAGGTGGCACCGACTTTCCGGTTGGGTGTGGGTCTTCCCCTCATGTTAGGCGTTACGCGAGTGGGTGCTCATCGCCTCCGCTCGCACGAGGGGGTCTTGCCCACATGCCCACAGATGGGATACTGGTGCCCGTTCCGGTTGAGGAGGAAACACATGAGCGCACCCGCTGGCTTTGAGCCGGTCGCGGAAGTCACCGCAGACGAGCGCGCACGGATAGCGTTCGGCCGGGCCGGTGTGCGGCGCAACGACCGCTTCCTGGTCTCCACTCGCCCCACCGGGGAGATACTGCTGACGCCGCTGGCGAGCATCCCCAAGCGTGAGCTGCTGGTCTGGGAGGACGAGGAGCTGCGCGCCTCGTTGCTGCTCGGCCTGGCCGACGTCACGCACGGCAGGGTCGCCCGCCGAGAGGATCTTCTCGGCGGTGACGACGAGGAGTGAGCGCCCCGCTCTTCGCCCTGTTCTTCACCGATGAGGCGCAACGTGTGCTGGACGAGCTCGGCAAGCCGGCGCACGAGGTCAAGCTGAAGAAGGTCAGGAAGACTCTTCGACTCCTCCGCGACGTCGGGCCCGGGCACCCGGGCTTGAACTCACACAAGTACCAGTCGTTAACCGGCCCCAACGGCGAGGAAGTCTGGGAGTCTTACGTGGAGAACAACACCCCAGGCGCCTGGCGATTGTGGTGGGTCTATGGCCCCGGAGCCGACACCCTGACGATCGTGACCGTCGGCCCGCATCCGTAATGTGATGCGTGCGTACGCGTGACGAAAGGTGCTGTCATGGTCCGGCTTGCTCAGACTGCGGGTCTCACCGAGATTCAGCGGGAGATCCTGGCCACAGTCAAGATCTTCGTGGACAAGGAGATCATCCCGGTCGCCCAGGAGTTGGAGCACACCGACACCTACCCGCAGGAGATCGTCGACGGGATGCGGGAGATGGGCCTGTTCGGGCTCACCATCGCCGAGGAGTACGGCGGCCTGGGGGAGTCGTTGTTGACCTACGCCCTGGTCGTGGAACAGATCGCCCGAGGGTGGATGAGCGTGTCCGGTGTGATCAACACCCACTTCATCGTGGCGCACATGATCAGCTACCACGGCACTGACGAGCAGAAACGGCACTACCTACCGAGGATGGCGGAGGGTGGCATTCGTGGTGCCTTCTCCATGTCGGAGCCCGAGTTGGGCTCCGATGTCGCGGCGATCAAGACGAGGGCCCGGCGCGAGGGGGACGACTACATCGTCGACGGCGCCAAGATGTGGCTGACCAACGGCGCCATGTCGAACCTGGTGGCGACGCTGGTCAAGACCGAGGAGGGTGCGGCGAAGGCGCACCACAACCTCACCGCGCTGCTGGTGGACAAGCCCACGGGTTACGGTGAGGTCGCTCCCGGGCTCAGCGTGCCCGGGAAGATCGATAAGATGGGCTACAAGGGGGTGGAGACCA
The DNA here is from genome assembly GCA_050699595.1 of Pseudonocardiaceae bacterium. Classification (GTDB taxonomy): domain Bacteria; phylum Actinomycetota; class Actinomycetes; order Mycobacteriales; family Pseudonocardiaceae. The sequence continues at coordinate 8,238 of JBOHFI010000085.1, read as the reverse complement.
CCGAACTGGTGTTCGACGGTTTCCGCATCGGAGCCGACCAGGTGCTGGGTGCGGCTCCCGGTAAGGGTTTCGCCCAGATGATGGATGGCGTCGAGGTGGGGCGGGTCAACGTCGCCGCCCGGGCCTGCGGCATCGCCATCCGGGCTTTCGAACTCGCGGTCGGCTACGCCCAGCAGCGCAGGACCTTCGGCAAGCCGATCGCGCAGCACCAGGCGATCGCGTTCAGGCTCGCCGAAATGGCCACCAAGGTCGAGGCCGCGCATCTGATGATGGTCAACGCCGCCCGGCTCAAGGACTCCGGCGAGCGCAACGACGTCCAGACCGGGATGGCGAAGCTGCTGGCCAGCGAATACTGCAAGGAGGTCACCGAGGACTCCTTCCGCATCCACGGCGGATACGGCTACTCCAAGGAGTACGAGATCGAGCGGCTGATGCGCGAAGCGCCGTTCCTGCTCATCGGCGAGGGCACCAGCGAGATCCAGAAGACAATCATCAGTAAGGGGCTGCTGCGGGAGTACGCTGCGCGAGCATGACCAGTCCATTCAGCGGCCAAGGCCAGATGCCCGGCCTGCCCACCCCGCCCACCGGCTGGCCGATCGGCTCCTACGCCACCTACGCCGAGGCGCAGCGCGCCGTGGACCATCTCGCCGACAGCCAGTTCCCGGTCGCCGAGGTCACGATCGTCGGGGTGGACCTCATGCTGGTGGAGCGGGTGCTGCGCCGGTTGACCTGGGGCCGGGTCATCGGCCAGGGGGCGGCGTCGGGTGCGTGGTTCGGCCTGTGGGTCGGGGTGCTGCTCAGCTTGTTCGCCACCCAGGCCGGGACCAGTGTGATCCCGATCCTGGTAGCGCCGGCCACTGGCGCGGTGTTCGGGACGGTGTTCGCCGCCGTCGGTTACGCCGCGACCCGCGGCCGCCGGGACTTCGCCTCGGCGAGCCAACTGGTCGCTGGGCGTTACGACGTGCTGTGCCTGCCGCGGCACGCCGAGCAGGCCCGCGACATGCTGGCGAAGCTGGCGATGGGCCCCGGCGCGGCGTCAGCGGGGTAGGCAGCGCCAGTGGCCGAGGGCTTCGATCAGGCCGCTGACCAGCGGCAGGCTTGCCAACGTCGCAGCGTCGCACCAGCGGGCATCGCCCGCGTCATCGCCGGCGCGCAGCGTCCCGCCGGTCACCCGGCAGCTGTAGTCATGGATGTCGAGCACTGCACCATCCGGTGCGCGACGTTGCACATCTCCCAGACAACACGTGACCTCCACCGCCAGCCCGGTCTCCTCGGCCACCTCGCGGACGACCGCCTGATGATCGGCCTCACCGGCCTCGACCCGGCCTCCGGGCACCGACCAGCGCCCCCGTCCCGGCTCGTTAGCCCTGCGGATCAGGAGCAGTCTGCCGGCGTCGTCGAGCACCACCGCCCCGACGCACCGGATCCGCCGGTCGGGTTGCGCTGTCATCAGCACCGACGGTAGTACCCTCATCAGTGACCGCCAACCCAGGTGCGGCACGACATTCGGATCGATGACGGAAGTGCGGCGCTGACATGATTGGTCGACATTCCAACGTCCTGCTCAACCCCGCCGTGGAGCGGCGGGTGATCCGGGTGCGGCGGCACTGGGCGATGCTGGCCAAGCCACTGCTGCAGACCCCCGTGATCGTGTTAGCCGCTTTCGTGCTGTCCAGCCTGGTCAATCGAGCGGAACAGGGCCTGTGGCTGGTGCAGTCGTTGCTCTGGTACGTGGCGATCGGTGCGGTGGTGCGCTTGGCTTGGAAGGTGCTGGAGTGGTGGCTCGAACTCATCATCGTCACCGACAAGCGATTCATGATCACGAGTGGCATCATCCAGACGAAGCACTCCATGATGCCGATCACGAAGGTGACCGACATGAGCTTCCTGCGGCCATTCGCCGGGCAGCTGCTCGGTTACGGCACGTTGCGGGTGGAGTCGGCCGGGCAGAAGCAGGATCTGGAGCGGATCGAGTATGTGCCCAGGCCGGAGGAGGTCTTTCAGGCGATCTCCGAGCTGATCTTCGGCGACAAGAAGCAGGACCGTTACCGTACGCTGCCGCCGCCACGACGAAGCTATAGCCGCAAGCGCTGGTCGCGCGTGAAGCGGTCCGACCCGGAGCTTTCGTAGCGGCGAGGTCCGGGAGGCCAGCGGTCGTGGTCATCGACCTGCACGCCCACTCCACCGTGTCCGACGGAACGGACACCCCGACGGAGCTCGTCGCGGCCGCTGTGGCGGCTGGTCTTGACGTGGTGGCCCTGACGGACCACGACACCACTGCGGGGTGGGCCGAGGCGGTCGACGCGCTGCCTGCGGGCATCCGGTTGATCCGAGGCGCGGAGTTCTCCTGCATCGCGCCGGACGGTAGGGGCGGGCGGGTCTCGGTGCACCTGCTCGGATATCTGTTCGATCCCACCTCACGGGCGATCACCGCCGAGCAGGCCCGGCTGCGGGACGAGCGAGGTATGCGGTTGCGCACCATGGCGCAACGGATGGCCGCAGACGGGTTTCCGGTGGATCCTGACGCGCTGCTCACCGGCCTCCCGCCGGGCGTCTCGGCCGGTCGGCCGCATCTGGCCCGGGCGCTGGTGTCAGCCGGTGTCGTGGCCGGTGTCGAGGAGGCTTTCCACCGGTTTCTGAACACCGGAGGTCCGTACTACACCGGCCGGGCCGACACCGACGTCACCACCGCGGTCCGGATGGTGCGGGCCGCGGGTGGGGTCCCGGTATTGGCGCACGCCGCAGCCCGCCGCCGAGGGCCGGTGGTCGACCCCGAGGTCATCGCTGAGCTCGCCGCTGCGGGGCTCGCCGGGGTGGAAGTCGACCACCCCGAGCACACCGACCACGACCGGGCTGCGCTGCGCGAGCTCGCAGCCGCGTTGGGCCTGCTGATCACCGGCGGCAGTGACTACCACGGTGTGAACAAGACGGTGTCGTTGGGCCAGGAGACGACTGACCCCGAGGCGCTGGAGCGGATCGAGGAGCTGGCCGCCGCGGGCCGCGTCGTCGCGGTGACCGGCGCAGACGAGCGAGTACGGTAAGCACGATGGCACGGCGCGCGCAGGAGGAGTTGGCACTCGGCGGGCTGCCCCGCCCGCTGGTGCGGGTGACTCCCGCCAAGCTCACTACGTGGTCCGGCTGCCGTCGGCGCTACCGGATGGCCTACCTGGACCGCCCCACGCCTGCTCGGGGCGGGGCGTGGGCGCACAGCACGCTGGGTGCGGTGGTGCACACCGCGTTGCGGGCGTTGTTCGATCTGGTGCCCGAGCGGCGCCGTCCGCACACCGCGGCCGCCCTGGTGACGACGCACTGGTCTGGAGAGGGTTTCGCGGACGACGCGCAGGCCGCCGACTACCGCGATCGCGCGCGGGACTGGGTGACCCGCTATGTCGAGGAGCTGGATCCCCATCTCGACCCGGTGGGGGTGGAGCGCTGGGTCTCCGCGCCGACCCAGCGGATCGTCGCGGAAGGGCGAGTGGACCGCATCGACGAGCGGGACGGCGAGCTGGTCGTGGTGGACTACAAGACCGGTCGCCATGAGCTCACCGCCGATGACGCTCGTGGTTCGCAGGCGCTGGCGCTGTATGCCTTCGCGGCCCGGCGCACGCTGCGCCGGGAGTGCCGACGGGTGGAGCTGCACCATCTGCCCACCGGCACCGTTGCCGAGTGGGAGCATACTGAGCAGTCATTGAGCAGGCACCTGGGGCGTGCCGAGGAGGCTGCCGAGGAGATCGCGCTGGCCACCGACACGCTGGCGGCTGGCGGCGACTCGGAAATCCTGTTCCCGCCTACTGTCGGCCGGGCCTGCTCCTGGTGCGACTTCCGGCGACACTGCCCCGAGGGTCGGGCCGGTGCACCAGAGCTCCGGCCATGGGCGCTGCTCGCGCCATGATCGCCGAATCATGATCACGAGGCTGCGTGCGCCCGCTCCAGCGCGTGGCGCACGGTAGGCCCGTATCGCCAGCGTTCGGGCACCCGCAGTGCGGCGGCGCGCAGGCCCCGCAGTGCCACGGTGGCGGTCAGGTCGGTGGTGGGCAGGCCGGGCAGGCCGTAGAGACGGCGTGCCCAGCGAGGCAGCAAGGTGAAGGCCAGCCCGGCCACCACGGTCCAGGCCGGCCGGGCCGGGGTGGTCAGCTCGGTCCGCAGCGACAGTGGCGGTACCGCCAGCCGCAGTGCCGCCCGCCGCGCCACCGCAGAGGCGCGTAGCTGCGGCCGTACCTGCTCGAAGTACCCGGCCAGTGCGGCCCGGTCGGTTGGTACGTCCGCAAGCCCCACCAACTCGGCGGCGCGCACCTGCTCGCGGAGGAACCGGTCGGCCTGTGCGCCGGTCAGCGCCAGCCCGCCGCGGCCGACCGCGTCGAGAAACGAGGACACCTCGGTGACGTGCACCCAGCGCAGCAGATCGGGATCGGTCGCGGCGTAGGGCTCACCGGTCACCGGGTCGACGCCGCGGACTCCCCGGTGCACCGCGCGGACCCGAGCGGCCGCCGCGTCGGCCTGGAAGCGAGTGCCGAAACCCACCGTGGTCACGTACTGTGCGGTGCGCTGCAGCCTCGGCCAGAAGTCGCTGGGGTCCGAGTGCTCGTGTACCCCGGCCATCGCCCGCGGGTGCAGCGCTTGCAAGAACAGCGCTCGGACCCCGCCGATGCCCGCGGCCGGGTCCATCAGCACCCGCCACGTCACGCTGTCAGGCCCGAAGTACCCGAGATCGTCAGCCACGACCACACTCCTTAGCGGTGATGTCAATGACGGTATCTGCACCGGCCCGAGTTGCGCCCGTCCGGAGCTGAGGATATGCGCGACGTGCCTGGGTGGCTGGGCGTCATGGGTCGGGAGCGGGCCCGGCCCGCGCGGTTGCGCGAGTGGCCGCACGCGTGGTGGCTGGCCGTGGGCACGGTGTGTCTCGGCGCGTTCATGGGCCAGCTCGATGCCAGCATCGTCACCCTGACCTACCGGCCGTTGCGGGCGGAGTTCCATGCGTCGCTGGCCGGAGTGCAGTGGGTGTCGCTGTCCTATCTGCTGGCCTTGACCGCCATGCTGATCCCGATCGGGCGCCTGGCCGATATCCATGGCCGCAAGCTGATCTACCTGTACGGGTTCGTGGTGTTCGGCGTCGCGTCGGCGGTGTGTGGTGCGGCGCCGTCGTTGGGGGTGCTGATCGGTTCCCGGGTCGTGCAGGCCCTCGGTGCGGCGATGTTGCAGGCCAACAGTGTCGCGCTGGTCACGACCAGCGCCCCTGCGCATCGGATGCGGGCCGCGTTGGGGATCCAGGCCGGTGCCCAGGCCATCGGTCTGGCGCTGGGCCCTACCGCCGGTGGGCTGCTGGTGTCCACCCTGGGGTGGCGGTGGGTGTTCGGCATCAACATCCCCATCGGTGTCCTCGCCGTCGTCGCCGGGATCTACCTGCTGCCCCGCACCCGACGCCGTGCCCCCACCACGGGGTGGGACCGACCCGGGCTGATACTGCTGGTCACCGCGACCACCAGCCTGCTGCTCGGGATGTCGGTCGCCTCGGGGCTGTCGCTACCCGGTGGGGCGCTACCCGGTGGGGCCGCGATCGTGCTGCTGGGTCTCTCGGCCGCCGCGGCGGCCGGGTTCGTTCTGCGCCAACGCCGTGCCGCCGCCCCGCTGGTCCCGCTCGCCCTGCTCCGCACCCGCGCGGTCACCGGCGGTCTGCTCGGTGCGCTCTGCGGCTACCTCGTGCTGTTCGGCCCGCTCGTCCTGATCCCGGTCGTCCTGACCAGCGGCGGTTCCTCCGAACTGCACGCGGGGCTGGTGCTCACGGCCCTGCCCGCCGGGTTCGCCCTCGCCGCGGTCGGGTCGGAGCGGCTGTTGCCGCGCTCCTGGACCGACCGCACCCGGGCCACTCTCGGCGCTGCGGTGAGCATCCCCGTCCTCGCCGGGCTGCTGGCCGCGCCACCGACCACCGGGTGGTTGGTCGCCCTGCTCGCGTTGCTCGGTGGCGCGCTGGGCACCTTCACCCCGGCGAACAACACCCTTGTCATGGGGGCAATCCCGGCCCAGTCCGCCGCCACCGGCGGCGGACTGGTCAACATGACCCGCAGCCTGGGCACCGCCCTAGGCGTCGCTCTGGTCACCCTCGCCCTCAGCTTCGGCGCCGGCGGGCACTACCTTCTCGACGGCCCGCACACCGCCGTCCTCGCCCTCGCCGTCGCCGCGGCGCTGACCCTGCTCTCAGCCCGACTCACCCACTCAACGTGAGAGTTCCCCCAGCCGTCCCCCGCGCCGCTGCTGCCTTATGCTGACCTGCCTGGGCGTCCGCGTCGATGGTGGTGCCGGGTCCGTCTGGGCATACTGCCGCCATTGGTGTGCTCCTACGGCACTCCGCCTGGGGTCGGCCTGATAGATACCGCGGAACGAGGAAGCGATCGTGGGTGCTCTCAGTGCGCCGAGTTCGACGACAGGGCTGTTCGGTTGGACCCGAACAGCCCTGTCGTCGAACTCGGCAAGAGTAGGGTTGATCACGCACCACCACTATAAGAGATAACCCGTGAGTTCCGTGGTTTCTCGTTGGGAGTCTGAGGGTCCGTTCCGGCCTGGACTAGGGCATTCTTGCCCGTTCAGGTGATCGTGGCTGGCCTGACCGAATTTCAGCTTGAGTGAGTCGTTCTCGATTGAGACGAGGGATGTGCCGGTCGAGCTGAAGGCGAGGTCGCGGTGGGTCTGGCGGTGGTGCGGGACCTGCGCAAGCGACGGTCACCGGCGGGCCCGGAGGAACTCGCTGAGTTTGAGACCGACGTGCTGGCCGGGTTCGTGCTCGCCGCTTTTTGCTGTCACCGGATTTCGGGATGAACACCCGCCTGACCGCGCGTGTGCTCCACGAGCGGATCGTGGCGTGCACCCGCGCCGCCACCTCCGCCCGCGACGGGGAGGTCAGAGCGACCTCCCCGTCGATACCCGCGGTCTTGCGGCCAGCATTGCGCTGCGTCACCTGCCGCACGCTGACCAGCGTGTTCGACCTGCTGCGCAGGTTACGGGCGCGCGGGGTGCGGTCGGCTTATCCCCGCGTCGGTTTGACGATCAATGGCGCCGTGGTGGCGGGATGGTGTGTGAGCTGCCTGGCTGTGGGGACCGCGCGGTGAGCCCCCGGACGGGGCGCCCCACCGGGGGCTGGCGGGATGCGGACGGCGCCCCTATCACTTGAGCGATCAGTGCGGCAATGGAGAGATCACCGAGTGTCGGGTCGACCGCGTTCCCGTTGCTGCTGTCGAAGTCGACGACGTTCCTCCTCATGTTCGACAAAGCAGTAATGACATCGCAGCCACCACCACTGACGCGGCCAGTGCGCCCCCATCCTGTGCCAGCGCGCCGAAGCTGGCTTCGCACCCGTCGACCAGATTTTCCGCAGGTACAACTTCGCCGTCATGACGCGGAGTTGACCATCGTAGAGATGCCGTTAGATCCGGGCTGTGGTGATCAGCCGGGCGGTCCGGGCTAGATCCTGGTTGTCGGTGCCGGGTCGGGCTTCCAGGGCGGTGGCTAGGGGGATCAGTCGTTCCTGGCGGGCGGCGACGGAATGTAGGGTGCGTACTTCGTTAATGGCGTGGTGGGCCAGGATCAGGCCCTGGGGTTCGCCGGCTCTGATGTGTATCTCGGCGCGGAGGAGTTGGGCCATGGTGCGGTCCCGGCGGTTGCCCTCGCCGTAGTTGCGTACCGCGTTGGCGGCGAGCTGCTCGGCGGTGTCGAGGTGGTCGAGATCGAGGTGAATCCCCGCGGTGACACGATCCATGCCCCCGTGCTCGTAGGCATCGCGGGGTGCCCACCCGTCGTGCGCCTTGGCGAGGCACTGGGTGGCCTCATCGGAGCCTTTCATGATGGCGTAGGCGGTCGCGGAATTGAGGTTCAGCCACGCGGTGAGCGTCGGTAGTCGGGGGTCATCAGCCCGTGGGGTTGCCGCTGTGGGTTTGCGGTGCTGGGCTTCGCGGAGGCAGACCTGTCCGAGTTGGAAGTACTTGAGCGCGTCGTTGGGGTGCCCGGTGCGGACCAGCGTCGCCCCGGCGGACCAAGCGGCTTTGGCGACTCCGTGGGTGTCCCCGGCCTGATCGCCCAGCCACAGGGCGCGGGTGAAGTGACCCCGGCCGTCCACCCCGGAGGTAAGGTAGGCCCCGGGCGCGGTGCCGGTGTCGCCACCAGTCCGTTTCCCGGAGCCCCCTTCCGAACCCGGCGTATGCGTCTCCGCATACCGGGCTCTCCACGTGTCTTGCCCGTTGGTCAGCT
>JBOHFI010000084.1:0-16454 GCA_050699595.1 Pseudonocardiaceae bacterium | reverse complement strand
GTACTTCGTGGATCAGTGGAGCCGCTCCTGGGCCACCCTTCACGTCACCACCGAGGCGCCCTACGAGGTGTCCCAGAGCGGGGAACGCTCCCTCTGGGACGAGGTACAAACCGCCTACCAATGGTGGCTGGACACGGGCGAACCGGCCGTCGACGCCTGGCGGTTCACCATCGCCCCGGGCGGCCAACAGGTCGAACTCGCGCTGAGCGACGTGTGAGAGCTCGAGCCGGCTGGCTGTTGAGCGATCTCGCAGTCACGGTGCTCGCGTCGAACCATTGTCGCGTGCCTGGCGGCTTTCGTAGAGCTCCCAGGCGCGCCGACGTGCCTCGTCGGCACGGCGCTGCGCGTCCTCGCGCACCAGCTGCTCCTGTTGCGGCGTGGCGTGACCCTCGGCGACCGCCACCTCAGCGGCCACCCAGCGGTCGGTCTCCGCATCACGGTGGCGCTCCCCGGCCCCGGAACCCGGAGCGTCGTGATGCCGACGCTGGTAGTAGGGATTGTCCACCGGCAAGCCACCGCTGAACCGACCGTAGGCACCGAGGAACAGCAGCAGCATCCCGGCGATGAAGCTGAAGATGACATTCGGCAGCCGGAATGCCAGCAGGTTGAATTCGGTGTCCAGCACGGTGAGGTTGAGCAATCCGGAGAGCAGGAAGAGCAGGCCTACGCTCACCGTGATCGTGGAGGAGATCCGGCCACCGCGCAACGCGGCGCCGATGAGGACCACTCCGACGATAAGCGAGATCGTCGACAGCAGGCCGTTCGAGGACAACCCGAGCACAACTCGGCCAGGCACAGCGAGGAACGTCAGCCGATCGACGAACCCGAGGACCCCGAACACGCACAGCCCGGCTCCCAGTACCGCTGCGCCGATACGGTGCACCAGGTCCAGTCGACTCCCAGCCGGGGAGTGTAACACCTGGCCTATGATACGCCACTCTTCGGCACTCGCATCCGCCGTGACGCACAGTTCACTGGACTACACGCAGAACATCGGCGACTTCGCGCAGGTAGGCTCGCGGCTCCCGGGTATCCGCAGGCGCAGGGAGTGGTGTGGCTGGTGGAGATGGACGCTCAGTTACCAGCGGGTATTCCCGCGGTGACCGCCGGCGTCGCGCTGCGCGTCCCGGACGGGATGTGCCACCTGGTGGTCGGGACGGCTGGGGGTCCGGGCGGCGCCCGGCTCGCCACGGCGCTCGTCGGTGGGGGTTGATCGCTCGCTGGACGGTGGCGGTGGTGTCGTTGCTGGTGTTGACCGTCACCGGATATGGCTGGAGTCAATACCAGGATCTCTTGACCGGGATCGGTAGGTCGGATGCCCTCCGCGGCGATGCCCCCAAGTCGGCCAGCGGTGACACCAACATTCTGATCATGGGATTGGACAGCCGCCTCGATGAGAACGGTAACCCTTTACCACCGGAGATCTACCAGGCGTTACATGCCGGTGACCAACAGGTCGGCGGGTACAACGCCAACGTGTTGATGCTCGTTCACCTCCCGGGTGACGGCTCCAGGGCCACCGGCATCTCCATTCCCCGCGACGACTACGTCAACCTCCCCGGCGCCCCGGACGGCATCGCGAAGGGGAAGATCAAGCAGGCCTATGGGTTCGCCTTCGACCAGGAACACAAAAAGCTGGTGGCCGCGGGCGTGACCGACCAGATCAGTCTGGAGCAGCAGAGCCGCGACGCCGGTCGCCGGGAAGAGGTCGACACGGTCGCCCAGTTGCTGGGGGACGTGCCGATCGACCACTTCGTGGAGGTGACCATGGTGGCCTTCTACCAGCTCGCCCAGGTGGTGGCGCCGATCACGGTATGCTTGCAGGAGAACACCCGCGACAGCTACTCCGGCGCGAACTTCCATCAGGGCTACCAGCAGATCGACGCCGTCCAGGCGGTGGCGTTCGTCCGCCAGCGCCGTGACAATGTGCATCCGCAGCTGAACTTCACCGATCTCGACCGCGAACGCCGCCAGCAGGCCTTCATCTCCTCACTGATCTACCAGCTCAAGCAGGCCGGGACTTTTCTCAACCCGGTGCGCCTGCGTGAGTTGGTCACGGTGGCCAAGCAGAACATCGCCGCCGACACCGGCCTGGAACTGCTGTCCTTCGCCCAGCAGGCCTCCACCCTGACCGGTGGGAACATCACCTTCACGACCCTGCCGATCGTCCGCTTCGGCACCAACCCCGCCGGCGAGGACGTCAACATCGTCGACGTGCCTGAGATCCAGGCCCTCGTACGCAACCTGATCGGTCCGCACACCCCCACGCCGTCTCCTACCGCCACCGTCCCCGAGCCCAGGAACGCGGCGTCGGGCACCGTGGACGTGGTCAACGCCACCAACCGCAACGGGCTGGCGGCCGCGCTGGAACACGCCCTGGCCACCACCGGCTTCACCCCGGGTGTCACCAGCAACGGCCGCAGCCATCTGAACACCACGATGATCTATTTTCCGGATGCCGGCTCCGCGGGGGCGGCGAAGACGCTGGCCGGAATGCTCGGCGGGCCGCCGACCGAGCGGGACTCGACGGTGCCGGCCGGACATCTCCGAGTGGTCCTGGGCGCCGACTACACCATGCCCGCCGCTCTTGCCTCCGACTCCTCGCCCACCACCTCCGCGCCACCAGCCCCCGCCCCCAACCAGAACGATGCCGGACCCACGGACACCACCAGCATCTCCGGCACCGGGATCCCCTGCGTGAAATAATTGACCATCTGAAGGTCAAGGGAGGTTGGTGGCAAGTTCCTTGGCGGTGGGACGGTCCTCGGGGTGGGCCGCCAGGCATGCTATGACGGCTTCCTCGAACGCGGGGAACGGCCACGGGCGGAGGGCGGCGGGATCAGGGTGGCGGCGGATGGCGCGGATGTCGGTCAAGAGCGCTGTCCGTCCTGCGGCCGGGTCGGCGTAGGCGATGGGTGTCGTGCGGGTCCACGACCACCACAGTGACGCGCCCAGGGACCATATGTCGGCCTGGGGGGTGGTCGTGACGTGGTCGTCGGAGCTGAGGATGAGGTCGGCGATCTCGGGGGCGGTGGTGTGGGTGAGGCCGCCGCGGTGGACGTAGAACGGCACGTCGGCGGGCCCTTGCGCGCAGGCCAGGTCGATGATGTGGGTGTGATCGCCGTCGAAGATGACGTGGTCGGGCTGCAGGTCGCCGTGGACCCAGCCCGCCGCGTGCAGGTCGGCCAGCTCGCGAGCGGCGTCGGCCGTCATGACGAGCATGTGGTGTCTGGTCGCGGTACTGTCCTCGCCTCGGTGAGCGTGCTCCAGCGCGTTCCACAGGCCGGTGCCGTTGATCCACTGTAGTGTCAGCCAGGACCGTTCGTCATCCCAGCCGTGGGCGCGGTAGGACTGGTTGCCCAGCAGACGCAGGATCTCGCCCTCGCGGGCTGCCATGAGCCCACTGGTGATTTTCAAGGCGGTGGCGCCGATCTTGTAGACCGTGGTGCCGCGCCGGTCATGCAGGAGCTCGGGGTCCTCCTCGGTGAGCCCGAGACGGGTGATGATGCGGTCCACGAACGACTCCTCGCCACGGCGACACCGAAGCGACCAGTGTGGCGTGAAGCACTGAACGTTCGGCGCGCAGCCGCCCAGCGACCCTTGGACACTAGCCAGATTCACCCCGCACCCACAGCTGCCTTCCGGGCGATGTAACACCCACTCATTGGGGATGCTCACCACCCCAATGCGACCTGCGATGATGCCGATTTCGATGGACTTGTTGTTCTATTCCGACTGTGTAGATCATCCAATTCAGCCACAGTTCAAGATCATTACTGCTCGCAGCCAGCCCGTCACGTACCGGCACGCCAAAGATCAATCACCGACCTGAATGCTTACTTTCCGTCAACGCAACAATCGCTTTAGCTACGCTGGCGCGCAGTGGCGAATCACAGGAGTCGATTGCCTGCGACTGGGGTATCATGAGGTCGATCGCGAGCAGATCATCGGGAGGCCCCATGAAAATCTTTATCGGCAGCTCCAGGGAAAGCTTGGAGCTGGCTAAAGATATTGCTCTCTGGCTAGAGGAACGGGACCACGAAGCGATTATCTGGGATCAGCCAGGATTGTTCTTACCGGGCGAGCAGACAATGAGAATTCTTATTGACATCAGCCGTCGTGTGGACGCGGCGGTTCTCGTCTTCGGGCCTGACGACAGGGGTTGGTACAGGGGCGATACCGTACTACAGCCGCGTGACAACGTGCTGATCGAATACGGGTTGTTCGCCGGTGCACTGGGACCGCAGAAGGCGATTGTTTGCAGCTATGGCGACACCAAACATCCCGTGGACCTGGCTGGCCTTACCTACATCGACCTGAGTTTGACCAGGCGGGATCGGGGGAAGCTGGATCTGTCGATCTGGGCTCGAAGGCTGACGACGTCTCCGATAGACCCCGCCGTGCTTCGGCTGAAGACGCAGGTCGCTGAGCTGGAAGTAGACAAAGACCGGCTGACCCAAATTCTGGGTTTCGAGACCGACAAAATTCAGGACCTCGCCGAAATTCTCAGGAATGCTAAAGTGGCCGACTTCTTGAGTTACAATCTCGATACGGATGGCCATTGGAAACTGCTGTTTGACTACATATACTTTCAGTTCGTGGCAGTCCAGATCGCCAAGGCAGCCATGAGCCCTGTCGAACTCCAGCAGCTGTTCGTCGATGCGGGGGCTGAAGCACATAGCACCAAGGTTGCCTGGCATAATCCAGGCGATCCGGAACGCATGGATCCGGACAGGAATTCGCACAGGAACGAATTCCTGTCGAGAAAAGTACTGCGACTTCTCAGACGTGACTCGAGTGGCGCCCGAACCTATCTGAGTTTTGTGCGGAATTTACCACTCGACTTGTCGGAAAGGATCGACACCGCAGCGCGAGATGCGATCGTCCGCCTAGGAGCGGCACGGTGATGCACTACTTAAGGGGCCTACGGAGGCCATGGTTTCGAGATCCCTTCGGTGGGGGTCAGAGGCACCGTGGTTGACCGGTGTTACAGTATGCCGCACATTCAGCAGAATCCTGTGGCCCGCTAGGCGTGACGTTCCCAGCGGAATCGAACGACACGGCGTAACGGTAGACTTGTCCGTCGTCCGGTGACTTGTAGGAAAGTGTTCTCGATCGCCACGTCAGGGCCGATGACCGCCTGCACGGCATCGAGCCGCCGAGATCCGCAGCAGTGACGGCAAGCCCACGCCCAAGTCCCGCTCGGCCTTGCGAATAGTGGCCACCGAGAGACCAGTGGCCTCGGCCAGCCCTTCCTGGGTCAGCCTCTGCCCACGCAGGATCTTGATCCGCTCACCGGTCGTGTAGTCGCTCCACCGAGCCATGATCACCAACAGCCTCTCGTGCGCTGACCCCTACCCGAAAGTACGCCGACAGCGACCGGATCGGCCCGGTCGTCCTCCTGCCGGATCAGCGGCTCGCGGGCCAGCGCATCGGCGTCGGCCAGGGCACAGCGGGGGATGGGTGACGCCGATCGCCGGGTGGGGTGCACGCTGGCGGGGTGGGCATGGATCTGGCTTCTCCACCGCCGTTGACGTGGGAGCGGCTGCTGACTGAGTGGACGCCCAACCCGGTGGCGCTGGTGGCGGTGGCCGCGATGGGGGTGGCTTACGGGCTGGGGGTGCGCCGGGTGCGCCGGGGCGCCGCAGACCGGGAGGCTGCGGGTCGAGAGGCCGTGGCGTGGCCGGTCGGTCGGTCGTGGTGGTTCCTGATCGGTTTGGGGTCGATCCTGTTGGTGACGGTGAGCGTCGTCGGGGTGTATGCTGACACGCTGTTCTGGGACCGCGCGATGCAGAACATCACGCTGCTCATGATCACACCGATGTTCCTGGCCTTGGGCGCGCCGCTGACCCTGCTGCGTGCGGTGCTCCCCGAGCCGGCCACCCGAGCGGCCGGCCGGGTCCTGCACAGTACGGTCGCGCACGCCCTGACCTTCCCCGTGGTGGTGACCGCCGCACTGATCGCTCCACTGTTCGTCCTCTACCTCACGCCGCTGTATGAGGCCAGCCTGCGATCAGCGGCGCTGCGCGCGGCGGTCGACGTCGGACTGGTCGCCGCCGGGTTCCTCTACTTCTGGACCCGGTTTCGCATCGACCCCACTCCACGCGCGGATCCGTACCTGCTGACCATGGCGATCAGCGTCGCGGAAGTGGTCTTCGATGGGGTGCTGGGATTGACCCTGTGGTTGGGACCGCTGATCGCCCCGCACTATTACCAGGCGCTGCACCGAGGATGGGGACCGGACCCGCGACTGGATCAGATCATCGGCGCCGGCGTGTTGTGGATCGGTGGTGACCTCGCCGGCCTGCCCTTCCTCGCCGCGGTGGTGACCCGGATGATGCGGGAAGACCAGCGCCACGCCGCCGTTATCGACGCCGAGCTCGACACCCGCGACGCTTCAGCGGAGGCCACCCCAGCCCCCACCCGGCCCCGGCTGTGGTGGGAGGATCACCCGGAACTAGCCCACCGATTCCGTCACCCTGGTGACGATGGGCCACGACCAACGCCGAGAATAGGAACATGACAGGAATACCCACGCGTGTAGTCCTGCCCTTAGTCGCGGCCACGCTCATCGTGTCGTGCAGTGCGCCCGGTGCACCGGGCGGCCAAGCCGGGCCGGACAATGTCGCGCCACCGCGGCCTGATCAGGAGCACATCAGGACGCTCACCGCCGTCCTGGACACCATGACCAAGGATTACGCACGGTTCGCCGACTCGACCCCGGGGCCGCAGGACATCGTCGACTATAATGTCGGGGAGTTGTGGAAGAAGGGCATCGACGGAACGGGAACGACCATCGCGCTGGTCGAGGGCTGGGACGACCCGCAGATCAACGATGTCATCAAGACGTTCGACCAGAAATACGGGTTACCCGATCCGGAAATCCAGACCATCTATCCCTCGGGTGCCGGTCACCTGCCCGCTCAATGCCCGCCGGGAATGGCCGTGCTGGGCAGCTACGGTTCGTGTGAGGCGTGGAAGAGCGAACTCGAGCTCGACGTGACGGCGGCCCATCTGATCGCGCCGTACGCGAAGATACTGATCACCGCGACTCCGGCGGACAGTGAGATCACTGATGACGCCGCGAGCCAGGTCGCGCCCCCGGAGATGATGCGGGCGCTGGAGTACATCAGCGAGAACCATCTGGCCGACGCCATCTCGATCAGCGATGGAACGGGCGAGAGCACGTACAGCCACGGCAAGGCGGAGATCACCGCGCAGGACCCGGGCCTGTTGTCCGCAGCGGTCGCGGGCATCCCGGTGGTGGTGGCGACCGGTGACTGCGGCGTGGTCCAGAATCTCGCGACGGCCGGCTCGCAGTGCGGGAACACCACCCCGACGCCGGACACCGCGACCTGGGACGACTCTCCCTGGGTCACCGCGGTTGGCGGCAGCGTCCCCCAGCTCGACACCCTGGGACGGCGGCTGGGCCCCGACCCACTGTGGCATCGCGGTACGTTCGCCGAGGGCGCCGGCTACTCCTCGGTGTACCCGCGACCGGCCTACCAGGACCGGGTCAGCTCCATCACCATGCGCTCGGTCCCCGATATCACCATGGACGCCCAGCACGGGACGTCCGAGGCGGCGCCGCTGTTCGCCGGCGTGCTCGCTCTGGCCGCACAGGTGAACCAGGGCAGCGTCGGTCCCATCGACAACGTGCTCTATGACGTCCTAGGCCCGCGCGGGGCGCAAGCCGGAATAGTCGATGTCGTCGCCGGGAACAACTCGACGCCCTCAGTCCCCGGTTTCACGGCTACCACAGGATTCGATGTGGCCAGCGGCTGGGGCACGATCGACGCGAGCAGGTTCGTCCCGGATCTCGTCGCGGCGGTCCGTGCCCGGAACGGGCGAGACTCCCCACAACGTCAGGCACTCGACGCCTTGGCTCGGTTGCGGCACGGTATTACGCTCACCAGTACCCACATCAGTCCCGGTGGCTCGGCGTACCTGCTGGCGGCGGGTTTCCTGCCGCAGCATCCCGTCACGCTCGACATCGACAACCACGCGGTCGCGACCATCACGGCGAACACCCTGGGATCGGTCACCTACGCCATCGATCCGGCGCTGCAGAAACTGTCCCGGGGAACACACACACTCACCTTGAAGAGCATGCTGCTGACCGCGACGACGAACTTCGAGACAACCTGACTCGATCAATAAAGGAGTTCACCTCCACGATGGCTGATGACGGCGACGCCCTACACCTGACAGGCGGCAATCCGCTCGGCGGAACAGTCACGATCCGTGGCTCGAAGAACGCGGTTCCCAAGCTGATGGTCGCAGCACTCCTGACCGACGAGCTCGTGCACATCCAGAATATCTCGCAGATCGTCGACACCCGGCTGGTGACCGAGCTGCTCGAGCTGCTGGGGTGCAGCACCACGCAGCCAGCGGACGGTCAGCTGAGGATCCAGGCGCGCGACATCCACACCGCTGCGACGCGGGATCTGGAGTACTTCCATGTGCGCAGCCGGATCCCGGTACTCACCTGCGCGCCGCTCCTGCACCGCACCGGCTACGCGGAACTCTGGAAACCCGGTGGCTGCAGCATCGGCGAACGTCCGGTCGATCTGCATCTGGAGGTACTTCGCGCGTTCGGTGCGGTGACCGAGCGGACCGACACCGGCTTCAAGCTGACGGCCGAGGTGGGCAGCTTGAAGGGCGCGGTCGTCGAGCTGAAGTACCCGAGCGTGGGTGCGACCGAGCAGTTCCTGCTCGGTGCGGTCGTCGCCGCGGGTGACTCCGAGTTGCGCAACGCCGCGACCGAACCGGAGATCATCGATCTGATCTCCATGCTCCAGCGCATGGGTGCCCTGATCACCGTGCAGCCCGGCCGCGTCATCCAGGTCACCGGCGTCTCCCCTCTCAGGGGGGTTTCGCACACCGCCATCCCGGACCGGCTTGAAGCGGCTTCCTGGGCTAGCCTCGCGCTGGCGACCGACGGGCGGATCACCGTGCGCGGCGTCCGTCAGGCCGATCTGGGAACGTATCTCAACGTCTACCGCCGCGCGGGTGGCGAGTTCGACTTCTCCAGCGACGGCAACGAGGTGACGTTTCGACGTGAGATGTCCATGCCGCGCCCACTGGTCATCGAGACGGACGTACATCCCGGCTTCATGACGGACTGGCAGTCACCTATGGTCACCGCGCTGACGCAGGCGGACGGTGTGACCGTACTCCACGAGACGGTGCACGAGAATCGGCTCGCGTACGGGAAAGCGCTTCAAGCGCTCGGTGCTCAGATGCAGGTCTTCACCGAGTGTCTCGGACGTACCCCGTGCCGCTTCGGATCGCGCAATCACCAACACTCTGCCGTAGTGGTCGGGCCGACGAAGCTGCAAGGAACGAACGTGCATGTCCCGGACCTGCGAGCGGGCTTCTCCTACGTGTTGGCCGCACTCGCAGCGCAAGGCGACTCGACAGTGACGGGAGTCTCTCTGCTGGACCGCGGTTACGAGAACTTCCGAGAGAAGCTGCTCGGTGTCGGAGCTAAGCTCCGCTGAGGTGCGTAGTTCACGGGCCGCTACGGGCGAGTGCCGAGGTCCCGCCAGCCGAGCCGCTACCGACCGACCGCAGGGAAACCTTGCGGAAACCAATTTCCACACCCAAGTTCATACTCATGATCTGACCATCCTTGATCGAGGCGCATGCCAACCGGGGAAGACGGCAGGAACGCTCTCCATCCGCTCTGGGGTTCCAGCCGAGGTGACAGTGGGGGCCGAACCCGGCTCCCGACGTGGCTATCGGCTCCCGCAGTGAGGCGTTACACACTTTTGGCGTTCGAACCCGTAGGTAGTTGCCGCGTGGGGGAGGACCCATAGGACTCGCGCGGCCCGCGGAACCTGCGCACGGCGTCTCACTACACCCCGTAGTCCACTGGTCGCTACAAAGGCCACCGGCCAACAACAGGCGACTCGGAAGTTTTCGCGCGATGAACAAAGGACGTACAGCACGAGCGCGAAGGCGTGAGTAAGCGTGGACCGGTAACATCTCAGCGCAGCCGCCGATTATGTAGTCATGATGCTCGCTCCCCCTAGCCAACCCTGAGATGGGAGATGGGATACCTCGGCTGCGACGATTTTCGCCGCGCGGGTCCTGATCCTCCTGTACGGCCCGGCCCCCTCGTCCACCCCCTCGGGGGGCCGGGCCGCCACCTTCGATTGGCGAATCAGCTCACCCGGGTGATGAGATAGCGGTCGCTGTGGGCCAGGTCGAGCGGCTCATCGTTCACGCACGTCGGGCGCGTTATCATCGTCGCCTGTGCGTAGTTGCTCCATTCGGTTCAGTCCCGTTCCTGGCATGACCGTGCTGGCGCCACCCGGCAGTGACGCGAAGTGAGCAAAGCAGCCGATGGAGTGTCTCCTCACCCGATAGTGCTTGACAGCTGCACGCGTATAGGTGACCCTCACTCGATAAAGGTGTGCCTAACCTAAAAAATGAGGACGGTGAGTGAGGTGCGAACTCTGCTCCTGGCGCGCGACGGGCACCCTGTCGGTGGGGCACCACGGGGCCGATGGATAGCCACGACGGTCATGGTCCTGCTGCTGGCAGCCGGTTGCGCCTCAGGCGTGAGCGCTGGGCTCGGTCCGCAGACCGGTCCGGAGGACAGGGTCTACTATATCGCCGCCGACGAGGTGGCCTGGAACTACGCGCCGACGGGAACCAACATGATCACCGGTGAGCAGTTCGACGCGACGGCGAACAAGTACGTCCAGGCCCGGCCGGACCGAATCGGCTCGATACACACGAAATGCCTCTACCGCGGCTACACCGACGCTACTTTCACCCACCAGCTCCCGCGGCCGGCCGGCGAACAGTACCTGGGGCTGCTCGGACCAGTGATCAGGGCACAGGTCGGCGACACGATCAAAGTGACGTTCCGGAACGGCTGCTCGTTCCCGGCCGGCATCCATCCACACGGCGTCTTCTACGACAAGAAAAACGAGGGTGCACCCTACAATGACGGCGGGACTGGCGCGGATAAGGCCGGCGACTCGGTAGCCCCGAATCAGCAGTACGTTTACACCTGGCAGGTACCCGAGCGCGCCGGTCCAGGTCCGATGGATGGCAGTTCGGTGATGTGGATGTACCACTCGCACACCGACGAAGTGTCCGACACCTACGCCGGCTTGATGGGCCCGATGGAGATCACCGCCCGCGGCAAGGCCCGGCCGGACGGCAGCCCCAGCGACGTTGATCGAGAAATCTTCGCGCTGTACATGGTGATGAACGAGAACAGCTCACCTTACCTGGAAGCCCAGCGCACCAAGCTGGCCAAGCCTCCCACCGCCGATGATGCGGACTTCCAGGAGAGCAACAAGATGCACACGATCAATGGGTACGTGTACGGCAACGGACCGATGATGACCATGCATCAGGGTGAGCGGGTACGCTGGTATGTGATGAGCATGGGCAACGAGGTGGACCTGCACACACCACATTGGCACGGCAACACGGTGATCGCTAATGGCATGCGCACCGATACCGTCGGCCTGCTGCCCGCAACCATGGTGGTGGCCGATATGGTCCCGGACGATCCCGGTATCTGGGAGTTCCACTGCCACGTGGCTGACCACATCACCGCCGGCATGCTGACGCGCTACCAGGTTCTGGCTCCATGACGGGACGGAGGACGACATGACGGGCGTTACCGCTGACGATAATCTGTGGCTCCGACGTTTTCATCGTACGCCTACACGTAGCCCCGGCGATCCTCGGTTGGTGTGCTTGCCGCACGCCGGTGGTTCCGCAAGCTCTTTCTTGTCGTTTTCTCGGTCACTGGCAGCCGTGCTGGAAGTGGTCGCTGTGCAGTATCCGGGTCGACAAGAGCGCAGGCGAGAACCATGCTTTGGCAGCATCGCCGAGCTGGCCGATCAGGTCTTCAGGGTGCTCAAGCCCTTGACCGACCGACCACTGGCGTTGTTCGGTCACAGCATGGGTGCGATCGCAGCGTTCGAGGTGGCCCGGCGACTCGAGGATGCGGCCGGTGTCAGCCTGGTCGCATTATTCGTTTCGGGTAGGCGAGCACCCTCCCGGTACAGGGCGGAGTGCGTGCACCAGAAAGATGACGACGGGATAGTGGCGGAGATCAAGGAGTTGAGCGGAACGGACACCAGAGTCCTGGATGACGAGGAGCTTCTGCGGATGGTGCTACCCGCGATTCGCAGCGACTACGCGGCAATCGAGACCTACCGATATCAAGACGGGGCGAAGTTGCACTGCCCCATTCACGCGCTTGTCGGTGCTGCCGATCCCCGAGCGACGATCGAGGAGGTCGCCGCATGGGAAGAATACACGACGGGACAGTTCACGATCTCCGTCTTCCCGGGAGGCCACTTCTACCTCAACGAACAGCAAGGGGACATCGCCGAAGCAGTGGCAACACACCTTGCGTGCTGACCTGAGCGTCAACGTCTTGGTAGCTTCGTGGAGACGAAGGGACTTGAACCCTCAACCCCCGCCGTGCAAAGGCGGTGCTCTGCCAGTTGAGCTACGTCCCCGGCTCTGGGCGCGGCAAGCACGCCCAGCAGCGGCTCAGGCGCTCGGCGTCGTGGCCTCGCGCCAGAGGTCGGCCTCACTCCTGGCGGAGCGCTGACGTTGGACAAGGATCAGAGCGATCAGACCGACGATCAACAGTGTGATGATCTTCTTCACGATGGTTCGCCTCCTGGGGCAGGGCTTCTTCTTCAGTGGAGTTCGGCGTTCAGTGGGCCTAGCTGGACTTGAACCAGCGACCTCATCCTTATCAGGGATGCGCTCTAACCAACTGAGCTATAGGCCCCCCGTACGACTCCGGCGAGGTTACCGCACAGCCCCACCGGAGCCCAACCCGCATGACCCAGTGGGTTAGTCCGGTTCGGACAGGGTGACCTCCACACCGCCGACGAGGTCCGCCACGACGTTGTAGATCAGCGCCCCGACCGTGGCCAACGCGGTCAGCAGCACGATGTTCACCAAACCGATCACCAATGCGACCCCGAACACCCGCCCCCCGCTGACCAGATCCGTGCTCACCTGCGCGTTGTTCGCCGAGGTGAGATCGGAGTACGTACCGTTGATCTGGTCCCACACGCCCATCCCCGCGAGTACCCCGTACAGCACGCCCACGGCGACCATCCAGACCAGGAACCCAGCGACCGACAACACCAGCGACAGCTTGAGCACCGACCATGGCTCGAGTCGCTGCAGCTGCAGGCTTGTCCGTCGTGGGACCCGCACCGAGCGGGACTGGGCACTCGTCGCGGGTCCCGCGACAGCGGGCGATACGCGCTCGGGCGGTGTATACCCACCGACCCGCACCGTGGACGGCGAGAAATCCGGACCAGCGACCGGGGGGCCGGTGCCCGGCGAGAAGCCGTATGCGCGACCGCCCGCCAGCTGCCGATCGGCCTGCTCCCGGCCGCCGCCTCGGGCGTGCTCGGGTGCTCCCACCTGCAGCGCCACCGTCCTGGGAGCCCCATCACCCTGCACGGCTCGCTGGCGCTGCTGTGGAGGTGCAGTCGCGCCGTTGCCCGAGGCGCTCTTCGGCGTCGGATCCTGCCGGGGTGGATCCTGTTGGGCTGGATCCTGTTGGGCTGGATCCTGTTGGGCCAGCTCGTCAAGTTCCTTCGGCGCTACCTGGACCTCGGCCTGTTCGGCGTTCTCGGACCTCGTCACGGCTCATCCTTCGTCGGCGCACCGCGGGCTTCTGCATCGTCGGCTTCTGGGTCGTCGGCCTGTTCGGCGTTGCGTGCGACAGCCACCAGGCTCGCCCCTTCACCAAGGTTCATCAGACGCACCCCTTTGGTCTGCCGGCCGGCCTTGCGCACCTCTTTGGCGGTGGTTCGGATGACCCCGCCGGTAGAGGTGATGGCGTACAGCTCGTCATCGACATCGACGACGAGTGCTCCGACGAGCTTGCCACGCCGGCGGTCGTACTGGAGGGTCAACACACCCTTGCCGCCACGTCCTTGCACCGGATAGTCCTCGATCGGGGTCCGCTTGGCGTAGCCGCCCGCGGTCGCGACCAGAACGAACAACCCGTGCTGCACCACCATGAGGGCCAGCAGCTCGTCACCGTCGTTGAACCGCATCCCGAACACCCCCGACGTGGCCCGTCCCATCGGGCGGAGCACCTCGTCGGTGGCGGAGAACCGGATCGACTGGCCCTGCGCCGAGACCAGCAACAGGTCGTCCTCGGCGGCGCACAGCACCGCGCCGACCAGCTCGTCCTCGTCCCGCAGGTTGATGCCGATCAGCCCACCGGAGCGGTTGGAGTCGAAGTCGGTCAGCTTGCTCTTCTTGACCAGCCCGTCGCGGGTGGCCAGCACCAGGTACGGCGCGGCGGTGTAGTCCTTGATCTGCATGACCTGGGCGATCTGCTCGTCGGGCTGGAACGCCAGCAGGTTCGCCACGTGCTGGCCGCGAGCGTTGCGGTTGGCCTCGGGCAGCTCGTAGGCCTTCGCCCGGTACACCCGGCCCTTGTTGGTGAAGAACAGGATCCAGTCGTGCGTGGAGCAGACGAAGAAGTGCGCCACGATGTCGTCGGACTTCAGCCCCGCGCCCATGACGCCCTTGCCGCCGCGCCGCTGGGCCCGGTACAGATCGGTGCGGGTGCGCTTGGCGTAACCGGTGCGGGTGATGGTGACCACGACGTCCTCGACGGCGATCAGATCCTCGTTCGACACATCGCCGTCGTAGCCGGTGAGAATGGTGCGGCGCTCGTCGCCGTAGCGCTCGACGATCTCCGCCAGCTCGTCGCGGACGATGGTGCGCTGCCGCTCGGGCTTGTCCAGGATGTCGAGGTAGTCCGCGATCTCCCGCTCGAGCTCGGCGAGGTCCTCGACGACCTTCTGGCGCTCCAGCGCGGCGAGGCGCCGCAGCTGGGTCTCCAGGATGTAGTTCGCCTGGATCTCGTCGACGTCCAGCAGCGCCATCAGCCCGGTGCGCGCGTCGTCCACCGTCGGAGACCGGCGGATCAGCGCGATCACCTCGTCGAGCGCATCCAGCGCCTTGACCAGACCGCACAGCAGGTGGGCGCGCTCCTCGGCCTTGCGCAACAGGTAGCGGGTGCGCCGGACGATGACGTCGAGCTGGTGGCGCACGTAGTGCCGGATCACTTGGTCCAGCCGCAGTGTGCGGGGCACGCCCTCGACGATCGCCAGCATGTTGACGCCGAAGGTGTGCTGCAGCTGGGTGTGCTTGTAGAGGTTGTTGAGCACCACCTTGGCCACCGCGTCACGCTTGATCGTGATCACGATGCGCATGCCGATGCGGTCGCTGGACTCGTCGTTGATCTCGGCGATCCCGCCGAGCCTGCCGTCCCGGGACAGCCCGGCGACCGACTCGACGAGGTTGTCCGGGTTGACCTGGTAGGGCAGTTCAGTGATCACCAGGGTGGTGCGGCCCTTGGCGTCCTCCTCGACCTGCACCACGCCGCGCATCCGGATGGAGCCGCGACCGGTGCGGTAGGCGTCCGCGATGCCGTCGGTGCCGACGATCAGGCCGCGAGTGGGGAAGTCGGGGCCTTTGATCCGCTCGGTGAGTGCGGCGAGCAGGATGTCGTCGTCGACGTCGGGGTTCTCCAGCAGGTAGACCACTCCCGCGCCGACCTCGCGCAGGTTGTGCGGCGGGATGTTCGTCGCCATCCCCACCGCGATCCCGGAGCTGCCGTTGACCAGCAGGTTCGGGATCCGGGCGGGCAGCACGACGGGCTGCTGGGTGCGCCCGTCGTAGTTCGGCTCGAAATCGACGGTGTCCTTGTCGATGTCCCGCAGCATTTCCATCGCCAGCGGGGTCAGCCGGCATTCGGTGTTGTGGCTGACGAACCCGTTCGTGATGAACGCGTGGTCGTCCGAGTCGACCCGAAGGCTGTAGACCGGCTGCATTCCTGCGTCATCGACCGACGAGACTTCAGCGTAGTAGAATCTACCGTCGGTGAGCTCCTCGGCGATGGCGCGGGCGTCGATCGAATCGACGTGCGACAGGATCTCGTTGCGTCGATCTTCCCAACGTTCGATACGGTCAACGTTGTTCTTCGACAGCCAGGCCCGGTCGGTGGACTTGCTGGCGCCATGCGAACGCAGAAAGGCACCGAGACCCGGAACGTGATCCTTGCTCAACGATCGGCTGCGAGCACATGCCCCGGCCAGGATCATCGACAGCTTGTCCTGCTTGGCGCCGATGAAACCGATTCGTGTGCCGAACAGCACCGCGTCCCGCCGGTTCGTGATCACGACCTTGTACTCGCCGGACGTGTGGATGTAACGCCGCGACACGATCCCGAACTCCAGCAGCAACTGCTGGACGTCGGTAGCGAGTTGCGGGCTACGAGTCGAGTAGGAGACCTGCACCGTCCTCCGAGGTAGCGCCGACGCAGATCCGTCTCCGGTGAACAGCGCCTGCAGGAAGGCCCGCTGGAGATCGGGTGAACCGGCCCAGATGAACTCGGGAACCCTTTTCTCCGCGCTTCGCCC
>JBOHFI010000083.1:0-17465 GCA_050699595.1 Pseudonocardiaceae bacterium | reverse complement strand
GCCCCACACACCACGGATATCTGCGAGGGACACGCCGGAACCCGGTTCAACCGCACGTACCCGACGAGCGGGACTACCTGCAGATAAGGAAGATCGACACCCGGGCACACGGTGGGTACGTCGTCGCGCCCGGCAGCTCGGTGCCCCCGAGTGGGTACGAGCTGATCGACGACCGGGATCCCGTCGAGCTGCCCGGCTGGTTGCACCAGGCCCTCACCCCCACGCCGCCCACGGTCATCTCAGCGCCCGCTCACACGGTGACGACCAACCCCGGCGGATACGCCTGCGCCGCCGTGCGGGGCGAGTGCCACCGGGTCCGCTCGGCACCGCGAGGGCAGCACAACGCGGTGCTGTGTCGCGCTGCCTACGCCCTGGGCCAACTCATCGGCGCCGACCTACTCGGCGAAGCCGCCGCGCGGGCCGAACTCACCACCGCCGCCAGTGCTCTGATCAGCGCCGACTGCGACTGCACACCCCGTGAAATCGCCCGCGTCATCACCGCCGGACTCGCGGCCGGGGCGCGAAACCCGCGCCGCACCACACCCCGTACCAGCTACCAGGGGGCGGCATGAGACCCGACATCGGTACCGCGCTGACCACGATCGACGCCGCCATTGGTGGCCGCGAGTGCCAGCACTGCGGGCAGCCTGTCGGCGTGTCGCCCTCGCCGGATTTCTGCTCCGAGGGTTGTCAGCAGACCTGGCACGAACAGCACGCCACCACGCCAGGGGCCGTGCCCGGGAGCACACCAGCCCGGCCGCTGGACTGGTTGGGGCAACCGCAACCCGGGACCATCGTGCGGGCTGGTCATGACGTGCTCGATGACGTGGCCGCGTTCGTGGCGCGGTTCTCGGTGTTCCCCTCCGAGCACTGCGCGCCGACCCTGGCCCTGTGGTACGCCCACACCCACGCCAGTGAACAGTTCTACGTCACCCCCCGACTCATCCTCGACTCCGCCGAACCCGGCTCCGGCAAAACCAGGGTCCTCGAAGTCGCCCAATACCTCGTCCGAGCACCCGAGATGACAATATCCGCAACCCCAGCCGCATTATTCCGACTGGTATCGATGGGACCGATCACGATTCTGTTCGATGAGGTAGACGCGATCTTCAACCCGAAAAACGGGGGAAACAACGAAGACCTTCGGGGATTGCTCAACGCCGGGTACAAGCGGTCGGCCACCATCGCTCGCTGTGTTGGAGATGCCAAGAATATGAAAGTAGAACGTTTCGCCGTTTACGCGCCCGCCGCGCTCGCCGGGATCGCCGGTGCCATGCCCACCACCATCACCACCCGCGCCATCACCATCCACATGCGCCGACGCCGCACCGACGAACCCGTCGAACCATTCCGAGAGCGCCAAATGTCACAAGAAGCGAAACCCCTCCGAGAGGAACTCGCAGCGTGGATAGACTCGGTAGGAAGCCGACTCGGCGACGCCACGCCACAGATGCCCCAGGGAGTCACCGACCGACCCGCCGAGATCTGGGAACCACTCCTCGCCATCGCCGACACCGCAGGCGGCCACTGGCCCACCACCGCGCGGGCCGCCTGCCGACACTTCGTCCTCGACACCGGACCCCACCTGACCTCACTCGGTGTCCGACTACTCGCCGACCTCCGCGATCTCTTCACCAGCGCTGGCACAGACAGGATGCGCACCACCGACATCCTCCCCGCCCTGTGCGGCCTCGAAGAATCACCCTGGGGCGACCTCGACGGCAAACCCCTCGACGCCCGCCGACTTGCTCGACTCCTCGACCGCTTCGGAGTCAAACCCGGCCCGTTCAAGGTCAACGGTGAGCCCATGAAGGGCTACCAGACCACCGGGGAACACGGCCTGGCCGACGCCTGGGGCCGCTACCTCCCTGAGCGCCCCGCCCCCCTCGGTTACTGCGGTTACTCCGGTTACCCCGCAGGTCACACGGTTACCGATCCCCACCTGGTAACCGAGGCATCGGTTACCCCACCCCCGCCGGTAACCGATGCGTCGGTTACCGCCAACCCCTCGGTTACCTCTCTGACCAGGCACGTAACCGCAGTAACCGAGGTAACCGCACCAACCAGCCCCACCCGAGGAGGACCGCGACCGTGAGCACCCCACGCACCAGGCCCCCCTGCCCCGTTGCCCCGGGGGACGACGCTCTGGCCAGAGAGGACGCCGTGGTGCCGCCTGTGGTGCCCGTACGGCACCTTTACCGCATCCCCGACGCAATGCTGCTGCTGTCCATGAGCCGGTCAGTCATCTACGAGCAAATCCGGGCTGGTCGGCTCCGGACTGTTAACCAGGGCCGGTGCCGACTCGTTCCGAAAGCGGCCATCGACGAATACGTCAACTTGCTCATCCGTGAAGCGGAGGGGGCCGAATATGACCAAGCGTCGTAGTCGGGGAGACGGCGGACTTCGTTGGGACGAGGCACGAGAGCGTTGGATCGCGGAAGTGACGATCGGCTACACGCCAAGCGGAAAGCGGATCGTCCGAAAAGGTAGCGGCAAGACGAAGACCGCCGCGAAAGAGAAGCTAAAAGAAATTCTTCGTGACCATGAAGACGGTGTGACTCTGGCTGCGGGGAAAGGCTACACGGTCGCCCATGCGGTGGAGGATTGGCTGGCCGGTTACGTGCTTAGCGGGCGTGGCACGAACACTATCCGGACGGTGCGCTTGCTGGTTTACAACCACATCGTGCCCCAGCTGGGCGCCCGAAAGTTGGTCGACCTGACCCCGGACGATGTGGACAGGTGGCTCGCCGACAAGTCGGTGACCATGGTCACGTCAACTCTGCGCAATCTTATGTCGATCCTTCGGCGGGCGATCACCAGGGCGCAGGCGCGCGACCGAGTAAAGCGAAACGTGGTCCTGCTCTGTGATTGCCCGGTCGGGAAGGGAAAAGGTAGGCTATCGAAAGCGCTCACGATGACACAGGCTGAGTCCGTGCTTTCGGTGGCAGAAGGGTCCGGCATGCGTGGTTACGTCGTTGTCGCGTTGCTGACGGGCGCGCGAACTGAGGAACTCCGAGCCCTCACCTGGGATCACGTGGACCTAGAGGGAGATCCCTCCGCGTCACCCCGCGTGCCGCCCAACGTGAAGGTGTGGAGGTCCGTCCGCGCGGGAGGCGACACGAAGACTCGAAAGTCGCGACGGTCGCTCGCGCTCCCGCAACGCGCCGTGGACGCCTTGAAGGCGCACAAGGCGGCCCAGGACGCCGCGCGCAAGGCTGCGGGGAAGCTCTGGCGGGACCACGGCCTTGTGTTCCCCACGATGGTCGGGACTCCGCAGGATGACGCCAACGTGCGACGTGACTTCCGTCGTGTCATCAAGGCGGCCGGTCTCGTGGCGAAGGAGTGGACCCCGCGCGAGCTACGGCACAGCTTCGTCTCGCTGCTGTCTGACGGCGGCATGCCCATCGAGCAGATCTCGCGTCTGGTGGGGCACAGCGGGACGTCGGTGACCGAGCTGGTCTACCGGAAACAGATCCGCCCTGTCGTGGAGGATGGGGCGGTGGCGATGGACCGCCTGTTCCCCACATGAGGGCGCGAGCAGGGCTGCTCGGCATAGTCACTCAGTTAGCCACTCAGAGCCCAGTCAGGCCCCGTCCCCTACCACGGTGGACGGGGCCTGACCTGGGAGCCGCCTCGGGGAATCGAACCCCGGACCTGCTCATTACGAGTGAGCCGCTCTGGCCGACTGAGCTAAGGCGGCGACGCTGGCCGGCAGAGCGGCCCAATATCGCGCGCCCTAGTGTAACGAGCGTTCGTGCCGCACACCTGGCCGGCCTACTTGCTCAGCAGCGCGCTGGTCAGCGCCTCGATGGCGATCCGTGGCTTGACGTTGAGCTCCAGCGCCGCGCGGCAGCGCAGCACCGCCTCCAGCATCCGGAGCAGCGATTCAGGACTGGACTGGGCGGCGACAGCGGTGATGTCGGCGGCTCGGTCGGGGTGGGTCAGGGCCACCGCGGCACCCCAGCTGGTGACCAGGGCGTCCCGGTAGAAGCCTGCCAGGTCGACCAGGGCGCGGTCCAGCGCATCGCGTTGGGTGCGGGTGGCCCGGGACTTCTGCCGGCGTTCCAGCTCCCGGATGGCGCCTTTGGTGCCCCGGGTGGCCGCCGCGGCGCCCTTCCCCGTGCCGCCGGCTCCCAGGGCCGTCTCCAGCTCCTCGGTCTCGGCCGCGTTGCGCGCCGCGGTCAGGCCGCCCGCCTCCGACTCGGCGGTGCCGACCAGCTCATCGGCCAGGGTGAACACATCCGCGAATGAGCGCAGCGCCGTCGGCACCCGCAGCACCGCCTCCCGGCGGGCCCGTGCCTCGGGATCGGTGGCCAGCCGGCGGGCGCGGCCGATGTGGCCGCCACACACCGAGGCGGCCCACCGCGCCGTGTCGGCGTCCACCCCGTCGCGGGTCACCAGCACGTCGGCGACCGCTGCGGCGGGTGGAGTCCGCAACCCCACCGGCCGGCACCGTGAGCGCAGCGTCACCGCGATGTCCTCGGGGTGGTCCGAGGGCGCGCAGAGCAGGAACACGGTCCGCGGCGGGGGCTCCTCCACGGCCTTGAGCAGGGCGTTGGCCGCGCCCTCGGTGAGCCGGTCGGCGTCCTCGATGAGCAGCACCTGCCACCGGCCCGCCGAGGGCCGCCGGGACGCGCCGGCGACCAGTGCGCGCATGTCCGCCACCGAGATGGACAGTCCTTCGGGGACGACCTGACGGACGTCGGGGTGGTTGCCCGCCAGGGTGGCTCGGCAGCCCTGACAGGCGCCACACCCCGGTCCAGCCAGCACATCGGTGCACTGCAGCGCGGCGGCGAAGGCCCGTGCCGCGACCGAGCGACCGCTGCCCGGGGGGCCGGTGAACAACCAGGCGTGGGTCATCGCCCCGGCCGGTCCACTGGCCTCGGCTAGGGTGGCGACGGCCGGATCCTGCCCGACCAGGCCGGTCCACACGCTCATCGCGGACCTTTCTCGGGATCAGACGGTGAGCGCTTGTGCAGCGCGGTGCGCAGATCGGTCAGTGGTGACCCGTCGAGCCGGTCGTCCATCTGGCGGTAGGAGACCAGACCGACGGCGGCCGCCAGCAGCCCGGCGCACAACAGCACCGGGCGGGTGCCGTCGATGGTCATCTGTTTGCTGAACAGGGTGATGGTGCGCTGCTGGACCAGCCCGACCGCGAAGGGGACCAGTGCCATCGAGACCAGCAGGTCCAACCGGACCAGCGACTGGACGAACGCGATGGTGCGGCCCCGCATCTCATCGGTGACCTGCGCCCCGATGATGGTGAGACCGGTCAGGAACGCCACCCCCCCGGCGGCGCCCACCAGGATGACGCCGGCCAGCGCGGCGATCAGGTGCGGCGCCAGCGCGACGGCGACCAGCGCCAACCCGGCCGCCACGATCGCGAGCCCGAACAAGCCGCGGTGGCGGATCCGGCGGGCCGCCAGTGGTGCCAGCGCCATGCCCAGACCGAGACCGACGAACAGCGACGCGAACAGCAGCCCGTAGGCGGCGTTGCCACCGCCCAGGCTGGTGGAGTAGAGCTTCGCGCACGCGATGACGGCCCCGCCCGCAGCGAAGGCACCGAGGATCCCGATGACCAGGCCACGGACCAGCGGCGTGCCGCGGACGAATACCACCCCGTCGCGCAGCATGGTGAGCAGGCCGGGTTGGGCGCCGCGCCCGGCCACGGCCCGGCCCGAGATCTCCGGGATCCGGGTGCCGACCACCAGCGCGCAGAATGCGTAGGCGATGCCGTTGAGGCTCAGCGCCAGATAGGCCGATCCTTCGGCGCCGGGGGCGATCAGCCCCACCCGGCTGAGCACCGGGCCGAGCTTGGACAGCACGCTGAACACCCCGGAGGCGACCAGCACGGCCACCCCGTACGTCATGATCAATGAGAGTTGGTTGGCGGCCTCCACCTGGTCGGGGCGCCGCAGCAGGTTGGGGATCGAGGCATCCTTGGCCGGGATCCAGAACAGCGCGCAGATCTCGATGAGGAAGGTCGCCCCGAACAGCCAGGCCAGCTGGCCGATCAGCGGGATGGACAGGAACAGGACGGCCCGCAGTACGTCGCAGACCACCATCTGGTGGCGGCGGTCCAGCTTGTCGGCCAGCGCCCCGGCCAGCGGGCCGAGCAGCATCGCGGGCAGCAGCTTAGTGGCGACCACCCCGCCGAGCGCGAAGCTCTGCGCCTGATAGCCGCTGGTCAACTGGGTGGCCAGCGCGGACAGCGCCAGCAGGGACTGCCACTCCGCGGTCGCGGTGATCGCCGTGACGCCCCAGAGCCGGCGGAACGCGGGAATGGCCAGCACCCCGCGCACCTGCTGCACGGTGGACCCCGCCAGGTCGTGCTCGGCGTGGCGGTCCATGCTGCTCCACGTGGTTAGCGGTGATGAAGTATTGCCGTTATATCCGAATTGAGTCAAGCAGGTGTGCCAGCCGCTGCGCGAGTTGCGGGCGTGACGCCGGGGCCAAGGTGTACCAGCGGCTGCGGTCGACCCCGCGTTTCTGCTCGAGCGTGTAGCCGCCGCGCTCGGTCTCGTAGTAGGCCACCACGAACTCCGCGACCCGCCTGCCGCCTTGCCGGTCACGCCGGGCTGCGCCGAACTTGCCTCCACCGAGCTTGGGGCCTTGCAGCATAGAGCGGAACCGGTGCGCGTCATCGGGCCGGGTGCCGCCCCGCAGCAAGGCGCGTTCTACCTCGGCGCCGGTCATCCCCTGCTGATCGGCGAGGAACTCGGCGGGAACCGACACCGCCGCCCCGCCACCGCTCTGCCGGTTAGCCGGCTCCGCCAGTGGTTGCCGGTCGGGGATGACCTCGGCCACCGCGGTGGGCAGGGCAGTGCCCCGGACGGCCTTGATGCGCATCCCGAACTCACCGAGTTCGGCGACGGCGGCGTGCTCGCCCCGCGCGCACCCCACGACCGTGCGCTTGCCGCCGGGCAGGTTGAGCCGGGCGTTGAGCTCCGCTGCCGGGCGGGCGATGAGGTGTAGGGCATCCTCGAGTTCCGGAGCGAGCTGCCGAGTGCCGGCCAGCCCTCGGGACCGTAGCGCTTCCCAGGCCCGCTGCTGGTCAGCGGTGTGTTCGGCGATGGTGCGTTCGGATCCTCCCGGCGGTTGCAGGTTCCAGTGCACCAACCCCAGCCGGAGATGCTGCCACGCCAGCAGGTATTCCTCGGTCGTCAGCTCCAGGGCGCCGTCGTCGACCGTCACCGGCGACGTCACCGGTAGTCGTCCTCGGCGCCGATGACCGGTGGGGCGAGCAGGGGTAGCTCACCGACGATGGCGTTGGTGTCCTGCTCGAGGAGGTAACTCGGCCGCCGGTGCACGGTGTCGCCACCACGGCCTACGCCACCGGTTGCGCCGAGCGGAGCGTCCGTGAATCCGGCGCCACCGTGGCCGGGTCGTCCGGCACCGGCCTGCTCCGCGCCGCCATGCCCAAGGCCGCTGTGTACCGGGCTGCTGTGTACCGGGCTGCTGTGTAGCGGACCGCTGTGGCCAGGTCCGCTGTGGCCAGGGGAGTCGCTCAGATGGGGGTCACCAGTGCCGAACGCTGCGCTGGGACGAGGCCCGAAGCCGCCACCGGACGATCGCGATCTACCGCGACGGCGGTCCTCGCCAGTGGTGGGCGACCCGGTGATCATCGGGGACGGCCCGAATGGCGCCGCCGCAGCCGGCTGGACCGAGCCTGATCCGGCCATCGGCTCCTCGCCCAGGCTCGGGTAACCCCCAGCGAGCTGGGGCGATACCGCCGCCGGCGCATGATGGACCCCGGACGCGAGCTGTGTGGTGGTGGCCGCTGGAGCGACGGTCGCACTGTGCCCACCCGTCACCGCATCCGAGTAGATGACAGGCGGGTGCGAGGTAGCGGAGCGCGCCGCAGCCGGATACGCCACACCGGGATTCGCCACGCCCGGATTCGTCGTGCTCGGGTGCGTGCTCCCACCGCCGTTCGCGCCGCCGACCCCGACACCGCCCGGGGCCGGCGGCGCCACCTCGGCGACCACCGCCGGTGCCACGGTGAAGTGCTGCCGGGTCGCCAGAATCTCATTCGCGGTGCCCTGATAGCCGCTCATCAGCTCGCGGGCGCGCTGCTCGTCCTGCTGGGCCGCCACTGCGGCTCGCTCGTGCTCGGTCTGGATCCCGGGCAGCCATTCCACCGCATGGTCGGCCATCCACGTTCCCGGTTCCTGGCTGAAGGACACCTCGGGGACGCTGCGCGGCGGCGGCATGCTGTCTCGGGTGTGGGCGAAGACGGCGGCCTGCTCGCCGACTCGGGCGGCCATCCCGATCGCCGTGGTGGCGATCTCGGCGACCCACGGCATCAGCGCCATCGTCGCGCGGGTGGCCGCGTCGGCCGCCACGCCCTGCTGCGCTGTGCCGATCCCGCGCACCGCGTGGTCCACGATGTTCTGGATCTCCTCCAGCTGTGCGGCGACGCTGCGCCAGTTCTGGCTGGTATCCATCAGCTCGGTGCTGCCCAGCCCGCTGGTGATGTGGTGGTAGATCGTCTCGTGTGCGACGGTGCTGTAGTCGATACTCGTGCCCATCGGTGTCCCCTCCTCAGCCCTTCAGCGGCGGCAGGTTGGCTATGACGGCTTCCGCAAGCGCTTTAGCCGGCCCGCACGGCTCTTCTAGCCCTTCCCGCAACGACGTGAACATGAGGTTCAGCGTCTGCGTCTGGGCGGCGGCGACCCGGAAAAAACAGCTCGTGCTGGCCGCGTTGTTCTTGGTCCGGATCGCTGGATACCCCGCGACCTGGGTGACCTCGAAGACCGGGAAGGTCGCCCGCTGGGCGTAGATGTTGTGCAGCACGTCCGTGCCGATATCGGCGAAGATCCTGATCTCGCGGGTGTGCGCCTTGTCGTCCCACTCACAGCCGGGGGCGCCCAGGACATCCTCGGGCTGGCCGGGCCGGTCGATCCGGTTGGCCACCAGCTGCGCCGGGGTGAGCAACGCACAGGGCATCGTCCCGGCCAGGCCCTTAGGATCATGCACCAGCGGGATCGGGTCGGCCGGTGCCGCCGGTGCCGCGTCCGCTGCGGTGGGCCGCGCGCCACCCGCCGAGCAGCCCGCCAGCAGAGTGGCGAGTACCAGCGCAACCGGGACGCGGCGCACTACAGCTCCGACCCGCGCAGGTGGGTGGCGTTGGTCTCGTCGGTACTCCGGCAGGTGGCCAGCGACCGCTCCAGGGCGGCGGCTGTCTCCTCCAGCTGGATGGCGCCGGAATCCAGCGCCCAGTGCAGCGAGCCCGGCTCGTCGCCGGCCGCCCACTGCCCGATCTCCCGCGCCGCGTTGATGCTGACCGCGTCGAGGCCCGGCGGCGCAACGTTGGCCAGCTTGGCGGCTTCGACCATCAGGCGACGCATCCGCTGGGCGGCCTGCCGGAAGCCGGCGATCGCCTGCGGGGCCTGGTCCAGGTCGAGCTGGAAGTGTTGCGCAGGGTCACCGAACCCACCGTGCTCACTCATCGTGGTGTTCCTCTCACCTGCAGTCAATGGCTCGCGTGGATTCTGCCACAGCATCCACCGGGTAGACTTGCTGCTCAGCCCTTCAGCGGTGGCAGGTTACCGATCACGGTCTCGGTGAAGGCCTTCGCCGGGCCACACGGATCCTCGCGATCCTGGTGCAGCGAGGTGAACCGGACGATCAGCGTCTCCACGTCCGTCGCGGCGACGCGGAAGTAGCAGCTGGCGCCGTGCACGTCGTCCTTGGTGCGGATCGCGGGCTGCCCCGCCACCTGGGTCACCTCGAGAACCGGGATCGTGTCTCGCTGGCTGTAGACATTGCGCAGCACGTCGTTGCCGATATCCACGAACACGGCGAACTCGCGGGTGTGCGCCTTGTCACTCCACTCGCATCCGGTGTTGCCGACGACATCCTTGGGCAGGCCGGGTTGGTCGATCCGATGGGACTCGAGTTGCGCCGGGGTGAGCAACAGGCACGGCTGTATGGCGGTCAGGTCTTTGGGATTTCGCACCGGCGGGATCGGATCGTCCAGTGCACTGGCCGATGCCCCTGACGCTGCGTCAGCCTCGTCAGTGTGCCCGTCCCCCGCCCCACAACCGGCCAGTACAGCGGCCAGCGCCAGCACAGCCAAGGCGGCACGCATCACAGTTCCCCCGCGCGCAGGTGAGTAATGCGAGGATTCTGCCATGCGCCTGACGGGGCTCGTCGGCGCGGTTGTCAACGTGGCTACTGAAAGAGCCTGACTATCGAGTCCACGATCCCCAGGATGATGCTGTACGTCAGTATCCCGCAGACGATCGCCGCGATGAAGAAGAAGACAGCCGCGCCTCCATCGGCGCGGGCCGGTAGCGGTAAGCGGGTGGCCTGGAGGCTGATTCGGCGACGGAGGTCGCCAAGCCGCACGGGCGTGCGGGACCCGATTGCCAGCGGCGGGCGGAAACGAGAGCCGCTGGGTCCGCGCGGTGGCGGCGCAGCGGGCTGGGCTGCGGCGAACGGTCGCGCGCGCTGGCCCGGCGAGCCGGCCGGTGGTGGCCCTCCCGCTTGTGGAGCAGACGGAATAGGCAGCGGTGCGGTCATATTCGCCTGGGTGGCAGGTTCCTGGGCGACCTGTGCCGGGGCGACTTGGGCCGGGGTGACCTGTGCCGGGGGGGTGCTCGGTACGGCGGCGGGGCGCTGGGCGGGTGCGGCACCAGGATCCTGATCCACCGGCCCGGCGGGATCCGCACCGAGTGTGGCGGCGATCGCCTCTCGGGTCATGCTGAGGTCCGGGATGGCGGGAAGCGTCAACGGCGGCAACCCAGGTGCGTCACGCCAGCCGGCGCGGCCCGAAGGGTCAGGCAACTCGGTGCCGTCGTTGCCGAACAAGGCGTCTGACGTCGGCTCGCTCACCACGCCATAATGCCATGCGCCGGCACTCACGAGCGCCGCGCGACGGCGCCTTTGGCGCGTTTCTCGGCGAGTAGCTCAGCGGCGCGCTCATCGCTGAGTGTCTCCACGCTGTCTCCCTTGCGCAGCGATGCGTTGACGCCCTCTCCGTCGGTGACATACGGCCCGAAGCGGCCCTCCTTGACGACCATCGGCTTGCCGGTCACCGGATCCGGGGCCAGCTCGCGCAGCGGTGGCTTGGCGCTGGCTTGGCGGCCCCGGCGCTTGGGCTCGGCGTAGATCTTGCGCGCCTCGTCGAGGGTGACGGTGAAGATCTGTTCCTCGTCGGTCAGCGAGCGTGAGTCCGTTCCCTTCTTGAGGTAGGGGCCGTAGCGCCCGTTCTGCGCGGTGATCTCCTGGCCGGTGTCCGGATCGGTTCCGACCACCCGGGGCAGCGAGAGCAGCCGCAGCGCATCGTCCAGGTTCACCGTGGCCAGGTTCATGGACTTGAACAGCGAACCGGTCCGCGGCTTGGGCTTCGCGGCGGCCTTCTTGCTCGACGTTTTTCCGGGGCTTTTCGAGGAGCTTTTTTTGGGGCTCTCGGTTGGGCCGGGAGCGGGGATCTCCTCGGGCAGCACCTCGGTGACGTAGGGCCCGTAGCGGCCCTCCTTGGCGACGATCTCGTGCCCGGTCACCGGATCGGTGCCCAGCGAGCGGCCCTCCACCGGGGTGGCGAAGAGCTTCTCGGCGATCTCGGCGGTCAGCTCGTCGGGTGCGAGGTCCTCCGGCAGGTTGGCCCGTTGCCGCTCCTCGCCGACGGCCCGTTCCAGGTACGGGCCGTAGCGCCCGACCCGGACCACCACGTCCCGCCCGGCGTCATCGGTGAACAGCGGGATGGAGTTGACCTCCCGCGCGTCGATCTCCTCCAGGTTCACCCCGACCAGCTTCTTGAGCCCACCCAAGTGGGCCACCGACATCGCACCTCCGTGTTCCGCGCCGAAATAGAAGCCGGTCAGCCAGTCGGTGCGGTGCTGTGCGCCGGAAGCGATGGAGTCCAGCTCGTCTTCCATGGCGGCGGTGAAGTCGTAATCGACCAGGCAGCCGAAGTGCTGCTCCAGGAGCCCGATCACGGCGAAGCCCACCCAGGACGGCACCAGCGCCGAACCGCGCTTCCACACGTACCCGCGGTCCTGGATGGTGTTGATGATCGAGGCGTAGGTGGACGGGCGGCCGATACCCAGCTCTTCAAGAGCTTTGACCAGGCTCGCCTCGGTGTAGCGCGGAGGTGCCGTGGTGGTGTGCCCCTCGGGTACCAACTCGGTGGCGGTGACGCCCTGGCCCTCGGTCAGCTGGGGGAGCCTGCGCTCGGCGTCGTCGGCCTCCCCACCGGCCTCGTCGTCCACGGTCTCGACGTAGGCCTTGAGGAACCCGGCGAAGGTGATGGTGCGCCCGGACGCGGCGAACGTGCACTCCTCGGACGTCGTGGCGTTGCCGGTGATGCGCACGCTCATGGTGCTGCCGCGGGCGTCGGCCATCTGGGAGGCGACGGTCCGCTGCCAGACCAGCTCGTAGAGCCGGAACTCGTCGGAGTCCAGCGCGCCGGCCAGCTGGCCTGGTGTCGCGAAGGTCTCCCCGGCGGGGCGGATCGCCTCGTGCGCCTCCTGGGCGTTCTTGACCTTGCGGGTGTACTGCCGAGGACCGTCGTGCAGGTAACGCTCGCCGTAGAGCTCGCGGGCCTGGGCCCGGGCCGCCGCGATCGCCGTCTCCGACAGCGTGGTGGAGTCGGTCCGCATATAGGTGATGTAGCCGTTCTCGTAGAGCCGCTGCGCGGTGCGCATCGTCCGCTCCGCCGAGAAACGCAGTTTCCGGCCGGCCTCCTGCTGCAGCGTGGAGGTCATGAACGGCGCGTAGGGGCGCCGCGTGTAGGGCTTCTCCTCGACGCTGGAGACGCTCAGCGGGGCGGTCGCCATCGCCTCGGCGAGGCGCCCGGCGTACGCCTCATCGATGATCAGCAGGTCGGTGTCGGAACGCTTGAGCGCTCCGTCGGGGCCGAAATCCCGCCCGGTGGCCACCCGACGCCCGTCGACGCCGACCAGCCGAGCCCCGAACATGCGTGGAGTAGCGTCCTGCCCCGCGTCCAGCGTGGCGGCGAGGTCCCAGTAGGACGCCGAGACGAAGGCCATCCGCTCGCGCTCGCGCCGCACGATGATGCGGGTCGCCACCGATTGCACTCGCCCGGCGGAGAGCTTCGGCATCACCTTGCGCCACAGCACGGGGGAGACCTCGTACCCGTAGAGCCGGTCCAGGATGCGCCGGGTCTCCTGCGCGTCGACCAGGTCCTGGTCGAGGTCGCGGGGGTTCGCCGCGGCCGCGCGGATGGCCGGCTCGGTGATCTCGTGGAAGACCATCCGGCGAACCGGAACCGTGGGTTTGAGGGTCTGCATCAGGTGCCACGCGATGGCCTCGCCCTCGCGGTCACCGTCGGTGGCGAGATAGAGTTCGTCGGCGCCTTTGAGTGCGTTGCGCAGCTCGGTGACCGTGGAACGCTTGTCCGGGGTGATGATGTACAGCGGCTCGAAGGCATGCTCGACGTCCACGCCCAGCCGCGCCCAGGGCTCGCCCTTGTACTTCACGGGCACATCGGCGGCACCCCGGGGCAAGTCCCTGATGTGCCCCCGCGAGGACTCCACGGTGTATCCCGAGCCGAGGTAGGAAGCGATCTTGCGAGCCTTCGCGGGCGATTCCACGATCACCAAACGATGCCCGGCGCCGTTGGACCGGGCGGGGTCCGCGGCCCCAGCAGCGGGCCCGGAAACCGACCCTGCCGCGGTGGTGCCGCGCTTGCCACCACTGGACGTGCCGCCTGCGCCTGCCGTCGTTCTCGATCGTGCCACGCTCAACTCACCTCGGTGTGCGACTCCTGATACCCCGGCCCCCGCGCCCCAGTGTGCACAACTCGGCAACCCGGGGGGGCAGTCAGCGTCGCACAACCAGGCCCGAACAGCCAGCAAACCTGGGTGACGCCACGCGGGTCAATCAGCGCTTCGCGCGATTATCGGTGTCCTTCGCCGGCGCTCAGCTGCCAGCAGGCAGGCGCGGCCCCGAACGCGGGCGCTAGCTCCTTGTTGCTGCTCAGATCCCGCATCTGGTTGCTGGCCGCACCAAGATCGGGGCCGGCGAGCCGGCCGGCCTTCTGCACGAAATCCGGGTCTTTCGCATCCAACGCGGCGAGCCTCGAGCGCTGGCCGCCGACGGTGCCGGCCGCAGTGGTGAAGAAGCCCACCGCGGCGTCCTGGACCCGCTTGCCGTCGGCGATCCGCGGCTGCCCGAGCTGTTCGAGCTTGCGGGCGGTGTTGGCGAACGCCTGCTGGGCGATATCAGAGAACTCGAGCAGCCCGTCCTTCTGGCCCTGCGGGGTCGGCTGCGCCTTCGCGATCGCGGACACCCCGGTGAGCACGTCACCGAGACCTCCGCAGAAGGTGCCCGCCCAGGCCACCGGGTCGGAACCCTGGGGGGCGGCGGGCTTGGGTGTGACGTCGGCGGCGCAGCCGGCCAGACCCAGAGCGAGAGCCACGATGATGACGCTGCGGCGTGGACCAGAGGGGAGCACAGCAGAAGTGTAACGACGACCCCTGACGGCGCCCGTGCGGAGGACTTAAGCGCTGACCTGGGCGGGCGGCGAGGTGTCCACCAGCGAGGTGGACCGCCGCTTGGACACCACCACCGCAACCACGATCACCGCCGCAGCAACCACCGCGATAGCCACCCGGAGTGTGGCCGAGTTCCCGGCGGCCGAGATCGTGACGATCGCCGGCGCGATCAACACCGAGACCAGGTTCATCACCTTGATCAGTGGGTTGATCGCCGGCCCCGCGGTGTCCTTGAACGGGTCGCCGACGGTGTCACCGATCACGGTGGCGGCGTGCGCATCGGAGCCCTTACCGCCGTGGTTGCCGTCCTCGACCAGCTTCTTGGCGTTGTCCCAGGCACCGCCGGAGTTGGCGAGGAAGATCGCCATCAGGGTACCGGTGATGATCGCCCCAGCCAGGAATCCGGCCAGCGGGCCGACGCCGAGGCCGAAGCCCACCGCGATCGGGGTGAGCACGGCGAGCAGGCCCGGGGTGGTCAGCTCCCGCAGCGAGTCCTTGGTGCAGATGTCGACCACTCGCCCGTACTCGGGCCGCACAGACCCGTCCATGATGCCGGGATTCTCCCGGAACTGCTTGCGCACCTCGTAGACCACCGCACCCGCCGCCCGGGACACTGCGTTGATCAGCAGGCCGGAGAACATGAACACCACGGCGGCGCCGATGGTCAGGCCGACCAGCACGTTGGGGACCGAGACGTTGAACACCGCGTTGAGGTTGATGTTGGCGTTGATGTTGGCGGCCGCAGAGCGGATGGCGTCGCGGTAGGAGCCGAACAGCGCGGTCGCGGCGAGCACCGCGGTGGCGATCGCGATGCCCTTGGTGATCGCCTTGGTGGTGTTGCCCACCGCGTCGAGCTCGGTGAGGATGGCCACTCCCTCACCCTTGACGTCGCCGGACATCTCGGCGATGCCCTGGGCGTTGTCGCTGACCGGGCCGAAGGTGTCCATCGCGACGATGACGCCGACGGTGGTCAGCAGGCCGGTCCCGGCCAGCGCGACCGCGAACAGCGAGACGGTGACCGAGGCGGACAGCAGGTACGCCGTGTACACCGCGCCGCCGATGACCAGAGCGGTGTAGACCGCAGACTCGAAACCGATCGAGATCCCGGACAGGATCACCGTGGCGGCGCCGGTCAGCGAGCTGGTGCCGACATCGCGGACCGGCCGGTGCTCGGTTCCGGTGAAGTAGCCGGTCAGCCACAGGATGACCCCGGCCAGCACGATACCGATGATCACGGCGACCGCCGCGACGACCGCGGGGCTGCCGGCGACCTGGTCGATCGACTGACCGTCGATCTGGGTGACGCCGTTGAGGTCGCTGAAGGTGTTGGGCAGGTAGAGGAAGGCGGCTATCGTGCAGGCCACCGCCGAGATCGCCGCGGAGATGTAGAAGGACCGGTTGATCGCGAGCAGTCCCGGCTCGCCGACCCGGGCCCGGGTGACATATACCCCGATCACCGCGGTCACCACGCCGATCGCCGGCACGATCAGCGGGAACAGCAGGCCCTTGAGACCGAACGCCGCCGTGCCCAGGATCAGTGCCGCGACCAGCGTCACCGCATACGACTCGAACAGGTCAGCCGCCATGCCGGCGCAGTCGCCGACGTTGTCGCCGACGTTATCGGCGATGGTGGCGGCGTTGCGCGGGTCGTCCTCGGGGATGCCCGCCTCGACCTTGCCGACCAGGTCACCACCCACGTCGGCGGCCTTGGTGAAGATGCCGCCGCCGACCCGCATGAACATGGCGAGCAGCGCGGCGCCGAAACCGAAGCCCTCCAGCACCCGAGGGGCGTGACCGGCGTAGACCAGCACCACCAGGGAGGCGCCGAACAGCCCCAGGCCCACGGTGGCCATGCCCACTACGCCACCGGTGCGAAACGCGATCCGCATCGCCTTCTCCCGGCCACCGGACTCGTTGGACGCCGCCGCGACCCGGATGTTCGCCCGGGTGGACAGCCACATGCCCAGGTAGCCGATCGACGCCGAGAACAGCGCCCCGGCCAGGAAGAAGATCGAGCGACCGATCCGCTCGCCGGCATCCTCGGCGGGCAGCGCGAACAACACCAGAAAGACCACCACGGCGAACCCGGAGAGCGTCTTGAACTGGCGGTTCAGGTACGCCGAGGCGCCTTCCTGAACCGCTCGGCCGATCTCTCGCATGCTCGGAGTGCCCTGAGGCGCGGCCAGTACCTCGCGCATGAGTACGGCACCGACGGCCAGCGCGGCGAGAGCGACGACCGCGACCACGCCGACGACGGCGTAGTCACCCCCGCTCAACTCGAGACCCCCGCCCTGGGCGAGGATGAACCCGGCCATCTGTCCTCCTGAGTTTCCGTGCAGTGCACCCCGACTGCGCCGCCCCGGCACGGCGTCATGGCCGGTCAGTGTAGGCGTGCCGTCCCTGCGCACCTCCGCCGGTGTCACTGGTGAGCACAACCGCGCTGCTCCACCCGGGTGATCTGAGCACCGACCGGGGCTCTGCCGTGCGTGCCCCGGCCGCACTACCGCAGGGCTCGCGGGCCGGGCGGGCTCGCGGGGTCATGATCACGGTTTGTGTGCCGTCCGCGACATCCTATGTCGTCTCTGTCACACAAACCGTGATCACGCCATCTGAGCCGCGGTCGAACGCTGAGCGAGGTGCCGGTATTGCTCATGGAACTCTCGGGTAGCGGCCAGTCTCGGATAGCGGCTCACCAGTGCCCTATCGAGATCACGTGTGCGAGCTACCACCCACGCGGCGCCGTGCGCTGACGCCAATGCCTGGTTGCCGAAGGCGACTGCCTATAGGACGC
Organism: Pseudonocardiaceae bacterium; assembly: GCA_050699595.1. GTDB lineage: Bacteria > Actinomycetota > Actinomycetes > Mycobacteriales > Pseudonocardiaceae. Next base: position 209 of record JBOHFI010000083.1, on the reverse strand, counting down.
TATGGAATAGGCGGCCCGGGTGTCCGACGTGGTTCGTGATCAACCCTACTGTCGCCGAGTTCGACAACAGTGCTGTTGGAAACCCTCGATACCTTGCTAGAGGTACTGTTCGGCGCATGGTCTTCGCGAACGGCTGTGAGCAGGGTGAACAGGGTGTGTGTGCTCGGGAGTACTTGCGGGTCAGCTTGGATCGGTCCGGGCGGGCGCGG
>JBOHFI010000082.1:0-19016 GCA_050699595.1 Pseudonocardiaceae bacterium | reverse complement strand
CCGTGAGTACCTACTCACGGCGCCGACCCGACACCAGTTGGGGTGCGGACGAGGCCCCGGATCTCACTGTCGAACTCCACGCGAGCGTGGTCCGCTTTCAGAGGTGAGCAATGGCTGTCATGGAATCCGTGAATATCCCTCGGTTCTTCCGGTACACCTACGGAGCGCTGCTGCGAGCCGTCCCGTATACGCTGTCTGACCTCGGCTGGCCGGCGATGGCAGGGGACGGAGCCGACCTGACGGCTCACTGGTGCTCGTGGTTACGGAAGGTCTGGGCGCATCGGGAGGTCGCCGCCGCCGTCGAGGTAGCCAGCCCCACGTTGGCCAGTCGCGTCGGGCATGTGGTCGCTGGGCGGCCTATCGATGCGCGGCGTCTGCGCCGGATGGTGTTGTCGATGGTGCGGTACTTGGCGCGGATGATGGGTCGCGCGACACCGTTTGGGTTGTTTGCTGGGGTCGCGGCCACGCGATTCACTGACGAAGCGACGGTGGCCTTCGGGCAGCGGCACCATGCGGTCGCCGATGCCGACGCTGGTTGGCTGACCGACGTCATCACGCGCCTGGAGTCCTGCCCGCAGCTGATGACCCGGCTCCCGGTCGTCCTCAGCAACGGGTGCTTCCGGCGCGGTGACAGGCTCGTCCTGCCCCACCAGGGACACGCCCACCGGAACGGGCGACTGGCCCCCAGGGAGGTCTCGGTTCGGTACACCCCAGCGGTGCAGACGGTCCTGGAAATTGCCAACACACCTATTCGGTGGGCTGACGTGGCTACAGGTCTGGCCGCCGTCTTCTCCAGCACACCCGAGACGGTGATCGAGGCGATGTTGATGCGCCTGGTCGGCCAGGGCATCCTCGTGAGCGGGTTGCGGGCACCTGGGACCGTCCCCGACGCCCTGGGGCATCTCCTCGGCCAGCTGACCGCAGTGAACGCTTGCGCGATCCCGCAAGTGGCGCCTGTCGTCGGCAGCTTGCGGGAGGTTTACGAGGCGTTGGCCGCGCACAACCGTGCCAGCCAGGATGAGTTCGCTGAGCCGTTGCGCCAGTCGGTACTTGAGTTGATGGCACCTCTCACCACATCCAGCACCGGGCAGCCATTGAAGACAGATCTGCGGCTCGACTGTGAGGTCACCGTCCCGGAGGCGGTGGCGCACGAAGCGGAACTCGCCGCGACCGCCCTGACCCGCCTGACGCCCTACCCGTACGGGGCACCCGCGTGGCAGGAATATCACAAGGAGTTCGTGGAACGCTATGGCGTCGGGACAATGGTGTCCCTCATAGATCTGGTCGATCCTGGCTGCGGACTCGGCTTTCCCGCCGGATATACCGGATCGGAACGGGATGAACGGCTGCGGAGCCTGTCCCCGCGGGACTCCAAGCTCCTGACGTTGGCGCAGTGTGCCACCACAGACGGTCAGCTCGAAGTCGTCCTGGACGAGGCCGGTATCTGTGCGCTGGAAGTTTCAGCTCCCGTCCCGATCCGGGCACCCTCTCACGTTGAGATCTGTGTGGAGGTCCATGCCTGCGACGTGGACGCGCTTACCCGAGGGGACTTCACCCTCACCGTCACTGCCGCTCCCCGAGCGGCCGGGACAGTGACCGGGCGCTTCGCCGGTCTACTCGACCCTGCCGACCGTGAGCCCCTGGCTGTGGCACTCGCGACCCTGCCCGGCAGCGCTCCGGCCGCCGTCGTCGTGCAGGTATCGTTCCCGCCCCTGGCCGCACGATCGGGCAACATCATCCGCAGCCAGGCGTTCACGCCACAGATGATCTCGCTCGGCGAGCACCGCACGCACTCCGACGAGCTGATCGGATTGGACGATCTGGCAGTCGGCAGTGACGGGACCCACCTGTTCCTGACATCGCTGTCGAGGGAGTATCGTTTGGAACCCACCGTGTTCCACGCGTTGGAGTTCCGCGTGAACACACCCCCAGTCGCCCGTTTCCTGTGCGAGATCGGCCGGGCGACCTCCGCTTTCTACGGGGCTTTCGACTGGGGCGCGGCCTCTGTGCTCCCTTTTCTTCCCCGCATCCGGTACCGCTCCACCGTTTTGTCCCCGGCGCGCTGGAACCTGCCCGCGAACGAACTCGCGGGCCAGGCCGCCCCGTGGCCGGACTGGACCGCATCGCTGGCCCAATGGCGGTGCCGGTTCCGGGTGCCTGCCGCCGTGCACTTGTGGGAAGCCGATCGGCGCCTGGAGCTGGACCTCGACCAGGAAGCGCACCAGGCGGTGCTGCGCGCCCAGCTGGTCGACGAGGGGCACGCCATCCTCGCCGACGCGCCCGATCCGCGCGGGCGGGGATGGCTGGACGGCCGAGCCAGCGAGCTGGTCGTACCCCTGATCAGCGCCAGCACGGCCAACCCGAGGCCAGCCGCCGGCGGACGAGCCCCGTCCTACCTCGTGGGCCGCGACCACGGCCACCTACCGGGTCGTCCTCCTTGGCTGGCCGCGAAGGTCTACGCACCCACCCGGGAGCATGGCGTCATACTCCGCGACTACGTTCCCCGCCTGCTGGCCTCGTGGGATACACCCCCGGACTGGTGGTTCGTTCGCTACCTCGACCCGCGTGGACCGCATCTGCGGCTGCGCATCCGCGTCCCCGACGAGCAGGGATACGCCCAGGCAACGGGCGCGGTCGGGGCCTGGGCGGAGAACTTGCGGCGTGACCGCCTGGCAAGCGAGGTGCTGTTCGACACCTACTATCCGGAGATCGGCAGGTACGGTGCGGGCACGGCGATGAGCGCGGCCGAAGCGATGTTCGCCGCCGACTCCCGGGCGGTCCTTGCGCAGATGGCTGCCGGCTTCCGGGACACGACGGTGGTGTCGGCGGTCACTGCGGCGAGCCTCACCGAGATCGCGATCGCGTTCACCGGCGACAGGGAAGGCGGCCTGCGCTGGCTGGTCGGCCAGTTGATAGAGCCGGGCGCGGTACCTAGGGATGCTGCCGCGCTGGCGGTCCGCCTCGTCGCGGCGGACACCGGCGATGCGGCGTTGAGTGACCTGCTCGGCAGCGACGCGGTCCGTACGTCGTGGCACAAACGCGCGGACGCCCTCACCCACTACCGCACTCACCTGGCTACCGCGACCGAGATTCACCCGGATTCGGTGCTGGTGGACCTGCTGCACATGCACCACAACCGCGTGGCCGGGATTGACGCCGCTGATGAGCGGGTGTGCCTGCGGTTGGCACGCGCGGCTGCCCTTTCCTGGACCAGACGAACAGCGAAGGCAGGGACACGATGACACAGCAAGCCACGACCCACACGACCACGCAGCTCTCCGCACGGCCTGCGGTAGACGTCCTGGCCCGAGAGTTGGCTGAACCGTCCCTGCTTCAAAGTCCTGACATGACCAAAAAGTGGTGGCCCCAGTCACTCGCCGGAGGCGCAGCGGGCATCGCCGTGCTGCACGTCGAACGCGCTCGTGCCGGCTTGTCCACCTGGGACGCCGCCCACGCTTGGCTGAAGGTCGTCACCGGTAGCGAGATCCAGGCCGGTGCACCCGGCGGGTTGTTCGAAGGTGGCCCTGCCGTCGCGTTCGCCGTCAATGCCGCCGCCGACGTTCCGGGCAAGTACGCCAAGGCGATCGCGTCCCTGGACGGTTACGTGACCTCGTTGACCCGACGGAGGCTTCGGGCGGCCCACAGTCGTCTCGCGGATGGGGAGCTCGCCGCCTTCACCGAATACGACGTGATCTACGGGCTGGCCGGAATCGGCTCTTACCTGCTGCGCCGTGAACAGCTCCATGACCTGCTGCGCGACGTGCTGTCCTATCTGGTCGCCCTCACCAGGCCATTGTGTTTCGGCGGACAGACCGTTCCCGGGTGGTGGACCAGAGCCGCGCCCACCGGGCAGCCCTCCCCGGACTTTCTGGCCGGGCGCGGGAACTTCGGGATGGCTCACGGCATCAGCGGGCCGCTAGCGCTGCTCGCCCTGGCCATGCGGCAAGGCGTGGGCGTCGCCGGGCAGGCCGAGGCGATCGGCGTGATCTGTGCATGGCTAGACGAGTGGCGTCAGGAAGGGACGAACGGACCCTGGTGGCCAGAGTGGATCACCGACGCCGACCTGCGTGACCACCAGGTCCGCCGTGCTGGTCCGCACCGGCCGTCCTGGTGCTATGGCACTCCCGGCCTGGCGCGCGCCCAGCAACTCGCCGGGCAGGCGATCAGGGACACCGGACGTCAGCACCTGGCCGAACGGGCACTGGCGCAGTGCCTGGCCGACGAGGCGCTGCTCGCCCAGATCACCGACAGAACCATCTGCCACGGCACCGCAGGAGTGTTCCAGACCGCCTGGTGGGCCGCCAAGGACGCGACGACACCAGCCATCGCCGCCCGGCTGTCGCGCTTGCGCATCCTGCTCAACGGCACATCCTCGGGGGGTGGAGACACCGAATCCAACGCCGAAGGCGATCTGATCGATACGGCGGGGAACCTCGGATTGCTCAACGGAGCAGCTGGCATCGGACTCGTTCTGCACACCGCCACCACCGACGCACCACCCAGTTCACGGTGGGACACGTGCCTGCTCATCGCCTGACCACTCACCCCACACCCATCCTGCGGAGGAAGGCACCGTGACCCATGCCGATCCGAAGGCGATCGAGGTCGCCGTGCTCGCCGTCCTTATGGGAAACCCTGCCACCGAGATTGCCGAGCAGATGTCTCTTCCCGTCGACGATCTCCTCACCGCAGCGGACCTCTACCGGGCGGCGGGCTATGCGGCCCTGGAGGACCGGGGCAGCCGGGACGGATGGCAACAGGTCCGCATCGACTTCGCCGACTGGCACACCGCGGAGCAGATCGGGGTCACCAGGCTTCGACCGGCGCTCGCGCAGGCGGAAACCGACGGAATCCTCACACGGTGGTTCTTCACCCGGAAAGCCGCCAGCTGGCGGCTTCGCTGCCAGGGCAGGACCGGGAACGACGGCGCTGATAAGCGCGGGAAAGAGGTCTCCGAGTTCCTTACGGGATCCCTCGACGCCATGGCCGTCAGAGGCGACATCACCGGCTGGAGCCCGGCCATCTACGAAATGGAAACCCATGCCTTCGGCGGGCACGACGGGATGGAACTGGCCCACCAGCTGTTCCACACCGACAGCGCCGCCATCCTGGGACACCTCGCCAACGCCGACCCCCAGTCGCTGATCCATCGCCGCCGCGCCGAACTGTCCATTCTGCTGTGCAGCCTGCTGCTGCGCAGCGCCGGACAGGACTGGTACGAAGCGGGAGACGTGTGGGCGCAAGTCGCTGCCCACCGCGCCCCGGCCGCCGGCATCGAGAGCAACCACGACAGGACGCGAACGGCGCTGCGTCGCCTGCTAACAGCCGATACCGGCCCTCTCAGCAGCCTGGTCAACAACAGCCCGCTGACGCCTTTCGCGGACTGGGCCGCATCGTTCCACCACGCGGGCAAGGGCCTACGGCGGCTGTTCGAGGACGCGTCGCTGGATCGCGGCCTGCGTGCAGTACTTGCCCATCACATTCTTTTCCACTGGAACCGGATGGGTCTTCCCTCCGACATTCAAGGCACCCTGGCGGCGCACGTACGCGACGTCGTCATGAACGGCGCTGGCGACGTCGTGTCCACCCCCGGCGTGGGCGTTCCCGCCCCTACGCTCCACGGCATGAGGACCGACACCACCGACGCGAACATGGCCATCCCCGAGACGCAAAACCCGGAACACCTGCGTAATGCTCTTGTTGACAAGCTGCGCGACCGAGGAGCGGTGAGGTCTCCTGGGGTAGAAGCCGCGATGCGGATCGTGCCGCGGCATCTGTTCCTTCCTGAGTTCAGCGTCACTGACGGGTACGCCGACACTCAGATCGTCACCAAGACCGACGCTGATGGGGCAGCGCTCAGCTCGGTCTCGCACCCGGGGGTCGTCGCCGGAATGCTGGAGGCGCTCGACGTCCGCCCAAGCCACCGCGTGCTGGAGATCGGGTCCGGCGGCTACAACGCGGCCATCCTGACGCATCTGGTTGGTCCCCGCGGGCACGTGACGACCCTCGATATCGACCCCGACGTCACCGACCGTGCTCAGCGGTGTCTCACCGCGGCGAAGTACCACCATGTGCAGGTGGTCACCGCAGACGGCGAATACGGCCACCCACAGGGGGCACCTTACGACCGGATTATCGTGACTGTCGGGGCCTGGGACATACCCCCGGCGTGGTTTCACCAGCTTGAGAAGACCGACGGGCGTCTGGTCGTACCGCTCAGGATGCGCGCCCTGTCCCGGATCGTCACCTTCGCCCCTGAGAAAGGCACCTGGCGAAGCCGATCGATCCAGTTCGCCGGCTTCGTGCCGATGCGGGGAGACGGAGCCCACAACGCGTACCTCGTTCTGCTTACTCCCGACGGTGAGGTCCAGGTCCAGACCGACGAGCCAGCCGACGCGGCGGCCCTGGGCAGCGTATTGGACCAGCCTGCCAGTGAGGCATGGACGGGGGTCACCATCCCGCACGGAACCTCATATGAGCATCTCGACCTGTGGCTGGCGGGCATGCCTGGGTTCTCGCGCCTGACCGCGACATCGGAAGCCATCGCACGCGGCGTCGTCACCCCGACGTTTCCGTGGGGTGGCTCGGCTGTTCACGATGGCGACAGCGTCGCCTACCTCACCGAGCGGGTGGTCGCACCGCAGACCGACACGACAGAATGCGAACGGGGCGTCTCCGAAGTGGGAGTCCGCGCGCACGGACCAGCAAGCGAACGGCTCGCCCAGACCGTCGCCGACCGCATCCGCCTCTTCGACCGTGAGCACCGCGCCGTCATCGAAGTGCGTCCCCACAACGAGGACAGCGAGCTCCGGGGCGACACAGTGATCGCGAAGCGTCACGTGCGGTTGATCCTTTCCTGGGAGTGACCGACCCGAGTGCCGTTTTTAGCGCGGCTCGGCTGCGGGACGTCAGCCCCCGACCACTGCCGAGGCGTGTGCCGTGAGCAGTGCCCGGACATCGTCGGCCTCCACTGTGAGCCCCGTGGCGTAGAACCACCGCAGCGCCTCGTCCGCGCAGCGCCGCGGCTTGCGCGCCGTCATCGCGAATCTGCTGCTGTTCATGGCCAACCGGCACGGCATCCACTCCCGGCCCCTGGCCATTCTGTCCACCGCTGCCCAGCACGTCATCTTTCAGGAGGACCACCACATGCCCTCGTCCACCGAGACCCTCGACCCGGTCACGCTGCGGGACCAGCTGGCCGACGCCGTCCGCACTCGTGACGGGTTCTCCGGCCCCGACAGCCCAGTCGAGCGTGCGTTCCGCACCGTGTTTCGGCATGAGTTCGTGCCGGGCACCCCGCTCGAGCAGGCCTACGCGCCGCGACAGGTGGTGACCAAGCGTGCCGCGGACGGCTCGGCGCTCTCCTCGGCTTCCGCGCCGCCGCTGGTGGCGCGCATGCTGGAACAGCTGGCGGCCCAGCCCAGTGAGCGCATCCTGGAGATCGGCGCCGCCACCGGCTTCAACGCCGCCCTGCTCGGCGAGCTCGTCGGCCCGGACGGGCGGGTCGTGACCATCGAGTACGACCAGGACCTCAGCGACGGCGCCGTGGACGTGATCGCCCGCACCGGCTACGACGACCGGGTCGAGGTCCGCTGCGGCGACGGCGCGCTCGGCGCCCCGGACCGGGCACCGTACGACGGCATCATTGTCACCGTCGGCGCTGTCGACATCCCGGCCCAGTGGTGGGACCAGCTGACCGACGACGGCCGGATGATCGTGCCGCTGGAGCTCCACCCCAGCGGTCTGACCCGGAGCTTGCGGCTGCACCGCACCGGCCCGGACACCGCCGTATCCACCCACCAACTGGTCTGCGGGTTCGTACCGATGCGCGGCCAGTCCGCGGTCGTCACCACCCGCACCCGCCTAGCCGATGACGTCCTGCTCGACCACGCACCCGCCGACGTCGCCGACGTCGCCGGCCTGGCCGAATCCCTGGCTTCGGGGCCGTCCTGGCAGCAGTGGACCGGGCTGACCTTCGGCATGACACCCACCTCGTTCGGGCACCTGGACCTGTGGCTGGCCACCCAGCAGCCAATCCCGTTCGGCCGGCTGTCCCTGTCCAACGACGTCCGGGAAGCCGGCATCGCCGACCCGACCCTGCGATGGTCCGGGGCGGCCCTGTTCCGCAGCGGGTCCCTGGCCTACCTCACGACCCGCGACGTCGAGGACGGCGAGGAGATCGGCATCGCCGCGCACGGCCCAGCCGCCGAACAGCTCGGCGGCGAACTCTTGGAGCTGACCCGCACCTGGCACACCGGGCCACGCCTGCACGAACCCACCATCACCATCACTCGCAACGGCGACAGCATCAGCCTGACTGTGCAGTGGTGACCATTCCCCCGACGGGAACCCGTGGGCGCGCACGACAAGGACTAAGGACAAGCCGGACCCATCCAGGGACGGGGAGGTGCCGAAGGGCACCCCGATCCCGGATGAACCGGACCCAGGCAAGTACGCCCAGCCCGACCCTGACGAGGACGACACGAAGTGACCAATCTCGACCAGGCCGCCCCTCCTGGCGCCGTCGCCGACACCGCTGAGCTGGACGGCGACCGGGCGGCCGTGCTGCGTCGGGAGATGGTGGCCGGCCTGGTTCAGCGCAGCGAGCTCTCGCTGGCGTGGCGCCCGGCGGTCGAGCAGGTGGCGCGGCACTGGTTCATCCCCGACACGGTGTGGCGCCTCGACGATGATCTCGTCGGCCCGGACCTGGTCCCGCTGCACCGCGCGCACGACCCCGCCGGGTGGCTCGCGGACGCCTACGCACCTAGCCCCATCATCACCCAGGTAGACGACGGCCACCCCGACCCGGACGGGCGCGGCGCCGAGGCCACGTCGTCGGCGCCGCAGCCCTCAGTCGTGGCGAAGATGCTCACCGCCCTCGACGTCGAGCCGGGGATGCGGGTGCTGGAGATCGGCACCGGCGTGCGACACGGAGTCGCACATGACAAGTAAACGCGATAGGGAGGTTGGTCTGTTCACAGATCGCCCCGACCGTGCGCCACGCGATCCGCGCGAACGCGCAAATCTGCGGATCACCGCGCACGCCGGCCAACGTGGCTGCGGTCACGGTGCGGTAGCCCCCCGCGTACCAGACGGCGAACTGACGTCTGGTCACCCTGAGGCGCCCTTCGCAGACCGACGGCGCCAGCTCCCCCTTGCCTGCGGTGATTCGCAGGGTGAACCGCTCGGTGGTGTCGTCGGTGTCGGTAGTGACGTCGAGCGGGATGGTGCAGGTTGTGCAGAAGCACAGGGGCGGGCGGCAGGCCGGTCCGCTGGAACGCGACGGTAGGGATCCGGCTGTTGTGGTGGCCTAGGAAGGCGAGCATAACGGCGGCGGCACGATCGGTTGCGGCCCAGAAGTCGTGGACCACCACCTGCCTTCCCTCGGTCGGATGGAGCACGACGGCCAGGGACAGCAGTCTGTCGGATCTCCTGGTGCGATACGACCTGCACGGCGGTGTCGACTTCGCGTGCCTGCGCTGCGGCATCGGTACCGGCATCCGGAGGGCCGAGCAGTCTCGTGAAGCTATGGCCCCACACGGAGGGCAGGTCGCTCTGCGTGACGGCACTGCCCCCTAGTCCCCGGCCGGCCGCCGGTCGAGCGCTGACCCCCCGCTTCGGCTCCCGGCGGCCAGCCGGCCACCCACCAGCCCGGAGGTGATCCACACCATGCCCACCCGACCACCACGACCCACCGAAGACCCATGGCGCGACGTCGATGGCACCCCCATCCCCCTGCACTGCGGGGTCGAACAGATCGCGGTGAACACCGAACACGGAGCGCTGCCCTCCCGGCTGCACCAGCAGGGCCACGTCATCGGCCAGGTACCCGACTGGCTGTATGTGCGATTCCACGACGACGACCACGTGATCCGCCTGCGAGCCCACCTCGTGCGCGTGCTCACGACACCGGGCGACAACCCACAGCGAGTCCCCACCAGCACAACCCCCGACGATGACCCGCCATGGCTGGAGTAGCCGAGGTCACCCTCGTGGGCATCCTGGTCACCGACCCCGAGCTGCGCACCACCCCCACCGGTGACGCGATCGCCACCTTCACCGTCGCGGCCAACGACGGCCACCACGACCCCGACACCGGGCAGTGGGCCGACCAGGGCACCACGTTCCTGCGCTGCTCCATCGAGCACCACACCGCCGAGAACGTCGCCGAATCCCTCACCACAGGCGCCCGGGTGCTGGTCACCGGCGTGCTACGGCAACGCGAGTGGAACACCACCGACGGCGACAAGCGCTACGCCTACGAACTCGACGCCACCGAGATCGGCGCCTCCCTCACCTGGGCCACAGTAAAGATCACCAAAACCACCCGCGACACCACCAAAAACAGCGCCAGACGGCGTTCCCGGGAACGGCGCGTTACCCGGATTGTCGGCGGGTGGCAACGTCAGCCGAGAGGAGCGTCCGGCTGCGGGACCTGGCCTGCGTCTGGCTGGGAGAGATCCTCAGCGCCCGGGTACCCGGCGACGACACCAACCGCTGCGTCGGTCCGGACCCGCGCCGACAGCCCTCGTTCCGAACTCGGCGTAGGGAGAGTGGTCAGGTCCGGGTGAGGGCCCGGATCCGGGGTGCCGCGACCGGCCAGCCCGCGAGCAGCTCGGTGCGCCGGCCGAGGCGGAAGGCCGACCACTCGAAGGGTGGCGCCATGGTGGTACCCGCTAGCGTCCACTCGCCGAGCGGGTGGGAACCCTGCCACACCCCCGCGGGCACTACGACCTGCGGCCTCGCTCCCGTCGCCAGGTCCGGTCCCAGGACCGGCTGCTCGATCTGCCCACCTGGGTGGAGCAGCAGCATCCGCAGCGCCGATCCGGCGTACCAGTGGTAGGTCTCCACACTGTCCAGCGCATGCAGTGCCGAGAAGTCCGGGGCGAGCAACATGAAGTAGATCACCGAGCTGTGCGCGTCGGCGTAGGTCCGGCGGAAAAGCCCGCCTTCGCTTGGCAGCCACTCCAGCCCGAGCAGCTGCGCGATCCGCTCACCCTCAGCGCGGGTGCTCACGCGTCTATCGGTATGTCCTCAAGCGGGTCGCGACAGCACGGGGCTCGGCGACGCGGAAACCAGGACGCCGACGGACTCGGCGTGACGGCTTGCCCGCTGGTTGAGTCGTCCGGCTGGCATACTGTGTCGGGAGGCCCGCGCCTCTGCGGTCGGGTGGGGGTCGCGCTGCGCTGCCGCCCGGGTGTGCAGTAGCCAGGCGATGGCGGGAGTCGACTCCAGCACCAGGAACGCGGCCAACACGACGAGGTAGGGGACTCCACGCGCGAGACCCAGCACGCCGAGGACGGCGCCCCCGGCGCCCCGCAGGGTGTGGGCGGTGGCCCACACCAGGGCTGGGTTGGAACTGGTCATCCAGCGGCCGACGAGGAAGTACAAACCAATGCCGACCACCCCGGACACGGTCAGTATCGTCGAGGTCCGGGCTTCCACCATGGTCATACTGCCCAGCAGCTGGGCCACCACAGGCACGCCGAACAGCGACAGCAGCAGTGTCCGCCACGGCACCACGGTGCGTGACGGCTCGCTCGGTGCGGTGTGGTCCATCTCCGGTTGGCGGATTCGGCCGGCCGCGCGGCGACTGGTCGCCCACACCACCACGCCGAGCAGACCCAGCACGAGCCCGCCGACCCGGAACTGGGTCGGGAATGACAGTTCTTCGGTCGCCATCACACCGAGTAGCAGCCCGCCCACGATCTTGCCCAGGTCCAGGTTGAGCTGCAGCCAGGTCAACTGCCGGGCCTGGAAGCCCGCGGGCAGATCGCCGGCCACGATGAACAGGGGAGCCGAGACCGCCACCGCCGCCGCGCCGATGCCCATTACAGCGATGGCAAGCACGATTGACAATGAGTCACCGTGGGACAGCGCCAGTGCCACCAGTCCGATAGACATCCCCAGCATGCCCAGAACCTGCACCGACCGGTGCGCCCGGCGCCGCTCCGCTAGCCGCCCGATCGAGGGTCCCAGCAGCGCGAACAGTCCGGCCATCGACATCGCCACCCAGACATCGGTGGCTGTTCCCCCCGCTGAGAGCACGTAAGCCGGCAACAGCACAGGGAGAAAGCAGTTGAACGCGAACCCCAGGGCGAGGTTGGAGGTCATCCACCATTCGAACGGCCGGGCATCACCCATCGACATTGACACCCTGCGTGATCATAGCATCGGATGTTACCTCGAAAGGACGTCACGTGGGCGCTCCCTTGTTACCGACCTTGGATGAGCCGACCGACGCCGAGGCGGTGCGGTTCGGGCAGCGTTGCGTGACCTATCGAGAGCTGTGTGTGGTGAGTTCGGCACTGGCGCGTCGAGTGTCCGATGCCCGGCGGGTCGCGATCTGGGCGCAGCCGGAGCTGGAGACCTGCGTGGCGATGGTGGCGGCACTCGTGGCCGGTGTGCCCGCGGTGCCGGTCAATCCCCGGCTGGGGACCCGCGAGCTGCGCCACCTCGTCTCCGACGCGACTCCCGATCTCGTGCTCACCGGCCCGCAAGCCTCGTTGCCGGAGGCACTGAGTGCCCTACCGCGGCTGGCCGTCGACCTGCAGGCCGACGGCGAGCCGATGCCGCCCGAACCGGATCCCGAGTCGCCGGCTCTGATCGTCTACACCTCGGGCACCACCGGCCCGCCCAAGGGCGTGGTGCTACCGCGTCGCGCGCTCGCCGCGGACATCGACGCGCTGGCCGCGGCCTGGGGATGGACCGCCCAGGACGTCCTGGTGCACGCGCTGCCGCTGTTCCACGTGCACGGCCTGGTGCTCGGCGTGCTCGGGCCGCTGCGGCTCGGGGGCGCGCTGCACCATCTGGGCTCGTTCTCGGTCGACGGGGTGGCCCGGGAGTTGGGTGGCTCCGCGACGATGCTGTTCGGGGTGCCGACGATGTACCACCGGCTGGCCGCGGCCGCCGAGCGGGATCCCCAGGTCGCCGCGGCGCTGGGTCGAGCGCGGCTGCTCGTGTCGGGCTCGGCGGCGCTGTCCGTCCGTGACCACCGGCGCATCGCGGCGGCTACCGGTCAGCACGTGGTGCAGCGGTACGGGATGACCGAGTCGTTGATCACCTGCGCGGTGCGGATCGACGGGCCCCGCCGGCCGGGCAGCGTCGGGCCGCCGTTGGACCCCGGCACGGTCGGGCCGCCGCTGGACTCCGTGGCGCTGCGGCTGGTGGACGACCACGGCGGGATCCTCGAGGTGTCCGACGACGAGACCGTCGGCGAGATCGAGGTCGCCGGCCCGACGCTGTTCCTCGGCTACCTCAACCGGCCCGACGCCACCGCCGAGGCGATGCGAGAAAGCTGGTTTCGCACCGGCGACCTCGCCACCCGCGGCCCGGACGGTGACCTGCGGCTGGTCGGGCGTCGCGCCACGGACCTGATCTCCAGCGGCGGATACAAGATCGGCGCGGGGGAGATCGAGAACGCGTTGCTGGAGCACCCGGGGGTCACCGAGGTGGCGGTGACCGGGGAACCGGATCCCGACCTCGGGGAGCGAGTGGTGGCCTGGGTGGTCGCCGCCGGTGATCCGCCGCCCGCCGCGGCGGAGCTCGCGGAGCACGTCGCGGGGCTGCTCACGCCGCACAAACGACCCCGGGTGGTGCACTACCTCCCCGCGCTGCCCCGCAATGAGATGGGCAAGGTCCGCAAGAGCGAGCTTCGTCGGTAGGGTGCCCGCTTCGGTCCGGACATCGGGAGGAGCAGAGGAGTGGGCGCAGCGCGGGCGGTCGGCCTGCTGCTCGGGGTCGCCGCCGACGCGGCGTTCGGCGATCCGCGCCGCTATCACCCGGTGGCCGCTTTCGGACAACTTGCCACGATGGCTGAACGCACCTGCTACGCCGAGCACCGGCTGGCCGGGCTGGTCTACACCGGCGTCCTGGTCGGTGCTGCGGCGGCGGTCGGTGGCGTGTTGGAGCGGGCCGGGCGCGGGCGAGCCGCCGTGCAGGTGACCGGAACCGCGCTAGCTACCTGGATCGCGTTGGGTGGGGCCTCGCTGGCCGAGGAAGGTGCGGTGATGGCCCGGGCGCTGGACACCGGGGACCTCGACACCGCTCGGGCCCGATTACCGCGGCTGTGCGGCCGCGACCCGGACACTCTCGATCTGGCCGCCGTGGCGAGGGCGAGCGTGGAGTCGATCGCCGAGAACACCTCCGACGCCATCGTCGCTCCGCTGCTCTGGGGCGCGGTGGCCGGCGCGCCCGGGTTGCTGGCCTACCGAGCGGTCAACACCCTGGATGCGATGGTCGGGTACCGCTCGCCGCGGTACCGGCGGTTCGGCTGGGCCGCAGCGCGGCTGGATGACCTGGCCAACCTGCTGCCGTCCCGAGTGGCCGCCCTGCTGAGCACCCTGTGCGCGCCGCTGGTGGGCGGTTCGGCTCGCGGGGCCTGGCAAGCCTGGCGGCGCGACGCGGCCGTACATCCCAGCCCCAACGCCGGGCAGGTCGAGGCGGCGTTCGCGGGTGCGTTGGAGGTGCGGCTGGGTGGGCGCACCGTCTACCCGCACGGCACCGAGCAGCGTCCGATACTGGGCCACGGCCGCACCCCTGATGCCGGTGACCTCACCCGGGGAGTTGAGCTGTCCCGGGTTGTCGGGCTCGTGGCCGCGGCGTTGTGCGCGGCGCTGGCCGCGGTGGCTCAGCGACCGTACCGGTCGACGAGCGTGGCCATCGGTGGATCGTGCGGGTCGTCCGTCTCCGGTGGCTGATCGTCCTCGTGGCGCCCTTCGGCCGCTTCGTTCCAGGCGAAGTAGGCCAGCCCCAGCGGGGCCATCACACCGAAGGCGATCCATTGCAGTGCGTAGGAGAAAGACGGCCCGGGGTCCAGCTGCGGCAGCGGCAGCGCGGACAGTACCCCGGGGGTGTGGTCCACCAGCTGGAGGTAACCCGGCTCCAGCCGCACCCCGGTCGCGGCGCTCACCGTGGCGGTACTCACGGCGTATACCTGTCGGTGACCGTCTCGCCGCACCACCTCGCCGTGTTGCGGGTCCTGCTCGTCGGCCCGCAACCGCCCGGTCACGGTCACCTCGCCACCTGGCACCGGAGGGTATGCCGGTATCCGTACTCCCTCGGCCGGGCGCAGATAACCGCGGTCCACCAGGATGGTCGATCCGTCGGCCGGCCGGAGCGCAACCAGCACCTCGTACGCCGGCTCACCCTGCACGGTGCGCAGCCGGGCGACCAGCTCAGTGTCGGGCAGGTAACGCCCGGTGACCTGAACCTGCCGCCACTCGGTGGCCCGCGTCGGCGCGGTGTCGGCGGGCAGCACGCCGCGCAGCGGCCGCGGCGGGGTGGTGAACGAGCTCTCGATGCCGGTGTTGCGCTCCGCGCGCTGCGCGGCGCGGCGGAACTGCCACGGCGCGAGCACGCTGAACGCCGCGACGGTGAAGCAGATCACCACCGCCGTCAGCGCCACCCAACCGGGGCGCAGCAGGAACCGCCACCGCATGCCACCACGGTAACCGGTGCTCATCCGCACGCCGCCCGCGCGGCGGCGGCCGTGCTCGCGCCATAACCGCCACCGAACAGCACCGCGTGCACCAGCAGCGGGAACAACTGGTGCAGGGGCACCCGCGCTCGCCAGCCGGGCGCCAGTGGGGTGACGTCGGCGTAACCGGTGAGCACCCGCTCCAGGTGCGGGTAGCCGAACAGGGCGAGCATCGCCAGGTCGGTCTCCCGGTGCCCGCCGTGCGCGGCCGGGTCGAGCAGCCACACCCGCTCGTCGGCGCCGGCGTGCACGTTGCCCGACCACAGGTCGCCGTGCAGTCGTGCGGGCGGCTCGGCGGGTCCGGCCAGCTCGCCGATTCGCTCGCACACCCGGTGCACGGCGCGGGCCTGCTCGGCGTTCACCGTGCCACGGTCCACCGCGGTGCGCAGGTAACGCAGCACCCGGTGTTCGGCGTACCACTGTGGCCATTCGAGTGCGGTGATGTTGGTCATCGGGGCGGCGCCGATCCACGCCTGCTGTGGTCCCCCTGGGGGTGGTGTGCCGAAGGCCGGGGCGCCTGCGGTGTGTAGCACGGCGAGTTCACGTCCGAGACGCTCGGCTGCGGCGCCGTCGGTTGGGCCGGCCGGGATGTGCTCGGTGACCAGCCAGTGCTCGTCGTGCCCATGGACCCGGGGGACCGGCGGGCCACCGGGTACCCGTAACCAGCGCAGTCCCGCCGCCTCGGCCGTCGCCTGCCCGGATTCGCCCCGTTTGGCCACCACGGTGCGCCCGTCGCCCAGCTCGACCAGCCAGATGACGCCGCGGGGTGTCGCAGCCCGCACCGGTTGGCCGGTGATCGCGGCGACGGACTCGGCGGGGTTCATAGCTGGTGGCGCACCCACGCCAGCAACCCGGGTACCATCGCGCGCACCATACCGAGCACGTCGTCGAACCCGTGCTCGCCACCGTAGTAGGGGTCGGGCACGGCGAGGTCCCCACCGGCGGACGGGTCGAACGATCGCAGCAGCACCACGCGATCCGGTTCGGCGACCAGCCGGCGCAGTACCGCGAGATGGCCGTAGTCCAGGGCCACCAGCAGGTCAGCGGCCAGGTGGCGCGGGCCGAGCCGCGCGGCGACATGGGTGCAGGCGTAACCAGCCCTGCGCAGCACCTCAGCCGCGCGCACATCGGCGGGCTCACCAACGTGCCAGCCATCGGTTCCCGCGCTGCTCACCCGCACCTGGTGGGCCAGAGCCTCCCGGCGCACCGCGTCAGCGAAGACGACCTCGGCCATCGGAGATCGGCAGACATTCCCCGTACACACGAAGACTACGGACAGCCTCTTGTGCGGGGTGCTCACACCACCAGTCTGAACCCGGCGGCCAGGGGGGCGCGGCGTAGCCTTGCGTCACCTCTGTGCCGATGCCCCGGGGCATCGGCGAGGGGTCCGGTGAGGGGAGGGTGGGCGATGGTTGATGATGGCGTGCGGTCGATCGGTCGTCGGATCGGGGAGATCCGGTCGTGGCGCGGGATGACCCTGCGGGCCGTGGCGGAACTCGCGGGGATCACCGAGGGTTACCTGTCCCGGATCGAACGCGGGGAGCGCATCGTCGGCCGGCGTTCCCTGCTGGAGCGAATCGCGGCGGCGCTGCGGGTGGCACCGTCGGAGCTGGCCGAGCAGGCCTTCCCGCCGGCGGCGGCTGACCCGGTCACCAGTGAGGCGCAAGCCGCCGTGATGGCGCTGGAAGCTGCGCTGTCCGACCTCGACCTCGGCGTCCTACTCGACGGCGCGCAGTCTCGGCCGTGGCCCGCGGTCGCGGCGGACATGACCCGGTTCAACATGCGGCTCCGACCGGCATGTGACTACGCCGCGCAGGGCCTTGTGCTGCCTGGCTTGCTCGGCGAACTGCACACGCTTTACGTCACCGACCCGGACCACCGCGCTGACGTCCTGGCAGCACTGATGGACTGCTACCACGCCGCCGGCATCCTACTGAAGAACCAGGGCGTTCGAGGCCTACCGACATTGGCCGCGTTCCGCGCCCGGCAGGTCGCAGAGGAACTGGACGACCCGGCGTGGCTCGGACTAGCCGTGTGGCTGCGGGCGTCGACCCTGGGCGGCAAGGGCCGACCGCGAATGCTACAGCTGTCTGTACAGGGTGCCGATGCGCTGGAGAGCCATCTCGACGACCCCCGGGCGCAGCAGATGTACGGGGCGCTGCACCTCAACGCCGCGCTGGCGTCGGCGGCGATGTGCCGCGCCGACGATGCCGCCAACCACCTCGACGAGGCTGGAACCATCGCCACTCGAATCGGCGGGAACGGTCGTGGGTTCGGCAACTTGTACTTCGGCCCGGACAACGTCGGGATCTGGCGGGTGAGCATTGCCGTGGAGCTCGGAGACCCCGGCCGGGCTCAAGAGCTTGCTCGGCAGGTGGACCCGGCCCGGGTGCCTTCTGCGGCTCGTCAGGCGATGTACTGGGCTGACCTGGGTCGCGGGATGGCATCGGAGCGGGCCACCCGTGATCAGGCGGTCGGCGCGCTGCTGCGGGCGGAGAAGATCGCGCCACAACGCATCCGCACAAACCCGTTCGTTCGGGAGACCGTCGGGGACCTGATGCGTCGGGCGCGGAGTAAGGCGGTCAGCCGGGAGCTGCGCGGCATGGCCTATCGGATGGGTCTCGGCGTCGGCTGATCTCGCGGCTCCTTGCCGCTCGGTCAAGATCCGCTACCGCCGCCACGTCATCGTTGTCGACCATGACTGACGACACCAACAACGACGTACCCGTGCCGCAGCCGAGGAGCACGCGCCGCAGGGTGATCCACGCGACCTGCGCGCCGCACCGGGGCCCGGTGGGCTTCACCAGACGAATCCCGGATAATAACACACATTCAGGTGATCGGTTCCAATGGAGGAGAGACATCCCAGGAGTTTGAATGTCAAAGGTGTTCTGGATCCACCGGTTGGCGGCGCCACAGCAGGGCAGTGCTGCCGCGCTGCTTCCGCTCCTCGGCGCTGGCGCGCCTGCGGTGCGGGTCGGCTTGCCATCGGGGTATTGCGCTGCTCTGAGCCCTCGGCGAGGTCGGCGCGGTGGCGACGGTGATGATGTCGTCTGGAGCGCGCTGGGGTTGGCCAGGGGTCGTCTTTGTCCACAGTGGCGCCACGTCGGCATCGTCGCCAGGCGGGGTACTGTTACGCGGCGGCCGTCTCGACATGATGCGACCAGGCGGTCGCTTCGTCGTAGCGGGTGCGGGTTTTGAGGCAGCCGTGGAGGATGCCGACGAGGCGGTTGGCGAGTTGGCGCAGCGCTGCGTGGTGTTCGGTGCCGTTGGTTTTGAGCTGGTCGTAGTAGCCGCGGGCTCCAGGAGAGGCGTTGAGCGCGGCGAAGGCTTGGGTCATGAGGGCGTCGATGAGCCGGTCGTTGTGCACGAACCGGGCCATCACGATCTTCTTTTTGCCCGAGGCGCGGGTGATCGGGCTGGTGGCGGCGTAGTTCTTGCGGGACTTGGCGTCGGCGTAGCGGTGTGGGTCGTCGCCGAACTCGGCGAGCACCCGGGCACCGAGGATGGGTCCCAGCCCGGGCTGGGACCCATCCTC
>JBOHFI010000081.1:0-19067 GCA_050699595.1 Pseudonocardiaceae bacterium | reverse complement strand
TAGTACATACTCGACGGCCCGTTTCTTTCGAATTGAGTGTGGTAACCCAATTCTTCCGAGAAGCCGACCGTCGTCCAAGTAGGCGCGCCGTGGACAACTCATTTATCGGGACTCGTGAATAACCCTCCCTGTACTGGATCAGCCTTACGTGGCGTTCCTCACCGCGCTGGCGCAGGCGCGCGCTGAACTGCTGGATCTGGCCGCGAACACGGGACTGTCCGAGGCCGAACGCGCCCAAGCTGCATGGCGGTTGTTCGCACGCTGCTACGAGGTGCGTCACCAACTCGAATTGTTCGCTCCACGCGAAGTGGTGGAGCCCGCACTGGTCTACTTCCGAATCGTACGCGACCTTCGAGACGCGGTTCGTAGCGGTTTACGACCTGCGGATCCTGAACGCGAACGCCACACGGAGCGAGTGAAGATCGCTTTAGAAAACGCCGCGAGGCAATGAGGGCGGACATGAAGCCATCATGACCTCTGGCAATTAAATGATATCAACGACGTTCATGTGAGCTTGGGTATCATGGCTTTCGATCAGCGAGTCGTGTGTGCGGAGCCGGCTGGCCCAGGCCGACGCTACCGACGGTTCTCGGTTGACCACTGGCGGGAAGAAGGAACTCGCCGAGCTCCGTCGGGACAAACGGCGTCTGGAGATGGAAAACAATATCCTCAAGCGCGCGGCGTACTTCGCTCGGGAGAATGTCTCCCCAACTAGCGCAAGCGACAGAGGAGGCGCCCGGGGGTGCTCCCTCGCTGGGTGACGGCGGATTTCACCAACATCGACCCGGCGGCTTGAGCAGTGCCGTCGACGTCCACGAGCAAACGCCGTCGACTTCGGTGACCAGAACCAGACCCCGCGATGCAAGGCCGGATCGCCCTCGCGTGGCGAACCCAAGGGCCAACCAGCCCACCCACGCGGGACCTGATAACGCGAACCGGTGCCCTCTTACGTGGCCAATCCGCCGAGTCGTCCGGGACTGAAGGTCACTTCGGATCGATCTCGATCGATGAATGGCCTTGCCGCTACATCTTTGCGGTCTCCACGGCCGCCAGCACGACATGCCACGGGTACCTCGCCAGGTGCTGCGAGCCTTGGTGCGGTACGTGTGGTTCGTAGCCCTCCGACCCCAGCAGGATAGCTACACCAGCCTCTCGCAGTTCCCTGACGCTGCGACCGAAGGCCGGATGCGCTGCTTGCGCCGAATTGAGAAACGGTAGCGCCGCAAGAAGTAGACCAAGTCCGATGGCCTCAGTCAGCAGTCCGAGCGCCAGCGTGTCGGAGATCCCGGCGGCCCACTTGTTGATGGTGTTGAAACTAGCGCCACCCACTACCATGGCGTCTGCCGGTGGCAACAGGTCGGGTGTGCCCGGCTGCTTGTACTCCGACCGCACGGGATAGCCGGTTTGGGCTTCGAGTGAGGGCTTGTCGATGAAGCGCAGCGCCGAGGGTGTGGCGATCACGAACGTCCGCCAACCTGATGCTTGCGCCAAGCTGACCAGCTTAGCGACATCCCGCGCTGCGGACGTCGCGCAGGTGATGATGTAGAGTACTCGGGCAGATCGTTCTCCTTGACTGCTCACACTGGGATCCCCACCGCTCGCGCCAGCTTGGTGACCCCAACCATGGGGGTTAAGCCGCGCGGGTAGCTCCGTACGTGATCGGTGATGATCTGCTTGGTTAGATGGCGGCAACGCACCTCTTCGGGGGCAAGCTGGTCCGCATCAAGGAGAGTTACGGAGGCCTGGTCACGCTGCCCGGCCTGGAGATAGCCGCGCGTTACATCGAGTAGGTGAGCGCGTGCGCGACCCGCCGCGCGGCGGAGCCGATGAGCGTCAGATCACCTGTCTGTTCGGCGATCTGGATGCTGCGGTCTGCGGCTACCCGGCCGAGTTGGGCATCGCCGAGCTTGAACGCAGTCGCCGCCGTCAGCTGATACGTCCAGGCTAGCCAGGTTTGCGCCTGCCGCAGCTCGTCGCCATCCAGTTGCCAGACCGCAGCCTGGGAGTCTCGGATGAGATCGGCTAAGAGTTTCCCGATGACGTGGTAGTTGGAGGCCTGAAACGCCATCCAGCCGAAACGCACGATGTGTTCCAGCTTGGCGAGGTCAGGCTCCGGGAGTACGTCGCCGTTAGCGCGGAAGACATTCGTAATGGCATCGTAGCGCCGCAAGGAATGCCGAATTGAATCGATTTCCCGATCGTCGGGGCAAGTGCGCAGACGTTCAGCTTCCTCAGGGTCAATAATCGCCCCAAGGGGAATATCCAGCACACCGGCAATCTGACGTAATACCGACAGGCGGTCAAGCTGGCGATGCCCAGCCCGGATCTTGTCCACCCATCTGACCGATTTACCCATGCGGTCGGCGAAAATCTGGCGGGTCATACCACGTCGCTGCATCCAGTACAGCACCACGGCAGCCGTCTCCCGCTGCTGTGCGTGATCAGGGTCGGTCACACCCACCGTCCTTTCGGTTTCCACCAGCCCGACGTCCCCGACCCTGGGCGCCGTCCAAGCAAGACTCCACACAGACAGGCTGAGAACACGTGCAGCACAAGGGCGGCCGCGCGGCCGGGATACAGATGACCAGCATCACAGCAATGGCCGGCCAGCGCAGCTCGGCATCGGGCGCAACATCCGGCCGGGTACGGCCGCGCCACCCAGGATGCTCGTGGCGGGTGAGCACCGTTTGGGAAACCAAGCCAATACTGTTGGGTGGACGAGGTAGGTTTGGCGATTCTGGCGTAAGCGACCGCAGTGCAGGGTGTATCAGACTGTGGGTTTTATCTTCCGTCAACACCTAGCTGTGGCGTGGTGGCGGTTGTTGGAGAATCTGGGACGGCAGACCAGTCTGGAGGAAGTGCAGAAATGGATGGTGGAGTGGAAGGAGTATCAGAGTAACACCACGGCGACGCAATCACCTGAAAGGGGAGAATGAAACCATGGCGGGTCGTGATCGTCTCGGTGAGATGCGCGCGCCAAGGAAGGTGTGCGATCGGTTTTGCACCAGCGTAGCATCTGCGTATGAGCGAACGCATCCTCATCACCGGGGCAGCCGGCGCGATCGGCACGATACTGCGCCCCCGTATGGCGCGACCAGGACGTATCCTCCGACTACTCGACATTGCTCCGCTGCCCCAGGCGCAACCCGGTGAACGCGTTGAGACAGTGGAAGCGGACATCACCGACCTCGCCGCGATGCGAAACGCCGCGGAAGACGTCGACGCCATTATTCACCTCGGCGGGATCTCCCATGAGTCCGACTGGCACCGGATCCTCCACACCAACATCTACGGCACCTACACGGTTCTTGAAGCAGCCCGAAGGGCAGGGGTGCCGAGGGTGATCCTCGCCAGCAGTAACCACGCGGTCGGCTTCCATCCGTACTCCGATGAACTCGTACCGGACTACTTGTTTCCTCGCCCGGACACCTACTACGGCGTGAGCAAAGCGACGAACGAAGCGCTTGGCAGCCTGTATCACGACCGGCATGGCATGAACGTACTCTGTGTGCGTATCGGATCCTACTGCGAGACGCCGCGAGACCACCGAATGCTCTCGATGTGGCTCTCTCCAGACGACTGCGCCAGGCTGATGGAAGCACTGTTGAGCACGCCGAACCCAGGATTCCGGGTCCTCTGGGGAATCTCCGCAAACAGCCGCGGCCGATTCTCATTGGACGAGGCGCGAGCACTGGGATACCAACCACAAGACGATGCCGAACAGTACGCGAACACACTACCCCCACCGTCGGTCAGCGAAGCGGACCGATACATCGGCGGCTCGTACACCAGTTCCGGGTGGTGATGACGACCGCGGCCCAGACCCGAGCACGCTCGTTAGTGATCGCCACTCACAGTGTCCGAGGGGGGACTTGAACCCCCACCCCCTTGTCGGGGACTAGCACCTCAAGCTAGCGCGTCTGCCATTCCGCCACTCGGACCTGCCACTACGGGAACTTCGCGCGCACTAGCTCGGCCGTGCGGCGCTCAATGAGAGTAGCGGATCGCCCCTCGGCGCCCCAACCCGGCGCAGAAAGCGTAGCTTCGCCAGGTCAACGGTGGTAAGAAGGCCCGCATGGAGGGACCGACAGGCAACACCAGTACCGCGGAGGACGAGGTCGTCGGCCTGGCCGGCGACCTGATCCGGATCGACAGCACCAACACCGGTGACCCGGACACCCTCGTCGGGGAGCGAGCCGCGGCGGAGTACGTCGCCGGCAAGCTTGACGAGGTGGGCTTCGAGGTCACCTACCTAGAGTCCGGGGCTCCCGGACGGGGCAACGTGATCGCCCGGCTGCCCGGTGCCGACGCTGCGCGCGGTGCGCTGCTGGTGCATGGGCACCTCGACGTGGTGCCCGCCGACGCCGCCGAGTGGTCGGTGCACCCGTTCTCCGGCGCGGTGCAGGACGGCTATCTGTGGGGCCGCGGCGCGGTGGACATGAAGGACATGGTCGCGATGACCATCGCCGTCGCCCGGCGGTTCCGGCGCGAGGGCGTCATCCCACCGCGCGACCTGGTCTTCGCCTTCCTGGCCGACGAGGAGGCCGGCGGGTTGTACGGCGCGCACTGGTTGGTCGAGCACCACCCAGACCTGTTCGAAGGCTGCACCGAGGCGGTCGGCGAGGTGGGTGGGTTCTCGCTGACCGTGCGCGAGGGACGCCGGTTGTACCTGATCGAGACCGCGGAGAAGGGCATCGCCTGGATGCGGCTGCGGACCCGGGCCCGGGCCGGGCACGGATCGATGGTGCACGAGGACAACGCGGTGACGGCGCTGTGCGCGGCGGTGGCCCGGCTGGGTAACCACCGCTTTCCCCTGGTGATGACTGACGTGGTGCGGGAGTTCCTGACCGCCGTCGGCGAGGAGACCGGGCTGGACTTCTCCGGCGATGACCTGGACGGTGTGGTCGCCAAGCTCGGCGGGCTGGCCCGCATCATCGGCGCGACGCTGCGCGACACCGCCAACCCGACCATGCTCGACGCCGGGTACAAAGCCAACGTCATCCCCTCGACGGCGGAGGCGGTGGTGGACTGCCGGGTGCTGCCCGGTCGCCAGGCTGCGTTCGAGCGGGAGGTCGACGAGCTCCTCGGCCCCGACGTCACCCGCGAATGGGTGGTCAACCTGCCACCGGTGCAGACCACCTTCGACGGTGACCTGGTGGCCGCGATGGACGCCGCGATCCAGCGGGAGGATCCCGGTGCCCGGACCGTCCCCTACATGCTCTCCGGCGGCACCGACGCCAAGGCGTTCAGCCGGCTGGGAATGCGTTGCTTCGGGTTCGCGCCGTTGCGGCTGCCTCCCGATCTCGATTTCGCCGCGCTGTTCCACGGCGTCGACGAGCGGGTGCCCATCGACGGGCTGATCTTCGGTACCCGTGTCCTCGATCGGTTCCTTCGGAGCTGTTGATTCTGCTAACGTCTGCGGTCGTAGCAGTCTTGGTTCCAAGGACGCCTGTGGAGCAAGCGCCATAGGCGTCGGTTGTGTCCGGCGGGCGCGGTGCATCCACGGCTCTGGCGGGTAGCGCAACGGTGATCCGGGACACCCGCATTGCGGGCCGTACAGGCGGCCCGAGAAGGAGATGCACGATGGCGACCGGCATGGTCAAGTGGTTCAACGCGGAGAAGGGGTACGGCTTCATCACCCAGGATGGTGGCGGTCCCGACGTCTTCGCTCACTTCTCGGCGATCGAGGCGACTGGTTACCGCACGCTGGAGGAGAACCAGCAGGTGGAGTTCGAGATCACCCAGGGACCCAAGGGGCCGCAGGCCGATAAGATCCGTATACGCCGTACCTGAGCCTGCTCGCGGAGGCGGCGCGCACGACCCCCGCCGACCGGCTCACGGGTGAGGGTCCGTGCCGACGGGTGCGGACCCTCACTCATGTCCGGGGATAGGGCTTACAACGACAACGTGGGCTGCGCGACCGCGGTGCGCTGCCTGCGCAGCAATACGGTGCGCGTGCCATCGGAGTACATCCGCACCCGGGACAGTTCCCAGCCCGCGAATTCGGCTTGCACCGCAAGTTGGGTCGCTGCGGTCCGCCGGGACACCTCCGGCGGTAACCGTAGCGGCTGGTACTCCCAGTCGAGTCCATCACCATCACCTGTCTCGATCATCACTGCACCACCCGTTCGGGATCAATCACCTGCAGTCCTGCTCCTGACGCGGAGACGACCACGACCCGGCCGCTGACCGGGTCGACCGCCACCGCATGGGGTTCATGCACGGTGGGGAACCGGTGGACGATCACCGGCTCGCCCCCCGCCACGCCGAGTCCGACCACCTCATCGCGGGCGGTCAGGGTGACCCACGCCAGATCCCGCCGGCCGTCGTAGGCCAGCCCGTAGGGCGCCCCCGGCAGGGGAAAACGCTGCCGCAGCACCGGTGGGTCGCCGGCGAAGGCCAGCAGCTCGCCGTCGCGGGTGTCGGTCACCAGCAGCCGAGCGAACCGGTCGGCCACCGCACCGGCAGCCCCGTTGCCCGCGCGCAGGGCGGGGCTGATCTGCCCGGAAGACAGATCCACCACGCTCACCGCGCTGCGCCCCCGGTCGAGTACCCAGATCAAGGTGGCGCCAGGAGCTCCGGCGGGCACCAGACGGGCTGTGTCGATGAACCCCGGGATGCTCGCGCGCGTCCGGCTCCCGTCCAGCACGGCCAGCCGGTCGCCCAGTGCGACCACGGTCACGTCACCCACCGCGACCGCCCCGCGCGCCGAGCCACCGAGGTCCGTCCTGCTCGGCGCCCCACCATCGAGCGGGACCCGGATCAGGGACCCTGGCGTGGTGACCGGCACCAGCAGCGGGCCACCGTCTGCGGCGAGCACGAGATCCGCGGCCGGACCGGGCAGCGGCACCTGCCGTGGCGGCGCGGCGCCGTCCAGTGTCCTCAGCAGCAGCCGCGGCGGGTCATCCAGCGCCACCGCCACCGTCTCGGTGCGGGGATCGACCACCACCTCGGTGGCGGGCGCACCGAGCGGCACGACGGTTCCCGCGGGGGCCGGCCCACCGGGGGGGGCTGACGCCGGCGCGGCGGGGAGGCCGGCGTGCCCTGGGCCCTCCATGCCTGGGCCCCCCGTGGTGGCGCATCCCGCTAACAGCCCGGCGACGAGCAGCGCAGCGGGTAGTGCCGCGCGCAGGGCACCGAGCACACCGACCTCCTTGCCGGTAGGGGGCGAGCTGTAACCAAGCATTCCTGACATGACACCCCCGCGTCATCCCCAGGTAGCGGGTTGTTCGCGTCTGAGCGCCCAATGGCCGCCGTCACTGCAACGCTGCGCGGCGCTGGCGTGATCGATCTGTAACCACTGTGACCGCGTCGACACCCGCGGTAGCGATAGCCTTGTACACCGTGACTCCCACGGTCGACATCGTGCTGCCTTGTCTGGATGAAGCCGAGGCGCTGCCGGGCGTGCTGGCCGCGATGCCGGCGGGCTACCGGGTTCTCGTCGTCGATAACGGCAGCACTGATGACACCGCCGCGGTCGCGGTCTCGTGCGGCGCGACCGTGGTGGCCGAGCCGCGGCGCGGCTACGGTGCCGCGGTGCACGCCGGATTGCTCGCCGCGACCGCCGATCTGATCGGCGTGCTGGACGCCGACGGATCGCTGCCGCCACAGGCGCTGCCCGAGCTGGTCGCTGCGGTCGCCGACGACACCGACCTCGCCGTCGGCCGCCGGATACCTCAGACCGGCGCGTGGCCGTGGCACGCCAGGGCGGGCAACACGGTGCTGGCCGCAGTGCTGCGCGAGCGCGGGCTGCCGGTGCATGACATCGCACCGATCCGGGTCGGACGACGGCAGGCGTTGCTCGAGCTGGGTGTCACCGACCGGGGTTTCGGCTACCCGTTAGAGCTGCTGCTGCGGGCCGGTGCGGCCGGTTGGCGGGTACGCGAGTTCGACGTCGAGTACCGACCGCGCGCCGGTGGGCGGTCCAAGGTGTCCGGCTCGATCCGGGGCACGGTTCGCGCCGCCCGCGACATGGCCGCCGCGATGGGACGGGTCAGCGCTGGGGTGAATCAGCCGAGCCGGCGTTCCGGATAGCCCAGCTCGATGGCACTGACGTCATCCAGCGCGGCCCGGATCGCGGGGGCCAGCTCCACCTCCTCGGCGGCGAGTGAGCCGGCCAGCTGGGTAGCGTCCCGGGCGCCGACGACCGGGGCGACCACCCCCGGCCGGTCCCGGACCCAGGCCAGGGCCACTTCCAGCGGGGAGACGCCCAGCCCGTCGGCGGCGGTGACCACGGCCTGCACGATCCGGTTCGACCGGTCGGTGCGGTGGTGCTCGACGTAGCGCGCGTAGTGCGGCGAGGCCGCCCTGGAGCCGGCCGGGGTGGCGTTGCGGTACTTGCCGGTGAGCACCCCGCGGGCCAGCGGCGCCCAGGGCAGCAGGCCCACCCCGTGGTACGCCGCCGCCGGAGCCAGCTCCCGTTCCACCCCCCGTTCCAGCAGCGAGTACTCCACTTGGCTGGACACCAGGGGCACGTCGGAGAGGGTCTTGGCGGTGGCCAGCTGCCAGCCGGTGTAGTTGGACACCCCGACGTAGCGGACCTTGCCTGAGCGCACCGCGTCGGTCACCGCGGCCAGTGTCTCCTCCAGCGGTACAGCCGGATCCCAGGCGTGCAGCTGCCACAGGTCGATGTGATCGGTGCGAAGCCGGCGCAGTGACCCCTCCAACGCGGTGAGCAGCGCCGCCCGGGACGCGCCGCCGCCGAATGGCCCATCGTCGCGGTGCGCCACCGCCTTGGTGGCGAGCACCACCTCGTTCCGGGGGATGACCTCGGCCAGCAGAGCGCCCAGGATCCGCTCCGACTCCCCCTCGCAGTACACGTCCGCGGTGTCCACCAGCGTTCCGCCTGCGTCGATGAAGGCGACCAGTTGAGTGGCGGCCTCCTCGGCGTCGGTGTCCTGACCCCAGGTCATGGTGCCCAGCGCCAGCCGGGACACCCGCAGTCCGCTGCGGCCGAGATATCGCTGTTGCACGGGGTGCACGCTAGCGGGTGCGTAGGGTGGCGGGCGTGGGCACCGTGATCCTGTTACGACATGGCCGGTCCACAGCGAACGCCGCTGGGGTACTGGCCGGGCGCACCCCGGGAGTGGCCCTCGACGAGCACGGTCGGGCCCAGGCTCAGGTGCTGGTCGAACGCCTGGAGCGACTGCCGCTGGCGGCGGTGGTGAGCTCCCCGCTGCAGCGCTGCCGGGACACGGTGGCTCCGCTGGCGCGGGCCCGTGAGCTAGAGGTGAGCCTCGACGACCGGCTCGTCGAGGTGGACTACGGCGAGTGGACCGGGCGGGAACTGCGCACGTTGGGCAAGGAGCCGTTGTGGAAGGTGGTTCAGGCCCACCCCAGCGCGGCGATGTTCCCCGGCGGCGAGGGTCTGGCCGCGATGCAGGCTCGGGCGGTGGCCGCAGTGCGGGAGTGGGATGCCAAGCTGGCCGCCGAGCACGGTCCCCAAGCGCTGTGGCTGGTCTGCACCCACGGTGACATCATCAAGGCGGTGCTCGCCGATGCGCTGGGCGTGCATCTGGACGGCTTCCAGCGCATCGTCGCCGACCCCTGCTCGGTCAGCGTCGTCACCTACACCGAGACCCGGCCGTTCGTGCAGCGGGTCAACGACTGCGGTGACGACCTGAAGTCACTGGTCCCGCCCAAGCGCCGGCGCCGCCGCCCGCCCTCGTCGGACGCCATGCCCGGGGGGTCCACCGGCACCAGCTGAGACGTGGGGAGGGTCGCTGCCGGGCGAGTGCGGGTGCTCTAGGGTCGGTAGTGCCATGTCCCGTGTTATCCATGTCTTCCGCACCCCCGATCGGTTCGTCGCGGGCACAGTCGGCGAGCCCGGCGACCGTACCTTCTACCTGCAGGCTGTGGACAAGGCCAAAGTGGTCAGCGTGCAGCTGGAGAAGGAGCAGGTCACCGTGCTCGCCGAACGCCTGTCCGCCCTGCTCGACGAGGTCGTTCGGCGCTTGGGCGCCGATGCCCCCGCCGAGTCCGAAGAGCCCGAGGTGGACACCGAGCCGTTGCGCGCACCCATCGAGCAGGAGTTCCGGGTCGGCACCATGGGGCTGGGCTGGGACGTCGAGTCACAGTCCATCGTCGTGGAGCTGCTCGCCGTGAGCGATCAGGAAGTGGACGAGTCCATGGTGCTCGACGACGCCGAGGACGGCCCCGACGCAGTGCGGGTGTTCCTGTCACTCGAGCAGGCACGGGCGTTCACTACGCGCGCAGAGCGGGTGATCTCAGCCGGGCGCAAGCCCTGCCCGCTGTGCGCGGAGCCGCTGGGCCCCAAGGGGCACATTTGCCCACGGCAGAATGGCTACCGTCGTCAGGTCGAGGCCTGAGCGGGTCAGCGGTGCGGCCCACTGATCCGGCGGCGCTGCCGTTGCTGCACCATGGCCGCATCGATCTGGCCGGCCGGATCGTCGATGCCTCCAATGCCACCCTGGTGGGTACGGTGCAGTGTGACGGGGTCAGCGCCGAGTGCGTCTACAAACCGATCCGCGGCGAGCGCCCGCTCTGGGACTTCCCGGATGGCACCCTGGCCGGCCGTGAGGTGGCCAGCTGGCTGCTCTCCGAGGCCACCGGCTGGTCACTGGTGCCGCCCACAGTGCTGCGCTCGGGTCCGCTGGGGCCCGGCATGGTGCAGCTATGGATAGACACCGAGGATGAGCCCAGGCTGGTGGATGTGGTCGCCCCCGACGCGGTGCCTAGGGGCTGGCGCACGGTGCTGCGGGCGCATGACCACTACGGCGATCCAGCGCTGCTGGTGCACGCCGACACCGAAGGACTGCGCCGGCTGACCGTACTGGATGTGTTGATCAACAACGCCGACCGCAAAGGCGGGCATGTCCTGGCCGGGTTGCACGGCGCGGTGTACGGCGTGGATCACGGGATCTGCCTGCACCGCGAGGACAAGCTCCGCACCGTGCTGTGGGGCTTCTTGGGGCAGCCGTTGTCGGTCGCGACGCTGGACGTGCTGCGCCGAGTGCGATCCGAGCTCGATGGCGCATTGGGTGCCGCGCTCGCCGAGCACGTGACCCGAGCGGAGGTGCGGGCTGTGCGGGAGCGAACCGACCGGCTACTGGCCGCCGGCCGGTTCCCGGAACCGCGCGGGAACCGGCCGGCGATCCCGTGGCCGGCGTTCTGACCTTCCGGCGTTCTGACCTCCCGGCGTTCTGACCTCACTGACCTGAATCGGGCCCGATCGACGACACCCCGGAGGTCTGCCGGCGGGTGATGGTCGGGGTGCCGCGGTAACGCAGCACCGACACGCCGTCCGCGGTCGCGGCGAGAGTGTCACTCACCGCGACGGTGGCTTGGCTGGCTCCGGACAGCAGGGCGTTGAGGTTGGCGACGGTGAGCTCTGAGCCCAGCAGCCGGCTGGTGCCCGCCGCGCTGAAGTCCAGGTCACCGGCATGCCCGGAAAGCGCCAGCACACTGGCTCCCGACCCCGAGGCCTTGAGATGATCCACTCTGAGCGGGCCGATGACCGTGCTGGCCCCGTCGGCGACCAGCTGCAGCGACGGGCCGGTCACCGGGGAGTCCAGGGTGGCCTGGCTGGCGCCACCGGTACTGAGGTGATCGAGGCCACGTACGGTGATCTCGGCGGACATCGTGGCGTTGCGGACATTGCTGCCCGGCTTGAGCCCCAGGTGGAGCGTTCCCTCGGTCACGGTGGCGTCGAGCTGATCGGTGAGGTTGTCATCGATCCGAATCGTTGCCCGCTCGGGCTCACCCACCGTCACATGGACGACGAAACTAGCCCCGACCACCACCGAGGTGACACCAGGCAGGGAGATCACTCGGCTGGCCAGGTGACCAGAGCCGACCACCGGGTCGCTGCCGGAGAAACCGCCGCCAGAGGCACCGTCAGCACCATTAGCGCCGTCAGCACCAGGAGTACCGGGAGTGCCGTCAGCACCATTAGCACCAACAGCACCAGGGGTGCCATTGCCGCCAGGAGCACCGGTACCGCCGTCTGCGTTGCCGCCATTGCCGCCGGTGCCGCTGTCGCCGCCGTGCGGCCCGGCACCGGCGGTACCGTCCTGTCCGGTGTTGGTGCCGAGCGAGCCGGCGCTGCCGTTACCCCCCGTACCGCTGTTGCCGGTGGGACCCACGACGTCGGCACCCCTGCAGCCGGTCAGCAGGCCCACCGCAGCCAGGATCGCGACCGCGCACATGACCGCCAGCCACCCCACCCGTCGCTGCGCCGGCCGCCTATGCGCCACGCGCCTCTGCGCCGGCTGTCTCTGCGCCACCCGCCTATGGGCCGGCCGCCGCCTCTGGCGCCAGCGGGCCAGTAGCACCATTCGCAGACGGTTGGTCAGCATGCCGAACACCAGCAGGGAACCCACCCAGGGCAGCAACAGCAGAATAAGGTTAACCGCCGCTGCGGCGGTCTCCACCGGCATCCCGGCCGCTGCCGCTGTGCTCACCGAGTGGGCCAACCAGACCAACCTGTGCCACACCACCGGCAGCACCCGCGGTAGCACGATCGAGAACCCGACCAGCCAGTACAGCAGGTAGGGCACCGCGATGAGCATCCACAGGGTGAGCGTCACCCGGACCCAGCGCTTGAGCTCGTGCACCCGGGAACGGGCCGCCGCTCGCCGTACCCGGGAACGGGCCCCTCGCCCGGGGATGACGCTGATCAGCACCGGACCTATCCAGCTGAACAGGTCGGGCACACCGATCAGGTCGCTGAGGATGTAGTAGCCGTCCATGCGGACCATCGGCAGGAACTGCATCGCGGTCTCGAAATGCAGCGCCACGATGGTCACCAGCAACCACGGGGAACCCGTACCGAGGTAGGCCAGGCTGATCCCGGTGATGAACACCGCGTTGAAGTACACCCCACCCAGGTCGGTGCGCAGCCGCCCGGCCCGGGGCAGCCGGTAGGAGTCGGTGACCGTGCTGTACATCGCCGGCCAGACCAGATACAGGCCGAGACCCATCACCCCCGGCCGAGCGCCCCCGTAGCGGCAGGCACTGACATGCCCACATTCGTGAAACGCCGCCGAGGCCAAGACCATCGCCAGCACCAGCAGCGTCAACGCCGGCTGGTAGACCAACGCCAGCCCGCTCGGCACGATCCGGCTCAGCTCACCCCGCGCGATGAGCACCACATCCAGGGCGACGAACCACGCTAACGCGGCCAGGATCACCGGCGGCCAGAACATCGGCTGGAAGACCCCGGCGATGCGCCAGACCGTCGACTCCGGCACCACCCCCACCCGGAACCTCAACGCCAGCACCGGATCCGGCCTCATCAGTGGCTTCGGCGCCGCAGCGCCCTGGGCAGCCGCGAGATCGGCATCCGTCGGATCGGCGGCCATCACCCCCGCCGGCCGAAACCGGTTGTCGATCAGGAACGCTACCTGCTCAGCCTGCACAACCCGACCGAACTCGGCACTGAGCGCAGCCGCCACCTGGTGCAGGTCGCGCTTCCCGTCCAGGGTGGCCGCCAGCAGGTACAGCAGACGGGGAAGTTGGATCACCTGGCCATCAGCCCGACGCAGGATGTACTTGGGCTCCTGAAAACCAGACCCCTGGTACTCCCCGATCAGTTCGATGCCCTCAGCCAGTCGCGGTACCCTCCACGCGAAGGTATCCGTCATGGTGTCAGCCTCGAGTACCGCGCCCGCGGTGTTGATGATGGCCTCCCGACTCGAAATTCGCCGCACCGGCGAGCACCCGGTGTCGGATAACAGACGGTGCACCGTGTCGGGAGGGGTGGCCGCGATCCGGCCACCCCTCCCTGGCTAACGGCGTATCACGCAATCACGTGATCACCCAGCGGTACCGGCGCAACTCAGAAGAAGAAGCCGCCTCCGGGGCCGCCGAAGCTGTTGCCGCCATGACCACCAGCACCGCCAGTGGAGTTGCCGCCGTGGCCACCAATGCCGTTGCCGGCGGCGTTGAACTGAGAGCCGCCGCCGCTGACGGTGTTGCCGGAGATCGTGGCGCCGTTGCCACCGGTGCCGGCGCCGCCTGCGCCGCCGGTGCCGCCGTTGCCGCCGGTCCCGCCGTTGCCGCCGGTCCCGCCGTTGCCGCCGTTAGCGCCGGTGAAGGTGTTGTTGCCGTTGCCGAAGGTCGACAGGACGGTACGAGCCGGCAGCAGCTCCAGGTGCTGCCCGTCGATCTCGGCGAAGCTCAGTGCATCAGACATCAATTTCCTCCTAGTAGAAAAGTGACTCCCGGTGAACCGGGGACAGAACTTCCGTGGGTTCACCCACCAGAACCGCTATCGGGTGATTGAGCCTGTCGTTGGGATTCATCGCCGTGGTGCGCCGCGCGTAACCGGAATCGGCTCGAACCACTCGAACGGCGCAGCGCGGTTTCGGCTGAGTAACGGCCCGTGCGCTTTCCGCTCGATTCTCGTCCTCCGAAATTGCTCATCGCGAACGTGGGTCTTCGTCGAAAGTATCGGTTGGTGCGAGCCCAGTTGAACGCCAGATTAATTTCGAATCGGTGTTATCACATGAAATGTCACATGAGTATGAAGCCAGGCGGATGCCGGCCGCAATGGGTGCGGCCCACCGCAGGCGCCGGCGGTGTTCCGGGTTGGACCGGGATACCGGCCGGCACGGGTGTGCGTAGCGTGGAGCCGTGACCGTCATCCCCGCGGGTGGATCGCTGGAGCCGCCGCCCACCGCGCCGCGCACGCTGGGCGCGTTGCGCGCCCGCGGGCATGTGCGGCGTGACGTCAAGGGTGAGGTGCGGGCGAACCTGCTCGCCGCGTTGCGCTGCGGCCGTGACCCGTGGCCGGGCATCATCGGGTTCAGCGACACCGTGTTGCCGCAGCTGGAACGAGCCTTGCTGGCCGGGCACGACGTGGTGCTGTTAGGGGAACGCGGCCAGGGCAAGACCCGGTTGCTGCGCACGTTGGTGGGACTGCTGGATGAGTGGACGCCGGTGATCGAGGGCGCCGAGCTGGCCGAACATCCCTACCTGCCGATCACTCCGGGCTCGGTGCGCCGCGCCGCCGAGCTCGGGGACGACCTGCCGGTCGGTTGGCTGCACCGCTCACGTCGCTACACCGAGAAGCTCGCCACTCCCGACACCAGCGTCGGCGACCTGGTCGGCGACGTCGACCCGGTGAAGGTCGCCCAAGGCCGCAGCCTGGGTGACCCGGAGACGATCCACTTCGGGCTGGTGCCCCGCGCGCACCGCGGCATCGTCGCGATCAACGAGTTGCCCGACCTGGCCGAGCGGATCCAGGTCTCGCTGCTCAATGTGATGGAGGAGCGGGACATCCAGGTCCGCGGCTACACTCTGCGGCTGCCGCTGGACGTGATGGTGGTGGCCAGTGCCAACCCGGAGGACTACACCAACCGGGGCCGGATCATCACCCCGCTCAAGGACCGCTTCGGTGCCGAGATCCGCACCCACTACCCGAGGGAGATAGCCGCCGAGGTGGCGCTGGTCGCCCAGGAGGCGGATCTGGGCGGCATCGGCGCGGAGGTCGGCGAGGCGTTGCTGGAGGTGCTGGCCCGGTTCTCCCGGCACCTTCGGGCCAGCGCGGCGATCGACCAGCGCTCCGGGGTGTCGGCGCGCTTCGCGGTGGCCGGTGCGCAGACCGTCGCCGCCGCCGCGCTCCGGCGCTCCGCGCTGACCGGCGAGGACCACGCGGTGGCCCGCCCGGTCGACCTGGAGGCGGTGCCGGCGGTGCTGCGCGGCAAGTTGGAGTTCGAGTCCGGCTATGACCAGCCATCGTCGGAGCGCGACGAGCAGGGCGAGGTGCTGACCCACCTGCTGCGCCGCGCGGTGGCCGACACCGCCCGGGCCCGGCTGCGTGGCCTGAACCTCACCCCGCTGGCCGAGGCGGTCGCCGGTGGCCACCGGGTGAGCACCGGCGAGCGGGTACCGGCCGGCGAGGTACTGGCCGCGCTGCCGGAGCTGCCGATCTTGCACGAGGTCGCCACCCGGCTCGGCGCCGCGCCCGACGGCCCACCCGGCCCGATCGCCGCCGCCGTCGAGCTCGCGCTGGAGTCGCTGTACCTCACCCGCAAGCTCGGCAAGGACGCCGAGGACGGCGCCGCGGTGTATGGAGCACCATGACCCCATGGTGGGGCGCATCAGAGTGTGATGATGGGCAGTTCAGCGCCGGTTGTGTCGGCGAGTCGCCGGATGTCTTCAGGATCTGAGGTCACCACGGTGGCGCGTCGTGGTGTGGCGACGAGCACGACTGACGCATCGACGGGATTCGAGGTTCGTGCGCGCCCACAGAGCTCGCCGATTGCCCGGGCTCTGCCGTGCGTCAGGTCGACGACCTCGCTGGCAGCCAGCACGCGAGCGATTCTCGCCGCGCGCGGTCCGCCGCGCCACACCTCGCTCACCACTTCAGCGGGGACGAGTGGTACGACACCGGAGCGGACCAGGTGATCCCACAACACAACCCACCTGCGATCCGCGCGCTCCGCCGCGACGAACGCTCCGGCATCGAGGACGAAGTCACTACTCACGCGGAGCGTCGCTCCCGCCTCGGTTCGGTCGTCTGGGCGGATCGCCGGGCTGCCGCGATCTCGACGTCGATCGTCATCCTCTCCTGTTCGGTCACGGCGCCCTGTTCGGCTCCGTACTCGTCCAGGAGCTGACGCCCAGCATCAAGCCGGAGGCGGTGCTGGGCTGCCGCGGTGAGCCAACCGGAGATGCTCTCGGATGCCTGTTCGGCAGCTTCTCGCACCTGCTGGGCGGTGTCGGCGGGAACTGTCACCGAGAAGCGTTCGTATGCCGTCACGACTGGAGATAATATCATGATGTTACTGCCAGACCAGTAGCGTGGGGCTGTGGCAGCGAGCCAGTATAGCTACGGGCCCTGGGACGGCGGGCCGGACCCGCTCGCGGCCCCAGCCGATCTGTCCGCGGCGTTGGAGCAGATCGGCCGGGACGTGATGGACGGGGCATCGCCCCGGACGGCGATGCGGGAACTGCTCCGCCGCGGGCTGTCCGGCACGTCGGGGATGGACGAGCTGGCCCGCCGGATCTGGCGGCGCCGCGCCGAGATCACCCGCCGGCACCGGCTCGACGGCACCCTGGCGCGGGTCCGCGAGCTGCTGGACAAGGCACTGGCCGCGGAGCGACGGGCGCTGTTCGGGAACCCCCTGTTTGACGACCCCGACGACGCCCGGTTCCGCGAGGCCCGGCTCGATGCGTTACCCCCGGATACCGCTCGCGCCGTCACCGAGCTCGCCGACTACGACTGGCGCTCCACCGAGGCCGCCCAGGCCTACCAGGACATCCGTGACCTGCTCGGCCAGCAGCTGCTCGAGCAGCGCTTCGAGGGGATCAAGCAGGCGCTGCGGTCCACCTCGCCCGAGGACGTCGAGCGGATCCGGCGGATGCTGTCGGATCTCACCGACCTGCTCGCCGCCCACGCCCGCCGGGACCCCGACACCCAGCGGCGGTTCGAGGAGTTCATGCTCCGGCACGGCGAGTTCTTCCCCGAGCGCCCGCGCACCGTCGACGAGCTGATCGACGCGCTGGCCGCCCGGGCGGCCGCGGCGGCGCGGATGCTCAACTCGATGAGCTCGGAGCAACGCGCTGAGCTGTCCCAGCTGGTCCAGCAGGCCTTCGGTGACCCACGGCTGGCCCAGCAGCTCGCGACGCTGGACGCTCAGCTGCAGGCGCTGCGGCCCGGCGAGGACTGGCGGGGATCCGAGCGGTTCCGCGGCCAGGACCCGCTCGGCCTGGGCGAGGGCGCGCAGGCGATGGCCGACCTCGCGGAACTGGACGCCCTGGCCGAGCAGCTCGCCCAGTCCTACGCCGGGGCCCGCGCCGAGGACGTCGACCTCGACGCGCTGGCCCGCCAGCTGGGCGAAGCGGCCCGCGTCGATGCCCGCCGGCTGACCGAACTGGAACGTGAGCTGGAGCGCCACGGCTTCTTCGAGCGCGGCCCGGACGGGTCGCTGCGGCTGTCGCCCAAAGCGATGCGCCGGCTCGGCTCGCGGGCGCTGGGCGAGGTGGCCGACGCGCTGCGCGGCCGGCACGGCGAGCGCGAAGTGCGTCGGGCCGGAGCCGCCGGGGAACCCAGCGGGGGCACTCGGGCCTGGGAGTTCGGTGACTCCGAGCCGTGGGACGTTCCCCGCACCGTGCGCAACGCCACGCTACGCAGGGCTACCAGCGGGGCTGGGAGCCCGCTGCTGACCGTCGAGGACGTCGAGGTGGTGGACACCGAGCAGCGCGCGCGGGCCGCCGTGGCGTTGTGCGTGGACACCTCGTGGTCGATGGTGCAGGACGGGCACTGGGTGCCGATGAAGCGCACCGCGCTGGCGTTGCACCACCTGGTCGCCACCCGATTCCGATCCGACGCGCTGGAGCTGATCACCTTCGGGCGCCACGCGCGGCGGGTGGACATCGTGCAGCTCACCGGGCTGGCCGGGGTGTGGGAGCAGGGCACCAATCTGCACCACGCGCTGCTGCTGGCCGGGCGGCATCTGCGCCGTCATCCCGACGCTGCGCCCGTCCTGCTGGTGGTCACCGACGGGGAGCCCACCGCGCACCTGGAACCCAGCGGGGAGGCGGTGTTCAGCTACCCACCGCAGTCCCAGACGCTGGCCCTGACCGTGCGCGAGATGGACGTGCTGGCCCGCGAGGATACGGCGGTGAGCATCGTGATGCTGGGCCGCGATCCCCGACTCGAGAGGTTCGTGCACGCGCTG
Organism: Pseudonocardiaceae bacterium; assembly: GCA_050699595.1. GTDB lineage: Bacteria > Actinomycetota > Actinomycetes > Mycobacteriales > Pseudonocardiaceae. Next base: position 420 of record JBOHFI010000081.1, on the reverse strand, counting down.
GCCCAGCGCTGCGGCGGCCGGGTGCTCGACCCCGGCGTCGACGGGCTGAGCGCCGCGGTGGTGGGCGACTACCTCCGGCACCGTCGGCGCCCCTGACCCGAGGTGTCCCGCTCGCCGCCGCGGCACACAGTCCAGCACCGCCAGCAGCACTGGACCATTACCCACCGCGAAGGGATCACGCAACGGGAGTGACGGAGGCTGATCGTAGTGCGGCACGGCAATCGAGGGCGAGTGGTGGGCGCTGTCAAGTTGTTGGGTGTCGAGCGTGACGAGGGTGTTGTGGGGTGCGGGGCGGCCCTGATCGGGGTTGTGTCAGCTAGCCGCGGGAAGGTCGACTACCTCGTTCCAGGTGGCGAAGCGGGAGGTCGTTTCTCGGCGGTGGGCATCGGCGCGCAGCCGGTGGCGGCGGGGCCGGAAGTG
>JBOHFI010000080.1:0-19701 GCA_050699595.1 Pseudonocardiaceae bacterium | reverse complement strand
GCCCCCACATGACTGAGACACCCGCAACAGCCCGGACACCCGATGCCCTGGCGGACACGGACATCGCGGTGGTCGGCATGGCCGGGCGCTTCCCCGACGCTCCCGACCTCGACCGATTCTGGACCAACCTGGTCGCTGGCCACGAGGCGATACGACCCGTCAGCGCCACGGAGTACCTAGCCGCGGGCGGCGACCCAGCGAGCCTGGATGACCCCTATCTGGTGCGCAAGGCCTCCCTCGTCGAAGGTATTGACCTCTTCGACGCCGAGTTCTTCGGCTACCCGCCCACCGAGGCCGAAATACTGGACCCCCAACACCGGCTCTTCCTCGAATGCTGCTACCACGCGCTGGAGCACGCCGGCCACAACCCCGACCGCTTCGGCGGCCGCACCGGTCTGTACGCCGGCGCCAGCCAGAGCATGTACTTCATGGCCCACGTCTCTCCGCGGCTGGCGGCGGGCGAAGCGCTGCCGATGGATCGGTTCTCGGCCGAGTTGAGCAACGACCCCGGGGTGTTCGTCACCCGGGTGGCCTACAAGCTGAACCTGACCGGCCCGGCCGTGTCGGTGCAGACCACGTGCTCCACCTCCTTGGTGGCTGTCCACTTGGCCTGCCAGGACCTGCTCAACTACCATTGCGACGCGGCCCTGACGGGCGGCGCGGCGCTCAACCCGTTGGCCCCGCAGGGCTATCGCTATGTTCAGGGCGGGCCGCTGTCTCCCGACGGCCACTGCCGGGCCTTCGACGCCTCGGCGGCCGGGATGGTCTCGGGCAACGGGGTGGGCGTGGTGGTGCTCAAGCGTTTGGCGGATGCGTCGGCTGACGGGGACCACATCTGGGCGGTCATCAAGGGTTCCGCGATCAACAACGACGGCAACCGTAAGGTGGGCTTCACGGCGCCGAGCACTCAGGGCCAGGTGGAGGTGATCCTCGCCGCTCAGGCTGCCGCCGGGGTGGACGGCGAGTCGATCGGCTACGTCGAGGCGCACGGTACTGGCACCGTACTCGGCGACCCGATCGAGGTCGCCGCGCTGACCGAGGCGTTCCGGGCGAGCACCGACCGCCGTGGGTACTGCGCGCTCGGCTCGGTGAAGACCAACATCGGCCACCTCGACGCCGCAGCGGGCATCGCCGGACTGATCAAGACGGTGCTCGCGCTCCGGCACCGCAGGATCCCCGCTAGCCTGCACTTCCAGGCCCCCAACCCGGAGATCGACTTCGCGACCAGCCCCTTCTACGTCAACGCTGACACGGCCGACTGGGCACCCGGCGAGGGACCTCGGCGCGCGGCCGTCAGCTCGCTGGGCATCGGGGGGACCAACGCCCACATCATCCTGGAAGAGGCCCCCGCGGCTGCCCGGTCCGGCTCCCCGTCCGGGCAGCCGACCGTCCTGCCCCTCTCAGCCAGGAACCCAGCCGCTCTCCAGCAGATGTCCGCCCGCCTCGCCGAGCACCTCACCGCCCACCCGGAAATCGAGCTCGCCGATGTGGCGCACACCTTGGGCCACGGCCGCACGGAGCACCCGCACCGCCGGGCCGTCGTCTGCCGCACCACCACTGAGGGCGCCGCGCTGCTCGCCCACCCCGGGCCCATCACCAACGGCTCGGCCCGACCCCAGGTAGCGTACCTTCTCCCCGGCGGCGGCGCCCACCATCCCCGGATGGGCCAGGACCTGTACGCGGCGGAGCCGATCTTCCGCGAGCAGATGGACCGCGCGGCCCGGATCCTGCTGCCCGTCCTCGGCCAGGACATCCGGACCATCCAGTACGAGGACGCCGCACCGCGTAAGGCCTGCTCGTTCCCCGCCCTGGTCGCCACCGAGTACGCGATGGCCACACTGTTGATGGCGCACGGGGCCGAGCCGGACGCCCTCCTCGGCCACTCGCTCGGCGAGTACACCGCCGCATGCCTGGCCGGAGTGCTCTCCCTGGAGGAGGCGCTGCCCCTGGTCGCCGAACGGGAACGGCTTCTGGAACAGGCCGGCGGCAGCACGCTCAGCGTCTGCCTGTCCGAGGAGGCGCTGCGCTCCCGGCTGACCGGTCGGCTGTCCCTCGCCGCCGTCAACGCCCCCCAGGTCTGCACGGTCTCCGGCCCTACCGACGAGATCGAGCGCCTGAAACGGGAGCTGGACGCCGCCAGGATCGAGCACCATCGGGTGCGGCTGGTCGGCGCCACGCACAGCGAGCTCCTCGACCCGGTCCTGAACGACTACGCCCAGGCCCTGCGGCAGGTCACGCTGCGCCCGCCGAGAATCCCGTTCCTGTCCGGCCTCACCGGCACCTGGATCACCGACAAGCAGGCGACCAGCCGCGAATACTGGCTGCGCCAGTACCGGGAGACCGTGCGCTTCTCCGAGGGGGTCCAGACGCTGCACGGTAAGCTGTCCCGGCGTGGGCAGCCCATCCTCGTCGAAGTGGGGCCGGGCCATACGTTGGCCCAGTCCGCCCGGCTGCAACTGGGCCAGGACACGCTGACCGTGCTGAGCATGCGACACCCCAAGGCCGAACACCAGGACGACACCCACCTCCTGATGAGCGCCTTGGGTACGCTGTGGTCCCACGGAGTACCGGTGCGGTGGTCCACCGAGGACGACGGTTCGCGCCAGCGAGTCCCGCTGCCCGGCTATCCCTTCCAGCGCCGCCGCTACTGGATCGACGCATCGTCGCCGACCAGCCCGGTCGTGGGACGTACCGTGTATGTGCTGCTCAACGGGCTAGGCGACGACAACTACGCCACCACCCGGGCCATCGCCGCCCGAACTCGGGGACACCTAGTCATCACCGACCCGCTCGCTGCCAGCGTCCCCTCCCCCAGCGAACCCTCCGACCTGGCCCAGCGGTTGAGGCAGACCGAACGCCGCCTTCCCGCCCGGGCCCCGCTGAAGCCGGAAAACGCCGAGCGCACCGCGATGACCGATCGCCTGTGCGCGCTGCACGCCTGCGGCTATCTCCGAAGCCACGGCATCGGCTGCGTCCCCGGTGAGGAAGTAGGGCGGGCGGAGCTGCTCACCCGCCTGGGCATCGTGCCCGCCTACCACAAGTTCCTGCACGCCCTGCTCGGCATGCTCGCCAGCGACGGGATCGTCCGCCTGGACTCCGACACCGACATCGTCCGTTTCGTCGGGGACGCCGGTACCACCGAGGAGATCACCGAGCTGGAGAAGACCCTCCTCGCCGAATACCCCGATTCCGCCGAGGACCTCGACCTGCTCAGGAGCTGTGTCGCGGAGTACGGCGCGGTCCTTGGCGGCACCCGCTCTGGCACCGAGGTGCTCCTGCCGGATGGCCGCACGTACCGGTCCACGCCGGGGGCCGAGCGCCTGCTGAGCCACGGCGACGTGACCAGGTACCGGTCCCTGGTCGTGGCGGAGGTGACCAGGCTCGTCGGTGAGGCCGACGGCCGCCCGCTGCGCATCCTCGAAGTCGGCGGCGGCCAGGGCCACCTCACCTGGGAGGTGGCCGAGGCACTGCGCGGCAGCCGCAACGTGGAGTACCACTTCACCGACCTCGGCCGATCCTTCGTGGTGGCGGCCCAGCGCGAAGCGGCCGACCGCAGCCTGGACTTCATGACCTTCGGCGTGCTGGACGTGAACCGGGGCCCCGGCACTCAGGGCGGCCAGGGTACCCGCGACTTCGACATCGTCCTCGCGTTCAACGTCCTGCACGCGACCCCCGATCTGCGCCGCACCGTCGGCAACCTGCACGAGCTCCTCACCTCCGGAGGACTGCTCTACATTTTGGAAGCCACCTCCACGCCCCGGAGCATCATGATGACCGTCGGCCTGCTGGAAGGGTGGTGGTACTTCGACGACGACCTCCGCGAGCACTCCCCGCTACTCCCCCCACATCGCTGGCAGCAACTGCTCGACTCCCTGGGCTTCCGGCCGACCGTCGCCCTCCCGGAGAGCGACCACGAGGCCACCGCCGACCACGGATTGATCGTCGGCGTGCGGCCCCTGCCGGCAGCGGCCGACACCAGGGCGGCCCGTACCGAGGAACTGCGCTTCCTCGGTGCCACCGTCACCGTCATCGTCGACAGCGAACTGCCCGACCACCTTGACCTCAGGGACACCCCGCAACTCATCCCAGCCCCCGCGACACCGGATGAGCAGTCCCCACCGTGCCCCGCCACCTTCAACCGCCGCCCCGATCTGACCACGACCTACACCGCCCCCACGACGGAGCTGGAACACCTGGTGGCGCGCCAGTGGGCCGAGGTCCTCGGGCTGGACCGGGTCGGTGTCCACGACAACTTCTTCGACCTGGGAGGTGAGTCCCTGCTAGTGATCCAGGTGGCCGACCGACTCCGTGAGGAGCTCTTCGTCGACCTCTCGGTGAAAAAACTCTTCGAAAACCTCACCGTGGCCGAGGTGGTCCGCGAAATCGAGTCCCTCCGACACGCTCCGGCCGCGACCACGACAAGGATCACTCCGAGCCGCCGCCGCACCGACCGCCGTTGATAGGGAGCACCACGATGTCCTCAAGCCCGTCAGCCCGGCTCGACGACCCTCCCGACAGCCCCGACGGCAAGGCCGGCGCCGGACAGGCCCTCGCCTTCCCCGCCTCCTACGCCCAGGAACGGATGTGGTTTTTCTACCGACTCAACCCCCAGGACAGCTCCTACAACGTCCCGCTGCTGCTGCGACTGACCGGTGACCTGAACCCCACCGCGCTCCACGCGGCCCTCAACGACCTGATCGCCCGGCACGAGATCCTGCGGACCACCTTCGCCGAGTCCGACAGTGGGCTACAGCAGATCGTCGCCGAGCACCTCGTGCTGCCCCTCCCCACCATCGATGTCTCCACCCTGCTGGCGGGCCGACCGGAAAGCCCGTTCACCGAGCACGAAGGCGTCCGGACCCGGCTGCTGGAGGAAACCCAGCACCCATTCGACCTAGAGAACGGGCCGCTGCTGCGAACCCGGTTATGCCGGCTTGGCCTGACCGAGCACTACCTGCTCCTCTGCATACACCACATCATCTACGACGGCTGGTCGGACGGCGTGTTCGTGCGCGAGCTCGCCCAGGCCTACCGGGCCCGCCTCAGCGGTGCGGCACCGGTCTGGACCCCGCTGGAGATCCAGTACGGCGACTACGCCGAGTGGCAACGCGGAACGCTCGACGGGCAGCCGCTGGCCGAGGGCCTGGCCTACTGGCGGCAACGGTTGGCCGGCGAGCTGCCCGCCCTGCGGCTGCCGACCGACCGACCGCCGCCGCAGACACGCACCCTCCCCGGCGACCACGTGAACTTCACCCTCTCCCCGGAGCTCACCACCGGCATCAAGGGGCTCTGCCGGAATCAGGGCGCCACCCTGTACATGGTGCTGCTCACCGGCTTCGCCGCCCTGTTGCACCGCTACAGCGGGCAAGACGACATCCTGGTCGGTTCACCAACGGCCAACCGGGACAACCCGCAGATCAAGCCCCTGATCGGATTGTTCGTCAGCACCCTGCCGCTGCGCGTGGATACCTCCGGCAACCCGAGCTTCGCCGAACTGCTGCACCGGGTCCGGGACGTGAGCCTAGGCGCCTTCGCCCACCAGCACATCCCGCTGGGGAAGATCGTCGAGGAGGTGGCGCCGCAGCGGGACCCTAGTGGCAACCCGCTGTTCCGCGTCATCTTCGCACTCCAGAACATCGACCGCCCCGACATCGAACTGCCGGGACTAACGATCAGTACGATGATGATGGTGGACTCGAACTGCCGCTTCGATCTCGAACTGCACCTATGGGAACAATGCGACGAACTGCATGGCGGACTGGTCTTCGCCACCGATCTGTTCGACCGGGCCAGTGTCCAAGCCTTGGCCACCCGATTCATCCGTCTACTCGAGGCGATAGTCACCGACCTAGACCAGCCCTTGTGGCGCATCGACATCCTTTCCGGTGAGGAGCGCCACCGGCTGCTGGTTGACTACAACAACACCGCTCGTCCTGTTACGCAGGCCGGCCTGCCAGAACTGTTTCAGGCTCAGGTGGCGGCCACACCAGATGCGGTTGCGGTGGTGTTCGAGGACACCACCCTGACCTATACCCAGCTCAATACCGCGTCCAACCAGCTCGCGCACCAGCTGATCGGGCTGGGGGTGGGGCGGGAGAGCGCGGTGGCGGTGCTGCTAGAGCGCTCTGTTGCTCTGGTCGTGTCGGTTCTGGCGGTGCTGAAGGCCGGGGGGGTCTATGTGCCCCTGGATACCCGGTATCCCCTGGCGCGGATGAGTCTGGTGATGGAGCAGACCGGGGCGTTGGTGCTGGTGACCGACCAAGCCAGGCGAGCCCACCCGCTCGTGGGGAGCGCTCAGGTGATCGTCGTCAATGCTGATCTGTGTCGTGGTGGACAGGATCCTGGTAATCCGGGGATTGTTTGCGATCCTGAGCAGCTCGCTTACGTCATGTATACTTCGGGCTCGACAGGAACCCCGAAGGGTATTGCTATCACCCATCGTGACGTCGTGGAGTTGGCGTGGGATCCGTGTTGGCGCGGTGGGGATCACCAGCGGGTGTTGTTGCACTCCCCGGCCGCCTTCGACGCCTCAACCTACGAGTTGTGGGTGCCGCTACTCGGCGGCGGGCAGGTCGTGGTTGCCCCACCTGGTGAGTTGGACATCGCCACCCTGGAACGGGTGATCACTCATGATCAGGTCACGAGCGTGTTCTTGACGACTGCGTTGTTCACTGTGATAGCTGAGCATTGTCCGGGCTGCTTGGCCGGTGTGCGGCAGGTATGGGTCGGGGGCGAGGCGGTCTCAGGTGCTGCGGTCGCCCGGGTGTTGGATGCGTGCCCGGCAACCTTGGTGGTCAATGGGTATGGGCCCACGGAGACCACCACATTCGCCACGCGTTATCCGATGCGCGCACCGTATGACGCTGTGCATACTGTGCCGATTGGTCGCCCGATCCGTAATACTCGGGTGTATGTGGTGGATGCTGGGTTGCAGCTGGTGCCACCGGGTGTGGTGGGTGAGTTGTATATCGCTGGGGCGGGGTTGGCGCGGGGCTACTTGGGTCGGCCGGGGTTGACAGCGGAGCGGTTCGTGGCATGTCCGTTCGGGACACGAGGGACCCGAATGTACCGGACCGGGGATCTGGTTCACTGGAACACCGAGGGGGACTTGGTGTTTGTGGGCCGGGTTGATGACCAGGTGAAGGTTCGGGGGTTCCGGATCGAGCCTGGTGAGGTCGAAGCCGTACTGGCCGACCGGGACGAGGTCGCCCAGAGCGCGGTTGTCGCCTGCGGGGACGACATCGGCGGCCAACGCCTGGTGGGTTATCTCGTGGCCTCCGAGGCCGCCGAGGGGATCGACACCGTCGAACTGCGCCGAGCGTTGGCCCTGACCCTGCCGGAGTACCTGGTGCCCAGCGCTCTGGTCGTCCTCCCGCAGCTGCCGCTCACTCCCGCTGGGAAGATCGACCGCCGGCAGCTGGCGCTGCGCCCGGTGGAGCGTGCGGCGAGCACGGCATGGACCGCCCCGCGCGGCGAACTGGAGCAGAGGATCGCCGAACTCTGGTCACAGGTTCTGAATGTGGACAAGGTCGGTGCCGAGGACAACTTCTTCGACCTCGGCGGCCACTCACTGCTGTTGCTCCTCCTCCAGTCCCGGCTCGCCACCCTGATGGGGCATCCCATCCCGATCGTCGAACTCTTCACCCACACCACGGTCGCCGCGCAGGCCCACCACCTGGGTACCACCACCACCGCGTCCCCCCAGCTCGCCGCCGCTCGAGAACGCGCCCAGCGCCGACAGCTATCCCGACGCCGACGTCCAGCCGCCCGTACCACCCGAAAGGAGACGCCCCCACATGACTGAGACACCCGCAACAGCCCGGACACCCGATGCCCTGGCGGACACGGACATCGCGGTGGTCGGCATGGCCGGGCGCTTCCCCGACGCTCCCGACCTCGACCGATTCTGGACCAATCTGACCATCGGCCTGCTGGAAGGGTGGTGGTACTTCGACGACGACCTCCGCGACCGCCGTTGATAGGGAGCACCACGATGTCCTCAAGCCCGTCAGCCCGGCTCGACGACCCTCCCGACAGCCCCGACGGCAAGGCCGGCGCCGGACAGGCCCTCGCCTTCCCCGCCTCCTACGCCCAGGAACGGATGTGGTTTTTCTACCGACTCAACCCCCAGGACAGCTCCTACAACGTCCCGCTGCTGCTGCGACTGACCGGTGACCTGAACCCCACCGCGCTCCACGCGGCCCTCAACGACCTGATCGCCCGGCACGAGACCCTGCGGACCACCTTCGCCGAGTCCGACAGTGGGCTACAGCAGATCGTCGGGCTACAGCAGATCGTCGCCGAGCACCTCGTGCTGCCCCTCCCCACCATCGATGTCTCCACCCTGCTGGCGGGCCGACCGGAAAGTCCGTTCACCGAGCACGAAGGCGTCCGGACCCGGCTGCTGGAGGAGATCCGGCGCCCGTTCAACCTGGAGGACGGGCCGCTGCTGCGAACCCGGTTGGTGCGGCTGTGCCCCACCGAGCACTGTCTGCTTGTCTGTGTGCACCATATCGTCATCGACGGCTGGTCGGGAGGCGTGTTGGTGCGCGAGCTCGCCCAGGCCTACCGGGCCCGCCTCAGCGGTGCGGCACCGGTCTGGACCCCGCTGGAGATCCAGTACGGCGACTACGCCGAGTGGCAACGCGGAACGCTCGACGGGCAGCCGCTGGCCGAGGGCCTGGCCTACTGGCGGCAACGGTTGGCCGGCGAGCTGCCCGTCCTGCGGTTGCCGACCGACCGACCGCCGCTGCAGAGGCGCACGTTCGTCGGCGATCGGCTGGACTTCACCCTGTCCCCGGAGCTCACCACCGCGATCAAGGAGCTCCGCCGGGATCAGGGTGCCACCCTGCATATGGTGCTGCTCACCGGTTTCGCCGCCCTGTTGCACCGCTACAGCGGGCAAGACGACATCCTGGTCGGTTCACCAACGGCCAACCGGGACAACCCGCAGATCAAGCCCCTGATCGGATTGTTCGTCAACATCCTGCCGCTGCGCGTGGATACCTCCGGCAACCCGAGCTTCGCCGAACTGCTGCACCGGGTCCGGGACGTGAGCCTACGCGCCTTCGCCCACCAGCACATCCCGCTGGGGAAGATCGTCGAGGAGGTGGCGCCGCAGCGGGACCCTAGTGGCAACCCGCTGTTCCGCGTCATCTTCGCACTCCAGAAAATCGACCGCCCTGACATCGAACTGCCGGGACTAACGATCAGCCTGGTGTACGCGCTGGACTTGAGAAGCTGCCTCTTCGATCTCGAACTGCACCTGTGGGAGCAGCGGGACGCCCTGCGCGGCATACTGGTCTTCGCTACCGATCTGTTCGATCGGCACACCGCCGAGCGGATGGTCGACCAGCTGCGGCGGGTGTTCGAGGCTGTCACTCCGAACCCACAGCGTAGACTGGCGGATCTCCCCCTGGCGACCGGGCAGGACCAGGCCCACCTGGCTAATGGCCTCGCCGAGGGCTCACCTACGACCGGGAGGGCACGGTCACGGCCCGGTTCGCACGGCAGGCAGCAGCCCGGCCGGAGGTCGTCGCGGTGAGCGGCGCGGGGAGCACGGTCTCCTATCGCGAGATCGACACGTGGTCGAGTCGGTTGGCCGGTGACCTCATCGGAGGGGGTGTGTCGCCGGGTACCCGGGTGGCGCTGTGCTGTGGTCGCGGGTTGGACGCGGTGATCGGGCTGCTGGGGGTGCTCAAGGCCGGGGCGGTCCGCCTTCCGCTCGATCCGCGCGGGACCGGCCGAGGACCGCGACCAGGCCAGGGGCCCGGAGCCGACCACCGACCTGGAACGGGCGATCGCCGGGATCTGGTGCGAAACGCTGGCACGCGACCGGGTCGGCGTCCGGGAGAACTTCTTCGACCTCGGCGGGCACTCCGTCCTCGCCACCCAACTGCTCGGCCGACTGCGGGATGCGCTCGGTGCCGAGCTGACCCTGGCCGCGCTGTTCGAGGACCCCACCATCGCCGGTTTGGCCACCCGAATCGACCAGACAAGCGACGGGTAGGCGGGGAGCATGCTGGACGTGTTGCTGCCGCTGCGGCCGCAGGTCTCGCGGGCACCGTTCCGCGGGCGCGAGGGCGAGCGGGTGGGGCTGCCGGCGCTGCTCGACGCCTGGCTGGTGGGCGCGACGAGCGAACACCATCCGCACCCCACGGAAGAGGAATTTGGACCGGAACTAAAAGGGGCAGAACAGTCATGACGAATCCTTTCGAAGACGATGACGGCACCTACCTCGCACTGATGAACGATGAAGGCCAGTATTCCCTGTGGCCGGCGTTCATCGAGGTACCAGCCGGGTGGAGGGTCGCTCACCCCCATGGCACCCGCCAGGCCTGTCTGGACCACGTCAGCCAACACTGGACCGACATGCGGCCCCCAAGCCTCATCGACGCCATGGACCGTCAGGGTTAAGAGGTTAGGGGGCGTCATGTCTAGCGCAACCCAACAGCCCGCCAGTTTGGCCGGCAAGGGCGCGGTGGTCACCGGCGGGTCGAGAGGGATCGGTCGCGCGATTGTGCAGCGGTTGGCGGCCGACGGGGCCACGGTGGTGTTCAACTTCGCGCGGAGCATTTATCAGGCAGCGGCGGTTGAGCGGATGGTAGCAGGCGCGGGAGGTCGCGCCCACGCTGTTCAGATCGACCTCGCCACCCCGGGGGCAGCAGAGGAGCTGATGACCTATGCCGAGCAACACCTCGACGGCTTCGACATCCTGGTCAACAATGCCGCCTTGAACTATACCCCCGCTGTGATCGCCGACACCAGCGACGAGCAGTACGACGCGGTCATGGCCGTCAACGCGAAATCGACGTTCCTCACCATGCGCCATGCCGCCCGCAACATGCGGGACAACGGGAGGATCATCAACATCTCGAGTCTCGCGACCACCTGGCACGAAGCGAAGGGCGCACTGTATGTGGCCAGCAAGGGCGCGATCGAACAGCTCACCAGGACTGCGGCAAGAGAACTCGGCGGCCGAGGTATCACCGTCAACGCCATCTGTCCCGGCCCGACCGATACCAACCTGCTCCGAAGGCACAACTCCGAGGCCTATCTTGAGCAATTCCTTAAGCAAACACCGTTGGGCCGCCTCGGCCAGCCAACCGACATCGCTGACGTCGTGGCACTGCTAGCCGGTCACGACAGCCGCTGGCTCACCGGCCAGATCATCCACGTAACCGGTGGTCTCTAAATACCAGAACCGCTGACGGATCTTATCCGGTGGCCCCACCGCAGACCCCCTGTCTGGAACTGATGTTCGATCAGCTAGGAACAGGGGCAGGACCAACATCGGAACCGGAACGTACGATTAGCTCTGTTCGCCTGGGTCGGTAGGGGTGCGCCGCGAGGGTGTGCGGGGGCTTGGCATACGTCCCGTTCGGATGTAGCTCGGGGCCGACCGAGATACGGTCGAAACGTCTAATGGTCGGTGTTGACCAGGGCCAGGTTTCCGGTTTGGTTTTCCGGACGGTGTATCCGCGGGTGGCTGCCTCCGTTGGGGATCTTCCGGGTAACACATTTGTTTCCCGGTAGGCTGCCCGGTGTGGATGTCAAAGTTCGAAGTCGTCTGCGATCCTGGGCGTGGCCGGGGGCCTGCTGATCGCCTGGGGCTTGTTACTGTATCTTGAGCTGCTGAGGCAGCGTCCACCACGTGCACGACGAGAGTCGGAAATCCACGGGATCGCGTTGTGGACGGGATTACCTTCTGCCATCCACCACGGATGAGCGGGAGGTTTCGATGCGTGTGCAGCGGGTTCTCATGCCGGACTCGGAGTTCGAGTCCTGGACGCTGTTGGGTGACGATCACGTGCCGGTCGAACCGGTCGAGCGGTTCCTGGCCTACCTGGCGTCGATCGAGAGGTCGCCGAACACGATCAAGGCGTATGCCCACGATTTGAAGGACTGGTTCACCTACCTGGACGGGCACGGGGTCGACTGTGGGAGGTCTCGTACGCTGACCTCGGCAGGAGGTAGTCGTGGGGGACGGGTTGTGATATGGACGGCACTGGTGAGCAGGCCTGGCACAAGATCGGGTCTGAGCTGCGTCGGTTGCGTACCGAACAGGGGCTGTCGCTGAAGCAGTTGGGTGAGCGGGCGCATTACACCAAGGGTTACCTGAGCAAGATCGAGAATGGGAGGAAGCCGGTCACCCCGGAGTTGGCCCGCTGCCTTGACGAGGCGTTGGGGACCGGTGGTGTGCTGGCGGGGCTCCTTCCTCTCCCGGAGGGTCCGGTACCGGTGGAGGAGGAGCCGGCCGGTAGCGGGGTCTGCCCGTATCCGGGCCTGGCCGCGTTCGGTCCTGATCAGTCCCGGTGGTTTTTCGGTCGGGACCAGGCCACCGGTGATCTGGTGAGCCGGCTTGATGATCGTCTCGCTGGGGGTGGGTTGTCGGTGGTGGTGGCTCCTTCGGGGGCGGGTAAGTCCTCGTTGTTGGCTGCGGGTCTCATCCCGGCTCTGGCGCGTGGGGCGTTGCCGGGGTCGCGGGTCTGGCCGGTGGTGGCCATCACCCCGGGTGCGCATCCGCTGGCCGCCCTCGTCGCGCGGGTGGTCGAGCGGACCGGGGTCGTGCGGGACGAGGTGGTCGTGGGGGATCCGGATCGGTTCGTCGCGTTCCTCGCCGGGGTGGTGGCTCGCTATACCGGGAAACTCGGGGAAACGTCCGGTTCGGTGCGGGTTGTGCTGATCGTGGACCAGTTCGAGGAGGTCTTCACCGAGTGTCGGGCGGAGTCCGAGCGTCAGGTGTTCATCGCTGCGCTGGGTGCCGCGGCGCGTGGCGGGGTGGCGTTGGTCGTGTTGGGGGTGCGGGCGGATTTCTATGGTCTGTGCCTGGCGTACCCGGTGTTGCTGGCCGCGTTGCGTAGTCCGGTGGCGTTGGGGCCGATGAACGCCGAGCAGCTGCGTGAGGTCATCGCGCGCCCGGCGCTGGTCGAGGGTCTGGGTCTGGAGCCGGGGTTGGTGGAGTTGCTGTTGCGGGATCTGGGTGTGGCCGAGACTGCCGACGCGGCCGGCTACGATCCGGGTGCGTTGCCGTTGTTGGCGCATGCGCTGCGCGCGACGTGGCGAGGACGCGAGGGGCGGACGTTGACGGTGGCCGCCTATCGGCGCACCGGGGGGATCCGCCGGGCGCTGGACACCACCGCTGAGAACGCCTACACGCAGCTGGGTCCGGCCGAGCGCCGGCTCGCTCGACAGGTCCTGCTGCGTCTGGTCAGTGTGAGTGACCAGGGTGGGGCCGGGGATACCCGCCGCCGCTGCCCTCGGGTGCGGTTGGTCGAGGCGTTGCCGGGTTCTGTCGACAGGGTGGTGGAGGTGTTCGGGCGGGCGCGGCTGCTCACGTTCGACACCACCAGTGTGGAGATCACCCACGAGGCTCTGCTGCGTGCGTGGCCGCGGTTGCGCCGGTGGATCGACACCGACCGGGCCGGCAATCTGATCCGCCAGGAACTCGATGCCGCCGCCACGGTGTGGGATCGGGAGGGCCGCGATCCCGCGGGGCTGTATCGGGGGAACCGCCTGGAGGCGGCCCGCACCTGGGCCGCCTCCCGATCGAGCGAGGGCGACCTGAGCCCCGCCGCGTCCGCGTTCCTCACCGCGTCCACCCGACAGGAACACAGCGCCGCGAGACTGCGCCGCACCGTGCTCGTCGTACTGTCCGTGCTCGCCCTGGTCGCCTCGGGCGCCGCCGCCGTCGCGCTCCACCAAACCACCGCCGCGCACCAAGAACGCGACACCGCGATCTTCAACCAGATCACCGCCCAAGCCGACCGCCTGCGCAGCACCGATACGTCCCTCGCGGCCCAACTCGACCTCACCGCCTACCGCATACGACCGAAGAACCAGGATCTCTACACGGCCCTGATCACCGATGCGGGCACCGCCATGTCCACACCGCTGGAAGGCCACCGCAGCACCGTCAGAGCGGTGGCGTTCAGTCCTGCTGGACCCATCCTGGCCAGCGGCGGGGACGACGGCACGGTGCGGTTGTGGAACGTGACGGACTCGACTCACCCCAGGCCGCTGGGTCAGCCCTTGATCGGTCGCACCACAAAGGTCAACGCGGTGGCGTTCAGCCCTGATGGGCGCATCCTGGCCAGCGGTGGGGAGAACCAGCCGGTGCAGCTGTGGAACATGGCTGACCCGGCCCAACCCACGCCGCTGAGCCCAACCCTGACCGACCACACCAACACCGTCCTCTCGGTGGCGTTCAGTTCTGATGGGCGCACCCTGGCCAGCGGCGGAGACAACGGGGAAGTGCGGTTGTGGAACCTGGCGGACCCGGCCCACCCCACACCCCTGGGCACACCCCTGACCGGCACCACCCGCGCCGTCAACGCGATGGCGTTCAGCCCCGATGGGCGTACCCTGGCTGGCGGCAGCGACGACCGCGTCATTCGGCTGTGGAACGTGGCGGATCCGACCCACCCCACAGTGCTGGGCCAGCCGTTGGCCGGTTTCCACCGTCAGGTCAACGCGGTGGTGTTCAGCCCTGATGGGCGCACTCTGGCCAGCGGCGGCACGGACCAGGCCGTGCGGTTGTGGAACGTGACCGATCCGGCTCATCCCACTCCCCTGGGACCACCCCTGGCCGACCGCACCAACTACGTCAACACCGTGGCGTTCAACCCGGATGGGCACATCCTGGCCGTCGGCAGCGACGACGGGAAGGTGCGACTGTGGAAGGTGAACGACGCGACCCACCCCATGCTCCTGGGCCCGCCCCTGGCCGGCCACGGAAGCTACGTCAACGCGGTGGCGTTCAGCCCCGATGGGCGCACGCTGGCCAGCGTCAGTAGCGACCGCGTGATCCGGCTGTGGAACATTCCCGCTGCGCTGATCACGGGCCACACCCACTCGGTCTCCTCGGTGGCATTCAACTCCTATGGCCACACCCTGGCCACTGCTGGTACAGATGGCACCGTCCAGTTGTGGGATGTGAGTGCCCCGACCCGTCCTAGGCCGCTGGGCCAGTGCTTGTCCGGTCACCCAGAACCGGTCCGCGCAGTAGTGTTCAGCCCTGATGGGCGCACTCTTGCCAGCGGCGGCGACGACCACAGCGTGCGGTTATGGAATGTCACTGACCCGAGCCACCCCACATTGCTCGGTGAACTTTCACCCGGCCACACCGACTCGGTCCGCGCGGTGGTGTTCAGCCCGGACGGGCGCACCCTGGCCACCGGCAGCCGCGACCACACCGTGCGGCTGTGGAACGTGAGCGATCCGACTCACCCCGCGTCGCTAGGACAGCTCCCGTCCGATGACGCCGACTCGGTCAATACGGTGGCATTCAGCCCCGATGGGCGCACCCTGGCCAGTGGCGGTGACAACCCCATGGTGCGGTTGTGGGACGTGACCGATCCGACCCATCCCATATCGCTAGGCCATCTCCCACCCGGCCACACCAAAGCAGTCAACACGGTGGTGTTCAGCCCGGACGGGCGCACCCTCGCCACCGGAGGCCGCGACCACACCGTGCGGCTGTGGAACGTGAGCGATCCGACTCACCCCGTATCGCTAGGACAGCTCCCGTCCGATGACGCCGACTCGGTCAATACGGTGGCATTCAGCCCTGATGGGCGCACCCTGGCCACCGGCACCCGCGATCAGACGGTCCGGTTATGGACTGTGACCGACCCAGCTCATCCCCTACCCCTGGGCACACCCCTGGCTGGCCACACTTCCTTCGTCAACGCAGTGGCGTTCAGCCCCGACGGACACACCCTCGCCAGCGGCAGCGAGGACCACACGGTTCACTTGTGGGAGCTGAACGTCGACCAAGCGATTCAGCGGATCTGCGCCGTCACCACGAACACCCTCACGCCAGCGACGTGGGAGCGGTACGTGTCGCCCGACCTGCCCTACCACCCGCCCTGTCCGTGACGTGCGCCTCGCTGTCCCATCGGGTACCGACCAAGAGACGCGGCGACCGCCGAGTCGGCACCGAACACATCGTGCTGGCCCCACTGGTCGATCCCGAAGCACCGGTGATTGGTAGACCGGCGCGGCGGACGAGCCTGCATGGTGTTGGCCGTGGTTAGCCACCAGACTGTGCACGCGGCTGGTGATCACGGCGGGTAGCTGCAAGGCGAGGTCAGCCCCGGTGCTGACGCGGGCGAGACCGATCACCACGAGTACGCCGCCGGGTCGTAGTAGGTCACGGATGTCGGGGTGTCGGGGAGCCGTTACTGTTCGGGTGTCGGGGTTGACCGTGGGTGGTACGGGGCGTGCTGCGATCATGCAGATATCGGAGGAGGGCTCTTGATGACCACGTCTGATCCGCTCTATCCGGCCACCATGCTTCTGCCGACCGGTTCTCCGGGCGGGGTTCGGGTGCTGGTGCCGGACACGCCTGGCGCGTTGCGGCCCTTCGCCGCCACGTTGGGGGTGCCGAGTAGACCTGATGGCAAGAAGCACGATACGACGGCGACCAGGTCGACTTATCGGACTGACAGCGAGACGATCAATGACGGCACTCGCACAACCGATTCGGTTACCGACACGGATGTCGATGACTGACGGCTCGGGAGAGCCCGAGGTCGTATTGGTGATCACCGCCCCGGACGACTCGACGGCGGACGCGGTCGAGATCGAGTTGACGAAACGGGCCTGCTCAGTGGTGCGTTTCGACACTGGTGATTTTCCTACCCGCATTCGCATGGCTGTGCGCAACGACTCGACGCGATGGCGGGGGCAGCTTGTCATCGGCTCCGACGCGGTCGAGCTTGATGCTGTTAAAGCTGTGTACTATCGCAGGCCGAGCCGGTTCGTCCTACCCGAGGGGTTGTCCGCGGGTGACGCGGCGTTTGCGATCACCGAGGCCAGGCTGGGCTTTGGTGGGCCGTTCTCCTCGTTGCCGGTGTTGTGGGTCAACCATCCGGCCAAGGTTGCCATGGCCGAGTACAAGTCCGCGCAGTTGACCACCGCGGCCGCTGTCGGGCTGTCGGTGCCGCGGACGTCGATCACTAATGACGTCGAGGCGCTGCGGGCGTTCGCGGCTGAGATTGACGGCCGGGTGGTGTGCAAGACGTTCTCGTCGCTGATGCTCAGCAACGGGGAGACGGCAGAGTCGGTCTTCACCACGATCGTGGATCCCCTCGCCGTCGATGCTCGACAGTTCGCCGTAACCGCCCACCTGATCCAGGAGTGGGTACCGAAAGCCTTTGACGCGCGGGTCACGATGGTCGGCCCCGAGCCGTTCGCGGCGGCGATACACGCAGCCTCCGAGAGGGCGCGCGTGGACTGGCGCGCTGACTATCGGGCCCTTCGCTACGAGCGCATCGAGCCGCCACCCGAGGTGGTCGATGGCGCACGGCGGTATCTCACGACGTTCGGGCTCAACTACGGGGCCTTCGATTTCGTCATCGAGCCCAGCGGGGCATGGCGATTCCTGGAGTGCAATCCGAATGGGCAATGGCTGTGGTTGGAGCACGAGGCGGGCCTGCCGATCGCGGCTGCACTGGCCGATCTGCTCAGCAGCGGGGTTTCGCCGTGGTGAGCTGGCAGCAAAGTGCTCGCGCCCTCGCTGATGACCTCACCGCGCTCGGCGCGCTCGACTCGGCGTGGCGCGAGGCGTTCGAGCAGGTGCCCCGGCACGTCTTCGTGCCACGGTTCTACCAGCCGGACGGCACTCTGATCGAGGGCGCCGACCCAGATGCGCGGGATGAGTGGCTGGATGCGGTCTATCGCGACGACTCACTGACCACACAGCGGTTGGTCGAACCGGGCAGCGGCAGGATAGTCCCGACCAGCTCGTCCACCCGGCCGAGCCTGATGGCCCTGATGCTGCGCATGCTGGACGTGCGCGATGGTCACTCCGTGCTGGAGATCGGCACCGGAACCGGCTACAGTGCCGCGGTCCTGGCCTACCGGCTCGGTGACCACCGCGTCACCAGCATCGACATCGACCCCGACCTCGTCGAGGCGGCCAGGATCGCGGCTCACCGAATCGGGCTGGCCCCGTATCTCGTCGCGGGCGAGGGAGGCGAAGGCGTTCCCGAGCGGGCGCCGTTCGACCGGGTGTTAGCCACGTGCGCGGTGCCCACGATCCCCACCCCATGGGTCGCCCAACTGGCCGACCGGGGAATCATCGTGGCCGACCTGCGGGCCGCCACGTCCAGCTCCCTCGTCACACTCCACCGCACAGCGGAAGGCATCGCCACAGGCCGCTTCCACCCCACGCCGGGCTACTTCATGTGGCTGCGCCCACGGGCCGACGATCCGCGACGAGACGAACAGGAGAGCAACTTCATCTACGACCACACCGCAAGCCGGCACTCTACAACCTGGCTTGACCCAGCCCTGCTCGCCGAGCCCGGCCTCGGTGTGATGGTCGCCGCCGGTGTGCCCGATCTCGTTCAGTCGGTGACCTTCGCCGACCCGCTCACTTACGGCCTGCGCGCCCGGGACGGGTCATGGGCCAAGGTCGACAAAGACAGCAAAGACGTCGTCCAGTCCGGGCAACGATCGGTCTGGAACGAGATCGAGGCCGCCGCCCTGCACTGGGAACGGCTCGGCAGACCCGAGCCATCACGGTTCGGACTCACCGTCTCCACCGACAACGGCCAGCAAGTCTGGTTCGATGACCCAGACGGCCACCAAGTTCAGCAGAGCAGGAACCTGCCGTCCAGCTAGCTGGACGCCGGGCGGAGGCAGTCTTCCAGCGTATCTCGGCCGAACTCCAACTCCGAGCGGCGGCGGCCGGGTACGCAGGAGGTGACCATGGGCAACAACCGGGCCGGAGCGGAGTCGAGGCGGCAGCGTGCGGTCGGATCGCCGACGGGACCCCATCGGATCAGGCGGCGGTGGAGGCCAGACGGTCGCGCAGTTCGGCGACACCGGCACTGGTGTGGAGGGGCTCCAGCGCGGTGTTCAGGACCCGTAGCCGGTCATAGGCTCGGAGGGAGTGCAGCCCGGTGACCGCGTCGATGGCCTGGTGGCCGAGGGTGACCGCGGTGTCGATGTTCCCGGCGATCGCGTGCGCCCCGGCGAGGTCCGATAGGTACATCGCCCGGGGCCGGGCGTAGTCCGGGCCCAAGCCGTCCACGGCGTGGTGCAACAACTGCACCGCCCGCCCGGCGGCACGCGGGTCGCGCCCGGCCAGGGCTAGCTTGTAGTAGGCGGTACCCTGACTAGCAGAGATGACAGCGTCACTGACGTGCGCCCCCCATGATGGGCGGGTTTCCGGGTCGATTCTGCCGAACTGCGCGACAGCCTGATCCAGCGCCTGGGCACAGGAGGTCGCGTCGCCTTGAGCGGCGTGGGAATGGGCCTGGTTGAGCGCCAGACAGCTGGTGGTGGACGCGGAGACAGCGTGGGTCCCGGCCGGGGCGGCGTGTGCGAGGTGGATCAGGCGTAGCGCCTCATCGGGGCGACCCAGGCGTCGCTCCTGCACCGCCAGGTCGGCCAGCAGGTAGGCGGTGAGGTCGCTGGCTTGAGGGTGCTCAGCGTCGCGGGTGATGTTCAGCCCGATCATCCACAGTCGCCGGGCGGCATCGTCCTGCTTGACCTCGAAACTCATCCAGCCGGTTATCAACGCGAGGTGAGCGGTGGCGAGGTATAGCCGGGCCTGCACCTCCGGGGTCATCTCGGCGTCCAGCAGCGGCAGCGCCCAGCCCAGTTGCGCTACGGCGAGGCCTCGCACCGGCCCCGCCCCCGTGGCGAAGTCCTTCCGGACGAACTCGGCGGTGGCCTCCTCGATGGCCT
>JBOHFI010000079.1:0-19786 GCA_050699595.1 Pseudonocardiaceae bacterium | reverse complement strand
TGCGCTTGAGGTGAGGCTCTCGCCTCATCACCGGAGAGTACATCCCCGACACGCGGCGCTGACCAGCATCGATGCGTCCACATTCAGTACTACCGCCACTTTTCGTTCCGTTGTTGTTCAAGCCCCGTGTCCTGCCCGGAAGCGACGAGCGGCATCCAGGCCTTGGGGACGAAGGTCAACGGCACGTCTCGGGGCACCTTGCGCCGCCCGGTCCGGTTGAGTTCCCGGAGTGTCTCGATGCCGGTCAGCAGCTCGCCAGCGTCGTGGTGGGAGTGGAAGGTGAGCACCTCCAGCAACCGGGGCACGCACTGCCGCAGCGTGGAGTAATGATCGCCCAGCAGGTCGATGTGGGAGTTGTCGGCCGGTCGGGCGATCCGCTCGCAGTCGGCCAACGCCGCCTCCAGTCGGCCAACGCCGCCTCCAGTCGGCCCTTGGGCACCGCCGCGAACAAGGCCGCCAACCGGTTGTCGTCCTCCAGGTCGGGGTCCAACAGCACCCGGGCGATCTCGGCCAGCCGCAACACCTTTTGTCTGCGCGACACGGGAACGCGCGGTTCTGCCGCGCAGCGGCTAACGGCTGCATGGATCATGCTCGACCCCTGGCGAGTCCTCGAGTTCGTCCTCGTAGCAGCCGAACGGAACACCGCCGCTGGTGTGGCCCACGACGAACATCCGCTGGTCACCTACCCAGACCCAGTCAGGTTCGTCGCCCCGCTCATCGGTGCGCGGGCGAGCCCGGCGCGGAATCGCGGGCGGTCGCTGCGCCCATCTCGCTGCGGCTGCCGGCAACGGAAAGCCGATAGCGGTGAGATCGTCGTAAGTCGTGTAGCGGTCGACGCCATAACGCTTGGCATAGGACTGCACGGTGACCCGTGCCCCGGAGCGGACCCAGTCCAGTGCGGAATCCCGGCGAGGCTGCTTGCGCATCCGATGACGCCGCAGTTGCATGAGGAGGATCGTATCGATGGAGTCAGCTGGACCAGCTCGGGTTCGTTACCGCAGGTCGAGTGCGGCGCGGAGCCGGTCGGGGCTCATCGTCCCGGGGCCGTGGCGGGTGGGGAAGGAGTCGAGGAGCCGGATCAGGTCGCCGCGTCGGGTGGGGTCCGCGGCGGCCTGGCGGGGTGTGTGACCGGCCAGGGCGGGGATGGTCTCGTCGAGCCACTTCTGCTCGTAGTCGCGGATGAATCGGTCGAGCGCGGCCGCGATCTCGGGATCGGCGGGGTCGAGCCGGTGCACGGAGTCCTCGCCGGCAGGTGCGGCGAGCCTCGCCGCCTCCCGTGCGTCCCGGGCCGGCTGGCGGGACTGGTCGACGATGGTGAGCGTCGGCTCGAGCGGGCGGACAGTGTCGAGCACGCGGTCGATGCGGGCCTCACTGTTGGTGTGGATGGTCAGTTCGGGCCCGTCGAGGCGCAGGGTGGCGCGAATGCGCTCCATGCCGTGGGTGGTGACGTACTCGATCCATTGCGCGGTGTCGGTGTCGTCACGCTGGTAGATCTCATCGAGTGCGGCGGACAGCGCGGCTGGGTCGCCGGTCCGCAGGGTGGCCTGGCAGAGCACCAGGGGGTCGCCCTCGGTGTCCTGCAGGGCGGGTGGGGCGAAGCGGCGGGTGAGGAAGTCGACCAGTTCGAGCGGGTCGGGCTCGGAGTCCAGCAGCGCGATGAGCTCGTCGCGTTCGTGCAGGGCGACGGGTTCCATCCCGCCGAAGATCTGTGTCGTGTCACCGGCGGGCACGACGCGGGCGCACACCAACTCCCCCGCCGTGACTACCTGGCTGGCCGTCCGCTCCCGGACCTGGTGGACGTCGCCGGTGCGCACGTCACGCAGCGTGAAGCCCGCACCGCGTTGGACCCGCTCGATCTCGTACACCGACCGGTCGATGAGCAGCCACTGCTCGGCCAGCAGTCGCTCGTCCTCGGGCAGCAAGGCGCCTCGGGTGGCCACGAACTCGGCGAACCCGCCGCCCTCGAACAGGACAGCGTCAGTGACCAGCGCGTCACCCAGCGCGCCGGGCATGGCGTCGGGACCCTCGGCGAACTGTGCCCGCACTTCTGCGGCTTCGACCATCTCGCGGTACCAGGAGCCGTCGAGCAGGAACATGCCCGCCTTCTGATACAGCCACGCCGCGCGCTCGTCCAGCGGGAGCTGCTCATGGTGGAGGTGACATTTCTTGTATTTGCGGCCGGATCCGCACCAGCACGGCTGGTTGCGGCCCAGGTCAGGCCGGGGCATGGCCTGGAAATGCTCAAGCAGCTCGACCATGCCGTCCTCAGGCGGAACTCCCGCGCGGCGCAGATACGCCAACCCCCGGGCCGCGTCGCCGCGGTCGCTGGCGTATCTGGCGAGCTCCACCAGCACCGGCGGCCACTACGGTTGCCTTGACCGTGGCGTTCCTGACCGTGGTGTCCGCACCGTGATCACGGTCCGGGCTGGTCGGTGACGGCTCCGGTCGGTTCGTGAGCTCGGCGGCGAAGTCGGCCAGCGCGGCCTCACCCCCGTCCTCCTCGGCGGCCAGCGCGGCGGTATGCATCTCGGCGACCCGGTCGTACAGCGTGACGATCGCCAGGACCGCAAGGGCTTCATCATCGCTGAGGTCATGCCGCCGGGCGATCGCCGCGCGCCGCTTGTCCACCCGCCACCGCCGGAAGTCGAATCCCCGCGCGGCGAGCCACTCGCCGTCATGAACCAGCCCGCAGGCATCCAGCGCCGCCCCTAGCGGCGACAGCGGTTCGGTGAACAGCGTCGGATCGTCCGCGCAGGCCGTCCAGATCGTGACGTCCAGCGGCAGGGGCTCGTCCGGCTCGGCCTCGAGGACCGCGCTCAGCCGCTCCCCCAGCCCGGCCACCGTCTCAGGTGTCACCACCGGCTCCGCAACGACCTCCAGCAGCAGCCCGTCCGGCGAGACCGAGCGCGATGACATCGCCCTCGCTGAGCCCCTTTCCCCGCAGATGGCCGGGCGGGAGCAGCAGGGCACCGTGAGCGTCGACCAGATCCAGCGGGACGCCTCGCTCGGCCAGGGCGTCGGCGTCGAAGGGCATGAGCACCCCGACCACCGGTGAACCGTCGACCAGCCGCTGGTACTCCTCGCGCTCGGTCAGCATGTCGACCGGTACCAGGTCCGGGTTCACCTGGAGGATGTCGTGCTCGACCTCTGGCCCGGTCAGCCGGTGTGTGAACACCCGGCCGGCCAGCAGGGCCGGCAACAACGCCCACCGTTCATCGGCCACCAGACCATCGCCGTCGTACAACGCCTCCTCCACCGCCTCGCCGGGGTCGTCGCCGAGATCCACCTCGCGACCCGCCAACGCGGCGGCAAGCTGGTCTTCGGTCATCGGCCCGTTCTCGGCCAGCACCCCGATGATCACGTCGATGAGCTCTGGACTCGTCGCGGGTAGTGAGAGTGAGTCAGTCACGACGCGGCACAGTACCGAGGCCGGCTCCAGTGCTTGTCTCGCCCGGCAGCGGGAGATACAAGCTTCTGCTCACGGGAGTGTAAGAAACCTGCTAACGGCAGCGTTGGATCGCTGCTCATGGTAGCGTAACCTCGTGTCCGAATACGTGTCGCGAATCGTGGACGTCGAGCTCGACGAGCTAGCGCAGGGCCTGCCGGCAATCAGTCTGGAGGGCCCCAAGGGTGTCGGCAAGACCGCGACCGCCCAGCGCCGGGCACGCACCACTTTCGCCCTCGACGAACCCGCGGCTCGGGAGCTCCTGGCAGCCGACCCGGGCCGGCTTGATCGTGCGCCACGACCCGTATTGGTCGACGAGTGGCAACGCTACCCGGCCGTCTGGGACTGGGTGCGCCGCAGCGTCGATCGCGACTCCGGAGCCGGTCGGTTCCTCCTCACCGGCAGCGCCACCCCGGTGCGTGCGCCGACCCATTCGGGCGCTGGGCGGATCGTCCTGGTCCGAATGCGCCCCATGACGTTGGCCGAACGCGGAGTGCAGACGCCGACGGTCTCCCTGCACGACCTGCTCTCCGGCGAGCGGCCACCGGTGGATGGCGACACGACAATCGATGTACCCGCTTACACCGAGGAAATCCTCCGGTCCGGGTTCCCGGCACTGCGCGCTTTGCCTGCTCGCCCCCGGCGAGCCCAGCTCGACGGCTACCTAGCTCGCATCGTCGAGCACGACTTCCCCGAGCAAGGGCACCTCGTCCGCAGGCCGGCGACGCTGCGAGCCTGGCTCACCGCCTACGCCGCAGCCACCGCGACCACCACCTCGTACAACACCATTCTCGACGCGGCAACCCCTGGCGACGCGGACAAACCCGCGAAGACGACCACCATCGCCTACCGCGATGTACTCAGCCAGATCTGGCTGCTGGAACCAGTACCAGGCTGGCTACCGACCCGCAATCTCTTCGCCCGGCTCGCGCAGGCCCCCAAGCATCACCTCGCCGACCCCGCGCTCGCCGCACGCCTGCTGGGCGCCACCGAGACATCGCTGCTGTCCGGGCATCCCACCGGCCCCGCCATCCCCCGCGACGGCACGCTGCTCGGCGCACTGTTCGAGTCCCTGATCGCCCTCAACCTCCGCGTCTACGCCCAAGCCAACGAAGCAACGGTCCACCACCTGCGCACCCGCAACGGCGACCACGAGATCGACTTCATCATCGAACGGGACGACCACAAGATCGTCGCGCTGGAAGTCAAGCTCAGTTCCACCGTCGATGACTCCGACGTGATCCACCTACACTGGCTACGCAACCACCTCGGGCCCGACCTCCTCGACACCGCCGTCATCATCACCGGCACCTACGCCTACCGCCGCGATGACGGCATCGCGGTCATCCCAGCGGCTCTCCTCGCACCCTGACAGATCCCCCGGCAGCGGCTGTCAGTGCGGTCGACAGACCGTTGCGCGGTGGTCGATGTCCACGACCGCCCGCAACCGGATCTTCCGCGAGGGTCAGAAGTAGTCGAGTAGCTCGGGCGGTGGGGTGGCCATCAACGGCTCCAGTGAGCGAAGGTCGTCGGTGGGGCCGGTCTGTGCGAGCCCGGCTTCGAGGACCATCGCCGAACAGCCCGCCCCGCAGAAAAGCAGGGCGAATCCTTCGATCTCGAGTCGCAGAGTCGCCGAGCGGGCCGATGGTTCCAGGTGGCCCTGTCCATCAGCGATCTGCAGATCCCAGGTCCCGGTGTTCCACGGGGCGAGTTCGTCGTGGAGGTAGAAGGTACTGTTGGCCTGCACCCACAGCGGCCATCTCCGGGTGCTCACGGCCCGCGCCACGTCGACGGGGCGATGCATCCAGCGCCTTACGCGATGGTGTGTCGCTGACTCCAGCGGCAGCTCGTTGGTTACCGCTCCCGATGCCAGCGCGCGGAACCGGACGGTGGAGACCACGCTGCGCCAGCTGGCCAGAACCCCGATCAGCTCTCGGGCAGCCTCGGCCGTCACGGCTATCAGATCGCTGACTTCGAGCACGGCGTCTTGTCCGTAGCCGGCTCCGCGACTCCATGAGACGAAGCCCACCAACATTGCGCCGTCCTCGACGATGGTGAGTCCGTCGACCCCTTCCGGGAAACGGTCAGCAGGTGGGGCGAAGAGAGGACCGCTGCGGTTGAGCATGCCGTTTCGCGTTCGGGCGAGCTGGGTGTAGAGCTGCGCGGTGGCGAGCAGGTCGTAGGGCTCGGCCGCCCGCACGCTCAATCTGCCGCCGGGTCGGCGCCCGGGCAGGACCGAGGTGGGGATGTCGAGGCCACACATAGCGCCGACCGACGCCCAGCCGGCCGAGCGGTACACCGCCGATACGGTCGGGAACAGCGCGCTGACCGCCGCCCCGCGCCGGCGTCCGTCTTCGAGCACACGGCGCAGCAGCGCCCGCGAGATCCCGCGCCCACGGGCTTCTGGGGCGACGGCGACCCCTCCGACGTCGGCGGCCGATAAGATCTGACCGGCCCACCACTGCTCGTGGTGAAGATCGATCGCCTTGCCCAGCAACCGGCCTTTCAGGTCGAAGGCGCCGTAGCGGGTGACTCCGGCTCTGGCTTGCAACGCCCGCACGGGCGCGGGGTTGTTGCGGCTCATCCCGAAGGCAGTGCGCTCGAGCTGCCAGGCCTCGGGCAGTTCGTCGACGGCCAGCTCCCGCACCTCCACGTGATCCGACACCCCTGAAACGCTACCGGCGACGACCGCCGTCCTGATGCGGCAATAAATCCGTCCGGTCTTACCGGGCATGGCGCGTCATACCCGGTAAGACCGGACAGCGTGAGATCCAGAAAGGTGGGGGCGATGCTCAGGCGGTATGTCCTGATGGGTGCGCCCGGCGCGGGCGCGGGAAAGACTGTGATCGGGCTTGCGCTGCGGGACCGTGGTTACGCGGTCGTGGCCGAGGCCGCGACTGACGTGATCGCTGAGGAGCAGGCGCGCGGTGTCGAGGAACCCTGGCGGAGCGAGAGCTTCCTGGACGACACCGTGCGGCTGCAGCATCAGCGGCAGACCGAGCCGATCCCGAGCCATGTCGGAGTGCCCCCCGTCGGCAGAGTATCGAGCCGCAGGGTAGAGGCCCGAAACGTCCTTGAGCAGATCGACCGCTTGGGTCCGGTCACATCGCGTGACCAATTCCCGCCCCCTGCTCTTGAATGCCTCGGTATTAGTGGCCTACGAACGTGAGCTGACGCGGCGTACCCAAGTCTTTGTGGTGCAGGCCATTACTGATGGCCGGATCTTGGTGGCTTCGGCGTTGTCTCTCGCGGTCGCCGCTGCCGAACTGGCTAATCAGCATCACGAGCTGAGTTGGCTAGTAGAAGACTCCGAGGGGCCCTTACAAGTTCTGTCACTATCGTCGATGAACGCCCTGGACGTAGCACGCTCGCCGCTCGGGCCGGCACGCTGGACGCCGCCACTCTGGAGCTGGCACAGGTCGTGCACGAGGCTGCTGGTATCCGTGCCATCGTGCTGACGTACGAGCCCAAGCTCTATCAGGGGGAGTCGGTTGATGTCATGGATATGCGCCCCGGTAGCGAGAGCGGGATTTTTTAGGGGAGGCTACGCCGCGAGCGCCGCAGGGTCCGGGGAGTGGGTGAAGGCTGGGTACCAGCGGTGGAAGTCGTCGGCGAGTTGGTCGTTGAGGACTCGGGTTCAGATTTGGAGTAGTAGGTGGTCTGCCGCGGCGGGCGCATACCGCCGGGTTCTTGTCGAGCAGCGGCTTGAACAGCGTGCTGTCGTGGGTGTTGGCCGCCGAGAGTAGAGCGTGTAGCGGGAGCCCGTTCGCGTCGCACAGGATGTGGTACTTCGATCCGGCTTTGCCCCGGTCAGTGGGGTTCGGCCCGGTCAGCTCGCCCCCTTTTCGACCGCACCGACACTCCGTCGATGCACGCGCGCGACTAGTCCATCAACTGCGTGTCGGAGAGTTGGTCGAGGACGAGTTGGTGCAGGCGGTCCCACACGCCGGCGTTCTGCCATTCGCGTAGCCGTTGCCAGGCGGTGTGCCCTGACCCGTACCCCAGTTGCGGCGGGAGGTCTCGCCACCGGCAGCCGGTGTTGAGCACGAACAAGATTCCTTCCAGCGCGGCCCGATCATCGATCCGTGGTCGCCCACCTGGTCGCCGAGCCGCCGGGCGGGGCGGGATCAACGGCTCGATCAACTCGACACACCAGGTTCTGAGACCAGGTCTAAGCTGGTCGGCCATGGAGTTCGCGGAATACCAGTCGAGAATCAGCGAGGAGGCAGGCCTGCTGCGCGCCGCCGTAGTGGCCGCAGGCGCTGACGCAGCCGTTCCCACCTGTCCGGGCTGGACCGCGTTGCGGCTGGTCCAGCACCTGTGCCGGGTCTTCGACATGGTCATCGCGACGGTGCGGGCCGCCGATCCGCACACCCCACCGGCCAGGGGCGAGGCGACACCCGCTGGGTTGGACGCCGCACTCGCCGGGTTCGACGACCGGCTGGCCACCATGCTCGACCTGCTGGCGGCCACCGATCCGGCCACCCCGGCGTGGAACTTCGCCCCGATCGCGCCGCGCACCGCGGCGTTCTGGTTCCGCAGGCAGGCGCACGAGATCACGGTCCACCGGCTCGACGCGCAGGCCGCGGCGGGCATCGAGGCGCCGGTCGACCCCGATCTCGCCGCCGACGGGATCGACGAGGTGCTCACCTGGTGGATCCAGCGCAACAGCGACGTGTGGGCGAACTCCCAGGCCAGCGGAACGGTGCTCTACCACGCCGCGGACGCCGGACGGGCCTGGACGGTCCGCTTCGTGCCCGGCCAGTTCCCGCAGACCACACCGGAGGCGGTGACCGAGCCGGACGGGTCGGTGGTGGGGCTCGCCGACGCGGTCTACCGCGCAGCGTGGGGCAGGCCGTCACGTGCGGTCACCACCGGTGACATGACCCTCATCAAGGCCACCAGAGCCGGGTGAATCACGCCCGCGCCAGGTCACCGGGTGGCAGACTCCGCAGCGAGACCGACCAGAACCGTGGTTGCGACCTGAGGTCGCAACCACGGTTCTGGTCGGTCTCCTGGTAAGAGCCGCCGAGCTGGCTTTCCAGGTAGACCAGGCCGGGGTCCCCGGGGAGGGGAAGGTCACCCGGGTGAATGATCCGTGCAGGACCGGCTGGCCGCCGTTGGTGGTGGGCAGCCGCCGACCATCCGGTGAGCACGGATTCGTCCAGGATCGCCCACAGCCGCAGTGGGTCCTCACAGGTCTGTTCCTCACCCGCCGTGTCTGCCCTGCGACGGCGGGCGGCCTCGCTGCTCTTGGCGATGAGCTGCGCCTCGGCCCGCTCGATGCGCTCGACCAGAGCGGTATCGCAGAACAGGGGCAACCGGTCGGCGTTCATGATTTCTCTGCGCTCGCCCACTCTCTCTTCGAGGACGCGCCATCACCAGACGGAGAGGTCAGTGTTCCTGAGCCGACTCGAAGGGGCAAGGTTCGAACGAGACGACCAGGCTGGGGCGATGCTCAGGCGGTATGTCCTGATGGGTGCGCCCGGCGCGGGAAAGACCGTGATCGGGCTTGCGCTGCGGGACCGTGGTTACGCGGTCGTGGCCGAGGCCGCGACTGACGTGATCGCTGAGGAGCAGGCGCGCGGTGTCGAGGAACCCTGGCGGAGCGAGAGCTTCCTGGACGACACCGTGCGGCTGCAGCATCAGCGGCAGACCGAGCCGATCCCGAGCCGTGTCGGAGTGCAGATCTACGATCGCTCGCCGTGGTGCACGCTCGCGCTGGCCCGCTACCTGCGCCGGCCGGTTACCCCGTTGCTCGCCCAGGAGGTCGCCCGGGTGATCGACGAGCGGGTGTACGAGCACAGCGTGTTCTTCGTCCGGCCGCTCGGATTCGTCGCACTCACGCCGGCGCGGCGAATCAGCTACCAGGACTCCTTGGCGGGGTGCAGCGGGCGGTGGCCGGTCGAATCGAGCCGCGCCAGTCGAGCATGGCGCGCGGTGGCGTTCAGCTCGTGCCGGTTCCTAATGACCGGAGGCGTTGAGCCACCTCAATGCCGTGCACCGGCAGCCCGTCTGGCTCCAGCAGCCCGATCTGGACCAGCACCGACGCCTGGTCCCACCACAGACGCTCACCGGCGATCTTGCCGTCGGCGAAGTACACCACCGCGATCAACGGGATCTCGATCCGGGCTCCGGTGGCCGCGACGCCGGGCAGGATCCACGGCATCTCGCGGTCGTGGGTCATCGTGACGATCATCTCGTCGATGAGGCGCTGCGTGCCGATCGTGCGGCTGAGGGGTTCCAGCGCGATGTCCACCGGCAGCGTCGGGATGAAATCCTCGGTGTAGAACCGCCGGACACCGTCGTGGCCCTGACCGCCGATCAGAGTTGGCAGGTTCAGCACGGAAGGCTGCTCGACCATGGTCGACATCGTGGCATCCACATCGTGCAGCGAGAACTCGTCTGCGCAGTGCTCGTTCCATAGCCGTTCCATGTCCGCCGGTTGCATGGCGTGCTCCCGTCCGCTGCGACCGCCGTAGCGCTGGTCAGTCGTTGGTCCACTGCAGCCAGGCCGCTCCCGGGTGGGAACGGCCCAGAAGCGCTGTCGTCCGCCTGCCGTGGCGCAGGCTCAGCCGCCCGACCACACCGAAGACCCCGCCATCCTGATTATCGTGTGTACCTTCAAGGCCCTGGACGCGCGGCGATCGTCGCCCTGCGCTCGGCCCACCGCAGCATCATCCACTGCTCGGCTAGCCTGCGGATACGCTGTCGGGGTGCCAGGCGCCTGTGCCGAGGGCACCCACCAGCACAGTCACCAGATTGTCCAGCTCAGCCTCGGTGATAGCGGGTGCGACGCCACGGATGATCGCCCGTGCATACTCTGCGGTTTGTTAGGAGCCCAGGCACGAACAGTGCCTCGTAGTTCTGGAGCCGGGCGGCCTTGGCCTCGAAGTCGATCAGGCTGCGCCACAGCTGGGGCAGCCCCAGCTGGCGGGTCCACCAGCCGCGTTCCTCCGAGCGGCGCACCAGGTCAAGCAGCTCGTCACGGGTGGACGCGGGCACCTGGTACGGCCCAAAAGCGCGGCGGTGGCAGGAGGCAGAGCTCAGCTAGCGCTCGGCGAACAGTCGGGGTGATGCGTAAGGAAAAGCGTCGCTCATCGTCGTCGCTCACTCCCGGTCACGCCGCCGGCCAGCGAGATCCCGGCGATCTCGTCGCCCTCAATGTAGCGGCCCTGCTTGACCATTACGACCACGAACCCACTCAGGCTTGCCGAAGCCACGGACAGCTTGGGTTTACCCACGAGACATTCATGAACGCCCTTCGCGCAATCGCTCGACTCGGTGACGCAGACTGGACGGAGGATGGCATCAGCAGCGACGACGCCCAACGACTCCGCGCCACCTTCGACGCCTGGCGCAACCGACCAGCAGAGCGCGACACGACATGCATGACGGAACGTGCTCGATCATCGTCAGGCCGACTCGCGCACGATCCGCCGCGCTATCTCCTCCACATGCGCCACGGTCAGCAGTGGTAATAGTTCCGGGCCCTCCCGTACGGCGCGCGCCAGAATCCGTCGGATCAACGCCGACGTCGGGACGTGCTCCTCGGCCGCACGTGCCTTCAGCGCCTCGGCGAGAGCAGCGGGACACCCGCACCGAGAGAACAGCTTGGTCGCTCTCCAACGCCTCGACGTCACCCGCCTCGGCCTCTTCGTCCAGGTACTCGGCACGGATGGCGTCCCGGCGGGCACGGATAGCACTCTCAGTCATTGCTCACCGCCTCTCCTTACCCGACGGGCCGACATTCAGGGCCTTCTCCTCGCCCATTGTCTCATCATCTCCTTGACACGGGACGCGAAGAAAGTTAGCACGACGAACTCGATCACCGCGACCCGAAAAAAGAACAAGTTCTTGGGCTCAGGTGATGGATGCGCGGCTACCCAGTCGGTGCATGACGTCTTGCACATCACTCCGGCCGCACCATTGATCAAGCACTTGCACGGTATGGCGTAGCTGGTTGAGAGCAGAGAGTGAGTCGACCTGGTCAATGGCCTCAAGCGTTTCCCACGACAAACGGCACGCTTCGGCAGGTTGGCCAGCGTTAGCATAGGCTCGCGCCAGCTTGGCGCGGGTAATAGTGGCCGTGCGGACAGATGACGTCGACAGCGACGGCAGCTTGGATTCAAGCATCGGAATTACGCGTGCCCCGTCGTCGAGGTAGATATCGCACGTCGCTTGAAATATGACAAACAGATCCTCGTATTCCACACTTCGTTGACCGAGAAATTCGTCGTCTCCGCGAACCGGCTGGACAAGCCAGTCCATAGCCGCGTCGAGGGAACGGCGGCTGGCATCTCTATCGCCGACAAGCGCGTAGCCAAAAGCCGTCTGGGTGGCCGCCAACCCTTTCGTACGCGGTGCGGCATCTGGCATGTCAAGTACATGACGCGCTTGGCTGACAGCGCTTCGCCCATCACTGGAGAAACTAATGATCATCATCGACCGTCGAACGACACTGAACTCTGTCATCGCTGGCCAGTTGGCGAGGTGCGCCCATTGTGACACCCGATCGATCCAGTACATTGCGCCTGGCAGATCGCTGGCCTCTTCGCTTAACCAACTTAACAACTCGGCGGAGCGGGCTTGCAAGGCGCCATAACGCTGACTCTCGGGCCCGGCTGCTCGGCGACGTAGACCATCTAAGATGGCGACATTACCCAACAGTCCATCCACCAGCTGTTGCGAGGGCAGCGCCCGAGCCGCCTTTTGAAAACCGGCAAGCGCATCACTGAAATATTGCAGCAGATCACTATCGGGCTTCAGGTCGTCCAGTGCCCGCTCGAACTGGCTTTGCAACCTGCCACTGGTAATCCCGACACCCAGAGCACCGAGCAGCTCACGCCGCGACAGAGGCATCCAGATACCTCCTCGCGGCAGCAGAACAACAAACACGTCTGAACCGGGCACCCCAGAAGCGACGTCTTCATAGTACGGCTTGCTACCGACCCTCGGCGCAATGTGGTGCCGCTGCCCGCTGGTGTCCAGGGTCTGGGCGAATCGGGTCTGCACGTCGTCGGGAGCCCGGCTCAGGGCGGTGTCCATGAGGGCTTGGCTGTCGGGGAGCAGGGTGATGGTGGCGCCGCGGGCTTCCCACTTGTTCACCGTCCGGGCGTCGACGCCGAGGTGCGCGGCGAAGGCACGGATGGTCAGGCGCATGGCCTGGCGAAGCGCCTGGGTCTGCGCTCCGGTCCAGCACTCAACAGTGACCATGGGGCACTGTAGATCCGCGCCCGGTAGTGGGCCCGGCCACGCTGAGCGTAGTACCTCACGAGTCCGGCATCAGGGCCTCACCAGCGGATTCCCCAGTGGCAGCGCTCTGACCAGACTGTCATCAGGTACTCAACACACTCCTGTCATGGTTGGAGCGCACCCATGCAGCGCCTATTCTGGCGATCACCAGCGGCGGTCACCGTACCCCTCGCGCCTCGGCCTTCCTGCTGGCGCGGCGGTATCGGTCTGCATGACTGACCCCGGATTCGGCATCACCATGACCCCGGCTGGCCGCCGGTCGCTCTGCCCCCAACCGCGTCCTCCCGGCGTCCTGCCGGATCCCCGCATGACCGCCGAGCGTGCCCACCCAGGGCGACCCCCCGATAGCTCGGCGGTCGCCCTCCCTGCGGTGACTGGCCTCCGCGACGGTGGCCCCGAGCTCGCGTCCGCTGACCGCCTCGGGGCCACCGTCGCCTCTGATACAACCGCGAGAAGACTGAAGCAAGGCCTACTCGATCACTCTCTCATGCAAGCGGCTATAGCGGAGGCAACGGCGACAACGATCGCCTTCGCGCTCGTCAGGCACGTCGACGGGATCATCGTGGAGATCTGCGAGGCGGTGTGTCGGCTGAGGCTCTGGCCCGAGGTTGATCCAACAATTAAAAGATGGCAACAGGCGGACAAGAATAGGAATTTTGTTGATCGGCCGTCAATAGGAGTGGGGATTTTCCGAGTGCGCCCAGCGGGTCACGCCCTCCCGTGCAAGAATGGGTATGCCCGGAAGCCGCTGGACGCAATCAAGCTAGCACCCGAATTTGAAATGAAGACATGGCGCCATCTGAGCGGAATGCGGTTCCGGAAAATGTCGAATAAGATGTCCCCTGTGGCGACCGAGACCTCCGCCGGCATCGCTGAGATGAAGAATAGTGTAGCGGAAGGACTGTTGTCGGTCGTTCAGGTCGCGCGGTGTGCAACCGTTGCATTCTTTTTCGCTTTACTTGCGACGCTAATATCGGTGTTCCTGCACGACACTCCCCGATCGGTGGCTCAGTGGGTAGCTACCCTCGGTTTTTTCTTGCGCGGGCAGCGGTCAGCTCAGGTGTCTATCAGAAGAAGGAGGAATGGCTTTCCGGTGGCAATTCTCAACCTCGTCTTCACGGTTGTCAACATGCCGTGATCGTGCGGCACCGGCTCCTACAGCACTCCGGCGCGGCGCCAGAACACCTTGCCCGGGCCGGCGATGAGGCCGACCTCGGTGAAGAACTCGATGACCTTGCGGGCGGCGAACTGCTTGGTCTGGCGCCAGTGCGGGTTCGCGGCGGCTGCTGCGACGGCTTCGTCGACGTCCAGCCCGACTGCCGCGTACACCTTCGGGTCAATCAGCCTGGTGGTGGAGAAGTAGACCACCAGGGCCAGGATGAAGCGGCTGTAGGCCCGGCCCAGCGGGCCCAGTCGGGGCCACTGCCGGAGTGTCTCCTCGCGGGCGTAGCGGATGTGGCGGGCTTCTTCGACGACGTGGATCCACGACACCTTCTGGACCATCGGCTGCAGCGACTCGTCCGCCATCTGCTCGCGCTGCACCGCGTCGAGGATCTCCTCGACGTAGATCGCGCCGCTGAAGGTCAGGGTGCCGTTGGTGGTCGTCTTGAGCAACCGTCCGAGGTGGTGTACGAACCAGCCGGGGGCGTAGTGCGGGCCGCCGAACTTCTCCGCCGCGCGGGAGAACATCACCGAATGCCGGCACTCGTCGCCGATCTCGGTCCACGCGTACCGGGCGTGCGCGCTGCCCTTGGGACGGTCGTAGACATGCCGGACGAGCATCTGCATGAGGATCGTCTCGAACCAGATGCCCATGCAGTACAGGCTCGCCAGCTCGTGTTTGGTCAGCGCGATCCGCTGCTCCTCGCTCATCTGCTCCCACAGGGCCGTGCCGTAGAGGGAGCTGCGGTGCGGGTCGATGAAGTAGCGGTCCGGCGCGAGCGGCGCGTCCCAGTCGATCTCGGTCGCCGGGTCGTAGGAGTGCTTGGCCGAGGTCCGAAGCAGCCGCCGCGCGGTCTCCTCGCGGTCAGGGACATGCCTGGTGTTCGCGTTAGGAGCGCTGGTCACGGACATCTGCGGCCTCCTTGACGAGGGAGCGGACTCCAACATAACTGACTCGTCAGTCACTTACAAGGGGGAGCCACTCGCCTCGGCGGATCCGGTCCAGGCCCAGCCACCCGAAGTCCACCGCCCGGGCCTCCACCCGCGCCCTCGGCACCTCCGGGTGCTCCAGCCACCAGGACATGAGCCCGTGCAGCGCGCCGACGAGCAACGGGACCGTCAGTCGCGCCTGCTCGAGAACCTCCTGCTCAGACGGCACCGCACCCCCCGGCTGGGGGGCGTAGTAGCCGGCGAGGACCGCCGCGAACACCTCGGTGACCTGCTCCCGCAGCGCTCGCAGCGGCGCGCCGAGCTCGCGGTTGTCCAGGTGTCGCGCGACCAGCGCCCATGCCTCCGGGCGCTCGGTCACCAGGTCGCACAGCAGCCGGACCACCCCACGCCAGGCGCCGAGCGCGTCGCCGGCCTTGTCCAACACCTCGGGCAACCGTCCCATGAAGCCCTGCACGACCTGCTCGGTGACCGCCGCGAAAAGCTCCTCCTTGCTCGGGAAGTGCTGGTACACCAGCGCCTTGCTCACCCCGGCGGCGGCGGCGACGTGTTCCATCTGGGTGAGGTAGTAGCCCCGGCTGCTGAACTCCCGCAGCGCCGCGTCGAGCAACTCACCTCGCCTGGCCCGCGACGACAACCGGCGCCGGGCGCGTGCTGCGTCCGGGAGATGCCGCGGCGAGGGCCGACTCACGCCGACCAGTGTGCTCGCTGCCCGCGCGTCGTCCATGCGCAGCACTCACCAGCAGCGGTATACCTTCTTCACGCGGTGCTACCTCACCCCGTGCGATGACACTGGCCGTCTGAGCAGTCAGGAGCAGATATGGCACGCGTCGGACTGATGACGTTCTCCGATGGACGGGACTTCGTCCACGCCGACATCACGACGTTCGCGCAGAACGTCGAACACCGCATCGCCCAGGCGCTCGAAGCGGCCGGGCACGAGGTCATCCGGGCGGCGGAGCCGATCTGGACGAACACGATGGCCACCACGCAGGCGCGCCGGGTCGCTGACGCGCGGTGTGACCTCACCATCTTCAACTACCCGGTGTGGGCATTCCCCCACTTCACGATGCTCGCCGCCGCAGCGACGCCGGGCCCGCTGCTGTTGTTCTCGAACATCGACCCGCAGTTCCCCGGGATGGTCGGCATGCTGGCGGCCGGTGGGGGGCTGGACCAGATCGGCCGGGCACACACCCGGGTGTGGGGCGACGTAGCCGACTCGGCCGTGCTCGACCGCGTCCTGGAGACGGTCCGGGCCGCCGCCGCCGTGTCCGCGTTGTCGGGCAGCACCTTCGGCCGGATCGGTGGCCGCCCGATGGGGATGTACACCGCGGTGGCGGACACCGATCAGTGGATGAGCACGTTCGGGGTGGACGTCGAGGAGATCGACCAGTGGGAGATCGTGCGGCGCAGCGGCGCCGTCGAGCAGTCGCGGGTGACCGCCGGCCGGCAGTGGCTGGAGCGCCACGCCGCCGGGGTGCACTACGACGGCAAACAGCTGACCCCGGAGCTGCTGGAGCGTCAGATCCGCTCCTACCACGCCGTGCGGGAGCTGATCGATGAGTGGAACCTCGACTTCTGCGGGATCAAGGGCCAGCCCGAGCTGACCACGCACTTCACCACGATGGACATCACCGAGGCGTTCCTCAACGACCCGTACGACTGGGAAGGCCCCAAGCCCACCCACGTGTGCGCCACCGAATCCGACATGGACGGTGCGCTCACGATGCAGCTGCTCAAGGGTCTCATCGGCACGCCGGTGCTCTTCGCCGACGTGCGCCACTACCACGCCGACCGCGACATCTGGGACCTGTGCAACTCCGGGCAGCACGCCACCTGGTTCGCGGCGCGCAGCGAGGACCCGGCGGAGAACCTGCGCTCGGTGAACTTCTACCCCGAGATCTTCTACTTCCCCGCCGGCGGCGCCTCGGTGTCGTTCGTCGCCGCGCCCGGGCGCGCCACCTTCGCCCGGTTGACCCGGATCGAGGGCCGCTACCGGATGCACGTCGCCCGCGGCGCCTTCGAGTCCTACGATGACGCGACCAACGAGGCGCTGGCCCGGCAGTCGACGTTTGAGTGGCCGCACGCGTTCGCCCGGTTGGAGGTCGAGGCTGACGAGTTCTTGTCCAGCTTCGGGGCCAACCATATCCATGCGGTACCCGGCGAGCACGTCGCCGAGCTGCGCGCGGTGTGCCGCATGCTCGAGATCGAGTGGGCCGGGTTGGGTGCGGCTCGGTGAGTTCACTGCTGCTGGGTGTCGACATCGGCACCGCCAGTTCCAAGGGCGTGCTGGTCCGCTCCGATGGCACCGTCGTCGCGACCGCGACTCGCGCCCACGAGGTGTCCATGCCTCGCCCCGGCTGGGTGGAGCATGACGCGCAGGCGGTGTGGTGGGCGGACTTCGCGGCGATCAGCAACGAACTGACGGCGGCGGTGCGAGAACCGGTCGCCGCGGTGGGCGTCAGCGGGATCGGTCCGTGCCTGCTCCCGGTGGACAGCGACGATCGGCCCCTTCGGCCGGCGATCCTGTACGGCGTGGACACCCGCGCCACCGCCGAGATCGAGGAGCTGACCCAGACACTGGGCGCAACGGCCATCCTGGAACGCTGCGGGTCGGTGCTCACCTCGCAAGCGGTCGGGCCCAAGCTGGCGTGGCTGCGCGCGCGGGAACCCCAGACGTGGGCGGCTACCCGCCGCTTCCTGATGGCCGGCAGCTTCATCGTGCGCCGGCTCACCGGCAGCTACGTTCTGGACCATCACTCGGCGAGCCAGTGCACCCCGATGTACGACCCGGTGCACCACCGCTGGATCCAGGAATGGACCGAGCTCATCGCCCCCGGGCTTGAGCTGCCGGAGCTGTACTGGCCCTGCGATGTGGTCGGCCAGGTACGGTCGGCCGCCGCCGAGGAGACCGGTATTCCGGCGGGAACGCCCGTGGTGGCGGGCACGATCGATGCCTGGGCGGAGGCCACCAGCGTCGGCGTCACCGCACCCGGCGACGTCATGCTGATGTACGGAACGACCATGTTCCTGGTCGAGGTGCTCGACCGGCCGCGCCGCAGCCCGAACCTGTGGGGCACCGTGGGCACGTTTCCCGGCACCCACAACCTCGCCGCCGGCATGGCCACCTCGGGCGCGATCACCGACTGGATCCGCAAGCTGACCGGGGAGTCCTCGTTCGACCCGCTCGTCGCGCAAGCCCAGCAGTCACCGCCCGGTGCACACGGCCTGCTCATGTTGCCCTACTTCGCCGGTGAGCGGACGCCGCTGTTCGACCCGGACGCCCGTGGCGTGCTGATCGGGCTGACCCTGCGGCACAACCGGGGGGACATCTACCGGGCGGCGTTGGAGGCGACGGCCTACGGAGTGCGGCACAACCTGGAAACGATGCGCGACGTCGGCGGGCGGTACCGCCGGCTGGTCGCGGTGGGCGGCGGTACCAAGGGCGGGCTGTGGACGCAGATCGTCTCCGACGTCCTGGGCGCCCCACAGCAGCTGCCGCGCCAGACGATGGGCGCGTGCCTGGGCGACGCGCTGCTCGCCGCCGTCGGGATCGGGGAGTCACCGGATATGACCCGATGGAACCCCATCTCGACGACGACCGAGCCGCACCTGGAGTCCGTCGCGATCTACGACCGCCACTACGCCCTGTACCGGGAGCTGTACCCGAGCACCAGGCAGATCGCCCACGCGCTCGCCCAAGAACAACGCATCGGAGACAGTTGATGATCGCGCCCCTGTTCGAGGTCCGAGTGAGCACCCGATGGGTGTATGCGCTAGGTGCGTTGGCGGCGGTGCTGTTCGGTTACGACGGCGGCATCATCGGTGCCGCGATCTTGTTCATTCCGCGTGACCTGCCGCTCACGCCCCTGCTGGAAGGTGCCGTGGTCAGCGCCACGGTATTCGGAGCGATGCTGGGCGCGTTGGGCAGCGGCCCGGTGGCTGATCGTCAGGGGCGGCAGCGGGTGCTGCTGGCCGCCGGAGTGGTGTTCACCGTCGGGGCGCTGGGAGCCGGTGTGGCCGGGAGCGTCGCGATGTTGGTGGTGTTCCGGTTGGTGTTGGGATTGGCCGTGGGCATCGCGTCGGTGCTGGTGCCGCTGTATCTGGCTGAGATGGCACCAGCGCGGGATCGTGGTGTGGTCACGTCCCTGAACCAGTACATGATCATTGTGGGGGTAGCGTCGGCTGCGGCCGTCGGCTACGGGCTGGCTTTCGCCGGTTCGTGGCGGTGGATGCTGCTCATCGGGGTGTTTCCCGCGGTCGTGCTGGTGGTCGGGATGCTCGCGATGCCCGACACTCCCCGGTCGCTGGTGCGGCGAGGGCAAGCCGAGCAGGCACGGGCGGTGCTGGTCGGCTTGCGCGGTGACACCGCGCTGGCTGAGGGTGAGCTGGCCGAAATCATGGACCTGGAGGCGCGGCGGCACGACACGGGCACCGGCGCTCGCCTGTCCGCCCCGTGGGTGCGTCGGTTGCTGCTGCTGGGCGCGTCATTGGCCATCTTCCAGCAGGTCACCGGGATCAACACGATGGTGTATTACGCGCCGATCGTGCTGACCGGTTTCGGGGTGTCCACGCACACCGCGTTGCTGTTCGGAGCGCTCAACGGCGGGCTGAACATCCTGACCATCGCGCTGGTCGTCCGGGCGAAGGTCGTGGACCGGCGAGGCCGCAAGCCCCTGCTGCTGGTTGGTCTGGTGGGCATGTCGGCCGGCTTGTTCGCCGTCGGCGCTGCGGCACTGGTGCTGCCGGCCCATTCCCGTGTGCTGTTCGTCATCGCGGCGGTGGCGTTCGTGGTGTTCACCAACACGTTCTCCGCTACCTGGGGTCCGGTGCTGTGGGTGGTGCTGGCTGAGATCTTCCCGCTCGCCATCCGGGGCTCGGCGATGGCCATCGCCACCCTGTTCAACTGGCTGGCCGCCTTCGGTGTGTCACTGACCTTCCCCAGCCTGGCCGCACTCGCCGGTCCGGGCGCCGTCT
>JBOHFI010000078.1:0-19949 GCA_050699595.1 Pseudonocardiaceae bacterium | reverse complement strand
GGTCGCGCATATGCGCGACCTGACCTGCCACACCGGAGAACAAGCTGGAGCGGGTCGTCACCCATGCCTGCGATCGGGTGGAAAGCTGGAGTCCGGCACCGACGACGCCTCCGTGTCCCAGGACCGGCCGTCACACTCCGGTGAAACCTCGGGTCCGCCACCCCATCCCCGCCCTTCGCGCGGTACGGCACCTTGCCCCCCGAACTTACCACCGTCATCGCTACGGTCACCTCCCGCCCTAGCATTGTTCGCCGCCCGTTCTCGCGTTCGCGGCCCTCAGCAATGAAACCATCGCGTCCAATATGAATTCCACATGAGATTCACCTGACCAAAACGTCGAGAAAAATAATTCTGGCCGGATTTGCGTTTGGGTGGAAAATAACCACCCCGGCCGGAAGATGGCCATCCGTAGGCGAGATATCGGATGCGTCCGACCAGGGATACGTTCTATCATTATCAACCGAATTCGATTATCCGCTGCCCCGAAATGTAAGGACTTGTGCTGTCGCAATCGAGCCCGGGTCAGAGATGGGGCAACAGTCGCCTCTGCGGCAGAGGTGGTTATCGCTGGCGGCGGGTGTTGGTGCTGGCCTGGCGTGCTGTACCGGCGTCCTCGGTCGGTGAGGCGCCTTGGACAGGGTCACCGGTCACTGTGGCGGCGGTGTCGGTGAGTTGTGCGCGGTAGCTGTCGGCGGTGGCTTGGGCGAGGTCCAGGGCGCGGGTGAGTGCCCCGACCCGGTCGTCGGTGGCCTGTCGGGTGTCGCGGAGTTGGTCGGCGTGGTCGGTGCGGAGCTGGTCGCGGTCGGCGCGGGCTTCTCGGCGGAGGGCGTCGAGTTCCTCGTGATGCCGCCGCCGGGCCTCGTCGAGCTCGCCGCGGAGCCGGGTGAGGGTGGCGCGGTCCTCGGCGGCGGCGCGCTCAGCGGCGTCCTTCTCCGTCTCGGCACGGGTGCATGCCGTGTGGGCCTCGGCGGCGTCCTGGCGGGCGGCGGTGACCTGGGTGGCGGCCTCGTCCCGCGCGGCCTGTATCCGGGTGGTGGCCTCGGCGCGGATCCGCTCGGTCTCCGCCGCGCTCCGGCTCTGGTACTCCTCGATCATCCGGCGTTGGTCGTCCTGGGCGGCGGTGACCTTCTCCTCGGCGGCCCGGCGGGCACGCTCGGCGTCCTCGCGGGCCTCCCGCTCACCGGCCTCGGCCCGCTCGACGGCGTCCCGGAACTCGCTCACCGTGGCCTCGGCGCCCGCGGTGACACGCTCGACCTCGGCCACAGCCTCCGCGCGGGTGCGCTCGAGGTCGGTGAGGGCCTCCTCGGCGGCGGCGTCGGCCTCGGCGCGTTCCCGCTCGGCGGTGACGGCGCGCTCCTCGGCCGCCCGGCGCTGCCGCTCAGCGCTCACCCGGAGCCGCTCGGCCTCGGCGACCTGGGCGAGCGCCTCGCGGTGCGCCTCGTCGACCTCGGCGGCGGCGGCCTCGACATCACCGGCGGTGGTGATGGTCACGCGCATTCGATCTAGCCAGTCACGGAACTCGGTTAAACGGGCGGGGAACTCGGTGAGCTGCTGTTCCAGAGTGGCCTTGGCCATCGACACCGGGTTCGCCGCGTCCTGAGCGACCACAGCGGCGGCAAGACCACCGGCGCGGGCCGCGCGCTCGCGCCGGTGGCGTTCCTTCCACGCGTTGCCCTTGTTGTGCACCGGACCACCCGAATCGGCCTGCTCGCAGTACAGCGACGGCCGCCCGGTCCGCGGGTCGTCACGGCTGGAGCGAGTACAGCCGGGATACGCGCACGCGCCACACCGCTCGCCAGCTAGCGCGGTGGTGGTGGTCGTCGTCGTCGCCTCGTCATCGGGTGCCATGCCACCCATCATACTCTTCCGTCACTTTCGTAGCTAGCCTTCATCAGCATCTTAAGTATCTTATAAGATGCGAAACTAAAGAGACTAAATGTCGCTTGCCGGCCGATATGGCGAGTGGCGCCTGGTCTGGCGGAACGCCTGGCGAGTTGTCATCTGATGTGGCGAGGATGATTGCCCGGATGGTGCTGAAGAGGCCGGTGGGGCTGTCGGGACTCGCTGAGGGGTTCGAGGCGGTGTACGTCGGTGAGGACGGTGCGGAGCGGCGGTCACCGTGGGGTTGGCTGCCGGAGGTGCTGGGCGAGTTGGGCCGGCCGGTGCGGTCGTTCCCGTCGTACCGCGGGCAGCGGAACTTCCCGGGTTGGTACTGGTCGGCCACTGAGGGTCGCCGGATCGGGTTCGAGTCGTGGGTGGAGCGCGATCATCTGGTGGCGCTGGACTTCGATCCGACGGTGGTGCGGATCGTGTCGCAGCCGTTCTGGCTGGTCTGGCCCGGCGGGCGGGGTGGCAGACCGCGCCGGCACGCGCCGGATTTCTTGGTCGGGCTGGAGGGCGGCGGGGTGTTGGTGCTGGACTCGCGGCCGTGGGAGCTGATCGAGCCGGTGGACCGGGAGGCGTTCACGGCCATCGACCGGGCTTGTGGCCTGTTGGGTTGGCGGTACGCGGTGTGGGATCGGCTGGATGGTGTGGTGGTGGCCAACCAGCGTTGGTTGGCCGGCTACCGGCATCCGCGGTGCTTCGACGAGCGGGTGGCGAGCCGGCTGTTGGAGGCGTTCACGCGGCCGCGGCCGTTGATGGACGGCGCGGAGTTGGCCGGTGACCCGCTGGGCACGCTGCCGGTGCTCTACCACCTGTTGTGGAAGCGGCTGCTGCTGGCCGACCTGGCGCTGGTGTTGTCGCACCGCACGATCGTGCGGTGCGCGCCAGACGTGGCGAATCTGGCGAACGGTGATCTGGCGGTGGCCGGTGAGCGGCGTGGCTGAGCGGCCGAGTGTGTTGCGGGTCAATGACCGGGTGGTGTTCAGCGGCGCCGCGCATACCGTGGTGGCCATCTCGGGCACGACGATCCGGCTGGTGTCCTCGGCGGGCGCCACGACGGTGATCGCGCTGCCCTACCTGCTCGCGGCGGAGGACTTCGAGCTGGTCAGTGCGGCCCCGACGATCCGGATGGACCCGCACGGCCTGCTCGACGCGCTACCCGAGCACGTGGTGGAGGCCGCCCGGGCATGGGAGCGGCACCTGATCGAGGTCGAGACCGGCGTGGCGCCGGGGTCACCGCCGGACGCCGTACCTCGACCCGAGTACGACGCCGGGAGCTGTTCGCTGGCGGCGCGGGAACGCGCCAAGGCCACCGAGCTGACCGCGGCCGGGACGAAGACCAGCGTGCGCACGGTGCAGCGGATGCGCCGCCGCTACCGTGAGCAGGGGTTATGGGGGCTGGTCGATACCCGCCACGCCCGCCGGGCCAAGCCCACCGGCAACGTCGATGCGCGGGTGGTCGCCGCGGCGACCGCGGTGATCGAGGCGCAGACCGGCACGTCGACGGGCACGAAGTCGCGGGTGATCCGGCGGATCCGGCAGCGACTCGACGACGAACACGGCCCCGGTGTGGTGCCGTTGCCCTCGTCGAGGACGTGGTATCGGCTGCTGGAGGTGCTGGCGGCGGGGAAGTACACGTTCGCCTCGGCGGTGACGCGGCGGCAGACGGTGAACAAGCCGCCGCGCCCCTACACCGCGACGACCGCGGCGCGGCCGGGTGAGCAGGTCCAGCTGGACGCGACGCCGCTGGACGTGATGGCGGTGATGGACGACGGGGTGATCGGCCGCACGGAGCTGGTGCTGGCGGTCGACATCGCGACCCGCACGATCTGCGCGGGGGTGCTGCGGCCGGTCGGGGCGAAGGCGGTGGACGCGGCGTTGCTGCTGGCGCGGGTGACGGTCCCGGAGCCGATGCGGCCGGGCTGGGATGCGGCGCTGGCGATGTCGGCGTCACGGATCCCGCACGAGCGGCTGGTCACCTTGGACGCGCGGATGGCGCTGGCGGCGGCCAAGCCGGTCATCGTCCCGGACACCGTGGTGATCGACCACGGCAAGGTGTTCCTGTCGGAGGTGTTCCTGCGGGCGGCGGACACGCTGGGGATCTCGGTGCAGCCCGCCCACCAGCAGACCCCGACCGACAAGGCGATCGTGGAGCGCACGTTCGAGTCGATCAACACCCTGTTCTGCCAGCACGTGTCCGGCTA
This sequence comes from Pseudonocardiaceae bacterium, assembly GCA_050699595.1. Taxonomy (GTDB): domain Bacteria; phylum Actinomycetota; class Actinomycetes; order Mycobacteriales; family Pseudonocardiaceae. Next base: position 15,861 of record JBOHFI010000078.1, on the reverse strand, counting down.
CACCGGCCGGGATGTCACCCGCCGCGGCCGCGACGTCGCCGAGCGGGCCGTGTGGTCGCTGGCGGAGCTGCAGGAGCTGTTCGACGAGTGGGTCGTCGCGGGCTGGCAGACCCGCCCACACGACGGGCTGCGGCATCCGTTCAACCCTGATCAGGCCGCGTCCCCGAACGACGCCTACGCCGCCCTGGTCGCCGCCGCCGGATACGTGCCGGTCACGCTGACCGGGGAGGACTACATCGAGCTGCTGCCGGCGGACTGGTGGGCGATCACCGACGCCGGTGTCCAGATCGACTACCGCACCTACCACTGCCCCGAGCTGCGCCCCTATGCCCGCACGAGCTCCGGGATCACCAGCCGCGGTGGCCGGTGGGAGGTCCACTTCGATCCCTACGACGTCTCCCGGATCTGGGTCCGCGACCACCACCACGGCGGCTGGATCACCGTGCCCTGGACGCATCAGTCGGTCGTCGGGCAACCGTTCGCGGACTTCACCTGGCGCGCCTCGCGCAAGATCGCCGCGCAGCGCGGCGTCGATGACACCAACGAGATGGCGGTGGCGGTGATCCTGGCCGCTCTGCTGCGCCGCGCCGAGCAGGGCCCCGGCGCCGAGCGCGCGCTGGCCCGCACCCGGTCCGCCCGCGAGATGACCAACCACCTGCCCGCCGAACTGACCGCCTCGCCGGTCCCCGACCAGCCACCCGCCGCCGAACGGCCGCCCGAGAGCGTCCCTCCTGATTCTGGCCGCCGGACCGCGCCGCCGGAACCCGATCCTGTCCCAGATGATGGGCCCGGTGAGGGCGCGGTCGATGCGGTGGTGCCGTTCGGGATCTTCGATCCGTTCGCCGACGACCTGGAGGAACGTCGGTGACCTCGACGGCCGTGGACACCCTCGGCCACCCGCTGGCCACGAAAGCGGGGTGGGCGTCCTTCGCCGCGCGGGCCAACCCCGAGCCGCCCCGGTTACTGTGCACGGCTGACTGGCAGCGGTTGGACTCCTTGGAGCGGGAGCTCTACAACGAGGCCCGGCAGGACTACCACTCCGCGCTGCTGCTGGTCGCCACCCCGGACATCAAGAAGATCATCCACACCGGGGCGAAGCTGGTGGTCAACAACCGCGGCAAGCAACTCGGCCAGCGCGGCCTGATCGTGTCCGGCGCCAGCGGCACCGGCAAGTCCACCTCGATCACCCAGCTGGGCAAGAAGTATCAGATCGACCTGGAACGCCGCGCCCCCGCGGTGCGCGACCGCATCCCGGTCGTCTACATCGTGGTCCCACCGGATGCCACGCCGAAGATGCTGGCCACCGAGATGGCGGTGTTCCTGGGCCTGCCGGTCGCCGAGCGCGACAGTCCGCAGTCGGTGGCGCACACCGTCGCCTCGGTGATGCGCCGGGTCGGCACCGGTCTGGTTCTCGTCGATGAGATCCACCGGCTCGACCTGCACACCCGCCAAGGCAAGAACGCCTCCGACCAGCTGAAATGCTTCTTCGACACGATCAGCGCCACGTTCGTCTACGCCGGGCTGGACCTGGAGGAGACGGGCATGTTCTCCGGGGTCCGCGGCCGGCAGATCGCCGGACGGTTCATCCCGGTCAACACCGGCCCCTTCACCCACCGCACGGCCGAGGCCCAACGGGACTGGGCCAAGCTCGTCGCCACGATGGAGCAGGCGCTGCGGCTGCACCGCCACAAGCCCGGCACCCTGATCGAGCTGGCTCCCCACCTCCACGCCCGCACCGGCGGCATGATCGGCAGCCTCGACCAGCTCATCCACGAAGCCGCCAACGACGCCATCAGCGACGGCACCGAGAAGATCACCAAAGCGCATCTGGACGCGGTCATCCTCGACATCGCGGCGCAAACCCAGTTCGACCCGGCCCCGTCGCGACGACCCCGCCAGGGGGACCGATGAGACTCTGGCAGCAACCCGCCCAGCTCCTGCCGGTCCGGGTTCGACCGGTCCGCGGAGAAACGCTGATCTCCTATACCTTCCGGCTTGCCGCCGCCAACGACCTCGACCGTCCGACCATCCTGCTGCGGGCCCTCGGTGAACCGACGAAAGGCCTGTCCCGGTCGATGCTCGACGACCACGACGTCGCGCTCAACCAGCACTCACTGCGCAGGCTGGAGACCTTCACCGGCATTCCCGCCCAACGGCTGCGCATGTCTCTACCCACCCTCGACCGCACCGACGCCCCACCCACCGCCATCCCCGCGACCAGGCTCTACCGGTGCCGCTCGCTGCGCACTCCCTGTGATGACTGCGCCGCACGACTGCCCGGCCGCCCGAAGATCGTCCTCCGCTCCCTGTTCTTCCCCCAGATCTGCCGGCGACACCGCCGCTGGATCGACACCGGGCAAGACTATGGAAACCACCAGGTCAGCGTGGCCGGTGTCCCCGGGATCATCACCGCGCATCACCGATACGCCCGCCTGCGCGTCGCCGCTCACGACCACGAATGGCTCCGACAGCAGCTTCGGCGAGCCACCGGGATCGCTCGTGGTTGGGCCCCGAGCAGCTACCGCCTCCATCCCCAGCTGCACGCCCGCTGGAAGGCCCGCGGCGCCGCGCTGCGGCCGTTCTGCGACCCGCGCAACCCCACCCCGCTGCTCGTATTCCCCGAAGCGGTCGCCATCGCCGAGATCCTCTGCGACCTCCACTGGCGACGGCACGTCGCCATGGTCGACAACGACCTGCACCTCGCGTGGTTCTACCGCCGGATCGCAGCCCGGCTCGGGCAACCCCCAGCCTTCGTCACCACGACCCGCTTCACCACCCACGACCCGCTCCAGAACTGGGTCACAGCCCACCGCACGCAGCACGAGCACACCCGCACCGAATTCTGGGAACGACACCACCGCAGCCGCGCCACAGAAACACCCTTCCCAGAAATTCGCCACTTCAAGTGAGAGACGATGAACAGTGACGACACCCCCACCAACTGGCGAACCGCAGGTCAACCCACCCCAGCCTCGCCACATCCAACGGCAAGCGACACCAGCGACCGGCAGCCCGAGCTGGCCGCATCTAGCTCGGGCGTCCCGTGCCAGCAAAAATGATCATTCCGGACGAGATGCGTGGGCCAGCGTGTGATTCGTGCCTGTACAGTTAGCCCCTGGTTCAATGCAAGATCATTCAATACCGCGTGTCCTGGCGCTCAGGCGGTCGCTGGCGGGCGATACCCTGATCCTGGTCCCACGGACATTCAGAGCTTTGGTTTTCGGTTCACTCATTCGAGCGAGGCACAACCTCTTGACAAACCCCTCATCGGTTGCCGGAGTTGTGTTGTCAACACGCGCACGCGAGGTAGGTATGCGGTATCGACGCATCGATGGATTGGTCTTAGATTTGACCCGTGCTTCGGCGTGTCGCCTTGGCGGGTCTCACATGCACTGAGATGCTGCCGCCATGACAGCAGAACGCATCGCCGTTGCTGCACAGAAAGGCGGCGTAGGGAAGTCCTTTACTTCCATCAACCTGGCGACAGGTCTTGCTCATGCGTCGTGGAGGTGTCTACTCGTCGATGCGGACGCTCAGGCCAACAGTACGTCGCTGTTTTGCGCACTCGATGACGTTGAGTGTGATTTATACGACGTTGTGGCACGCGGTGAAGACGTACGCAAGGCTGTGTTGTCAACACGTGTGGACGGCCTTGATTTGTTGCCCAGTACTCTCGCCGTGGCACGACTCGACCACGAGATGATCTCGATGCATCGTCGCGAAGCACGTGTGTTCGAAGCACTCGAACCGTTACTGGACGAGTACAGCGCCATCATCTTCGACCTGCCGCCAGCGCTCAACGCCGTGGTGATCTCAGCGCTGAGCGCCGCGACGTCGCTGCTCGTACCGACCGACGCCAGCGAGTGGGGCCTGCGCGGAGCGAAAATGTTCCTCGAGTGGGGAGAGGATCTGCGGCGTGCCAGAGTCCTCAGCGCTGATCTCCTGGGCGTTTTGTTGACCAAGTTCGAAAGCGGGACACGCATCGGGCGCGAGGTCAGGGGAGAGCTCTACAAGTCGGGCTTGCCGCTCTTCGATGTCGTAGTCCCCAAGCGCACCGGAGCTGAGCGGATGATCGCCTCACGCCTGGTCATCGGTGACGAGGGGAGCGACGAAGACATCAACGACGCGTACGGCCGGCTGACGCTCGAAGTGATCCAGCGAGTGAACGACGCCCGCACACGCCGCGGCCGTCACGTGAAGGAGTAAGCACGTGACTACGAGAAACCGGTCCACAGAGACCATCACCGCGTTGCTCAGCTCCGCGCCAGCGCTGACACCCGTGCCGGAGGAAGAGAGGAGGGGAGGAGCCGACAACCGACCCGTCGTGAACCCGCCGCGCGCTGAGGACTACGACGACGATGACCTCGAAGCGTTTGAGCTGGTGGTGGATGCACCGCTGGTCAAACCACGGCACCGCCGTGAACCCGAGTACCAGACTGTCCGGATAAACCGGCCGACAGCCAAAATCCTGCGGGGTCAGTGGTTGCTCGCTAGGTCAATCGACCCCATGATCTCATATACGGAGTTTGCGACGGTGTGCGTTCAGCACGGCTTACGTGCTCTCAAGGAGCTGCGCGAGCGCGACGCGCGATGAAACCTCGCGGAATCCTCGTGCTGAGTGTGACCTCACTGCGGGTAGCGACCAGATACGTGTAATCAGGGCATTGGTGCTGGTCCGGGGTTTGTGATTGCGCTTGCAGCGTTGGGTCTAGAGTGCTGTCGGTCACACTGTCTGGGGTGTGGGTGGTGGCTGAGTGGCTCTTGTGGATCGGACGGCGTACCCACGGTTGCCGCTTGTGCTGTCGGCTCGCGAGCTCGAGGAGTGGTTCTCACCGATCGTCGACGAGGTGAGCTGGGCGTGCGCCATGATCATGTCTGGTGAGTTTCGTTTGATGCTGCTGGTGTTGCTGAAGTGTTATCAGCGGCTGGGGTACTTCCCGCGACTGGAGGGTGTGCCGCCGGAGGCGGTGGAGCATGTGCGAGGCCGTGTCCAGGAGGTGAGTGGGCAGCGCATTGGTCCGTTGGGGACGCTGGAGTCCGGGCGAATGCTCAAGCGGTGTCGGGAACTGGTTCGTGATCGCCTGGGCGTGGTGTGGGGGCCGACGCGGGTGCGGGAGGTGGCCGAGGCTGCGATGCGTCAGGCCTTGTTGGCCAAGGACAACCCCGCCGATGTGATCAACGTGGCGTTGGAGGCGCTGGCTTCGAACCGGTGCGAGTTACCGGCCTACTCCACGTTGGATCGCCTGGCCGGGGCGCTGCGGGCGCAGGTCAACGGCGGGTTTCACCGGTTGGTGGCCGGTCGGTTCGACGCCGCGCAGCGGGCCCGGTTGCTGGGGTTGTTGATCGTGGATCCGCTCAGTCGGCAGAGTGCGCTGCCACGGTTGACCCGCGCGGCGCCGAAGGCCACCGTCAGCCGGTTGAAACAGCATGTGGCGTGGTTGCGGTGGCTGGACGAGCTGGGCCCCACCGCAACCTGGTTGGAGGGTGTTCCGCCGGCCAAGATCGCGCATTTCGCGGGCGAGGCCGCGGTGCTGGATGCCGACGAGCTGTCGGGGGTGAGCGAGGCCAAGCGGTTGACACTGTTGGCGTGTTTGGTGCACCTCGCCCGTACCCGAGCACGCGACGAGGTGGTGACCATGTTCTGCAAGCGCATGGCCGTCATCACCAAGAAGGCCCGCGAGAAACTCGATGAGCTGCGCGAACAGCACCGGGCCGAGTCCGAACGACTGTTGGGGGTGTTCGGCGGCGTGCTGGCCGGTGTTCGGGAAGCCCTGGATCCCGCCGACACCACGACCGACAGCGACGGCGGGGAGGAGGAGGGTCTGCCGGTGAGTGGGCGAGGCGTGGACACCGTCCGCGCGGCGATCGAGCCGATCGGGGTGGTGGCCGAGCGGGCCGGGCGAATGGTGCTCAAGACCCTGGCCGAGGCCGGTGGGGTGGCGGAGTTGTCCGGTGCGCACGAGGCCGTCTCGGCGCATCACGGCAACAACCACACTGCGCTGATGGAGCGCTACTACCGTTCCCACCGTTCAGCGTTGTTCGGGCTGCTGGAGGTCTTGGAGCTGGAATCGACCAGTACCGATCATGGTGTGGGTGACGCGGTGGCGGTGTTGCGGGCGAATCGGCATCGCGTCGGGGAGTATCTGCCCGATCACCACGGGGGGAAGCCGATCGATGTGTCCTTCGCTGGGGAGCTGTGGCGGTCCACGTTGCGCGACCGGCGCCGGCCGGACCGGTTGCGGCGCCGGCATTTCGAGGTGTGCGTGTTCGCCCACCTCGCGGCCGAGCTCCGCACCGGGGACATCGCCGTGGTCGGCTCCGAGTCGTATGCGAACCTGCACACCCAGCTGATGTCTTGGGACGAGTGCCGGCCGCTGGTGGCTGACTACTGCGCCCAGGCCGGCCTGCCGGGTACCGCCGCCGAGTGCGTCGCGGCGTGGAAAAGCCAGCTGACCAGCATGGCCGCCGCCGTGGACACCGGCTATCCCGACAACGCCGATCTGGTCATCGACGCCGGGCGCCCGGTACTCAAGCGCCGCGCAGGCAAGGAACGTCGCGCCTCGGCGTTGGCGTTGGAGGCCGCGATCCACCAACGACTACCCGAGCGTGGGCTGCTGGAGATCCTGGCTCGCACCGCCTACCGGATCGGCTGGACGCGGCACTTCGGCCCACCCTCGGGATCGGACCCCAAGGTGCGTGACGCGCTCGGCCGCCATGTGGCCACCGCGTTCTGCTACGGCACATATTTGGGCCCGGCTCAGTTGGCCCGGCACATGCCCGGGCAGGTCTCGGCTCACGAGCTGACGCGCGCGTTTCACCAGCACTGCGGCCTGGACCGGCTCCACGCCGCGCACACCGACGTGATCAACGCTTTCGCGGGCCTGGACATCACGAGACTGTGGGGCGACGGGTCAGTCGTGGCCGCCGACGGCTCACAGATCTCGACCTGGGAAAACAGTCTGCTCGCCGAGATCAGCATCCGATATGGCGGGGTGGGCAAGATCGCGTACCGGCATGTTTCCGACACCTATATCGCCTTGTTCACCCGCTTCATCCCCTGTGGGGTATGGGAGGCCGTCTACATCCTCGATGGGCTGCTGGCCAACGACTCCGACTTGCAGCCACACACTATTCATGCGGACACCCAAGGCCAGTCGTTGCCGGTCTATGGCCTCGCGACCCTACTGGGTTTCGAGCTATTGCCCCGGGTGCGCAACTGGCACGATCTGATCTTCTACCGGCCAGACTCGCGCACCCGCTACCGGCACATCGACCCGCTGTTCGGCCCACAGACCATCGACTGGCGGTTGCTGGAGGACCACTGGCCGGATTTGATCCGTACCGCGATCTCGATCCGGGAGGGCCGGATCTCCTCGATCACCCTGCTGCGCCGGTTGCGCTACGACTCCCACAAGAATCGGCTCTACCGGGCGTTTCGAGAACTCGGCCGGGTCATGCGCACCCTCGTGTTGCTGCGGTATCTCTCCGAGCCGGCGCTGCGGGAGACGATCACCGCGATCACCAACCGGGTCGAGGCCTTCCACGGTTTCGCCGGCTGGCTCGGCTTCGGCGCCGAAGAAGGCGTCATCGCCCACAACGACCCCGTCTACCAGGAAAAACTTGTCAAGTTCAACCAGCTGATCGCCAACTGCGCCCTGTACTCCACCGCGGCCGACATCACGACCGTGGTCAACGAACTCGTAGCGGAGCGCCAGCGCGTCGACCCGGTCGACCTGGCCACCGTCTCCCCACTGATCACCCACACCATCCGCCGGTTCGGCGACTGGCATCTCGATCTCACCCCACCCGAACCGGGTGGTGACGGACACCTGGCCGTGCCCATCGACGGCCACCCACCCTCGGCCGGTACGGACAAGGCCATCCCGGCATGACCGACCGCTGGAACCACAACATCCACTACCACCCGGTGATCCTGGGGGCGCTGCCCAGCCACTGCCTCCGAGTTCTGGATGTCGGCTGCGGCGAGGGCACACTGACCCGGCGGCTGCGGACGATCGTGCCGGAGGTCACCGCCATTGATCTCGACCCGGCCAGCGTCGACCTCGCGCGCCACCACGATCACCGCGTCCCCCGTGACGGTGGCCCCATCAATTATCCGCTCGCTGACTTCCTGACCCACCCGTTCGAGAAGAACTCCTTCGACGCCATTGTCTCGGTCGCGGCGCTGCATCACATGAACGCGATCGCCGCTCTGGCCCGCATGCGGGAGCTGCTGCGCCCGGGCGGAACGCCGGCCATCATCGGGCTCGCTCGCGGGCAACTGCCCGCGGACCTACCCGTCGAGCTCGCCGCGGCCATCGCTACCCGCGTTCACAAGCTGACCAAGACCTACTGGGAGCACCCCTCACCGAAGATCTGGCCACCACCGCTCACCTACACCGGTATGCGCCGCGTCGCGGCCGAGGTTCTTCCCGGTGTTCGCTACCACCGGCACCTGCTATGGCGTTACTCGCTGACCTGGACCAAACCACCCGATTCCCCCCGAACTGCCGAGAACACTCATTCTCGGCAGTAAACTCCAGGTGTGACTTCCGAGAACGCGTCCCAGCAGGTCCCTCAGCGGCCCGCATCTACTTCCGAGAACACGACCGTCGCGCTGCAGGGCTACCACGCGGCGTTGGCCGCGGCGCCACTGGCGGCGCACACTCGGCGCACCTACCTGTCGAAAGTACGCGGTTACCTCGCCTGGATCGCCACTACCGACCTCGAGGGCGATCCGCTGGGTGAGCGGCGGGCGCGGGACTGGGCGGTCCGCGACTACCGCAACCATATGATCACGGTGGCCAAGCGCGCCCCCGCCACGGTCAACAACACTCTCGCCGCGATCGACGACTTCTACACCCGCCGCGGCCTGGGCCCGGCGGACGCCGACCGACTCGATCTACCCACTCAGGCGCCTCGGGCACTGGACGAGAAAGCGGCGCTGCGGTGGCTGCGCGCCATCCAGGCCCACCCCTCGCCGCGGGATCGGGTACTCGCGTTGCTGCCGTTCTACGCCGGGCTGCGCATCGCCGAAACTGTTGGTCTTGACGTCGATGACATCAGGCTCTCCGCCCGTAAGGGCAGCCTGCGCGTGCTCGGCAAGGGCGCCACACCGCGCGAGTTACCCGTGCATCCGCAGCTGCGCACCGAGCTCCGGCTCTGGCTGGAGGAACGCCCCGCCTGGCCTGGAGCCGAAACCACCCCCGCGCTGCTGCTCAACCGCCGCCACGGCCGGCTGTCAGTTCGCGGCGCCAGCGGCATCATCACCGGCATCGCCACCGCGGCCGGACTCGACGACGAAACGATCACCGCCCACGTCGGACGACACACCTTCGCCACCACCCTCATCCGCGGCGGCACCGACCTCGTCATCGTCGCCGACCTGCTCGGCCACGCCCGCCTCGACACTGTTCGCGCCTACACCCGACCCACCACCGACGACCGAATCAAAACCCTCAACCTTCTACCCACCGACCGCTGACCAGCCTCGATGGCCCGATTACACGTATCTGGTTGCTACCCGCTGTGGGCCCCCCGGGCTGGAGTGTGCCGTCACCGGATCGAGTCACGGAGCCGCTGCGCCAGCCTGGCGGCGCCGAGCGCGGTCAACCAGCAGCGCCTTGACCGCCGCACGAGCAGCTTCTCGGGCCGCAGCGGTGGACGGCGACCGGCCCGGCTGCTCAGCTTGCCGGGTGCGGTCGCGTTCAGCGGCGGTGATGCGCTGGGCGACTCTGACGGCCTGTTCGGCCCGGTAGTCGCCGTGGCGGCCAGCGAGTTCTGGGGGTAGCTGGTGGAGCTGGCCGAGCCAGGGGCTGAGTCGGTGTCCGAGGACTCGTAGGGGGTCGGTGGCGCCGCGGAGGGCGTCTCCGCGGGTTTGGGTTGGTCGGTCGGGGTGGTGGTCGATGGCCCAGAGCAGCCCCGCCACGCAGGCTCCGTCGATCCACCATTGGTGGAGCAGGGCGCGGGCCCGCCAGGCCGGGACTCGGGTGCCTCCTAGGCCGGTTCTGCTCAGGAGTGTTGTGACTGCGGCGGATCGCTCGGCTGGTGTGGCGGGTACTTGCCAGAGTGGCCAGTTGATGGGGGGCTGGTAGGGGCGCTCGAGCCGTCTGCCAGTGGTCAAGGGTTTACTGCTTGGGTAAGACTGAGGGAGGTCGCCACTTTCTTCCACAGGGGCATTGACCTGGGCTGATACTGTCTGCGGTTGCGGCTGGATGCGGGCTGGGGGAGGGGTGGGGACGACGAAGACGTAGGCGGGTGCCCGGTTGCGGTCGGTGCCGAGGAACGCGCCGCTGGCGCCTACCTCGACGACGACTAGGAGGTCGGTGTCTTGTGCCCAGGCGAGTAGTCGTGAGACGGTGCGGGGTGAGCAGTCGCCGGTGGTGGCTAGTTGGGCGGCGGTGACGCCGCAGACGAGGCCGGTGGTCCAGTCCATGGAGTGCACGAGGCGGTGCAGTATCCGGGTCCAGCGGTCGTGTTTGTCGGTGCGCCAGAGTTCGGTGTCGATGAGTTGCTCGACGCGGGCCAGTGCCGTGAGCTGGTCGGTGAGCACCACGAGGTCGTCGTCGATGCGGTTGCGCCACCCGGGGTGTGGGTCCCACCGGCCTGATGTCAGTCGGCGCCGGGCTCGTTCTCGGCCGTAGGCGCGGCCCCGGGCGCGGCCGACCGCGCGGGCCAGTGCACGGCGCGCACGGCGGCCCTCCCGGCCCCGACCAGGGCCCGCCGGACCCGGCCGAGACCGCTCAGCCGCCCCTGACGGGGGCGCAGCACCCCGCAGCCAGGTCGGTCGCGACACCGGCTGACTCGTCGAGTGGTCGTCACAGTGGGCGTGGAACGCGCACCGCGATCCTGACGGGTCGGTGGCCAGCACGTACTGCCCGTCGACCGCGGTGCACTGGGCGCACCAGCCGGACACCGGGTCCGGTTCACGCGCAGCAGCGACGAACGGGAGCGGCTCGTCGGCGTTGCTGTTGCGAAATTGTTCAGGGCGTGCGCTACCCTCGGGGCAGCTGGTGATGAAGCTACCTCCCTCGTAAGGGGGCACCCGGTCACTGGAGTTGGCGCTCCGATGGCCACCTGTTCAGCCCGCTCTGGTAAGCGGGCTGAACTCTTTTCGGGGGCCTGTGACCTTGGTGCCGATGTTCGGTTGTCGCCGCAGTGCGGCGTAAAGCTGCTAGCTAGGCCGCCTTGACCAGCACCTCCTGATCATTGGGGTGGGTGAGGTCCACCGGCGGCGGTGTCAGCCCGCGCGCCGTCGTCACGTCGTTGCCGTAGGCCCTTGTCGAGTTCCCTCTCGCAGGCACGTGCGCGTTCAACGGGGTGGGAGAGCAACTTGACGTCACCGTCACTGTGCCCACTCGCAACCGCGGATTCGGACACGGGCACGGCCTACCGGTCGAGTCCCAGCACGGCTGGCCCTGTCGAGCGCCACCCGGCGCAGACCAGTGAGACCGTGACCCTCCGCGCGCCTCGTAGGCAGGTTTCAGTGCAGCAGCTATCATCGACAGCACAAAGGCCCTTTCGGTAAAGGGGATCTTGGTGTCCTCGGCTGGTAACCGGGGAAGTGACGGTCGTCGGGCCGGCGGGTACCGGACTGGCGACACGAGCTACGAGGCAACTCCCGCTGCGGGAGTTGCCTCGTTCGTTATGAGGCCTTGTCCAGGGGCAACTCGTTCTGGTCGTGCAACGTCGCCTTGGGCAGGCAGTAGCTCGGCGGTGGCTTGCCGAGGCATTCGGCCACGAATCGTGTGACTACCGCCGTGAGCGGTAGTCCGTCCTGCTCGGCGATCTCCTCGACAGCGACGCGTAGCTCAACCGGCAGGTACACCGGCGTTGGCACTCGCTCGCCACGTGGCTTAGGACCTGGCTTCGCGTCTGTCGCACGGCGCTTCCTCATGCGCACTTTCTACCGGCTTGATCGCTGATCGTGGCGGAGGCGCGCCGGGGGTAATTCAGAATTTCGACTGCCCGTGGTCCCGGGCTTGATGCCACGATGATCCAGACGAGGCCGGAGGTCCTGGTCTGTGCCCACTGCTCCCGAACGTGTCACCAGCCGCAAACTGGGTGTTGTCCCTGGTCAGCGGTACGCGAGAGACCACTCTAGGGACTGGTCGGGGTAGGAGAGGAGAGCGTCACAAAGTGGGGGAGGCAGACCGCTGGGCCCGGGTAGGCGGGTTCGCGGTGAATTGGTCATGCACGGCGCCCTTGAGCCGGTGGGCCGGGATAGCGCGATGTCTGACGCTGCTACCTCCTCGAACCCCGCCGTGTATCAGCTGCGTGTGGTGCTGGCCGGGGTCAGCCCGCTGATCTGGCGGCGCCTGCTGGTGCCCGCCGAGGCCACGATCGCCGAGTTGCACGCGGTCCTGCAGGCCGCGTTCGGTTGGGGCGGTGAGCACCTGCACCGGTTCGTGATCCACGGCACCGAGTACGGAATCTCCTCCCTTGGTGGACCGGGTTTCCGCGACGACGCCCGCGGGATCTGCCTCGGTGAGCTGGTTTACGAGCCGGTGAGCGCTTCACCTACGAGAGCGGGAAAAACCGTGGGAGGCTACGCGGCCAGGGCTTGTGGATCGGGTGTGTGGGTGAACCCCAGTGGGCGGCCGGCCAGGCGCACCGTGCCACACAGGCTGCGCACCATGATCGTGTGCTGATCCCTGTGCGCCCACCTCCGACCTGGCGCGATGCGGGCAGGCCACCTGAGCCGCCACCGCGCCGATCTCCGGCCATGCGCGGCTGCCCCCACCGCCGGCCATCGCGCTGTTCACCCTGGCCAGCGGCGGCCTCCCACGGTTTTTCCCGCTCTCACGGAGCCGCGGGAACGGGCGAGGAACGATGGAGAGCGTTGACTACACGGGCCGGGATGCCCAACCGGGCCTCCCGGCGGGGAGGCATCGGGGGGTACTATGGGCGGATGCGGAAACTCACCGTGAGCGTGGACGATTTCACCGCCGCCTACCTGGAGAGCACCGGCAACGCCAGCGCCTGGATACGCCAAGCCGCCCATCGCGCGGCGCTGGTGGAGGCCGGCCGCTCCTACGGCGAGTTCGAGCAGGCCGCCGGGCTGGTGGCCGCCGAGTACCAACACGCCATGCTCAAGCTGCACAGCGCGCAGGCCCACGGTGGCGCCGCCGCGTGAGTGCTGAGTACCCGCTAGCCAAGCGGGGTGAGCTGTGGCGGCTCCAGACACCGATCAGCGCCGCCAACCGAGTGGTGTTGATCATCTCTGATACCGACTTCGACCGGCATCGTAACCAGGTGTTGACCTGTGACGTCATCAGCACGGACCCCGGCGGGCCGCCGCTGACAGTGCGGCTCGATGAGTCCGACCCGGTCGCCGGGTGGGTGCTCGGGCCCCAGATCGCCAGCACCTTCAAGGGCTACCTGGCCGAGCGACTCGGCGACGTCCACCCCAACACCATGATGCAGGTGGACGCGGTGCTCCGGGCCGTGCTCCGCCTCCCCTGATCACCGCGGACAACGACGTGCACGCGCTGACCCCCAAGCCCGCGAGTTTTGGCGTACAGGCGGAGGCGTCAGGTTGGGGTATACCCCACCCTGACGTCAGACAGAGCGCCCGAATAGTGTCAGATTAGACCACCGAAACTCATTGATTGACACAACACTCACAAGGTCTTAGGTTTCAACCTGACACTGTGGCGAGGGGATCACGCGATCACCGGACTTTGTTCTGCTCTCCGAGGTCAATAGATCTTACAGCAGGTTGACGTCCAGGTCTGGTGCGATGCGCTGAAGTCGGCCTGGGTCTGAGGTGAGCGCGGGCCAGCCTCGCTGGCGGGCCACCAGGATCACATGTCCGGCGATGCCGTCCCAGGCTCGGGACTCGTCCAACAGTCGGATCACCTTCAGCGCTTCGGCTGAAGAAAGCTCAGAATGGATCACGGAGGGATGGTCGAGTAGTCGCGACAGCAGGGTGTCGGTGTTTGGGTACACTACGCATACCGTGCGGACCTCGATCACCGCCAGCGCGGGGACGTAGAGCACGATGCCGAGTTCTTTGGCGACAGCCAGCCATGAGTCCATCGCCACACTGCCCCGGACGTAGGCGACTAGGGCGCTGGGGTCGACGACTTTCCCGCCGATCACCCGGCGAACGCGACGTCAGCTACCGGATAGAGGCGTCGGATTTCGTCGTCACCGGGCCAGGCCACGCCGATGCTGAGGTAGACCCGGCGGTAGTGCTCCAGAGTAGGTGCGCCGCGTTCGGAGACCAGCTCAGCCAGGATGGCGTCAGCTTTGGCCCCCTGCGCCGGGGGCAGGGGTACCCCGGGCTGGGGTTCCCAGGTGTTGGTGGCATCCACCCGGGCAGCCTAGCCGATCGGGCGCTGATGCCCCCTATGGGAGAGCGGGGCAAACCGTGGAGGCAGGTACGGCGACTGGAGCCTGGCGATCTACGTACAGCCGACCTTCGACGGCATCGCCGCAGCCACTGCGGCCTCGATCTGGCCCGCCGGCACTGATCAGGGCCCGCCTAGGAGAGCGAAACATTCCGTGGGATGTCTCCCACGGAATGTTTCGCTCTCCAACACGGTGCGCCGGCAGGTGCAGGCCACCGCGCAGCGTTTGGAGGACGAGCTCGGAGGGGAGCGGTTCAGCTTCATCGACACCTGCCAGGCCGACCGGGAGGAGCTGCCCCGACCGGAGCTGCCGCTGGTCGTCGGCCTGGACGGCGGCTACGTCCATTCCAGTGCGCAGACCTCCCGACGCGACGGCTGGTTCGAAGTGATCGCCGGCAAGTCCATGCCCGCGAACGGCCCGGCCAAATGCTTCGGCTACGTGCAGACCTACGACACCAAACCGAAACGCCGGCTGTTTGAGGTGCTCAAGGCCCAAGGTATGCAGGCCAACCAGCAGGTCACCTTCCTCACCGATGGTGGCGAGGACATCCGGGACCTGCCCTGTTATCTCAACCCGCAGGCCGAGCACTTGCTCGACTGGTTCCATATCACCATGCGGATCACTGTGATGACCAACATGGCCAAGAGCCTCCGCTCCCCGCCACCAGACCCCGACCTCCCCTCATCGCCACCGGTGGACCTCGCCGCCGACCTCGGTAAACAGCTGAAGCGCCTCAAGTGGTTCCTCTGGCACGGCAACGTCTTCCGTGCCCAGCAGATCACCGGGGACTCGCTGGTCGACCTCGACGTTGAGGAGCCCAGCGTCTCCCAGGCCAAGTTGCTCAAGGCGGTGCGCGAGTTCGACGGCTACCTGCGCGCCAACGCCGAGCGCATCCCTAACTACGGCGAGCGCCGCCGCTGCGGTGAGACCATCTCCACCGCCTTCGTCGAGTCCACCGTCAACCAGGTGGTGTCCAACCCTATTGACCGAACTACGTGGCGACACGCCGATCTGGTGCCGGTGACTGCTGGCCAGTGATCGGTAGACCTGCTCCACCGTGATTATGAAGGGTGGAGCAGAGGGTTGTTTGACGATGTGGAACGGGACATCGGCTCGATCCGGCTGCCCCGCTGGGGCCGGGTCGTGTCGGGCGAGGGGGTTGTGCCGTGGCTGGTGGTCGACGACGGCGGCGTGGCGGTGGAGCCGATCCGCCGGTACCTGAGCGACTTCGTCGCACGCGACACTAGTACCGGGTCGGTGCGCAGTTACGCCTACGTGCTGATGCGCTGGTGGAGGTGGCTACGAGCGGTCGATGTCGCGTGGGAGAAGGCCACGCCGGCCGAGGTCCGTGATCTGGTGCTGTGGTTGAAGCAGGCCCGTAAGGGCCCGTATTTTAATTACTCACTTTCTTTTCCGAATTCTTCCGGCGACTTCTTGATAGTGTAGTTCCAGTCACCGTGAAATTCGTGTCCGACGATCGGAAGCTGCTTCATCTCATGGTCGGTT
>JBOHFI010000077.1:0-19968 GCA_050699595.1 Pseudonocardiaceae bacterium | reverse complement strand
GAACCGCAAGCAACGGTGGCGACACGCGAAGATCGCCAAAAGTTACACAGCTGTGACTCGTGAACCGGTCGGCCGGGCGCGCGTTTGCCAGTCGTCATATAAAGTATTTAATTTAAATACAGGCCCTCAGCGGGCAACAAATGGAACAGAACAACGCTGCGCCGGATGTTGTGCAGCGCCCGAATCAGCGGGAGGCGCGAGCACATTTCGCGCGATTCTTACGGGACCAGCCGCCCGCTGACGGGTGAGATTGTGTGGGCGCCGAAGGACGACCCGGAGCGCGTCTGGGAACCCGGGGACAACCTCGGCCAGGACCAACCCGAAGGCGGATCGGAACCCGAGGGCGACACCGGCGAAGACGAACTCGAAGGCACCTTGAGATGGCCGGCGATCATCAGCGTGGCCGATTCCGACCGGCTGCGGACACTGTTGACCCGACCGGAACGCCGGCTCACCACCGGCGGTGCCCGCAAGCACCTACTATCCGGGATCTTGCACTGCGCACGGTGCGGGCAGCCGATGGTAGGCCGGTCATCCCGTGGCGTCCTGCGCTATGTCTGCAACAAAAACCCCGATGGCGGTAAAGCCGCGTGCGGTGGGACGTTCATCACCGCGGCACCCACCGACGACCGCATCCGCGATCTCGTGCTGACTGCGCTGGACTCACCCGAGTTCGTGGCCCGGCTGCACCAGCGCGACCAACCCGAATCGGACCTGCACGCCCGGATCCGGGCCGAGGAGGACGAGCTGGAGGCGCTGGCCGCCGACCACGGCAACGGCGAGATCAGCCGAGCGGAGTGGAAAGCCGCCAGGGCACCGATCGTGGCCCGCCTAGACGCCGCCCGCGAACGGCTAGCCACTAGCACGCAGACCACCGCGCTGGAGGGGTTCGTGGGAACGTTGGAGGAGATGGGGGCTCGCTGGGAATGGTGCAACGTTTCGCAGCGCCGTGCCGTCGTGACTGCCGTCCTGGAGTGCGTCACCGTGCATCCCGCGACGGTGATGGGTCGCAACCGGATCGACCCCGACCGGATCGAACCGAGGTGGCGGGTCTGAGGTTCCGCTAAAGAAGCTGGGCGCTTCTGGTGCCCCTGAACGGGGCAAAACAAGTTACTAGCGGTCCTCGGCTTGTCCCATGGGGCTAGCCGCCCGCTTTGCCGCGACCTTCGGCCTTGCCGAGCAGTCCGCGTTCTCGCGCGGTGGCGATCCATCGTCCAGCCGTTGACCGGGGAACTTCGAGCCACTCCTCGACCATCTTGGTTGGGGTGTTGCCCATGAGCAGAGCCAGCCGGTACGTGTGCGCCACGATTTCGACCGTTTTGTCGGTGAGGCCGTGATCTCGTACGTACTGGACTTGCTCCTCGGGTACGCCCGCGGGGACCGCACTTATCTCGCCGTTGTCCGCGATGCTGACGATGCGTAGCACCTCCCTGGCCGCAAATTGTGTGAGAGCGGCGACGGGTACGGAGCGGATCGCCTCCCCGGTGACCGGCGGCCCGTCGGGCCGGCGCCGCACCCGCACCTCGTGGGCGACTAGCCGGCCGTCCTCGGGGACCACGTCGATCTCCACGTCCAGCGGCGGATCCTCGGCGTTGAGTTTTCCGGTGGCGGTGACCCGCGTCGGCGGCACCAGAAGGTCGTCACCTACCCGGACCCAGTCGCGCGCTGACCCGAGCGGCTCCGTCTTCACGTTCACGCGTGCGACTCTGACACAGGTGGGAACGTGCGGTCAACGCTGACCCGTTTCTGATAACGTCCAGTCAGAGCCTGCTCACTGGAGGTTGGAGGGTTGTCGTGACGCACGGACGCCGCGGTGACAGCCACGAGTGGCTGACCCCGCGACAGATCGCCGACGAACTCGGTATCGCGCTGAGCACGCTGTACAACAGGCGGCATCGTGGTGAGGGGCCACGGGCATACACCATCGGCGGCCGACTCCGAGTGCGACGCTCTGACCTAGACTTATGGCTCGAAACGATGGCCGACGAGCCTCACGGTGCCGCGTGAGTCCTCGCCCGCCGTCTGGACTGCGCGCCTACGTGGCCGCCTCCCGGGCCGCCCAAGGGCTACCACCGGTGATCACTGACCCGGCCACCCTGGAGCGCGTCGCCGCCGTGTTCTGGTTGGTGCTCCCAACCCCAACGATGCGCTCCCCACGCACCCGCCGCCGGACGGCAGCAGCCCGCCGACCCCAGGGTGGTACCGCGTGAGTCCTCCGACACAGCGAGGCGGGGCGCCACCGTCAGGTGAACGCCCCGCCTCGGACGATTCCAGCCGCCGCCAAGCCGCCAGACAAACCCAGGGTAACCCGCCAGGCCGACACGCTGTGACCGACGTGTCCGCGTTCGATCTGGCGGGGTGGGCGGTGCGCTACGCGACGTCCAGGCTCCGCGTCGCCGTGCTCCCGCTGCATTCCCTCCACGACGGCCGCTGCACCTGCGGCGGGACAGCCTGCAAATCGCCCGGTAAGCATCCGCTGACCCGCCACGGCAAGGACGACGCCTCCACCGAGCTCACGCAGGTCAGGATGTGGTGGGACCGGTGGCCCTGGGCCAACATCGGGCTCCGGCCTCCGGTCGGGGTGCTCGTGCTCGACGTCGATCCCCGCAACGGTGGCGATACCGCGCTGGAGCGGCTGACCCGTCAGCACGGACTGCTCCCCCCGACCCTGACCGCCCGCACCGGATCAGGCGGTCACCACATCTGGGTGACCTACACCGGGCAAACACGGGACAGCTGTGCCGCGGGGTGGATGTTAAGAGCGTGCGGGGCTATGTCGTCGCCCCGCCATCCCTGCATGCCAGCGGAGGACGGTACGAGTGGCAGGTAGTCATGCCCCCGGCCCGAGCTCCGCGCTGGGTGCGGCGCCTGCTCGCCCCGCCGTCGTTGTCGGTGAACCGCTCCCCGAGCACCGGCGGTGGTGACCGGGACGCTGGACTGATCCGGACCGTGGCCGACGCGTCCGAAGGCGAACGTAACCGGATCTTGTTTTGGGCGGCGTGCCGAGCCCATGAACGCGGCAGCTCTCCCGCACTGCTCGCTGACCTGCTGGCCGCCGCGATGGCTGCCGGACTACTCGAATCGGAGGCCCGCCAGACCATTCAGTCGGCGGTTCGCAGCTCGCGGGTCGGTGCAGTATGACGGTTCCCGATTTTGCCGATGCTATCCGTCCCGAGACACCACCGACCGGCGCTGAACTGCTGGACCGGCTGCATGCTGAGCTGACCAGCTTCGTGGTGCTACCCACCGAGCACACTGCGGACGCGGTGTGTCTGTGGATCGCGGCCACGCACGCGGTGGCCGCGTTTGAGTTCGCGCCCCGGTTGGCGATCACCTCACCGGAAAAGCGGTGCGGGAAGTCCCGGCTGCTCGACGTGATCGAGGCGACCTGTCATGACCCGATCGCCACCGCGGCCGCGCTGGTGCGCAGCATCGGTCGGGACACCCCGCCGACGGTGCTCATCGATGAGGCCGATGCCAAGTTCGGGTCTAAGCGCGCCGCCGAGCAGAACGAGGACTTGCGTGCGTTGCTCAACGCTGGGTTTCAGCGCGGTCGCGACGCCCGCCGCTGCGTCGGGCCGATGTCCAAGGTGGAGCAGTTCCCTACGTTCGCGATGGTGGCGCTGGCCGCGATCGGTGGTTTGCCCGACACCATCACCGACCGCGCGATCAACGTGCGAATGCAGCGCCGTCCGGCTGGTCGCACCGTCGCGAAGTTCCGGCTGCGCCGCGACAAGCCACGGCTGCGGGCACTGGGCGACGAACTCGCCGAGTGGGCCGGTACCGCCCTCGACGCGCTGAGGGTCGCCGAGCCGCGCCTGCCAGTGGATGACCGCGCGGCCGATACTTGGGAACCGCTGGTGGCGGTCGCCGACGCCGCGGGAGGTAGCTGGCCGGCGCGGGCACGGAGGGCGTGCACGGCGATGACCGCCGAGGCCGAACAGGCCGACACCGAGGCATCGCTGGGTCGGCTGCTGCTGACCGGTGTCCGGGAGGTGTTCACCACCACCAGACTCGCCGAGATCCTCTCCGCGGACCTGGTGACGTCCCTGCGCGCCATCGAGGACGCACCCTGGTCGGCCTTCGACCTCGATCAACGCAAGCTCGCCCGGCGTTTGAGCGAATACGCAGTGACCCCCGGCCAGATCTACGTCACCGGGCCGAACGGAAAGCGGCGGCAGGCCCGCGGATACCGGCTTACCGATTTCACCGACGCGTTCGCCCGCTACCTCAGCGACCCCTCGGACGACTCTCGCCCCGATGCGTCATCGAGTGTCACACCGTCATCCGTGCAGCTCACCCCGGTGACGGATAACGGGCGTGTGACGGACACAAGCGTCACACGGACCGTGAGCGTCACCGAGCTGAGCAGCGCAGATGACGAGGTGACGGACCATGACGCACCCGGTCCACAAACTACGGAGCCTCGCTGCACCACGTGCACTCCACCGCTGCTGCTGCGCACCCCAGGACACGAGCAGTGCCAGCGATACCGTCTCAAGGAAAAGCCATGACCGACGACCAGCACTACCGACTGCCACCACCCCGCTCCCGGCCGCACCGCGCACCGCCCGTCCAGGCCACCGGTATCCGCCTCAAAGCACTGCACCATCACGCTCACCTCTACCCACCCTCAAGGCCGCATGTGACGGGCCTGGTAGACGCCGGAATCGTCCCGGACAACACCCCTGACCTCATTCACAAGGGATGCCGGTGATCCTGCCGCCACCAGCACCGCGCGGCCTGTGGCTCGACGTCGAGGTGAGGATGCGGTGACCACACCCGAACAGTTGATCACCATCATTCCCGCCGATGTCGCCGTGATCCTGCTCACCCGGGGCGGGCTAGGTGAGTACCGCAAGAGCCATCGCGGCGAGCACCCGCGGGTCGATCGAGTGCTGATCGAGCTGACCGAGGCCGCGATCAGATGGCGAGAACTGACCGACAACGGACAAAACCGCGCGCCGAACACGGACACTGGGCCATCATCAGAACTGCTCACGACGAGACAGGCCGCGGACCTCGCCAGGACGTCCGACCGGACTATCAGACGGCTTATCGCCGCCGGACGGATCCCGGCCGCACGGGCAGGGCGCGCGTGCCTGATCCGCAGGGACGAGCTTGACCATCACACGCGCCGCTGAGAGGAGACCGATGACCGCACCACGCGGAATCGACACACCAGAACGGGCCAAGGCCAACAAAATCCGCGAACGGCTCACCAAGGAAATCGAGCACATCGACCGTCAGCGCAACCTCACCCCGCAAGGCCGCCGCGCGCGACACGCGAAGGCCGTCGTCAAGGCGCGAGACGAGCTGTCACACCTCCGCGCCGATGAGGCACAGCGGGTCGCGCAGCGCCGTGACGAACTGACCAAAGACCTCTTCGGCCACGTCCGTCCCGGTGACGCCCGCATCATCAGCATCCGAGACGCAACGGACCGCGCATCCCGGGTCACCGACGCCAAAGAAGCGGAACGGCTCATGAACCGTGCCGAGATGACCGGTGATGAGGTATTACTCCAAGCATTAGCGCGCGAGTGTGCGCAGCGTTCCAATCCCTTGGAGCCCGCATACGGCGTGCTATTCCAGCAATGGGCAAACGAGCAGCCAGTCGGCGCTGACACCGTTGACGAGCTAAGCGTTATCGCCGACGAGATGAACGACACCGGTCATCGACTGATGCGCGACCGCGCGTTCAGCATCACAGCACTGCCAGGCGACATCCGCGGCATCGGAAACCTTCGGGCACTCGCCACCGAAGCCGACGACGACTCAGGTGTCCTACCACCCAGCCACACCGAGCAGGCCGGTAAGCGCCTGACCGCGTTCGTCCAGCCCGACATGGCGTAAACAGAGCGCACGCCGTGACGTCTCAGATTGATCACGAGTTGAGCACCACACTGACCGCCCATGCGGGGCCAGCCGCAACCACACGAGCCACCGGGCTGCCCCGCGACGTGGCTGCGGAACATCCCGACACCACCCGAGGCGAGCGTGATCACATGGCCTGTGTTGTGCCACCCGGCCGCATGCTGCTGCCAGGAGACAGCCGGACCCTCGACCGCGCTGGCTGGCAATGCACCGCGCCCGACAACGGTGCCCGCTGCCGCCGCATCGCGACCCACACTCACCAACGCCGGACCGGCGACCGCATCCGCGTGACAGCGCTTTGCCCGGGGCATTACGCCGCAGCGGGACCCGAAGCGAACCCACTGTGACCAGCGACAACGACCCGCGCCCTACGTCACTACCACACCACCCGGACAAGCCAGCCACGGCAGGCAACACCACGCCCGAGGCAGTCGGGCGGCACCACACCCCCCAGGGGGTATACCTGACCGACAACATGATCAACACCGGGAGCTGGTGCGGCTGACCTCGGCTAAAACCTGAAAAGCTCGATGTTCTGCCAAGGTAGGGCGGTTCTACGCAGCATCGGTGGCCTGTATGGGCACCCGCGCGCAGCGCACTGGTCGGTGTTTTAGCTGGTAGATAGGCCTGTAACCGTTGCACGCGAGTAGGTAGGGGAGAGTGGTGGCATGGCTGCTGGTGGGAAGCCGCCGAGAGGCACTGGGGCCGCTGGAAAGTCCCTGTGGGCGGCGGTCGCGACCAATTTCGTGCTCGAAAGCCACGAACTGGAGGTGTTGGCGCAGATTGCGACGGTGGCTGACCGGATCGACGCCTTGGACAAGGCGGTCACCCGAGATGGGGTGCTGGTGGATGGCCGGCCGCATCCCGCGCTGATCGAGTCCCGGCTCCAGCGAGTCACCCTGGGCAGGCTGCTGGCCTTGCTGCGACTACCCGACCGCGAAGATCACCGCCCGCAGCGCCGCGGCGGGTTCCGCACGGCATACCAGATCAAGCAGGTGCTGGGTGGCGCGTAGACGCAGCGTCCTCGACGATCTGGCCCCCGGTGTTGAGCTGTTCGAGCGGTCCACCGAGCAGTGGCGCCGGCTCGGCGCGCCCCTCTGGGTGTACGACCTCGACGCCGCGGCGGAACGTTACGTCACCTGGGCACCGTCCAGCTATGGCGGTGGCGCGGTCCCCAACGAGCTGACCCGCCGCTACTACGTCGGCATGATCTGGACCCCCAAATGCGTCAAACCGCAATTTTTGCACGCTCACGGCCACCTCACTGCTGTCGAGGAGCAGCTCCTGACGACTGACAAGTACGCGCGCTGGGGGCGTCCCGGCCGGTGCCGCTCCCCGCAACTCAACCCCGACGCCGACGTGCCGGGCTGGCTCACCTGCTGCCGAAGGGGCAGGTCACGGCATGGCCCGGCGTAGGCGCCCGGACCCGCTGGTGAGCGAGTCGCCGCTGCCCTTCGAGCTGCGCCTTGAGAACGTGGTCGTCGAGACGTTCGTGCCGTGGTCGGAGCGGACACCCGCGTCGTGGACCGGTGAATCACCCCCGCACTCCTGCTGGAGACGGTTGCGGGTGTGGAGCCTCGGAGTTGTGCAGCTGTGGTCTCTACCCGAAGCAGCGGTCCCCGTTCGAGGAGCCCGCCCGCCACTAGGTCCGCACATCGTCGGCCTCGTCCCGATCTTTCTTGTCGGCTGCCAGCACCAAACACTCGTTCAGAAACCGGGCCAGGGTGCTCAATTTGGCCAGTTGCTCGAAGGCTTCTTGTGGAGTTATCTGTCGCCCCTAGGCTGTGAGCGTGAATCAGGGAGACGCTGGCCTTCGGGGTCGGCTGGAGGAGTTCGTGCGTTACCGGCGGGAGTACCTGCGCGGTGACGAGAAGGGCGAGGCTCAGATCTTCAGCGACGCCCTGTTCCGGGCGTTCGGCCACGACGGGCTCCGGCAGGCTGGCGCCACGCTGGAGCAGCGGATCAAGAAGAGGGACGCCAAGGGCACCGCGTTCGCGGATCTGATGTGGAAGCCGCACTGCCTGATCGAGATGAAGAAGACCGGAGTCGACCTGGGGCGGGTCTACCGCCAGGCGTTCGACTACTGGGTCCAGGCCGTGCCCGACCGGCCCCGCTACGTCGTGCTGTGCAACTTCGATGAGTTCTGGGTCTATGACTTCGACCAGCAGCTCGACGCCCCGATGGACCGGGTGAAGCTCGATGACCTACCGCACCGGTGGGAGGCACTGGGGTTCCTGCTGCCCGAGCCGGTCACACCGGTCTTCGGCAACGATCTCGTCGCCGTCACCCGCGAGGCCGCCGCGAAGGTCGCGCGGGTATTCACCGGACTGCACCACCGCGGGATCGATCGCGACCACGCCCAGCGCTTCGTGCTGCAAAGCGTGATGACGATGTTCGCCGAGGACATCGGACTGCTCCCCGGCCGGTTCTTTACAAGCGCCCTTGAGGACTCCTCGACCGGGGCGCAGGCATTCGACCTGTTGTTCGGCCTGTTCCGGGAGATGAACACTCCCGGAACCACCATCGGGGGACGCTACAAGGGCACCCCGTACTTCAACGGCGGCCTCTTCGACACCATCACCCCGTTCGAGCTGACCGGCGTCGAGCTTGACGCGCTCCGGGAGGCCGCGAGTACCGACTGGTCGGCCGTGCGTCCGGAGATCTTCGGAACTCTGTTCGAGCAGTCCATGGACGCTGGGGAACGCCACGCCCACGGGGCGCACTACACCAGCCAGGCCGACATCACCCGCGTGGTGGGTCCCACGATCGTTGATCCCTGGCGCACGCGGCTGGCTGCCGCAGGCAGCATCCCGGAAATCGAGAAGCTGCTCTTAGCGATGTACAGCTTCCGGGTCCTCGACCCCGCGTGCGGCTCTGGGAACTTCCTCTACGTGGCCTACCGCGAGATGCGCCGCCTCGAACACGAAGCCCTCGCGATGATCGCCGACCGGCGCCGCTCCGCCGACATTGCCGCCCAACGCGCCCTGGCCTACGTCACCCCGGATCACTTCGCCGGTATCGACCACAACCCCTTCGCCGTCGAGGTCGCTAAGGTGACCATGATGCTGGCCAAGAAGCTTGCCGCCGACGAGCTTGACGACGACCAGCAGGTCCTCCCGCTGGACAACCTGGACCACGTCATCACTGCGGGTGATGCACTGTTCACGCCCTGGCCCAAAGCGGACGCCATCATCGGCAACCCTCCCTATCTCGGGCGCCGAAAGATGATCGACGAACTCGGGGCCGCCTACAACGACCGGCTCCAGGCGCAGTATCCGCACATCGGGGGGGTTTCGGACTACGTCTGCTACTGGTTTCCGCTGGCCCACGATCACCTGTCCGACGGCGGGCGCGCGGGGCTGGTCGCCACCAAGACCATCCGCGAGACCTCCTCGCGGAAGGCGTCGCTGGACTACGTGACTGACCACGGCGGGATCATTACCGATGCCGTCTCCTCCCAGCCTTGGTCCGGCGATGCCGCCGTCACCGTCTCCATTGTCAACTGGATCAAAAACGGCGAACCCGGTCAACGTGTGCTCTGGCTGAACAACACCGATCTGCGGCTCGAAGTCGACCACATCCCCGCCAGCCTGATGCCGGGCATCGATGTCCGCCGTGCCGTCGCCCTGCCCGCGAATCAACAACCCAAGGTGTGCTTTCAAGGCCAGACCCCCGGTGTCACCAAAGGCTTCACCCTCGACGCCGCCGGCCGTGACGCACTGATCCGCCGCGATCCTGGCTCGGCCCGCTACATCCACCCGTTCCTCGGCGGGGAAGAGCTCCTGCACGACCTCACGATCGACCGGTGGGTCATCGACCTGCCCCATGGCGACGCCCTTGAGGCCGAACGCGACGTGCCCACCCTCATGGAGCACCTCCGCCGCGAAGTCCTTCCGACCCGGGAGAAAGCTGCCCAGAAGGAAGCCGAGCAAAACGCTGACCGGCGGACGGCCAATCCCGCTGCCCGCCAGGACCTCTCGCGAACCAAGTTCCTCGACACCTGGTGGCTGCACTGGCGCCGACGAGCGGACATGCTCGCCGCGATCGAGCCCTTGAAGCGATACATCGCTCTGACGATCCTTGCAAGCTGGGAGCGGCCATCGGTCTACAGCTTCGTCAATAGCTCCACCCGCCCCTCGGCGTTGCTGCAGGTGTTCGCCTTCGACGACAACTACTCCTTCGGCATCCTCTCCTCCGGCCTGCACCGGTTGTGGTTTGAGGCCCGCTGCTCGCGGTTTGAGACCCGTCTCCGTTACACCTCGACCACCGTGTTCGACTCGTTCCCCTGGCCTCAGGCTCCCACAACGATTCAGGTCAAAGATATTGAGAAGATAGTCGATGAGCTACTCCAGGTCCGAGCCGAGAACTTCGCCGCTGGTATGTCCCTGGCCCGTCAGTACGACACCCTCCGACAGCCCGGCAAGAGCCGGCTGCGAACCCTGCACACTGACCTCGACGCCGCCGTCCTCAGCGCCTACGGCTTCTCCCCGGACGAGGACCTTCTTGCCCAACTGTTCGCACTCAACCTCGACATGGCCGCCGAACCTCAGCACGCCCGAGGTCCCGGACTCGACGTAAGACATAGCGGGGAGAGCGCGCCGCGCAGCCAGTCAGGCAGATCCGGCGTGTCCCGGCCGCAGGTGTGACCTTCACCCCGAACTCCTAGAACTCACCTCGCGAGCCGGAGGCGATGACCGGCGACCGAACTGGGGGTCGGGCACCGGTCTAGCGACGGCGGTGGGCATAGGGCTTCTACTCGCCGTGAGTGCTGGCGGCGCCGTCGTCGGTGCGGGTGCCGGTCACCGGCACCCGCACCGAGCATCGGGGTTGATCGGTCACGCGGGGAATCTTTTCCTGCGGGGGTGTGAGTGGGCCGGCACGGCCGCCGGGAGCCCGGAGCACGGGGGGCAAAGGCTCAACCGGCGGCCGGCCGGGTCTTACTCGTCTCGCGGGCAGTCCGCGAGGAAGACGCAGCGTTGGCACGTCAAGCCGGGTGGCCGCTGGTCGTGCCGCGTGGCGTTCGTCATCATCACGTCGCCGCACCGGGCCTTGAGGACGCCGGGAGGATGGTCGCCCTCGGGCAGCAGCAGATGCGCGTGGTAGTCCACCGAGGACCGCGCCCAGCGCCCTGGGCGGCTCACTCGCCCGACCGCCCCGGGTGACCGGAGACCGGTCCGGGGGTCGCTACCTGGTTGGCCTCTCGGCGGTGGCGACCGCGCTCAGCGGGAATTTCCAGCAGCTCGACGCCGACCTGGGACCACACGAGGCAGGGAAGTGGCGGCGCCGGGGAACGGGGATGAGGTGGTAGCGCCAAACGACGCGGTGGCACCAGGTGAGGCGCCGGCAGCCGTGGCAGTGGCCCGTGCGGGTGGTGGGCTGGTGGTCGAGGAGGATGGACCGCAGCGCGTCGATCGGCGCGGTGTGGGACTCGAAACGTTCGAGCTCGGCCAACCGCTCCCACACCGAGTGGACGAACCTGCGCTCGACAGGGGGGCGCCCTTCCAACCATTCCACGGTCCGGGCTGGCAGGTCGGACTCGGGTCGCGGCGGGCGGGTCGGCACGGAGGGCTCACCCCGGCGTCACGGCGGCCCGGTCACCGGGTATCCGAGGTCAGCGCGAGCAATCGGTCTCGCAACTGCTCCTCGGTGAGCGTGAGCGCGTCGTCAGCCAGTGTGATCACCTGCCGCAGCGTCGCGCGCAGCCGACTGATCTCCTCGGCCGCCGCAGCCCAGTCGGCGTGGTGAGCGGGACGCAGGTGTGGGTTGACCATGCTGATCACCCAGTTCAGGCCGCACGTCGTGCACGACCATGTTTGGATTGTCGGTGCGGTGCCGGTGGTCCGCAGCACACCGGTGGTGGCCCCGCATCCTGGACATGACTCGGCTGTGCCAGAGTCGTCGTGACAGGGGTCGTGGGCGGGCATCGTGTTGGTCACCTCAGGTTGGTGTGGGCCGGCCGGCCACCGGGAGCGGGTACGGGGGGACAGCGCTCAACCGGTGGCCGAACCGGGGATCTACTCGCTGACCGCGCGCGCCGGGTGATCAGCGCGGGGGCTCAGCGGGTGCAGGATTCGCCGTCGCCATCCATGCCGCGAGCGGGTGACAGCGATGGCGCGAGAGGTGCCACCGCGCACCGCAACGGGACGCTGGTGCGGTGTCTCAGGTGGTATGTCGGTCACGATGACAACCGTGACCGATCGGCCGGTAGCGGGTGTCCGGCGCAACGGACTGCACCTCGATGGGTTACACCGGCAGGCCCGCCCGGTAGGCCATTCCTCGTAGCTCCCGGCCCACCGCGTCCCGGCGAGACCGCACGAGTAACTCGGCGAGCACGTCGCGGACGAAGGGGTTGCGCTGCACCTGGATGGGGAACATCCGCTCGGCTTTGCGCAACGCCCTCACCGCGTCGTCGCCCCGCCGGGGCACTCGGGCCAGCGCACGGCCGTAGTCCACCCAGTACGCGGACTGGCGGGTCTTGAACGGGTGCCGCTGAGGCTGGATGGTCTGGGCGACGCTCACCGCCCGGTCTGGCTCGCCCGTCTCCATCGCGATTTGCATTCGATAGAGCCCGACGTCTGTCGGACCGAACGCGAACCCCAGCAAGTCGTCCTCGCCGGTTTCACCGAACCTGAGGGCGAGTTCCGCAGCCGTCTCCATGGCGGCTACCGCATCACCAGCCCGGTTATCCGCCGTGGCGACTAACGCCTGCCTGATCATCAGCCCGCCGACCACGCCGGCAGTCTCCGGCGTCGTGGCGGGCAGTGGAACGGCGTCAAGCTCGGCTTGAGCTAGGTCAGCCTGGCCCTGAGAAATCAGGTGGCGAATCGATAACGCGGCCACTCCGAGCGTGACATCCTCGCCATGCTCCCGGGCCAGCCGCCGGGCCAAGGAGGCGACTTCGCGTCGCAGGTCGATGGGGGCACCGGCGTCCAGGAGCCACATGCTGGTCACCTGCACATGCAGATAAACGGCCAGTGGCAGCAGCTCTCCGACGCCACGACCGGTCGCCAGGGTGGTGTGCAGGTCACGGATCAGACCCGGCAGATGAGTGGCGGCTTCAGCGAACTGGCAGCGCCGTCGCATCTCCTGTAGTCGGCGCACCCTGTCTCGCAGGACATCGGCCGGGAGCACCAGGCCGCCCGCACGCCCGCAGTCCACCGCCGTCAGCACCAGACGCGCAGCTTCTACAGTGGCGTCCGTATTCCCGTTGCCCGGCGCCGGAACCGGCAACTTGACCAGCTCAGACGGGGCGATCTGGAGCGCGTTCGCCAAGGCCACGAGCTGCTTGAGGCTGTCCAAGGCACGCTCACCACGCTCGATCTCCGACAACTGCGACTTACTGATCCCCGCCAGCCCAGCGACCACCCGCAACGACTTATCCCGAGCACAGCGGATCAGCCGCAACCGCTGACCGATCGTCCGTGCGTCCTCAACGTCCACCGAAAAACCTCTCCCCCCTGCCCAGGACCCCCTGCCGATGCCCCGGGGAGCTACCCCGGGGCGGACACCTCGGCGAAGAGGTGAGGCAAGGCTACGCCGCGCACCCTTCGCTGCTGGATCTGACGGTCGCGACCAGCTCGGCGTACGCGGTGCCCACGGGCTCTAAGCCGTCGCTGCATAGACCGCACGCGGCGCCAGCGCCTGGCCTACCCAGACTCGGTGATGACTTCCGGGACCGTGGGCGATGATCCGGGTGTGACCGAACGCGGCAACCGTCCCGACCCGCCACCGCCACCGTTGTCGAAATGGATCATAAGGGTTGGGACGGTGGTGGTGCTCGCCGTTGCGGTAGTCGTCGCGGTGGTGAGTTGGTTCGTGCTGCGACGCCTCTACGGTGGGCAGGGGGCGCAGGTCCAGCTCGACGTGATCCGCACCGCTGGAACCCTGGTGATCGGCACCGGCGGTGCGGTGGCGCTGCTGCTGACCGCTCGCCGGCAGCGCTACACCGAGCTGACCCTGGTGCACACCGACCGCGACGCTACCGAGCGGCGCATCACTGAGCTGTACACCAAGGCTGCCGAGCTGCTCGGCTCCGGCCAGGTCTCGGTGCGGCTGGCCGGCCTGTACGCCCTAGAGCGCCTGGCGCACAGCACCGCCGAGCATCGCCAAGCCATTGTCGATGTAATCTGCGCCCACCTGCGTATGCCCTACACGCCTCCACGGTCTTACCGCAGCCCAAGGCCCGCGCGGCGACGCCGAGCCCGAACACTCACCGACCGACCGCCGCACGCCACACCCGCATCCCAGGGGTCGCGGCAAGAGAATGCCCACCAGGAGCAGCAGGTGCGGCTAAGCGCCCAGTACATCCTGTTGCGCAACCTCCGCGTCGCCGCCCAGCGCCGCCGACGCTGGTGGCATCGCACACCACCGCTCGCACCTGCGTGGCCTGGAATCCGGCTGACCCTCGCCGGGGCTCTTCTGCCGGACTTCTCTTTGGCAGAGTGTCAGCTCGGTCACGCCAACTTCATGGGCGCCCAGTTCACCGGCGTGGCCTACTTCATGGGCGCCCAGTTCACCGGCGTGGATTTCGCGAAGGCCCAGTTCACCGGTGTGGCCTACTTCGGGGGTGCTCAATTCACCGGCGTGGCCTACTTCGGGGACGCTCAGTTCATCGGCGGGGTCGACTTCGGGGACGTCCGAGTGGGCGGGGTCGACTTCGGGTACGCCCGAGTGGCCTCGACCGCTGGACAGGGCTCTGTGTGGCCGCCGGGCTGGACGACCCGGCCCGCAAAACCAGACAACGGGGAAGACCCCGCCTTCCTATACCTGACCCGGGTCGAGGAGGTTGCCCCATGACTGCACCGTGGCGATGTTCGCCACGGTGCAGGCCTCGAACCCGGTCCACCAAAGGTGAGAAATGCCGCTGTGCCCGTGAGACCGGCCGCTGCCGTCCGGCGCCTAACCGCAGATATCCGCCGATGGGCTATTCGGGTGGACGTACTACATAGCGGTGCGTTTAGGGTCTTGTTCGACCATTTCCGGGACACGAGGATCCGGTGCCCGGCGATGCCGAGGTGTTCGGACTTGTGGGCCTTGCCCTTGCACCGCCCGGGGGTCATGGAGTGTCGGGCGCCGTGGGGTTGGATGCCGGAGAGCGGGTTCGACGAGTTCCTCGCAGGCCTGGTCGAAGGTGGGTAGCGGTCGGCCGGTGTCGGGGTCGGTGAATCCCTCGGCCCGGGTGTCCCGGATCGGTAGCCGTCCGTCGGTGTAGACGAGCTGGTCATGCGGCGGCCACCACACCTGGTGATTAGGTCGCGGCGGTGATGGCCCGTAGTCCGGCGCGGGGGATGGCGCCTCGGATGGCGGTGTGGAAGTGGGGGGCGCCGCGTTTCTGGGGTTCGACGGTGCCGAAGTACTGCACCTCCCAGCCGACACAGCGCCGGGTGTTCTGCCGGAACCGATCGAGCAACGCCGGGAAGTGGATGGCGTCGCGGGCGGCCCACCGGTAGTCATACCGGTCCGGGTCCACCGCCGTCCCGTCACCGTCAACCCGGCCGTAGGAGTCGAGGGTGAGGGTGAGGAAGGTGGAGGGCCGGTAGCGTCCGGCGAACACCCGACCGAGGGTGCGGTGTTCGACGGGTCGGCGGGGCAGGTCCGGGGTGTCTTGACGACGCCGTGTCGAGCGTTTCACCGGCTTGGGTGGTGGGTCCAGGGGGGTGAGTCGTCCGCGTACGCCGAGGGCGGAGTTCGGTGTCGAGGTCGGCGACGGACTCGGCGATCTGTTCACACGCGGTCTCGTCACCGGCCTCCCGGCAGTCGGCGTAGGCGGCGATCAGATCGGCGCGGGTGGCCATCAGCGCCGTGTGATCTTCGCTGGGTGTGGCCCGGTCGGTGACCGGCTCGTTCTGGAGGTGCCAGCCTTCGCGGCACTGCACCATCCGCAACCGGCGGGCCTTCTGCGCGCACGGTGGGCAGTGGTCTTCCCGGGTGGATCCGCAGGGCACCGGGACGACCTCCATACGGCTGGTGGTGGTGTCGATGCGGCGCATGGGCAGTGGTCGGATGCACACGCCGTGCTGTTCGGCCAGGGCGTGGGCGACGTCGGTGCTCAGTGGCAGGGTGGCCCGTTGTGCCCGGGGTCATCCGCGCGGCGTTCAGGGTGGTGGGGTCGGGGCTGGTCATCAGAGGGTCACCTCGCCG
The DNA here is from genome assembly GCA_050699595.1 of Pseudonocardiaceae bacterium. Classification (GTDB taxonomy): domain Bacteria; phylum Actinomycetota; class Actinomycetes; order Mycobacteriales; family Pseudonocardiaceae. Next base: position 3,954 of record JBOHFI010000077.1, on the reverse strand, counting down.
GGGGTGGCCAGGTGGCGCAGGACCGCCAGCGGCACGGTCGCGCTGCCGTCGGGGGTGAGACTGGTGCCGATCCCGTGCTGGGTGAGCGGCACGGCGCCGTAGACGCGGATCATGACGCCCTCAGCGAGTCGGCCGATCACCGAGAGGTGTACCGAGTCCCCACCGGGTACTCGCCACGCTTCGGTGGTGACCTCGGTGAGGGTGTCGGCCCAGGCGAGGAGTCCGGTGACGATCTGGGGTGAGTGGTGGGCGGCCGGTTGCGCGCTCACCCCGGGTCCACCCGAAGCGGTGATCACGTTCACCGAGTACAGCTGCGGGAGTTCGAAGGCGGTGAGGTGGGCACGGATCGCATCGAGCAGGTCAAGCGTGGTGGCGTTCATGCCGCCTCGATTCCGGTGAGCGGGCGGGGAGCATCACGGTGGCCGGCGGTGACGTAGGCCGACAGCTCGTCGAGGTCGGCATCGGTGGTGTGGAACGCCCGAGCGCGGTGGGGGTCGCGGTGGCCGTCGAGCTTGACCCACGCGACACCGAGGGTGTCCTCGCTGATCTCGTGTGCCGCCGCGCCGCGTTCCCGGACCCCGTCGCCCAGCACCATGTCGACCTGCTCGGGTTCATCCAGACGCATGGCGATCTTGACGGGAAGAGGTGACGGCAGTCGATGACCTGTTTGCGGGGGTCCTGGATCTGCCCGACCACACACACCCCCGGGGCCCGGCCCTGGGACAGGATGGACTGCAACGCCGCATTGGCGCGTTGACGCAGTCCGGTGTCCGGCTGGTAGGCGATCACGTCGGCCAACTCGTCGATGATCAGCAGCACGAACGGCTGACCCGAGGCCGCGCTCCAGGTGCGGGTGCCCTGCTGGCACAAGGCTTCCGCGCGCTGGCGGGTCAGGGTGGCGACGTGTTCGAGCAGCTCGACGGCCTCCACACCGTTGGTGCACACGAGTGTCTGAACAGTCCGGGTGCTCGCTCGAGTTCCATGCCTCCCTTTGGGGTCGATCCCGAACACCTGCACCCGCCCGGAGCGGATCCAGGGGGCCAGCGCACGCAGCACCGCCCACATGACCGAGGACTTCCCGGCGTCACTCACCCCGGCCACGAGGATGTGGCGGCCCAGCAGGCGCAGTGCCCAGGGGCGGCCGGTCTCGGTGCGCCCGATGAGCACCCGGGCCAGATCCACGGCTGTGCCGGGGTCGGCCAGGGCGAGAACAGGCAGGGGTGCGGCGAGGGGGTCGGTGTGGATCAAGTCCAGCCGGATCCGCCGGGGTTTGTCGACCCGGACCCGGCAGGAGCGGGCACCGAAAGAGCTCGCGAGCTCCTGGGCGTGCGCGGCGTAGGTGCCAGCGCACTGCCCGTGCACCAACCGGACCGACACTCGGTCGCGCCAGCCATCGGCACGGACCCGGCGCAGGGCGGGGTAGTGCACCCTGCGCTGAGCGTGCCCGGTGTGCTTGGTCAGCTCCGTGAACAGCATCACCCGGCGCCATGGCCAGGCGTAGACCAGGGCGCGGCGCCACTCTGAGCGGACCTGCCGTGCCACGGTGCGGGTGAAGGAGTCGGGGTGCCGCCAGGCCCACAGCCCACCCAGCATCACCAGCGCAGTCAGCAGCGTCACCGGCGCCCACCACGAGGAGCCGACACCCAATCAAGCCAGGATCACGGCGCCGATCAGGAACAGCGGATAGCGCCACACCCGGCGGACGACGAACACCACGACCGTCGTCACGACGGCCACCAGGATGATCGGCGAGGCGGCCAACAGAACCTTGCGAGGCAGCAGCGTCCACCACGGCAAGCGAGGCCGCTCCACCTCCAACGGCGCCGGGTCGACCCATCGGGAGTATCGGTCCGGGCGCATCACCAGCCACCCCCACACACGCGCTCCAACACCACCCTGCCCACCCGCGAGGCACACACCGTGTCGCCAGGAAACAGTTGGGCGAATCGATAACGGGCCGGGCGCCCTGTTCGGGGAGCGGTACGGGCTGGCGCGCGCAGGGCGCGGTGTTCTATGCTTCTCCTTGTTCACTCCGGTCTCTGGTGTGGACAGCGCAGAAGCGGACAGGTTGGTAGCCGTGGATTCCGCTTCTGCGCGTACGCCGTTGATGCGCTTGGTGAGGGCGTGCGGCATTACCGCACCACCCACGGCGCGTTCAACCTCCCGAATCTTCTTATCGTTTCCGTTTTCGCCAGGCCAGGCAGCGCTCACACAGCCCGCTCGTACCCGTCTGGAACCCGTAACGGCGGCACCCACCGCAGGTCCGCCACGTCACCCGCACCTGAGCGGCGCGTTTGCGCTGCAACTCGACCCGCGCAGCCCACCACCCGCGCAACCCCATCACCCTCACCTCCCCTCCCTGATCGGCTCTCCGTGTCAGGCGGCGTCGTGGCTCACTGTCATGGCTGCTCCCCCTCCTCACGTCACCCCAGCCATTCCGTCAAGACAACGAGCAGCGTCCGGGCACCCTCCTCATCAAGAGCCATCACACAGGCACCCGTCACATGGGGATCGAACACGATCGACCCGTCCTGCATGCTCACCAGAAGATTCGCGAAACCCACCGGACCCCGATGCAGCTGACACGACGCCGGTATCCCCTTACGGCGACGCTTATTCGGGCCGTTAGTATGATAACTATGCCAGTTCATCACGACTCCCTTCCTCGATGGTGTGAAACACGCGTTACGGTCTCCACCACTGTTCGGTGGCGGATGCCGTTCGGTGGCCTTATCCACGGTCATGACCCGCCCTCACATGTTTCGTACTCGCGTGCTTGGGTCTCGAACGCTCCTGCGGCGGACTCGATGGCGGCCACCGTCCACCACGGCAAGGTGGGGGCGGTCGCGATCTGTCGCCACGCCGCCGCCACCGCCCAGGACGCCGCAGCCATCTCCCGGGCCGCCGCCGGGTCGTCTTTCCCGGTTCGTGCGGTCGTTTCCCAGGCGTGGTCGTAGCACCGGTACGCCGCTTCCCAGGCCCGGACGGATGTGTCTGACGCCCGCACCCCGCCCGTTGCGGGGGGCGCACCGTGGTGAGATGGGCCGGAGACCGGCCGGGCGAGCGGGCGATCCCCCCGACCGGCACCGTGAACCCACGCGAACTCGCCGGCACTCATCGGGAGACTCACGCGGCCTTGCTCGGCTGCTCAACACTCCCGGCGGCACCGGTCGGCTTGATCGAGTGCGACGGCCGAGTCCCGGCGGCACCGGTCGTCGCGGTGAAGCCGGTTGCCCGGTAGAGGTGAGGACTGGTACTTGAACTCGCCGGTGCCCGCCACCCGTGGTTCAGCCGTCAGTCTTTCCAGCTCGATGGGACGCATCCCCGGCAGCACTTCCGCCGTGCTGGGGACCGGTTGGACGTCCGCGACGAACATGATTTCGAACGAGCCCGCTTGGCGTTGCGCTTGTCGGGGTCGGTGACAATGGCTTTCCGCTGCCGTGTGCCCGTCACGTCATCGACCTTCTGTCGCACCGGCCGACCGGCTGCCTTGTCCTCGCGTGTCTGGTACTCGTTGTCCGGCGCGACGTGACTGATCAGAACTAAGCCCTGAGGAAACGCGTTATCGAACTCGATTCTGAACCGGTAGCCCCTGGGGATCGCCATGAACCCTTGCCTTCCTGACTCGACTGTCCGTGTGGTTGCCACCCCGGTCGGTGAGGTGACATCACTAGATTCGGCGAGGTCAGGTCTGGTCTCGACCCCGTGATCGTCTCGTCTCGAACTTCTGTACCGCGCCTGGTCTCGCTTGCCTCCCGGACGTGATACCATGCCGTCTCGCCTTGTCTCGCAAACGTGGTAGTTTTCGTCTCGTCTCGCTTCGAAGGGCAGGGTGAACCGCAAAGTCGTTCTTGCTGGTCATGAGTTGTTTTGAGGGGTGGGGTTCAGGCCGAGGATGGTCAGAAGCAGGTGCGGGTCGTGTCTGATCTTCCGGAGGGTGGCCGCGGTCTTGCT
>JBOHFI010000076.1:0-20359 GCA_050699595.1 Pseudonocardiaceae bacterium | reverse complement strand
GGTCGTACAGCTGGGCTTACCCGCCGTTGCGGATCGATCTTCTCACGTCTGAGGCCGCCGAGAGTTGAGGACAGTTCTTGGATCTGTTCGCGCGGAAAGTGAATCTGCACGGCTGTGGCCGGTCCCATACCCCTGTTCACGTCGTAGACGAACGGGATGTCGAGCCGCCAGGAGCCGCGCCGCCAGCGAACAGTGATAGCGTCGCGGAACGAGGTGGTGAGAAGGATCTCGGTGAATCGTGTGGTGTCGGTGATCGGCATCTTCAGTCAGGCCCAGCCGAGGTGGTAGTCGATGAAGCCGCTGTGTCCGGTGGGTTCACCACGGGGGAGCATCTCTCGGCGGGCGCGGGCGTATTCGCCATTGTCCTGGCAACAGCCGAGGATGGTCAGGTCGAGCGCCCAAAGGGATTGTATAAGTGGAACCATGTCGAGATCGATCTTGACGGATTCACCCGCTGGGGTGCGGAGTCGCTGTGTCGGGTGGATGCTCGGCGGTTCGGGGGCCACGATCCCTCCTGGGCTCAATGGTGGCTTACCTGCGGTGCTCCGCCCAGCGCTGAGCGCCTTGCGCTACGCGGAATATCCAGGCGTCGGGGTGGTCTTCGGCGATCGAGGCCCACATCGTGTGCTGGGCCTGCGCGAAGGCGGCGAGGTGGGTGGGAGTAGCGGTGTGCCATGCGGGTAGTTGCTCGGCCCACTTCTCGGCGTCCACAGGAGTGTGGCCGAAAGCGATCAGCCAGACCACCGCGCAGGCGGGTTCGATCCAGCTCGCGCCTCGGGTCGGCCAGGCCCAGTCGACGAGCTGGGCGGAGGTCTCGGTGATGAGGACGTTTCCGGGGCTCAGCTCGGTGTGCAGCAGCGCTGTGCCCGCGAACAGGCCGGGTGAGTCACTGAACGTGGACCACCGTTGTTCCGCGTGTGTGAGCGGCAGGTCGGGGCAGGGGAGCTGTCCGAGGCGTCCGAGGGCGTCTCGAAGTTTGGGCAGGTCCGGAGAGCCGGGTGCGTAGTCCACGGGTCGGCCGTCGATGACCTCGAAGCCGAGGAGGTTCCAGCCTCCGGTCTCGATCTGCCAGCGCAGACGGGGTGCGATGCCCGCGACGTGCGGGTTGATCGCTTGCTCCAAGCGCTGGGTCCAGACCCGTGGATGCTCGGTGCGCAGGCCTTTGACGAAGGTTCGTGCATGCGCGGTGTGCACGATGATCGCGATTTCCGAGTTGTAGCCGTCGGAGATCGATTCGATCTTGAGGACCGGTCCGGTCTGCGCCCAGATGATGTCGCGTACGTCTTCTGTGAGGTTTTCCCACTGGAGCCGTGTCGTCACGCGGGCAGGCTATCGACCATGGCACACAATGGCGGTCTACCGATAGGGGACGTCGTCGCCGCAGGCCAGGCCGGTCTGTGCCTCGGCGAACTGGTCGAAGTCCGGGATGAGCACGACCTCATCCCCCTCGGCGGGCGTCCTGATCTCCAGTTCGACCAGTACGGGTGCCATGGGTCCAACTCCTCTCCTTGTGCTGGCAGTAGTTGGCCAGCGGTGATTTCGCCTGGCGGTACAGGGTGACCAGCGGCATACAGGTGCCGCAGGTGCTGTGCAGGGCCGCAGCCGGCGCAGCCGCCTTGACGGCGCAGAAGCCCGTCGGCGATGTCGGCCAGTCTGGTCAGTCCTTCCACTCCTTCCTCGAGCAGGGGCACGTTCGGTTCACGGCCGACCTTGCACATGCTCGCCATGCCGTGCGGGTTGACGTGGAAGGCGGTCCGTCCGGCGTCGCAGCCTCGGAAGGGCTTGCGGGCCGTCGTCGGGACGAGGTACTCGGGAGACTGCGACGGGAGAGTCTCGGCGCCACTGTAGATCGTGGGCGTGATGTGCGAGTAGGTCTTAGTCGGTACACCGAGTCGAGCGGCGAGCGCCTTCATGTCGTCGGCCTCGTGCGTGTTGCGCTCCACGATGATCAGGGCCAGCGCGAGTCGGACACCGGCTTCGTACGCGGCCCACAGCCCCTTCCTGAAGGTCTTGTACGACCCCGGGCGGAGGGTGAGACCGTCATAGCTCCCGGCCGACGCGCCGTAAACGCTCACGGTGACGAGGTTCGCCGAACGAGCAGTAAGCAGATGGCCGACCTAGCCAGCGGCTGGGGCGATGCTAACTGACGCGACTGCCGCCGAGGCGGTACGGAAGGCGACGGCGACCCGGTCACTGCGGGTCGCGTTCATCTCGCGCAACTCAGCGATCATCGCCTCGCGCGGTACGTCAGCCCGCGCGGTCTCGTCGGCGGTGCTGACGTGGGGATCTTGGAGTGTGCTCATACACAAGGAGTGGTTATTTCGGTAATGTCAGGCGTTCGGTGGTGAAGGCTTCGATGGCACTGGCTAGGTCGATGACGTGACGGCCGGGGTCCTTCATGGTGCTGAGCGCGGTGCGCACCCGCTCCACCGCCGTCACGACGGTGTGGCCGCGTTGAGCTGCGGGGAGGGCCAGCACCGGGCCGAGTGCGTCCACCGCGCCCTCGACCTCGCCGCGGGCCACCCGGGCTACCGCGAGAGAACAGCGGGCGTTCGCTTCATTCCGGAACGAACCGCCCGGGAAGGTCGCGGAGTAGGCGTCCAACGATTCCAGGGCGAATCGTTCCGCGTGACCCGCCTCCGGCGCACCACCCCAGGAGAGCGCCTCGGCGGCGTAGTTGAGCTGGTTGGGCAGGCTGAAGGTGCACAGCCCGCCGAGGATGTCGAGTTCGTCGGGCTGCACCCGGTCCCGCGCGTCGGCTGCCCGCCCCACCGCGGCATGGGCCTGATCCAGCCGGTGGAGCGCGCCCAGTGTCCGTGCTTCACCGCTGACCAGCAATACCGCAGCGGTGCTGCGACTGTGCTGCGCAGGCTCGGCGCCGAGCTGAGCGTAGCGCAGCGCATCGTCGAATCGCCCGGCCCAGTAGGCGATGTTCGCCTGCAGGCCCCGGATCCAGGCGCGCAGCCCGTCGTGCCCGGCGTTGTCGGCACAGGCGTATCCCGTGCGGGCCTGCGTCATCGCGTCATGGGCCGCGCCGAGATCCCGGGACGCCATCGCCATGAGGCCACAGGTGACCCCGGCGACCAGGTACAGGTCCCGGGCCTGGTCTGGCCGTTGGCGTCCCTCCAGTAGGCCGAAGGTACGGTCCTGGGTATCGACCAGGTCACCGAGCAGGGTGGGCAGTGGTTGCTGGAGGTACGTGATGATCAGGCGGCGGAGGTCGTCGAAGAGTTGGTCGAGCGTTTCGGCTCCGACGTTGGTGGCCTCGATCCGGGTGAGGAAGTCCCGAGCCCGGTCCGCGCTCATGACGATCACCTGCCCTTCCCAGTCGGTTCGGGTGGTGCCCCGCGCCGCGACCACCCCATTGTGCCGCCGTGACGGCCGCAGCGCTTCGGTGCCGTAGGGCGGGCCGAACAGCCGGGTCACCGGTTCCCCGAACATCTGCTCCAGAATCGCCTGTGCCTGCGGGTACGGCAGACCGCGCAGCTCTCCGGTCACCCACCGGTACGCCTGTCGCTGGCTGAGTGCGGTCCCCCCGGCAGAGTGCTGGTATCGCCTACGGAACTCCTCCAGGGTGAGATGCCGCTGACGCAGCACCTGCTCCAGCCGCGTCCGTGGCGACTCCCGCGCACTCATCCCCATCACCCCTCCGTCCTGGCCGGTCCACAGTAGATCCCTACCCGCCACCACGGAGACACCCGGACAGAGAAGACAACAGAAGGCAACAGCCGACAAGCCAGATGACCCCCACACGGCACCACGCCGCACCAAAGATGACTACATGAAGACGTGGTCCCGGCAGGCAACCTGGGTGCTCGTCATTGACCAACACCCAGCACGGCGTGAACATCGGTCTGGTCGAAGCCGTCCACCGCAGTAATCAGGAAAGGGATTTCACTGTGACCGATCTAGGTACGCCAGCAGCCCTTGAGCCGTCGCTCTTTCGGTGGCGTCGGTATGTCCGTTGGAGGGTGCGGGGATCGGCAGTCTGATCAGCTTCGAGGGGTTGATCTCCAGTGCGTGGGCCAGTGCCACGATCTCGGTAAGGGTCACGTCGCGTTGTCCGTGTTCGATGCTGTGGAGGGTGGATGTGCTCATCCCGGCCAGTCCGGCGATGACCCGCAACGATTTGCTCCGGGCATTGCGGATCCACCGGATGCGCCGGCCGATCGTACGCGTGTCGTCAGCGTCCATCGCGGCGGTTTGATTCACGGGGTTGAGCCTCCGTCGAGGCATCGGGGAGTGGCGTCGGAGTGGTGGTGTATTTCCGTGGAGATGTGAGGGCCTGGCTACTGGCCGGGCTCCCGGTCCGTGGGGTGGGAGTGGGGGATGGTCGTCGCCGAGGTACCCGGTGAGTTGTTGGCCGGCCCCGGCGGCCTCCCAGATCCCCGTGGAGAGCTGGGCCGCCCGGGAGACGTCGAGCCACCCGGTGATCCGGGAATCCCCGCAGGTCAGGTCCAGGATCACGGTGCCGTCGCGGCGGGCGATCGCTCGCACGATGCCGTCGGGGTCGGTACGGGTGAGGCTGTGCACCGGCACGATCCAGTGCTCCCGGCTGACATCGCCGGTGTGAGCGGCGGTGTTCTCGGGTGGGGTCTCGCTTTCCACGGTTGGTGTCCTCCGGTTGTGGTCGTGGTGGTGGTGACCATGTTGATCAAGAATTACCAGGTGAGGAGTCCGGTAGTGGTGGGCTCGGCGGGTGACTACCGTCCCGCCGTCTGGCGGGTCTGGGGAAGGGGAGTGTTCCCTGAAAACCTTGAACTTCCTCCGGTGTTGGTGATCTAGGGCCTACGCTCCGTGATGACACGTTGTCCACGACGGCAAGGACGCACCGATGGCGGCCGACACACCGAATGAGACGCTGAGCCGGCTGTTGGCCTGCTTGTCCTGGAGTGGTGAGCGCCTGGCTCGGGAGGTATGCCGGGTGCTCGGTACTGGCGCGGTCCACCCGACGGCGCCGTACAAGTGGCTCAAAGGTCATCAGCCGCGCCGGGACGAGGTGCGTCAGGCGATCGCGTTCGTGCTGTCCCAAGCCAGCAGCCGACCGGTCGCGGTGGGTGAGCTATGGCCCGGATGCGCTCCACATGATCTACGTTTGATCCCCGCGACCGACGGGATGGAGGTAGCGTGGACGCTGGCGGGAACTCTGGCCATCATCCACGACTGGTTACTCGGAGGATTGATGGATCGTCGCGTGTTCATGGCGGTGGGCGGCCCGGCGCTGACCCAGCTCGCGTGGACCGCAGTGAACACCGAACCGGCTCGACTGGTCGCGGCCCTGAACGGCGGGCAGGTGGACGCTACCTTGATCGAGCAGGTGGAGGAGACGATCCCTCAGCTGCGCCGGCTGGATGACCAGCAGGGCGGGGGCGGTGCGAACCTCACCTACGTCAACGCCCAGTTCCAGGTGGTGGGTCAGCTGCTCCGGGCAGCTGACCATGGCGGGCAGGTCACCCGCCGTCTGTTGGTCGCGTTGGCTGAGCTCGGGCAGTTGGCCGGATGGATGGCCGCCGACGCCGAGCGTCACGGGTCGGCCCAGCGTTACTACCTTACCGCCCTGCGGGCCGCCCACAATGCTGGCGATAAGGCCCTCTGCGCCCATCTGCTGGGCACGATGGCTTGCCACGCCGCCGTCCGCGAGCAGGCGAGTGATGCGATCAGTCTAGGTACCGCCGCGGTGGAGATGGCCCGCCGCAGTCCCGCCCTTGTCCAGTCCCTGGTCAGCAGCCGGCTCTCCTACGGCTATGCGCTCGTCGGTGATGCCGAGCGCTTCCACGCGGCCCACAGCCGGGCCTGTGAGCTGAGTGAGCATTCCACCGGTCACCAGCCGCGCTGGGCGTATTACGTCAGCCCACAGTTTGCCGACACTAACGGCGGCTTCTACCAAGTCAGTCTGGGGATGGCCTGTTCCCGCAACAGCCGACGCCATCTCAGCAACGCGATCACCCTGCTCACCCCCAGCGCCACCGCACCCGATTACTGGTCTCCGCGTGACGCGATACTGACCGGCACAGCACTGGCAACGGCCTACATCGGCCGTGGAGAGCCGGAGCAGGCGTGCGAGGTGGGGCGAAACGCTCTGGAGCGGCTGCCGCACGTCAACTCACCGCGCTGCCTGGCGAGCCTGGGTCGTCTCGCGGACGAGCTCCGCGGCCGAAAGGTCAACCCGCATATCCGCGAGTTCTCCACCGAACTAGACCGCAAGCTCAAACTGGTCGCATGATCAGCGCCATTGCCCCCTCACTGCCTCTCGTTCTCTCCTCCCTCGACTATCCCGATGCCCGCACGCTGGCTGACCAGCTGGATGGCGAACTGGCCAGCATCTACGGCGGTCCGACCACCGGCCGCGACATCGCCTTATCTGTCGACTTCGCTGTGGCCCGCAATATCCTTCACCCGAGATTCCAGGTAGCTCGGAGTGAACGGATGAGGCAGAGGTCAGGAGAGAAGCAGGATGGAGTCCCATCGGGCGGGGACTGAGGGAGCTGGTACTTGACCGTAGTCGGCGAGAGCGAGGGCGACCCCGGCTGATCCGGTGAGCAGGCCTGGTTCGTCGGACGCCGAGCCGTTTTCGAGGTGCTGGAAGGCGAAGGTCAGCCGGGGGTTGAATGCCTCCGTGACTGCGACCGCCGCGCGGTCCGCGGTGGCGCCTTGGCTGGTTGCCGCGCTCTGCAGGACTCCGGCGTGTCCGTGGCACAACGTTGGCCCCTCTACGTCCCAGAGTTCTGCGGGACGCTCGGTGAGGGACGCGATGGCGGTGTCACCGGCCTCGGTCAGTCGGGGGTCTGCGAGTGCGCGGCCGGCGAGGGTGAGAGCTCGGCCGATGCCGGGTGCGCCGTAGCACCAGGCGTCGCGTCGTCCTGCCGTCGGCTGGGCGGTGTCGCTTTCCAGGTCATCGCCGGTGACGTAGGGCGGCCAGCGAGGTGTGGCGTTCGTGCGCCAGCGCAGCAGCCATTGCGCCGCTTCCTGGATCGCGGTTCGTTGTCCGGCGACGGACCATCCGGCGGTGTGGGCTGTCGCGAGCAGAGCGAGGGGGCCGGCGATGCCGTGCGCCATGCCGGTGGTCGCCGCCCCGGACAGGTGAACGGCGACCGTCGGTGGGTGCTCGCTGGCGGGCAGCCACCAGCCGGGTCGGTTGCCGTAGCGGGTGGCGATCATTGTGGTGAGGGTTTCCAGGGCGGCCAGGAGTCCGAGTTCGGTCATGTCGTGTCCGGAGGTGACCGCTGCGAGCAGGACTCTGCCGATCCCGGCCAGGCCGTTGATCGCGTCATACATCGACCATGGCGTGCCCACGCCGCTGGCTCGGAGATGCTCTTCGTGGCGGCGGGTGAGGGCGAGGGCCCGTGCGGATAGCCACCGGGCGGCGCGTGTGGTGACGTTCCGTTGGGAGTCCGGGTCGGGCAGGTACTGCGACCCGATGATCAGTGAGGCAGCCAGCCCTCCGGGGCTGTTGAAGGTTCCCGCGCTGTTGCCTCCGTAGCGTCGGGTGTACACGGCGCTTGTCTCCCAATGGCGGATGGCGGCGGTGGCGAAGACGGGGTCTGTTGTTGACAGGCGGGCGTGGAGCAGGGCGGTGCCCGCCAGGCCGCTGGCCAGGGGTGCACCGGCGGGGACGGCGGCGAGGACGTTCTCCGGGTCCAAGAGCCGCTCGGCGGTGGCCAGCGCCTGCCGCCGGCTCACGGCGATCCCGGTGCTCATGGCGCTGAAGTTGGTAGTGCGAGGAGATCTGTGGCCAGCGTTCGGGCCATGCGCTCAGTGTCCACACGGCCGAGGAGCCGGTTGGCGTGCATGTGGATCAGGGCCGATGCGCATGATGGGCGGTGTGCTGGTTGCAAGGTGTTGCGATAGGAGGCGAGAGCCTCTTGCCGGGCTGTCCATGCTGGATCGGTGAGGAACGGGATCGGCGGGCTGGTGTCGTCCTGTGACCGGGTTGACCGTACTCGTGGGCGCAGGGCCGCCACGCGTTGGCGAGCGGCGCGGTCGAGGTGATGTCCGCGCAGGGCTGCGGGGTCACAGTCGGCGACGGCACGGGTGATCGTGGCGGCGGACAGTGCCGCGATCACCAGCCGCTGGTCAGGGTCGGTGGTGGTGGCGAGAGCCTTGAGGACCAGGTGACTGTCTGCGGCGAACACCTGTTCCGCAGCGCGGATCGCATCAGGTCCGCCGTACCGCTCGATCTCCTGGTCATAAGGTTCCACGGTGAACCCGCCCGAGAGCCGTTGCCTGATCATTTCTGAGCCCCAGGCAGAGAGCGCAGGAAGGAGGTGGCCACCTAGAGCGGCCGGATGGCCTTGGAAGCGGGCTCGTATGTGGGGGCCGTGCGTGGTGTCGGTGTATCTCAGCCAGAACCAGGTGTCGAAGTGCCCTGCCAGGCCCGTGGCGACGGCGGCGAGTTCCGACAAGATCTGGTCGTGGCAGTTGGAGGGACTGCGCACCGCGAGTGACAACCATGGGCCGCCCGGGAGGTGCAGCCCCGTGCCCGCGGTGCGGACAGGGGCGGCGGCCGGGCGAGCCGGTCCCGTCACGGGAGTGCGCCGGGCGAGGGGCACCACGAGTTCCAGCACGTGGTCGCCGGTGGGACCGGAGACGACCGCTTGGACGGCGTCCGGTCCGCCGGGTTGTTCGGCGACCGTCAGCACCCCGCGACGGACGTAGCGCCGCAGCAGCTCGCGATCGTCTGGCCGGCGAAGGTCCAGGGGCAGCCGCCGGTCGGCGTCCTCGGTGACGACGATGTCGGGCGGGGGCGGAATCGCTGCGGTCCGCCATGCGTTTAGCGCCTCGTCCCAGGCTGTGCGGTCATGGACTGCTCCGGTCAGCTCGGGGGGTAGCACCCAGCGGGCCGGGGAGAGCACGGTCCGCTCGTACCGCACACGCGGCTGGAACGGAAGGTCTGCCAGCGGCCCCCAGGACCAGCCGCGCCAGGGACGGCAACCGGTATGTCCCAGCAGTTGCAGGAACCGGGCCAGGGGCGGCAGCAGACGGGGCGCCAGCCGCGAGTACAGGACCGGGATGACCTGCCGGTCACGGCTGGCCGACCACACGATCAGGCGGTCGCTGTTGGACATCAGCAGCAGGTCGTCGAGGGCCAGATCTCCGTCTCGCGCCGGGACGCCGACGGGGATACGCCACGGTGCGAAGCCCGTCCGCAGGGCGAGCGCCGCCCCCTCGGGGACGCGAGGCCGCACGACCAGCTCCGCTACCAGCGCTGATGGTTCTCCCAGGTCGCTCAAGGTGCCGGGCAGGAGGCCGGCGAACCGCCCTTGGCTCGATCCGGCGTCTTGGGAGCCACCTCCGGGACACACCGCCAGATGCAGCCTCCCGACGGCCAGATCCCCCTGCGTGGCGGCCAGCACCCGGACGTGGATCTCAGCGGTCCGTGGTGGTGGCTCTGCTACCTGGTCGCGGGCCAGCGCGGCGATGGTCCCGGCGTCCAGGACGACCTCGGTGCCGCCGCACGCGGTGCCTTGTGCGAGCAGAGCGGCCAGCGCGGCGGTACGACCGGGCGGCTGGGGTGCGGCGTCGAAGTCGGGGACCTCGGGGTCAATGCCCAGACCGATGGCGGGGTCGGTGGCCTCCAACAGCGAAACGAACCGGTGCGAGCCGTATCGGTCCAGGAACCGGTCGTGGTAGCTGGTCAGCGGCCCCCGGCCCCAGCCGATCCGCCACAGCACCCCGGCAGCACGGGCTGCCTGGTCCGCCAGGGCGGTGGGCAGGACGAGGTGCGCGTCGGCGATTACATCGACGGTCAGAGCACGCTCCTGGAGAGAGATCTCGTCCGCCAGGTCTCTCGCGACGGTCAGCGCCGCCAGCCGGCTCGGGTTACCGGGGCAATACCGGTCTGCGTCCCTCAGGAGCCCCCGCAGACTCGCCAGCTTCTCCCGCACGAGGCTAGCTGCGGGGAGCCTGCCGAGCAGGTGCCCGATCGGGTCGTCGCCGAGATCCTCGGGCAGGAGATCGGACAACAGGAATCCGCAGCGGACCATGCCGAGCACCGTGGTCCTGACTACGGACTCCGGTACCGTCGACCACCGCCGGAGCACCTCGGTGATCACCTGGTCGATGGTGGCTCCCGCCCGACACGTCCTCAGGATGAACATGGTGGCGTCGGTCGCGCGGACGGTGACCCGGTGGGGACCCGTTCCGCCGGGTGCGGCCTGCTGTTCGTGTTCGAGTCGCCGTCCACGCCGGGTGATCAGATTGCTGGCGGTGAGGGTCAGGAGCGACAGGGCATCAGGATCCTCCAGCAGTTGCGTGCACACCGCCGTCAGCCAGGCCGCGCTCGGGTTGCTGCGGGCTCGGTGCCTGCCGCCCAGCCGCAGACGGGCGGCCTCACGAGAGAAAACAACGGGAGCCACAGCGGCGAAGACCGCATTCGGGGTGGGCCGCAACTGCGCCCGGATCTGGTAGCCGCGCAGTGTCGTGGCGAGACGGTCGTCAACGGAGTACCCGGTCGGGATCGTCGCCGCACCCACCTGACGGGAGGCCAGCAGTATCCCCTCCACGAGCAGCGGGTTTGTTGCGGCGGGTGAGCGACCGTGGGGGCCTTCCGCAGGAAGGAGCGGGATGCGAGCCAAACCGGCCTCAGGGTGGACGACGAACGGGCGACGGCCCACAGTACTGTTCTCACACCATCCCACTCACGACGTGCCGCTGGCGCGCTCCACCTCGCAGGTCCGCAGGCCCACGACAGTGTCAGCAAATTTGACAGCTTTCGGTGCACCCGTTATTGGTGCAATCCGCAGAGCGCGCTGCACCATTCAGGTCGGTGGCGAGTTCCGTCTGGGGATCGAGGTCGAACAGGTCACCGATGGCGTCGTCGAGAACCGTGCTCTCATTCATACCGGTGACGGTACACCGGGATCGGCGAGGAGGGCAGTGCGGACGATCACCCGAGTGTGCCGTTTGCGGATGGTGACCTGACCGGTGTGCACGTCACCGGTGTCGGCTGGGTGAACCTCAATCCATAGCTCGGCCATCGACTGGCGGTCGTGATCCCAGGCCCGGACCCGGTCAGCGACCCGATTCGCAAGTTCCCCGCTGCTAGGACCGTACGCGCAGACCCCCAGCTCATACCGGGGCCACTGGGAACCGTCTGTTTCGCCGGTCGGGCTTCGGGTGAGGTAGGCGAACGTGCCCTGGTCGAACACCCCCATGCTTCCCCACCCGAACGCCGGTGCGACAAGCCCGCGGTCGACGGCCTGGCTCCCCGCGAGGAGCCGGCAGAACCCTTCCATGCCGGCCAGCCAGAAGTCCAGATGACCGGTCGCCGAGACCGTCACACCCGTCGACACCAGCGTTGCGGAATGGTCAAGAGCGGCGCCGAGGGCCTTCTCATCGGCTGGTTGCCCATCGTCGATCCGCAAGATGACGCCGGAGTCGCTACCCAGGTGGATGTTGCGTTCGGCCACGCCGCCCGCACCGCGCATCGGTATGAAGCCGCATTCCTCGATCGACCGGCTCCGCCAGTATCCGTCCTCGCGCTCAAAAGCGATCGAACGCGTCAGGCCCCGCATCCGCAGCGGGACGACCAGCCGGCCGCCGGGAGCCAGCTGGTCCACCCAGGCAGGTGGCAGATCCCACGCACCCGCGGTGACGACGATCCGGTCATACGGCGCATAGCCCGCGTAGCCGAACTCACCGTCGCCACAAAACACCGACACGCCCCGGTAGCCGGCGGCGGCCAGGCATTCGTGGGCACCCCGGACAACCCCGCTGTCGATGTCGACCGTCGTGACCCGGCCTGCTGGGCCGACCAGATGCGTGAGCAACGCCGCGTTGTAACCCGTGCCGGCGCCGATCTCCAGGACCCGGTGTCCCGCCGCGACGTCGAGCTGCTCCAACATCCCCGCGACGACTCCCGGTGCCGAGGCCGAGCTGACAGCTACGCCGTCAGCGTCGCGATGCGTGACGATGTTCTCGTCAGAGTAGGCCCTCTCGGCCGTGGCGTCAGGGACGAACAGGTGTCGCGGTACCGCACGCATCGCCGCCTCGACCGATGCCACGCTCACCAGCCGTTTCGCCCGCAGCCGGTCGACCATCGAACTTCGTAGCTGTGCCGGGGTGGTGGCGGCGACCGCGTCGATATCCACCTCGGGAGCGTACGGCGGTCTCTGCTGCCGGCAGCGTGCTGACACCCCTCAGCTGCGCGGGCAAAGTGTCCTCGCCACGCAGTCGAGCGGATCGTCCGAGCTCGTCGGTCCCGGCGGTGAGCACCCGCGACGCGCGACCACGCGCGGTCAGCAGCGTCAGTTTTCCTGCCCAGGACCACCGGGTGAGGCCGATTAGGCGGGGTCGCCCGAGCGAGTGGCTATGTCGTATCCGCGGCTGGCCGCCGCGATCGACAAGTCGGTGTTACTCCCGATCCTGTGTGCGACGATACCGGCCACAACGCAGACCTTCACGAGTGCAGTGAAGGCGTGTGGCCGGCCGGTCCGGGGCCAGGTGCGGTTTGCCGGTCAGATCGGCCACCGAGCAGCTGAGTGCGTCGGCCAGATCCTCGATAAGGCCGCGCCGGTTGAACCCGCGAAGCCCGCGTTCCAGCAGGGACAGATATCCCGCAGTGATGCCGGCAAGGCCGCCCACCACGTCCAAGCTCAGTCCGCGACGGCGCCGGATCATGCGTGCCCGGGCGCCGATCGCCAGCGTGTCGTCAGACTCCGCCGGCCACCACCGTCACCTCGATCAGCGTGCCGGTCCAGGCTACGACCGGCGCTGCTTACCGGGCGCGACGAGGGGGTGGTGGATTGATACAGCCGGCCCCCTAAGCTTGGGCGAAGGTGACGACCTGGCAGCCCGTGCTGCCTCGGTGCGCTGGAGTGCCGCCAGACCTGCCTGCTCATACCGACGAACGGAGTACCCGGCATGACCGAGGTCTTGCCCGCGGTGGGTACGGCCGTGGGCGTCGCGGACTATGCGTGGTTGCTCGTCGCGCTGCCGGCCGTCGGCGCGCTGGTGCTGCTGATCGGAGGACGGCGCACCAACGCCTGGGGGCACCTGCTGGGCTGCGCGACGGTGCTCACGGCCTTCGGCTACGGCGTGGTGCTGTGCTCCGAGTGGCTGGGCTTCGACGCCTCGCAGCGGTCTCGGGAGCTGAGCGTCGGCACCTGGTTCGCGACCAACTCGCTGCAGGTCGACTACGGTCTGCGGCTCGATCCGCTGTCGCTGACGTTCGTACTGCTCATCACCGGTGTCGGCGGGCTGATCCACCTCTACGCGATCGGTTACATGGCACACGATGTTGGGCGGCGGAGGTTCTTCGGGTACTTCAACCTGTTCGTCGCGGCGATGCTGGTTCTCGTCCTGAGCAACAACTTCGTCACGCTCTACCTCGGGTGGGAAGGCGTGGGTCTGGCCTCATACCTGCTCATCGGCTGGTACCAGGACCGCCCGAGTGCCGCGACGGCGGCGAAGAAGGCCTTCCTGATGAACCGGGTCGGCGACGTCGGCCTCGCGCTGGCGATCTTTCTGATCTGGCGCTCACTGGGCACAGTGCGGTTCTCCGAGGTGTTCGCCCGCGCCGGGCAGATCGGCGGCCCCACCCTGCTGGCGATCACCCTGTTGCTGCTGCTCGGAGCGTGCGGCAAATCCGGCCAGTTCCCGCTGCAGGCCTGGTTGCCCGACGCGATGGAGGGCCCGACCCCGGTCTCAGCGCTGATCCACGCCGCGACGATGGTGACCGCCGGGGTGTACCTGATCGCCCGGTGTCACCCGCTGTACGACCTGAGCGCGACCGGCCGGCTGGTCGTCGCGGCGATCGGGGTGATCACCCTGCTGATCGGGTCGATCATCGGTTGTGCCTACGACGACATCAAGAAGGTGCTGGCCTACTCCACGGTCAGCCAGATCGGGTACATGATCCTCGCGGTCGGGCTGGGCCCGGCCGGTTACGCGCTGGGCATCGTGCACCTGCTCACCCACGGCTTCTTCAAGGCCGGGTTGTTCCTGGGTGCGGGCTCGGTCATGCACGGCATGCACGACGAGGTCGACATGCGCCGGATGGGCGGGCTCGCCCGGCACATGCCGATCACCTTCGGCATCGTCGCCTCGGGATACCTGGCGCTGATCGGGTTCCCGTTCCTGTCCGGCTACTACTCCAAGGATGCGATCATCGAGGCGGCGTTCGGCGTGGGTGGTTCGCGGGGTTGGGTTTTCGGCGGCCTCGCGATGCTGGCGGCGGGGCTCACCGCCTTCTACATGACCCGCCTGATGCTCATGACGTTCTTCGGAGAGGAGCGCTGGCGCACCCTGCTCACCAGCGAGGGCAAGGAATACCACCCGCACGAGTCCCCGCCGGTGATGTGGCTGCCGATGGTCCCGCTGGCGATCGGCTCGCTGGGCGCCGGTTACCTCCTGGCCTCGGGAGATCGGTTGGCGCGCTGGTTGGAGCCCTCGGTGGGCCCGCTGGCGGCCGCGGAAGCGCCGTTCCCGGTGGTGTTGGTCCCGCTGTTCACGGTGCTGGTCTCCGGGGTGGGTGTGCTGCTCGCCTGGCTGGTCGTCGGCCGCAACCCGGTGCCGGTGCTCAAGCCCGCGCGGGTGTCGCTGCCGGTGGCCGCGGCCAGGGCCGATCTCTACGCCAACACGATCAACGAGACGGTCATCGCGCGACCCGGCATCTGGTTGACCCGGGCGCTGGTGTTCGTGGACAACAAGGGCGTCGACGGGGTGGTCAACGGCACTGCGGCGCTGCTGGGCGGCACGTCGGGCCGGGCGCGCCGGCTGCAGACCGGCTTCGTCCGAAGCTACGCGCTGGGCATGCTCGGCGGCTCGGTCGTGGTGATCGCTTTGCTGCTGGCGGTGAGCTACGCATGAGTGGTGGTGCTCTGCTGCTGGCGATGCTGCTGGTGCCGTTGGTGGGTGCCGCGGTGGTCGCCCCGATGCGCTCGGCCCCGACCGCGGCCAAGGCCACCGGACTGGTGTTCGCGCTGGGGGAGCTGGTGCTGGCCGCGCTGGTCTGGTCGGCTTACCACCCGGGTGGCGGGCGCCTGCAGCTGACCCTGTCCACCGAGTGGATCCCGGCATTCGGGACCCGCTTCGCGCTGGGCGTCGACGGCATCGCGCTGGTGATGATCGCGCTGGTCAGCGTGCTGGTACCGATCGTGATGGGCTCCTCCTGGGCGGAGAGACTGCCCGAGGGCCGCACCCCGGCGGGCTTCTACGCCCTGCTGCTGGCGCTGGAGGGGTTGCTCGTCGGCGTCTTCGCCGCCACCGACGTGTTCCTGTTCTACCTGTTCTTCGAGGTCATGCTGGTGCCGATGTACTTCCTGATCGGTCGTTTCGGCGGCCCGCGACGGCAGTACGCGGCGGTGAAGTTCTTCCTGTACTCACTGCTCGGTGGGCTGGTCATGCTGGCCAGCGTGATCGGCTTGTTCGTGGTGAGCGCCGACCGGCTGGGCAAGGGCACCTTCGACTGGGCGGCTCTGGTGCGCATCGCCGGGAGCATTCCGCAGAGCACCCAGGTCTGGCTGTTCCTCGGGTTCTTCGTCGCATTGGCGATCAAGGCGCCGCTGGTGCCGCTGCACACCTGGCTGCCCGACGCCGGTGCGGAGGCCCCGGTAGGCGCCGGCGTGCTGCTGGTCGGCGTGATGGACAAGGTCGGCATCTACGGCTTCCTGCGGTACTGTCTGCCGTTGTTCCCGGGCGCGTCGCGCGCGCTGGCCCCGCTGGTGCTGGTGCTCGCCGTGATCGGGGTGCTCTACGGCGCGCTGCTCGCCGTCGGCCAGTCGGACATGAAGCGGTTCGTGTCCTACACCTCGGTGGCGCACTTCGGCTTCATCGCGCTCGGGGTCTTCGCCTTCTCCACCCAGGCTCAGGCGGGCGCGGTGCTCTACATGGTCAACCACGGTATCTCCACCGGGATGTTGTTCATCGTGGTCGGCATGCTGATGGCCCGCGGTCGCTCCCGGTTGATCAGCGACTACGGTGGGGTGTCCAAGCTGGCTCCGGTGCTGGCCGGGATGATGCTGCTCGCCGGGCTGTCCTCGCTGGCGTTGCCCGGCACCAACTCGTTCGTCTCGGAGTTCATGGTCCTCGTCGGCTCCTACCCTCGGGCGTCGGTGTACACGATCCTGGCCACCACGGGGATGATCCTGGCCGCACTGTATGTGTTGTGGTTCTACCAACGCCTCATGCAGGGTCCGGTGCGGGGCGCGGCTGTGATGCTGGACGGCCCGGGGACCGCGACGGCGCCTGAGACGGCGGCGGCGAGGCGGCAGCGGTTCCCCGATCTGTCGGTTCGCGAGGTCGTTGTGCTGGCGCCACTGGTGGCGCTCATCCTGCTGCTCGGGCTCTACCCGCAGCCGGTGTTGAATGTGATCACCCCGTCGGTCGGGGCCACACTCACCGAGGTCGGCCTGTCCGACCCGGTCGTCGGGCTGGGAGGCAGCTGAGGTGCTCGGCGGTGAATTCTTGGCAGGATCTCTCGCGCAGGTGCCGCAGGTGCAGGCGCCCGCGGTCGACTACGGGGCGATGGCCCCGGTACTGGTCGTGCTCGGGGCGGCGTGCCTGTCCGTGCTGGTGGAGGCGTTCGTGGCCCGCCCCGCGCGGTGGTCGGCCCAGGTCGCGCTGACGCTGCTCACGCTGGGGGCGGCGGGTGCGGCGCTGGGCGTGCACCTGTACTCGTTCTCTCGTGGCACGACCAACGCCGTGACGCTGGCCGGCACGGTGGCCATCGACGGCCCTACGCTGTTCTTATGGGGCACGCTGCTGGCCTTGGGCCTGGCGGCGGTGCTGCTCATCGCGGATCGGTCGGTGGAGCCCGGCGGCGCGTTCACCGCCGACGCTGCGGTGCGCCCGGGCACCGCGCGGGACCGCGCCCAGGCGGGCGGCGCGGTCGGCACCGTCACCGAGACCGTCATGCAGACCGAGGTCTTCCCGCTGTTCCTGTTCTCCCTGGGCGGGATGATGGTCTTCCTCGCGGCCAACGACCTGCTCACCATGTTCATCGCGTTGGAGGTGCTCAGCCTGCCGCTGTACCTGATGTGCGGGCTGGCCCGGCGCCGCCGGCTGCTGTCCCAGGAAGCGGCCGTCAAGTACTTCCTGCTAGGAGCTTTCTCTTCCGCCTTTTTCTTGTACGGGGTGGCGCTGCTGTACGGCTACGCGGGCTCGGTCACCCTGTCCCGGATCGCCGCGGCGTCGGTGGGCACCGACCGGTCCGACACGCTGCTGTTGGGGGGTCTGGCGTTGCTGGTGATCGGGCTGCTGTTCAAGGGCTCGGTCGGGCCGTTCCACACCTGGACCCCGGACGTCTACCAGGGCGCGCCGACGCCGGTGACGGCGTTCATGGCGGCCTGCACCAAGGTGGCCGCTTTCGGGGCCATCCTGCGGGTGCTCACGGTGGCGTTCGAGGGCACCCGCTGGGAGTGGCGCGGACTGCTGTGGGGTGTCGCCATCGCGTCGATGGTGATCGGTGCGGTGCTCGGCCTGACCCAGACCGACGTCAAGCGCATGATCGCCTACTCGTCGGTGGCGCACGCCGGGTTCCTGCTGGTCGGGGCGATCGCGCTGACCGATCAGGGCCTGTCCGGCACGCTGTTCTACCTGCTGGCCTACGGCTTCACCACGCTGGCGGCCTTCGGCGTGGTCACCCTGGTGCGTGACGCCGATGGTGAGGCCACCCACCTGTCCCAGTGGGCTGGGTTGGCCAAACGCTCACCGCTGACCGCCGCCGTGTTCGCCTTCCTGCTCTTCGCGCTCGCTGGAATCCCGCTGACCAGCGGGTTCACCGCGAAGTTCGCGGTGTTCAGCGCCGCCCTGGCGGACGGGATGGCGCCGCTGGTCGTCGTGGCGCTGGTGGCCAGCGCGGTGGCCGCGTTCTTCTACCTACGGGTGGTGGTGCTGATGTATTTCAGTGAGCCCGCTACCAACGGTCCGACGGTGAGTGTGCCCGGGGGGTTCACCACGGCCGCGATCACGCTCGGCGTGGTGATCACCCTGCTGCTCGGGGTGCTGCCCACCTTCGCCCTGAACTGGGCCGCGCTCGGCGCGTTCGCCTCCTGATACAGCGATGAGCAGATCGACATCCGAGCAGGTCGTCGGCGTGGAGCTGGCCGACCCAGACCTGCGCGCTCTCCTGGAGTGCGGCTTGACGCAGGTGGAGGAGCTGCTGCACCGGGAGGTGCAAAGCGAGTTCCGTTTCCTCACCGAGACCTCGCTGCACTTGGTCGACGCCGGTGGCAAGCGCTTCCGGTCGCTGCTCACCCTGCTCGCCGGCCAGTTCGGGCCGGCGAGGTTGGACCAGGGGGGCCGGATGGCCGATGTGGTGCGCGCCGCCGCCGTCGTGGAGCTGGTCCATCTGGCCACGCTGTACCACGACGATGTGATGGACGAGGCCACCATGCGCCGAGGTGCGGTGAGCGCCAACGCCCGCTGGGACAACACCGTCGCGATCCTCACCGGAGATTTCCTGTTCGCGCATGCCTCCCGCCTGGTCGCCGATCTCGGGCCGGACGCGGTGCGGATCATCGCCTGCACCTTCGCCGAGCTGGTCACCGGCCAGATGCGCGAGACCCTGGGCCCTGCTGAGGGCGCCGACCCGGTGGCGCACTACCTGGCGGTGGTGGCGGAGAAGACCGGCTCGCTGATCGCCACCGCAGGCCGGTACGGCGCGATGTTCTCCGGTGCCGGGCAGGAGCGCATCGACGCGCTGCGCCGGTTCGGCGAGCTGATCGGTACTGCGTTTCAGATCTCCGATGACATCATCGATATCGCCTCGCCGGCCGCCCAGTCCGGCAAGACACCGGGGACCGACCTGCGTGAGGGAGTCCGCACCCTGCCGATGCTCTACGCGCTGGCTGAAGGCGGCCCACGCGTCGAGCGGCTCCGGGTACTGCTGGCCGGTCCGCTCACCGACGACGCGCTGATCGCGGAGGCGCTGCGGCTGCTCCGCGAGTCACCTGGCCTGGACCGGGCGGTGCATACCCTGCGCTCTTACACCGCCTTGGCCCGCACCGAACTCGCGGTACTGCCCGCCTGCCCAGCCCGCGACGCCCTCGCCTCCGTCACCGACTACCTAGCCGCCCGCACCGGCTGACCTGCCGCAAAGGACGGTCACGCGGGCGAAGCGGCGTCGCCCGAGCTGCAGGACCCAGGTGCCCTCGCCGAGGGTGGCGTGCTCCGCGTCGACGGTGAAACCGTCGACGCGGACGCCGCCGCCTTTAATCCCTCGCCGAGCGTCGCTCAAGGATGACGCGAAACCGAGATCGACCAGGATTCGCGGAACGTAGTTCTCCGGGGTCGTGTGGTGCTCCATTTTGAGGGTACGTCCCTGCGGACGAAAACCCGATCGAACTCCGCTTCGGCGTCAGCTGCGGTCTCAGCGCCGTGGAACATGGCGATCATCTCGCGGGCAAGGAGCCGCTTGAGCACCACGCCCCCGGCCTCGGCGATCATTGTGTCCTTATCGTCGGGCCGCAGGTCCAAGGCGAGACGTACATAGGCCGGCATGGCCTCATCGGGAAGAGACATCACTTTGCCAAGGATTTCCTTGGGATCCTCCGCGACACCGATGTAGTTGCCGATGCTCTGGCTCATCTTCTTCTTGCCGTCCACGCCGACCAGCAGCGGAGCGCAGACGACCGCCTGGGTCGCTGCCCCGCGCGCTGTTGCAGTGTCCGGGCAAGCATGCAGTTGAAGTACTGGTCCGTGCCGCCCAGCTCCACATCGGCATCGACCGCCACGGAATCCTGCCCCTGTAACAGCGGATAAATGAACTCGATCAACGAAATCGGTTGATTCGCGGCAAACCGATTGCTGAAATCATTGCGCTCGAGTAGTTGCGCGACCGTCGCCTGCGCCGTCAACTCCAGAGCACCGGACATACCCAGAGAGTCGAGCCATTCGGAGTTCCGCCGGACTTCGAGGTTGTCCGGTGACAAGATCTCCAACAGGCTGGCCATGCAAGACTGGACATAGGCATGGACCTGCTCAGCGGACAGCCGCACCCTGGTCGCGGACCGCCCCGAGGGGTCGCCCACCTGCGCGGTGAAGTCGCCGATCACTAACACGGCCGTGTGGCCCAGTTCCTGGAACCGCCGTAGCCTCCTCAGCGGCACCGACCAGCCCCAGGTGACGGCAGGGGCAGTGGGGTCGACGCCGAACTTGACCCTCAGTGGCTCTCTCCGACGCAGCTTGTCCACCAGCGCGTCCTCTGGCGCGGCGCTGAACCCGTCTTCCAGTAGGTAGGCGGCCTGCACCTCCGGGTCGTCGGCAACGCCTGCGGGGGCTGAGGGGGCGCGGTAGACCATGTGTCCTGCTCTTCGTTGATGACAAGGAATGAGGCTCGACGAGTCTAGATGGCTGATTCCTGCTCCGGTTCGCCCACTGGTGATCGTCGAAAGTGAGGTGTGGCCGTGCAGTCCTGCAC
>JBOHFI010000075.1:0-21292 GCA_050699595.1 Pseudonocardiaceae bacterium | reverse complement strand
GTCCGGCGGTGGCGGGAGCGGCTGCCAGGGCGGGGGTCGGCCATCGCTCGACGGGTCCGGGATCGGGGTCGGCTTGTGGTGAGTGCCCATGTGACGCATCGTGGCGCACCGATTACCCCGCGCGCAATGCGCTCCGGACGTTTCTCGCGACTCGGGAGGTCGGTAGCGTCGATTTCACGACACACCACCGCACAGGGCAGCGTGGGGCTGGGCGGGGCGGGCTGCGACACTTCGGGGCGATGGAACTTCAGCGGATCGGCGGGCAGCATCCCAAGATCAGACAGGTACTGGCGATCCAGCGGAACACCGCGCCCAACCCCCACAAAATGATCATTGCCGAGGGGTTGTGGGCACACAATCTCCTCCTGGAGCACGGTGCCGTCATCGACACGTTCCTGTGGTGCCCTGAGGCCGCCTACGGCGACGAGGCGCAGAAGCGGGCTGTCGAGTTGGTGTCGCGTGCGCACCTGGCTTACCAGGTGTCGGAGCGAACGTTGACGCGGATCTCCGAGCGCGACAGGCCGGACGGGTTGCTCTCCATCGCACCGTTGCCCAGGTGGGAGCCACCCGACGTACGGCTCGGCGAGTCCTCGCTGATCGTGGTCGCCGATGGCATGGAGATTCCGGGCAACGTGGGAACCTTGATCCGGACGCTGGACGCGGCCGGTGCCGACTGTCTGGTGCTGACGAATCGACGCACCAGGCTGACGCATCCGAAGGTGTTCCGGGCAAGCCAGGGCATGGTCCTCACCATGCCCGTACTGGATTTCGAGCGGACCGAAGACGCGATATCGTGGTTCCGGTCGAATAACGTCGACGTCTATTTGGCCGACACGGATGGCGCGAAGAATTATCGGTCGTTCGACTATTCGGGAACCCGCACCGCGTTCGTTCTCGGTTCAGAGCGTTACGGAATTCCGAGACCCTGGTACGAGGCGGGCTATGAGCGTGTGTTCATCCCCATGCTGGGGTCGACCGACTCGCTGAACGTGTCCATCTCCGCGGCCGTATTCCTGTTCGAGGCGCGCGCGCAGAAAAACCACTGGTAGGCTCACTACCGGGTGGGGGTTTAAGGAGAGTGCTGATGACTGCGTGGGACGGTCGCGGACTGCCGCCGGTGGCCGCCGAGCGGATGCGGCGCTTCGCCCACACGGGTCTGCGCACCTCGCTGCTGACGGTGCCTGGGGCTGCCGGGGTGCAGTCGGTCGGTTTCGACCCGGTCGGCGAGGTGATGGGCTGCATCGTCGAGCACATCGGGTGGAGCGGCTTCGGGGGCTGCGGCTACTTCGGGGGTTTCGGCATCGCCGGGGGGACTGTCACGTCGTCGGGGTCGGCCCGGTTCGTCGGGTTCGGGCCGTACGTCGACGCCCTGTACCGGGGTTATGGCACCGCACTGGGGCGGATGACCGAGGAGGCCGCCGCGATGGACGCCGATGGCGTCGTGGGAGTGCGGCTGTCGGTATCGCATCTCGGCGCCGAGAACCGTGAGTTCGTCGCGCTGGGCACCGCGGTCCGAGCCCGGTCACAGCACCGTCCGGGCGCGGTGTTCACCACCGAGCTCGCCGGCCAGGACGTCGCCAAGCTGATGCAGGCCGGCTGGGTGCCCGCCGCTCTCGTCTACGGGATCTCCATGGCGGTGCGCCATGACGACTGGGCGACGCAGCGGCAGGCCTCCTGGGGCGCGGGCAACACGGAGGTATCCGGTTACACCGAGCTGGTCACCCACGTGCGCGCCGATGCCCGTCACCGCTTCGACCAGCAGGCCCGCTCGGCCGGGGCGCAGGGGGCGATCGTCTCCTCGATGGGCCTGTCGATCGGGGAGATCGAGCCGGCGGAGAACCATCGTGACCATGTCGCCGAGGCGAGCGTGTTCGGCACCGCGCTCGTGCGCTTTCACCAGGGGGCAGCAGCCCCGACCCGATCGTTGACCATCCTGCCGCTGCGATAGCCGCCGGGACACCGAGTAGTAGGAGTGAGCGATGACCGCCGACCCCACCGCGACCGGCATCCCCGAGGACGCGATGCGCCGGCTCGCTGAGATGCGGCCGGGCCAAGCCACCAGCCTGTTCACCTCAGACCTGTCGGTGAACGAGTTCCTGCTGGTGCGGGAGGCCGGGTTTCGTCCCCTCGGGCTGGTGCTGGGCACCAGCATCTACCACGTCGGGTTCCAGATGGGCCGGTGGAACAAGAACCAGGAACTCACCGTCCTGTCCCAGGCGATGTACCACGCCCGTGAGCTGGCCATGACGCGGATGGAGGCCGAGGCCGACCAGCTGGGTGCCGACGGCATCGTCGGGGTACGGCTGGAGATCGAGTTCAAGGAGTTCGGTTCGGACATCGCCGAGTTCATCGCGGTCGGCACCGCGGTGGCGGCGGAGGAGCCCCGGACGCCCGACGGGCAGCCCTGGCGCAACAACCAGGGCCAGCCGTTCACCTCCGATCTGTCCGGCCAGGATTTCTGGACGCTGATCCAGGCCGGCTACGCCCCGCTGGGCATGGTGATGGGCTCCTGCGTTTATCACATCGCGCACCAGCGGTTCTGGCAGGCGATGGGCAACATCGGGCAGAATGTCGAGCTGCCGCAGTTCACCGAGGCGCTTTATGACGCCCGGGAGCTGGCGATGAGCCGGATGCAGACCGAAGCTGAGCACCTGGCCGCCGAGGGCATCGTGGGGGTGCAGTTGCTCTCGCTCGGGCATCGGTGGGGTGGGCACACCACGGAGTTCTTCGCGGTCGGCACCGCGGTGCGCCCGCTGCGCGCCGACCACGTGATCGCCAAGCCGCAGCTCGTCCTCCCGCTGACCGACTCATGACCGGCCGGCCCTCATGACGCGAGATCTCTCATGACGCTCGAGCCCAGTGGTCTGGGCCCGATGGGTGACGTGCAGCTCTTGGCGGCGATGCTGCGCGCCGATCGCGACGAGGTCGCGTCCTACGCCCGGGTGTTGAGCGGTGCGCTGGCCCAGGCGCTCCCGGCGGGAATGGTGGAGATCGACTACCAACGCACTGTCGGGGACCGCTTGGCGCATCGCCCGGGCCGCGCTGTCCGCCTCGTGGTGCACGGGGACAACCGCGATCTCGAGCTGCGCGAGGGCCGGGGCGGCGGGATCGAAGCGGAGCTGCAGCAGGTGGTGCGCGGGGTGGTGATCAGTCGTCGCGGCATCGGCGTGGACGAATGGCTGCACGCGCTGGCGCAGGACATCGCCCGAGCCGCCGCTCGGGACACGGCGGCGCGCGAGGCACTGGAGCGGCTGCTCCACGGTTGACGCGCCGACTCGCGGTTGGTGGATGTCGACCGGCGTTCATGCGAACTTCGCCGCGTAGCCGGCTTTCGGCACCGAGCCGTCACCTCGCGGTTGCCCGTTGGTGGCTTCAAGGCGCCACCATTGCGTGTCCGACTTGGAGGAGACATGACCGACCGGGAAATCCGCGCCGCGATCCGGCAGCGGTTCACCGCGCTGCGAGTCGAAGTGAAACGTCGCCGCGCCGAGCTCATTGCGGAAACCGAAGCCCAGTTGTTCGAACGGTGCCGGGCGGAGCGCGAGCGGGTCGACGAACTGAACCGGGGGCTCAAGGACATCACCGACGAGGCGAACCGGAAAGCGGTCGCCCTGCTCCGCGAGTTCGAGGATCTCGCTGACGGCGGCCGGTGGGCAGGCGGCCGTCAAGCGGTGTTCGAGGTTCCTCGCATCAGCCGCGCGAGCGTCGACCGCAGCCGGCTGCACCGGATCCTGATCGCCGACATCGACAAACAAGCCCAGCAGACGCTACGGGTGCTGTACCGGCAACAAGCGACTCTGCTCCGATCCCCCGACCGCGCCCGGACATTGATGGCCCGAGGAGTCCCCGCCATCGTCGCCGACCTCATCCCTCCCGCCCGCCTCAAGGAGATCCAAACCCAATCAGACGCCGGCTGACACACCCAGGACGCTCTTCACCAGGGCAGCTGCCTGCCTGAGGTCCGACACGAGCTGCAGAAAGTCACCGCAGCGACCATGGAGCACGCGGAGTGGTTTTCCTACGATGCGGGATGGCAGGACAGGGCGCGTCGGTGGTGGCTTGAGACAGGCCATTTCACTGATGTGAACGAGGTGCCCGGCGT
The DNA here is from genome assembly GCA_050699595.1 of Pseudonocardiaceae bacterium. Taxonomy (GTDB): domain Bacteria; phylum Actinomycetota; class Actinomycetes; order Mycobacteriales; family Pseudonocardiaceae. The sequence goes on along the minus strand of JBOHFI010000075.1, from coordinate 17,190 downwards.
CCGGGTGACTGTTCTGGCGTCGATGGCGTTGCAGGCCAGCGATGCGGGTTCCGGAGCGGAGGCGGTTGACTTGGTCCAGGCCGCCGGGAAAACCGCGAGCCACGATCAAGCCAATTCCCCGCTGCTGTCTCTGTTGGCGGCGCGAGAGGCCCTCGGGCACGCCCAGGCGGGTGATCGTGGGGCCGCTGTCTCCGCTCTGGGCAGTGCTCACCAGTGGCTTGACCGAGGGCGACGGGGGGATGAGCCGTTCTGGCTGGATTTCTGGGGTCCGGCCGATCTGGCCTGGCACGAGACGTCGGTCGCGTTAGCCACCGGGCAGGGCAAGGCCGCCGAGGTCGCCGCCCGGGCAGCTCTCGCCAGTGTGGACGCGGTGGCGTTTCCGCGTAACCACACGCTGTATGCCGCTGACCTGGGCTCGGTGTTGGTTCAGCGGGGCCGGCTGGATGAGGCGATCAGTGTCACGACTGAGGCCATCCGAGGAGTGCACGCGGAGCACGGCTCCGGCCGGATCGTCACCCGCATCCACCGCACTGTCGACCTGCTCGGCCAACAGAAGTACTCCCCGGCGACCGCCTTCGCGGCTGCCGCCCGCCGCCTGCTCCTCGCGAAGTGATGTGAGCAAACGCTGACGGAGGTCTCCCGGAGACCCACCGACCGGCTGTCGATGTATCACCGAGGACCGCTGCGTACTCCCTAAGTCTGACGACGTGTGCCGGTAGGCCGCGTGCAGAGTGTGAGGAGGGACGCCGTGGCGAGCAGCCTCAGGCTCCGGGCGCGCGAAGCCGGGAGCCCGGTCTCAGAGTTCGACCAGTGGCCCCGCGGTGAGCAGCCGAAGGGCGCGAAGGTGTTCTCCCACAACGAGCTCATCATCCCGGCGCCACCGGAGCGGGTGTGGGACCTGCTGGTAGACGTTCAGGGCTGGCAGGAGTTCTACAACAACGCGGAGTTCGTCGAGCTGGTGGACTCACGGCAGCGCTACCTGCAGGACGGCAGTGTCTTCCGCTGGGTCACCTTCGGCGCTCTGCTCACCAGCGAGGTGGACATCTGTGAGGCTCCGTCCCGGATCGGCTGGCGTTGGTGGCGTCGCGGAGGGCACGGATACCACATCTGGTTGCTCGAACCGCACGAGAACGGCACTCGGGTCGTCACCGAGGAGACCAACCGGGGTGTCGTGCCCAGCCTGCTGCACCCGTTCATCCAGCCGGCGCTCTGGCTCGCGCATAACTACTGGCTGAGCCAGCTGGCGCTCCGGGTGAGCCGTCTGCCCCAACCAGCCGAGCCCAGGGTGGCGCTCCGATATCCCTAGGGTGCGCACCAGGGTTTGCTCGGATCTCGCCCGGACGCGATCTCCCTAGCGTCGGTATCGAAGCGAGATGAAGGAGCACCCCGATGCCGGCACCGGCGAGCACACAGGTCCGAGAGAGCACCACCGCCCTACTACGAGCGGCCGATGAGAGACAACCATTGGCCTGGGAGGAGCTGATCAACCGGTACGGCCGCCTGGTGCGGGCCACCGTAGCCTCGTTCCGGCTACAGCCGGCCGACGCTGAGGACGCCGTGCAGAACACCTGGCTGCGGGTGCTGGAGCGGATAGACACCCTCAGAGACCCGGAGTGTCTGGGGGGCTGGCTGGCGACGACGGCCAGCCGCGAGTGCCTCGGCCTGCTCCGGCGCCGGCAGCGAGAGATGCCTGATGACCTTGCCGGCAGGCAGCTGGTCGCCACGGAGGAGGGGCCGGACGTCACGGTCGTCGCTCGTGAGGTCCACCGGGCGGTGGACACCGCCGTGCGAGAGCTGACCGGCCACCGCCAAGAGCTGATCCGGATGCTGTTCTACCAGCCCGACAACAGCTACGCCGAGGTGTCCCACGTCACGGGCATGCCCCAGGGCAGCATCGGACCGACCCGCCTGCGAGTGTTGCGGGAGTTGCGGGGCACGCTGGAGCAGCGTGGTTACGGCTCTCGGTCGGTTGGCGGCGCGGGCAGCGGCGACTAGGTCGGACGACCCCTGTCCAGGAGGCGGATCAGCTGGGTCCGGCGGCTGATCCCGAGCTTGCGGTAGATGTTGCTGAGGTGATACTCGATTGTCTTGACACTGAGGAAAAGCTCTGCTGCGGCGTCAGCGTTGGTGAGGCCACGCTGGACCGCGAGAGAGACATTGAGCTCCTGCGGCGTGAGCCGCAGCTCGAGGATGTCGCCCTGGGCGGGTGCCGACCCGCCACTGGATACGAGCTTGTCGCGGGTTCGTTCCGCCCACGGCGCCGCACCAAGGTGCTCGAAAAGCTCCAGTGCGCTCCGCAACTGGACTCGCGCATCAGCCCTGTTCCGGCTCCGGTGCAGGCGGATTCCGTAGGCGAGATGAGTCCTGGCGCGGGCGAAGGGGGACGTGCCCTCGGCGTGCAGGCGCAGCGCCTGCTCGAAGAACTCCGCGTAGTCCCGGCGTTCCAGCAGCCCGTGGCAGCGGGCGGCGGCTGCCCGCGCCCACACGTGCCCGTTACGCGCGGCCAAGTCGTCGAGCCGGGCCAGCTTCTCGATCGCCTGCTCGTGCAGGCCGGCTCCCACGTAGGCCTCCACGAGATCGGGCAGGACCTGCAGCTGCAGGTTCGGTGCCGCCCGCGAGGCGCCGTCCCAGGCCTCCTGGAGTGCCTCAGCCGCGTCGTGCGGATGGTCCAGGCCCAGTTCCAACAGCCCCAGGGCGGCCAGCGCCTGCACCATGGTGCCGACGTGGCCACCGGATCGCGCGGCGGTGACGGCCTGCGCGGCGTGCTCGCGGCAGCTGGCCATCCCGAAACCCGCTTCCACTCTGGCCAGGTTGCCCAGGCTGTTGAACCGCTGGGCCAGCCAACCGGTCTGCGAGGCGAGCTCGACTGCCTCATGCGCCAGCGCCAGCGCGGAGGTCCAGTTCCCCTCCTGCCATTCCAGCATCGCCATCCAGGGCAGCTGCAAGGCGAGCAGGCCGGCCGCATTCGCTTGGCGGCTGGCCTCGACGGCGCGGGTGAGCAATGGCCGTGCCTGCGCGGTCCGTTGCAGCGCCAGGTAGCACACCCCGCTCGTGATGACGAGCTGGTCGATGTCGAACGTGTCTTCCGAGGCGAGCTGAGTGTGGCGCTTTCGCAGGAGTTCCTCGGCGCGATCCACCGCACCGGCCTGGGTGGCCGCGAACGCCGCGAGGACGTCGCACTGCAGCGCGACATGCTCGTCGGAGCCCGCCAGCCGAGCCGCCTGTTCGGCACCATTGGTGATCCCGGGGATGTCATAGCTGAACAGGCTGGCCTGGGCCGCAGCCAGATATGCCCGAGCCGCCACCTCCGGGAAGTGGTCTTCAATCCGCGCGGCGAAATCGAACAGTCGGGCGCGGCTCTCCTCGGGAGTCGATCCCGCCCTGGCCAACCGGTACTGCTCGCACTCGGCGAGCGCGGCGAGAACGGGGTCGTCTGTCCAGGTGCGGGCCTGCTCCAGCAGCTGTATCGCCTCCTGCGCCGAACCCGCCAGGAAGGTCGCAGTGGCGGCCGCGAGCAACCGGCGAGCGCGTTCGGTCCGGCTCGGGCTCAGGCCGGCGGCCCGCTCCAGCGCGTGGGCGGCCACGGCGTGGCTCGATCTGCGGCTCGCGGACGTGCCCACCCGCTCCAGGGCGGCCGCGACCTTCTCGTCCGGCGTCAGCGTCGCCGCCGCGAGGTGCCACGCCTGACGCTCCTCGGCCTGCGGTGTGGCAACACTGTCCAAGGCGAGCGCAAGTTGGTGATGAGCCGAGCGGCGCTGGGCCGGTGAGGCCGCGTGGAAGACCGCGGGCCGGATCAGGGGATGCCGGAACGCCAGCCGACCGTTCGCGATGCGCACCAGTCCGGCTTCCTCGGCTGCCTCCAGGTCGGCCAGCGAACCGCCATCCTGCTGTAACGCCCGCTCCACCAGGTCGGTGGCATCCAGGTCGCTCGTCGCGACCAGAAGCAGCGCGGTGCGGGCTCCCGGCGGGAGTTCCCTGACCCGGCGCGAGAAGCTCTCCGTCAGCAGGGAGTTGATCGGAAGGGGCTCCAGGATGGGGCTCCGGCCGTTGAGCTGATCTTCCGTGAGCTGACCGGGCAGCTCCAGCAGCGCGAGCGGATTGCCGCCGGTGTCGGCCACCAGTCGCTCGACGACCTGGGGCGGCAGGGAGCGCCCGGCGCCGCGCTCCAGCAACGCGGTAGCCGACTCAGCGTCCAGCCCTCCCAACCGCACCTGGTCCAGAACACCGAACCGATCCGCGCCAGGTTCACCGTCGCGCACGGTGAACACGAGGACCGATCCCTCCGCCCGCATCCGGCGGGCCGCGAATATCAGGGCCTCGGCCGAGGAGGGATCGAGCCAGTGCGCATCGTCGACAATGCAGAGCCGGAATCCGTCCTGGGCCGCCAGGGCGAGCAGGCTCAGCGTCGCGGCGGCGACCGCGAACCGCTCGCTCTCTGTCGGTGGCCCGAGAGCCAGGGCGTCCGCGAGCGCGGCGGCCTGCGGCTGCGGTAACTCCGAGAGCAGGTGCTGGACGGGCCGTAGCAGGTCGGCCAAACCCGCGAAGGGGATGGCATGCTCGGCCTCAATGCCGCGGGTGCGCAGGATAGCGGTGTCGGCCGCGGTGCTCATCATGCTCTGCGCGAGCGCGGACTTCCCGATCCCCGCCTCGCCACTGATGACCACGGCCGCGCTGTGTCCCTGCCTTGCGGCGAGCAGCAGGTCGTTGAGCTTCGTGAGCTCCGCCGACCGGCCTAGAAGCATATGAGCCATCCTATGGAGATCGCCGAACTCACCACTACCCACCCTGGTCGCTCCAGGGAGTGGTGGATGCTCGTGTCGCCGTTCGGTGGCGACGGTGAGATGGCGCGGCGGCTGCGCCCGCACCAGCCGGTTTTGCGAGGCTGGCCGCACTGTGCCCGCAGAAAGATGCAGCAGTGGGCGCAGCGTCGCCCCGGTGCGCCCACCATCGCCTGCGCCACTGCGGGCGAGGCAGCCTCGATCATCCGCCGCCTGGACTCACCCCGCGAACAACGCCTACTGGCCGACTTCCGCCGCGCCGCCGCCCCCTACGCCGGTTCAGCCGCCGTACGCGAGTTCGACGCCAAGCACCGAGACCTCCTCGGCGCCTCGCGGGCCTGACCGAAGGAGCTTTGCTCATGCCCCGGCCGAGTGGGGCGGTCAGCTCGTCGACAGGATCTTGAACAGGGCGTTGTTGACGTCCATCACCACCTGGTTGCCGACCACTCGCACCCGGCGGGCGAACACCGCTTTCGAACTCGGCCCCATGTGATCCACCACCGCGACCTGACCTTCGCCAATGGGCACACACCACGTGCACAGATCATCACCCGTGCCCGCCAAGACCGGCATCGTCAGCACCGTCGGAATGCCCGGCTGGTCGTTGTACATGCCATGCGACACCACCAGCACACTGCGTGGCCGCTGCCCGGTGACCTCCCACACGTCACCGCGCCGCAGCATCACGCGGCACCATCACGCCGGAAATCGTCAATCTCTTGGGCGGCGGCCTCGGTCTGAGCCAACAGTTCGTCTCGGATGGCGGAATTGGCGTCCATCCACTGCCCGTGGGCGATGCAACGACGCCGGAATGCTTCACGTTCGATGGCCTCTTGCATCCATGAGTTGATGGAGGTGCCATCGGCGACCGCCCAGTGCTTGACGGTGTCATACAGATGGTCGGGGAGTGCGATGGTGGTCTTCATCCCGAGGATGCTACCGTGCGGTGGTAGTGCTGGGCACTACCACGCGATGGTGTGTCGCCTGGCAGGTAGCGCGATCGACGTACGATGGCTTCGGTTACTGGTCCTTCTGCGACCGGGCAGGCCACAACCTGGTCCTCCCATCGGCGTTGGTCTCAGTTCTGACCCGTTGGTCCTGCGATCTTCGTCAGCAGCGCGGTGATCTGAGCCATACCGGTGGCCTGGATGGCGAAGCCCTCCCGCATCTCCTTGCGTATCTCAGTGAAGCCCTCCCGCATCTCCTGTGCCTGCTCCAGCTGGGTCTCCCGCAAGGCGTTGAGAACCTGGATGTGGGCACGCAGCTCAGCGCGGACCTCCGACACGTCGCTGTCGGCACCGGCCGCCAGCACGCGGGCAGCGGCGGCATCCACGCGGGCGGTGGTGGCGTCCGAGCTGATGAGGACGGCCTGCTCCCGAAGCCGAGCAACCTCACGCTCCAGGACGGCCAGGCGGGCTTCGACGTCATCGACAGGATCCGGCATGGGCGCGATCCTACTGGCTGAACGATTCCGGCCGGGACCGCCGGCCACGCGCCGTCGCCGGGACAACTGATCCGTCGTGCACTGTGTTGTCCCTCGGGTGCGACGGCGTTGTCCCTCAGGTCTGACGGTAAATTTCCCCTGTCCCGGTCATCGGGAGCGGTAGACGTCGCCGCAGTGATCTACCCGGACGACGAACACGGTACGGACGCTGTCGTCGATGCGGTACGCGCCGCGTCGCGCCGAGTGGTATCCGGCCAGTTCCCGCTGAAGCGGTTTGCCGATCCGATGCGGATCAACCGAGAGCGGGCCGGAGATGAACTCGATGCACGCACCAATGGTCTTCTCCGGCAGCCTGTACAGGCAGCGCTGCGCGATCGCGGTGAGCTGGATTCGGAAGGATTCGTCACTCACGAGAATGGGTGAACTCCGCCCGAAACTCCTTGATGCTCACTACCCGCCCCGCTGCGATGCCATCCCCAGACTCCTGGATCTCAGCCAGCGCTCCTGGGTCCGCTCGACCTCGCTGATCAGCTCGGAGAAGTGATCCCGCGCATCGCCGACTGGCACCACGTGCACGCGCAGCACCGTACGCCACATTTTCCGCCAGATCAGCGATCGTGCTCGCGAGCTCGACGCCACAAGATACTCAGATTCGCCGACGTGCTCTAAGTTCTCAGGCTTGGGCGCCATCGAAACCGTGCCGTCGTCACTGGCAACGTTGTGCATCGACAGTGATGACGGCCGAAGCGCGCCTGAGTGGCGCAGTCGCAGGTGAAGAGTCGCGCGTGACCTTGAGTCTTGTCCTCTCAGGCCTCGTCGCCGACGTCGGGCATGATCGGCTCGTGATGGTGCTGCGGGTCGAGCGGGCAGAGCCAGCTGGCGACACCGTTGAAACTCCGCGCGGCGAGCGGGTGCTGGTGGCTCGGGCACGGCGGGACCGCTTCGCCGTGCGTGGCTTCGATGGCGTGGTCCTGGATTTGATCTGCCGTCGCGACGATCGCTTGATCCTCGGGCAGGTACATCGCGTAGTAGACGCCGACTGGCGCAGGGTCACCGGTTCCGGAGCCGAGTGTGATCAGCAGGTGCTGTCCTGCCGGTAGGCCGGGTGGAGGCGGGGTCGGTTCATGGTGATGGCTGATGTCCAGCACTGTCCATGCGGGAACGGTTGAGCCGAGTCGTTGCAGTACGGCTCGGGCGACGTGTGCTGCGTGGGCAATCACGTCGGCTGGCGGTGCCGGGCGGGGCTCAGCCAAGGTGGGTGCTCCCGGCGATGGCCAGGACTGTCGTGCTTGCCCTGTTGTTGCGCCACTTGAACATGTCCTGGAAGTCGATATGGTCACGAGAAAAGAAGGGCTTCATCGTACCATGGAAGTGGTCAAGGGAGCCATAACGGTGCGGTGAATTCTTGCCGCCGAGTTCTCCATTACGGAAGTATGTCATACCGTCCTCGACCACGGCGCCTCTTACTGTCACTTGCAGTGCTGGCGCCAGCTTGAATCCCCATTTAGTACGGCGTATTCGGGAAAACATTGCAGCCTGAGGTCGAGCTTCCCTTCCTCGAGCTCGCTCTCAACCGCTTGGCCGCAGGCGATCTGGAATTGCTGGTAGGAGTTTTTCGCCACGGGGGACTGCTGCTGAGTCAGCTGCTGAAACATCTGCTGTTGAATTTCGCCGGACTCGCCCTGAGTGACGGGCGCGTCGAGAATATTCGTGTAGGTGAGCTTGACGCCGTCCGGACGGACTGAGTTGACCGAGATCGTGCGAATTCCGACGGGTGCTTCCGCTGCTATCGCGGCCGGTGTGAAGAAGCTGAGACTCAGGAGCGTGCACATGAATGCGACGGTGAGCCTGCCTGACCGCGCCGCTGGACGATGAGATCGGTTGTTTTTCATGGGCATCCCTTTTTCTTTTCGGTGTTGGCAATGAACTCGCCGACGCGGACGGTAGCAACCAGCGTGGAGAGAGGTCCCCGATCTCGCCGTTCAGGGTTCAGGGTTGGGGCGGCCGGATCTCTGCTGTCAGGTGGTCGACGGTCCGTGTGGACCACGAGAACTTGCTGTGGTGTCCGGTGGCTTCCGTGGGAACTTCGAAGAGGGCACATCCACTATCCCAGCTGGCATGCGTGCATGTACCGTCTACCGCTCGTCACGTGGCCGGCGCTGTCGCCTCCTCGCCTCTCTGTCACGAGCGGATCCTGTGTGCAGGATCCGCTCGCTAGCGAAGCCAGCACTCTACCTGGCCGGGTATTACAGGCAGTCACCGTGGTCACGAGTCGAACAACGTACCTGCGGTAACCGGGACCGGGGTGGGTTCGGGCAGGTCGGCCTGCTCCAGGGCGGTGCCGTTCCAGGTGAACCGGGCGGTGGTGACCGCCTTGTCGATGTCGTCGGTGAGCAGCTGGTGGATCGCGATGCCGTCCAGCTCGGCGTAGGTGCACCACTCGTGGTCCGAGGTCAGCACCGCGTCGAGGTCGAAGCCGCGCAGCAGGTCCAGTAGCTGGCCGCGGTTGGACGGGTCGATGCCGACGAACACCTCGTCGAGCAGCACCAGCCGGGGTGCGTGGGGAGCGGCCTCGTAGTGCGCCGCGAGGGCGGCGAACAGCGGCAGGTGCAGCACGATCGCCTTCTCCCCACCGGACAGGGTGCCGTGCAGTTTGCGGGTGACCTGCCGCGGTCCGGTGCCCTCGCCGAGGTCGACGGTGACGATGAACCGGTGCCAGGCGGTGTAGTCGAAGACCTGGGTGAGCTGGGCCTCCCAGCTTGCCGCGGCGTGGGTGTCGCGGGCCTCGGCGATGCGCTCCCGGAAGAAGCGGTGCAGCGCGTCGCGCTCCTCGGCGGTCAACGTGGCGGGGTCGCGCAACAGCAGGTCCCTGGCCTGCCGGGTGCCCGGGGGGAGCTCGGGGTCGACCTGCCAGGCCAGCTGCACCCGCACCTTCGACACGGTGCGCACCTTGCCCAGCCGCTGGTTCATGCCGCGGACCAGCTCGTCGGCGGTGCGGATCCGGTCCGCGACGTGCCGGCGGGTGTCACCGGTCAGGGTGCGATCGAACAGGTCGCGTTCCTCGGCGGTGAGCGCCTCGGCGGCCGTGGCGTGCTCGTCGGCCAGCAGCTGGTGCAGCGCCGCAGCGCCCAGCGACCGCCCGTCGACGGTTGCGGTGAGCACCATCGCGTCGTCACCGGCCTCGGTCTGCAGGTCAGCGCGGCCGGCGAGGCGCTCCCGCACCTCGTGCACGGCCTCATCCAGGCGGCCTTGGGCGTCGCGCAGGTGGCGCTGCTCGAAGGGCTCGCTGACCCGCTGGGCGAGCACCCGGGCGGCGGCCAGCGTGGAGGTGACGCCGTCGCCGACGTCGAGGTCCAGCTGCGTGTCGGCGCCGAGCGTGCCGGTGGCCAGCCGCCGGAACGTCTCCCCGGCGGTGTCGCGCTCGGCCACCGCGGCCGCGGACTCGCGCGCGTCGGCGTCGCGCTGCTCGCGCAGGCCACCGATGCGCTCGCGCAGGTCGAGCTCGCGGGAGCGCAGCGTGGACCGTTCTGTCTCGATCGTGTCGATCCGGTCGGTGATCTGCCGCAGCTGGGCGTCGAGCTCCTGGAAAGCGACCCCGACCGAGGCTTCGACCGCCTCCAGCCGGGACCGCAGGCGGGCTGCGGTGTCGGCCAGCTCGTGGGCCTGGGTCGCGGCCGCCTGCGCCTGGGTGGCGGAGCGGTCGGCTTGGTCGGCCACCAGTGCCGCACGCTCGGTGAGCCCGGCGGCACTCGCCCGGTCGTCCAACCAGCCCCGGGCGGCGGTGCCGAACGCGCCGAGCGCATCGCGGTAGTCCTGGAGCCCCTCGGGGGTGGCCGGCAGGGACAGCTCAGCGGCGCGCTGGCGCGCTACCTGGTCGCGGGCCCGGACCTGCCCACCGAGCTGCTCGGTCTCGGCCACGGACCGAGCGACGGCGTCGGCGCGGGCCGCCTCGCGGGCTTGCGCCTGGTCCCAGGCGCGGGCTGCGGCGCGGACCGGCTCGTGGCTGGGCCGGGCGGCAAGCTCGGCGGCAAGCTGCGCCCGGCGGCGCTCGAGTTCCTCCAGCGCCTGGTCCAGCTCGCTGAGCTGCGCATCCAGCGCGCGGAGCTGCTCGTCCAGCTCGGCGAGCCGGCGGGCGCGGGCACGTTCCCGGGCGACCACGCCGATGTAGGCGGGCTCCGACTTGGCCATCCGGCCGTGGGTGAGGCCCAGCCGCCATCGGCCGTCCGCGCCGAGGGCCGCCGGGTGGTCGAACGCCTCGGCACCGCTGTACGCGACCGCGGCGAGCAGCCGCTCGATCCGGTCCGCGGCGACGGGGGAGGCGGGTTCGGCGACGAGCACATCGCGCAGTGACCCACCGGGCGCCGGGGTGCCCAGCGCGCCGTCGGCGAAGGTGTCGAGCGGCTCGCCCTCCAGCGTCCCGTCGGGCTGTATCCAGGCGTCGAGCAGCCCGGATGCCTCCAAAGCGGCCTCGATACCGGCTCGGTCCCGCTCGGGTAGGCCCTCGGCGAAGGCCACCACCCGCCACAGCGGCGCTCCGGCGCGGCCCTCCCGCGAGGCCGCACGGGTGTAGGGCACCGGTGGGGGCACGTCGCGCTGGGCGGCCACCGCGTCCCGATCGGCCTGGACCTCCCCCCGCTGCGTGGCCACCGCGTCCCGATCGGCCCGCAGCCGGGTGCGGCGTGCGGTGAGATCCTCCCGGACGGTGGTGGCTGCGGCGTCCACCGCGGCGGTGACCGCGGGCTCGTCAGCGGCCAGCTCGGCCAGCGCCGGCAGGCTCGGCAGCGCGCCCAGGCCCAGCAGCGTGCCCAAGTCCAGCAACCTGCACTGCCCGGCCCAGCTGGTCAGCTCGTCGGCCAGGACGGTCACCGCGTCGGTGTGGGCGGCCTCGGCGGCCCGAGAGGTGCTCCGCGCGGCGGCGTGCTCCTCCCGGGCGGTCTCCAGGCGCCGCTCGGCACCCGAGTGGTCGCGGACCGCATCGGCATACGCGGCCAGCGCCCGCTGCATTGTCTCGACGTCGCCGCGCCGGGCGGCCAGGCCCGCCTCGAGGAGCGCTCGGGCCCGGCGCAGATCCTCGGTGCCGGCGAGCTGGGTGACCAGCGCGGCACGGCCGGCGAGCTCGGCGGCATCCGCGGCGAGATCCCCGGACCGCCGGGCCGTGTCGGTGGCCGCTGCAGCCTCGTCCCGCATCGTCGCGGCGGCAGCGGCGTCCTGCCCGGCGGTGCGCGCCGCATCCGCCGCGGTGCGGGCGACCGCCTCGGCTCGGCGGCGCGCGTCGGTGGCGTCGGCCCGCAGCGTGGGCAGCTGCTTGCCCTCCTGGTAGGCGTCCAGCAGCTGGATACCCTCGGCCCGGGCGGCCAGGTCACGGTGCTCGCCGGCCAGCTCGCCGTCGGCGGCGCGGACGCCGGTCAGCTCGTCCTCGGCGTCTGCCAGCGCGGTGGCGCTGCCGCGGGCTCGGCGGGCGACGCTGTCCATCGCGCTGGTGGACTTGGTCAACCGGTCGGCGGCGGCTCGCAGCACCCGGCGGGCGTAGCGGCGGGCGACATCGGCCAGGCGCCGGGCGGCGCCGGCTTCCTCCTCCAGGGCGTGCAGCTGCTCGGCATGCCGGTCCAGGCGCTCGAAGCCTTCCGCGATCTCGGCGACGTCATCGGCGTCGACCGGTGGCAGGGAGCGGGACAGCAGCCCGGACAGCTCCTCGGGGTCGAGATGCTCGGACAGCTTCGGGGTGCGCAGCTGCAGCAGCGCGACGACCAGCGCCTCGTACTTCTCCCTCGGCACCCCGTTGAACAACGTCGTACGCAGCGTCCCCCGATACTCCTCAGTACTCGAATCAAACACCCGCCCCGCCCCACCAATCGCGGCCCCCAACTCACTCCGCGTCAACGGATGCCCCCCACGCAACAACTCCAGCCCAGCGCATTCAGCGGGGTCACCCAGGTCCGAATAATCCCGCTGAGCCCGCTGAATGCGCTGGGAGGTGGTGAAGTAGGTGGGGGAGACGGTGGTGGTGGAGGTGCTAGCTTGGAGGCGGGCGCCGCAGGTGAAGAAGTGTTGCGTGCCTTCGGGGGTGGTGCGGGCGAACTCTAGCCATACGTAGCCGACCCGGGTGGCGCCTGGGTAGCCGTCGCCCATCAGGTTCCAGTGCATGGACCGGTCGCTGCCGAAGGTGGACAGCCGGTGTGCCCGCAGGTTGGCGTCGAGCAGATAGGGCAGCAGCAGCTCCAGCGCCTTGGACTTGCCGGTGCCGTTCGCGCCGCGCAGCAGCAGCCGACCGTGGTGGAAGCCGAACACCTCGTCGAGGTAGCGCCAGATGTTGATGATGCCCGCCCGGTGCGGGCGCCACCGCTCGCTGTGCACCGGTCCGCTGTGCACCTGGGGCAGGTCGGTCACGGTCATGCTTCCTCCAGCACTGTCACACTTCCTCCAGAACTGGGGTGGCGACGGCGAACCGAGCGGCCGCGGGCAGTGCCCGGACCGCCCCGTCCTGCCGGGCGGCGAGCTTGAAGGCGCACAGCACGTCCACCGCATCGGCGGCGAGCCGGGCCGCCCCGTCCTCGGAGCGGTAGGTCTTGGCCCAGCTGGGGAACCGTTCCAGCAGGGCGACGGCGCGCCTGACCAGCTCGCCGTCGGCAACCGGTGTGCCCGCCGCCACGAGATGATCGAGCAACACCAGCGCGGCGACTTTCGGGTGTGACGCGTCGTCGGGGAAACGCTGGTCGGTGGCCAGCCCGTCGGGGTCGACGAGCAGGTAGCCCTCGGCTCGCTCCTCGAAGACGAACCCAGCCTGCTCGGCGGCCTGCCGGACCAGGCGCCGCCCCGTGGGGCTGGCGAGGTAGCCGAGCTGGGCCTCGGTGAGCTCGTCGCGGTAGACCACCGGGTCGTCGAGCAGCGCCCGGGTGATGCTGTGCCGCAGCCACAGGTTGCGCTGCGCGTCGGCGGCCTCACCGCCGGCCGGCGCGGCCCCGTAACGCGGTTCACGGGTCAGCGCGGCCAGGTCATGGAGGTCGACAGTAGACGGTGCCTGCGGCGCGGCGAGCAACCGCAGCAGCAGCGTGGTGTCCACCTGGAACAGCACCTTCGCGGTGTCGGAGTCCAGGTAGGACTCGGCGGTGCCGTCCAGGGCGCGCAGCGCGCCGGCCCGCTCCAGCAGCTTCAGGGCATCGACGAACGCGGAGCGCTCGGAACGCCGGGAGGTCTGGAAGGACTCGATGCCCGGTTCCGCCCCGGTGGCGTGCGCGACCCGGTCTGCGAGCAGGCCGATGGTGGTGACGGGGGTGGCCAGCAGCTCAGCGCAGACCATCGCCAGCAGCGTGTAGCGGCGGCGGTCGAAGGGGGCGCGGGTACTGCGGTCCCGACGCAGCGGCCGGGTGGCGTCGACCTCGGGGCGGATCTTGAGCAGCCGGGCGTAACCGTCGCGGGCCTCCACCACCAGCCGCCAGCCGCAGTGCTCCTCGAACCAGCGGGCCAGCGCGTCGCGGCGCCGGCGAACCAGGTCGAACCCGCTCGGGTCAGCGCAGACGGTGAGCAGCGGGTGGACCAGCAGCAGCCGGATCGCTCGGGAGGTCTCCTCGGCCTCGATCCGGTCCAGCTGGCTGCCGAGGCCGCTCATGATCCGCCTACCGCGACCGCCAGCGGCTCCGAGCCCAGCACCCGGACGTCGACGATGTAGTCCGGGCCGCTGAATTCACCCTTCCGGGTGCGCAGGGTGGCCCGAGACCCGTCGGCGGGAGCTCGCAACACCAGCTCCACCCGGCCGTCGGTGGACATGCCCCGGCGGTGGCCGGTCACATCGGGTAGGGCGCTGAGCGCTCGGCCGAGCAGCTCCAGCAACCGCTCGAAGCGCCCGTGCTCCAGGATCCCCCGCTGTTCCAGGGCGCCCCGCTGTTCCAGGGCACATAGGCTCGACAAGCGCACCGGGCCCGCGGTGGACAGCCGCCCCCAGGCAGCCTCCAGCTCGGCGCGTTCGTGGGCGGCGCGGTGCTGACGGGCGCGGCGCAGCTCGTGGACGTCGCGGACGGCGGCGGTGCGGGAGTTCTGCTCGACCCGGCCTCGGCTGCGCAGGTGTGGGGAGACCGGCACCCGGGGTGCGTCGGCCCAGGCGGTGGCGGTGGGCACCAGATCCTCGTCAGCCAGGCCGAGCTGGGTGTGCCGGGCCGGCCACAGCCCGAACGCGGCGGCGGCCAACCGGTGCGCGTCGGTGCTGGTGGGGCAGGCCGCGAAGGCGCGAGCCAGGGCGCGGAAATCAGCCGCCGCGCTGCAGGCCCGGCGACGCGCCTCGGTGTGCCGCTCCAGCACCCGCATCAGGGCCACGATCGCGCGGCGGGCGACGTCTTGCAGGGCCGCGGCGCGCGGCGCGCTGCCGTCGGCGGGCCGGAACCACGCGCGTAGCCCGTCCCATCTCGCGCTCCGCTGCTCCAGCCACGCGAGGGAGGGGTCGGTGCCCGGCAGAACCGGCAGATCGGCCCCGCGCAGCGCGCGTTGTTGCAGATCAGGGAGGCCGTGGTGCTCGATGCGGGTGACCGCGGCGGCGATGGTGCGCTGCCGGTGGTCGAGGTTGGTGACGAACTCCTGCAGGTAGGCGACGGTGGCCTGCTTGACCTCCTGGAAGGTGTCCAGAGCGCCGGAGTCGTCCCGCAGCAGCCGCTGCAGCTCGCCGTTGAACTGTTTGACGCCGGCCACCAGCGACTCCAGGTGACCTTCGAGCTCGGCCAGTGTGCTGTACACCCGCCGGTCGGTGGCTGTCGGGTCGGTGAGCATCGCGGCGAGCTCGTCCAGGCGCTCGGCGATGGCGTCGAGCACGGCCGTCTGCAGCGCGCCGGTGGCCTCCAGGACGGCCGCCGCGCGGGAGAAGCCCTCCAGGGCGGCCTCGCCGCGCCGGGTCAGCGAGTAGCGCAGGTTGTTGCGCTCGAAGTCCTCAGCGGTGGAGTAGTGCGCCGCGTGATCCTGGGTGCGGTCGATGAGCTGCCAGTCGCGCAGCTGGTCGAGCACCGGCACCAGGTCCTCGTCGGTCAGCGCGGCGAAATAGCCGACGGTCTGCAGCCGCGCGGCGACATCGCCCAGAGTCAGCCAGGTCTCCAGCCGCTCGTTGGCCGCCCCGAACGCGTAGAGCACGGCGGTGTTGAGCTCGGCCCGCTCGGTGGTGGCGAAGCGGAACAGCTCGACGGGTAACCGGGGGTAACGAGCCACGCCGCACACGGTAGTAGCCGACCCTGACAGTGTGAGACACGCCCGCCGCCGTGGCGCCATCGGGCACCGCGGTGCCCGATGGCGCCACCCCCTGCTAGCCATGCCGTTCCGAGGGTTAGCATGCCGCGCGAGCCGCTACCTGGGCGTCACACCTCAGCCGCACGCAGTAACAGCCGCCACCCCCTCGCCGACCGAGTACCCGAGCAGGCGCCTTCCGGCGGGGCCGCGATCAGTCACTCAAGGGGACTTCATGACTGCGGGAACAAACATCGGTGCGAGCACCAGTTGCTACAAGTGCTCGCACCGCACCCGGCTCGGCGACCGATATTGTGAGCAGTGCGGGTCCGCGCTGGAGATGATGCCCGCGCCCTGGCAGGCAGCGTCAGGAAATGGGCGGCATCACGGTAGCCAGGAACCAGACGGCGCGGCCCCGGGCCTTGACGGGACGACCCGTTACCTGTGTGCCGCCGCGCACCTCGATGAGGAGTTCTGCGACCAAGCGATCGCGGAGTTTCTCGTCGAGCCAGTGCGGGCGATTCCGCCGTCACCAGGTGTCGACTCCGCGGCTGTGCTTCGAGAGGCGGTCGCGGCCCAGACGAGACGCCGCATCCGGGACGGCCTACTGTTGGTGCTGCTGATCATCCTTGCCAAGGTCAGCCCGCCCACCGTGGTCTTGTGGGCGGTGGTGGTCGGGATTGCGGCAGCACTGCGGGCTCTCGGTGCCGGCCGCGCTCGGCGCGCGCTCACAAGTGTGGGCCAGCGGCTGACTACCGATGCCGGCTGCGCTCGGCGCAAGCTCGCCATGTTGGTTGTCGTCGCCTTGCCTCTCGCTGGCCTGCTCCTCCTGCTCATCCTGTCCTCGCTGCCGAAGAGTCTTAGCGCCTCGCTGAATGAATCTTCCGGCGACAATGCAATCTTGAATGAGCTCTCGAACCCGCAGCTACTCCCTGACTCTACATGGCAGACCTTGCTAGTCGGCGGCCTGCTGCTGTTGGTCCTCATTGTCGACCAGTTCACCGTCGCCAAGCTGATGACCAGCAGCTTCCGGCGGGACAGTTTTGATCCAGACGCTGACAGGGCTCCCTCCCAGTGGGAACGCGTGGCTCGGTCTCTGGGACACGGTTCTTTCCGCGCCGAATTGCGCCGAGTCTCCCATTCTGGTGAGAATCCCCAGAATTCAGGGCAGGCTGAGGTGGTCGTGTACCGCGGTAGCACCCCTTTCATCGGGGCCGGAGAACCCGTCGACCACCATGTCATCGCGCTGCCGCTGGAGCCATCCGAGGACGGGGGTGCCGCGAATCCGGTCCCGATCAACGTCAACGAACTGCACCGTCACGTGGCCGAGAGCCTCGCCGTCCTGCGGTCCCCGTCCTCCCTCAGCCCTGGCCAGCGACTTGAACAGCTTCAGCAGCGTGAGCAGGTTCTGATACCCGTCGACCTGTTGTTGCTCAACCGTTCCGCCCAGGTCCAGCCACCGGTGCTGCCCGACCCCTCCCACCCGCCGCTGGCGCACCTTCCCCTCGGTGCCGCCCGCGCTCTCGCCGAGAATCCGCTGGAGTGGGCTCGCTACTACAACTGCTTCCGCGTCGAGGCCTGGGATCGCGATCTGACCACCTCGTGCTATCTGCACATCGGTACCGACCAGCGCATGCTCTACCTGGAGGGTTATTCACGAGTCCCGATAAATGAGTTGTCCACGGCGCGCCTACTTGGACGACGGTCCGCTTCTCGGAAGAATTGGGTTACCACACTCAATTCGAAAGAAACGGGCCGTCGAGTATGTAC
>JBOHFI010000074.1:0-21453 GCA_050699595.1 Pseudonocardiaceae bacterium | reverse complement strand
CCGGCGGGGTGCGGGGGGTGGCGTTCAGCCCGGACGGCACCCGCCTGGCCACCACCGGCGACGATGGCACCGCGCGGCTGTGGGACAGCACCACCGGCGAGCCCCTGCTCACCCTCACCGGCCACCCCGACTGGGTGCGGGGGGTGGCGTTCAGCCCGGACGGCACCCGCCTGGCCACCACCAGCCTCGACGACCGAACCGTACACCTGTGGGACAGCACCACCGGCGAGTCCCTGCTCACCCTCACCGGTCACACCGGCGAGGTGGGGGGGGTGGTGTTCAGCCCGGAGGGCACCCGCCTGGCCACCACCAGCTTCGATGGCACCGCGCGCCTGTGGGACAGCACCACCGGCGAGTCCCTGCTCACCCTCACCACC
This sequence comes from Pseudonocardiaceae bacterium, assembly GCA_050699595.1. Lineage (GTDB taxonomy): Bacteria > Actinomycetota > Actinomycetes > Mycobacteriales > Pseudonocardiaceae. Next base: position 21,076 of record JBOHFI010000074.1, on the reverse strand, counting down.
CCCCCCACCGGCAGGGTGCGGGGGGTGGCGTTCAGCCCGGACGGCACCCGCCTGGCCACCACCAGCGCCGACCAGACCGCGCGCCTATGGGACAGCACCACCGGCGAGTCCCTGCTCACCCTCACCCCCCACACCGGCAGGGTGTGGGGGGTGGCGTTCAGCCCGGACGGCACCCGCCTGGCCACCACCAGCCTCGACGACCGGACCGTACGCCTGTGGGACAGCACCACCGGCGAGTCCCTGCTCACCCTCACCGGCCACCCCGGCGGGGTGTGGGGGGTGGTGTTCAGCCCGGAGGGCACCCGCCTGGCCACCACCAGCTTCGATGGCACCGCGCGCCTGTGGGACAGCACCACCGGCGAGCCCCTGCTCACCCTCACCGGCCACACCGGCGGGGTGCGGGGGGTGGCGTTCAGCCCGGACGGCACCCGCCTGGCCACCACCGGCGACGATGGCACCGCGCGGCTGTGGGACAGCACCACCGGCCAGCTGATCTGGCTCGCCGCGAACTTCCCGGACAACGCCGCCGCGTCCTGGTCACCCACCGGCAACCGGCTACTCTCCACCACCGGCGACGCGTGGCGGTACCTCCGCGCCGCGTGCTTCGACGACGACGGCCGCCTACTCAGCCTCCAACCTCACGACCGCTACTACACCCCGCCACAAAACCATGAACCCAGCGGTCCGGCCCACCGCACCGGATACCCAGCGCACCCACGCCTAGCACGGGGCTAGCCAGCGATGCGTTTTAGTTGGGCTGAGAGGTGCGGCTGGAGGGGCAGGCCACGCAGGGCGCGCTCCTCCGCGTAGGCCAAGTCGCCGTTCTCGAGGATGCCGTACAGCCGGGCCGCCGCAGTCGTCTCGCGGGCCGTGTCGGTCCGGGAGATGGTGTCGGATTCGAGCTCCCACGCCGTCTCGCCGGTGCGCCCACCGTAATAGATCTCGCAGATGCCGAACATGTGCGCGAGGACCACCTCGATGGTCTCGTCCTCGTCCACCCGCCACCACCCGACCTCACGAGCAGCGGGGCGCAGCACCTCGCCGGATTGGCTCAGCAGCCACGCGCGCGCCTCGTAGACCAGAAACGGCCTGCCGTCGTGGGCGAAGGTGACCTGCTGGCCGTAGCGGAACTCGCCGAGCAGCGAGGGATACTGGGCTAGGCCCTCGCCGCGCCACACACCCACCAGGGGGGCCAGCGGTTCGCACTGCGGGTGCAACTCGACGCCCTGTCCCGAGTCACCATGTCCCACTGTGACGGCGTCCATACCGGTCGGCAGGTCATCAAACCAGGGCATAGCGGACTCGGCGGCGACCCGAGGCGCGTCGACATCTGGACTGGGCTGGGAAACGTCGCTGTTCACCCGTGAATCGGATCACGAAGTGTGCCTCGTGCGCTAGACAACCGATCGGGCCGCAACCGCGTCGGGTCACGGTTGCGGTTACGACAGACAGTCGCGCAGCGCGGGCAGCAGGGCGCGCAGTGCCCGGCCTCGATGTGACACGGCATCCTTCTCGGCTGGGTCCAGCTCGGCGGAGGTACGTCCATCGCCGTCCGGGATGAAGATCGGGTCATAGCCAAAGCCGTTGCCACCGCGAGCCGCTCGGGTCAGGGTGCCCCGCCAGTACCCACGCACCACGGTCTGGGCCTCCACGGTCTGGGCCTCCACAGTCTGGGACCCCGGCGGCACGACCAGCGCCGCAGCACAGACGAACGCCGCGCCGCGACGATCGTCCGGGACGTCCGCCAGCTGATCGAGCACCAGCCGCAGGTTCGCGCCGTCGTCGCCGTGGCGGCCGGCCCACCTCGCCGAGAGCACCCCGGGCATCCCGCCCAGTGCATCCACCTCCAGTCCTGAGTCGTCGGCGACCGTGGCCAGGCCGGTGGCCGCCGCCGCGTCCCGGGCCTTGGCCAGCGCGTTGCCCTCGAAGGTGGCGGCGGTCTCCGGGACCTCGGGCAGCGGCGGCACGTCGTCGAGCCCGAGGACTCGCACCCCACTGATATCCGAGCAGGCCAGGATCCGCCGCAGCTCGATCAGCTTGTTCGGGTTCCGGGTCGCCAGCAGCAGCCGAGCTGGGCTCACGACCGGGGCAGTTCGCCGGGGTAGGGCTGGGCCAGCGCGGCGGTTTGCATCGCGATCAGCTCCTGGCAGCCCTTGAGCGCCAGGTCCAGCATCTGGTCCAGCGTGGACCGCGGGAAGGTGGCGCCCTCCCCGGTGCCCTGCAGCTCCACCAGCATGCCGGTATCGGTGGCCACCACGTTCATGTCGACCCCGGCCCGGGAGTCCTCCTCGTAGGGCAGGTCCAGCAGCACCCGGCCATCCACCACGCCGACGCTCACCGCGGCGATGGAGCAGGACAGCGGGTGGGCGCCGCGCAGCCGACCGGCCGCCCGCAACCACGTCACCGCGTCGGCCAGCGCCACGTAACCGCCGGTGATCGCCGCGGTGCGGGTGCCGCCGTCGGCCTGGATGACGTCGCAGTCCAGCGAGATCGTGTTCTCCCCCAGCGCGGTGAGGTCGACGCACGCTCGCAGCGAGCGCCCGATCATCCTGCTGATCTCGTGCGTCCGGCCCCCCAGGCGGCCCTTGACCGACTCCCGGTCGCTGCGGGTGTGGGTCGCCGACGGCAGCATCGCGTACTCCGCGGTGAGCCAGCCCTGCCCGGAACCCTTGCGCCAGCGCGGTACGCCCTCGACCACGCTGGCCGCGCAGAGCACCCGGGTGCGACCGCTCTCGATCAACACCGATCCCGCCGGCCACTGCTGGTAACCGCGGGTGATGCGCACCTCCCGGAGCGCCTCGTCAGTCCTACCGTCCGCTCGCGTCACCGCGCCACCCTACCCACTCGGCGTTGCGCACTCAGATCTCGTAGCGGGCGCCGGGGCGGACCAGCTCGGTGGGCCCACCGAAGGCGGCCTCGGCCTCGGCGAGCACCTGCTCGGCATCGGTCCACGGGGGCACGTGCGTGATCAGCAGCCGGCCGACCCCCGCCGTCGCGGCGGCCTCGCCGGCTTGCCTGCCGGACAGGTGTATCCCCGGCGGATTGCCCGGCCGGTCCGGCCAGGACGCCTCAGCGAGCAGCACGTCCGCACCGGTGGCCAGTCCGGCGAGCTGCGGGCACGGGCCGGTGTCCCCGGAGTAGACCAGCGCCCGCCCCGCGTGGCTGATCCGCAGCGCGTAGGCCTCGCAGGGGTGCTCGACGCGGGCGGCGCGCACCTCGAACGAGCCGATCCAGGCCGTCTCGCGGTAGGACCGGAAGTCGTAGACGTCGGACAGGTCGGTGTGGTCGCGCTCCTCGGCGTTGGGCGCGTACGCGGCCAACAGACGCTCGGCGGCGTCCGGTGGCCCGTACAACGGCAGCGCGGCACACGGTGGTGAGTGCGGGTGGTAGCGGCGGTAGACGGTCAGCGCCGAGACATCAGCGCAGTGATCCGGGTGCAGGTGGGACAGGACCAGCCCGTCGAGGGTGAACGGGTCGAGGTGACGCTGCAGCGCTCCGAAGGTCCCGTTGCCCAGATCGAGCACCACGCTGGTCTGTCCGGCTCGCACCAGATAACCAGACGCGGGGGATTCTGGAGCGGGCACACTGCCCGAGCAACCCAGCACCGTCAGCAGCATCTCACCGCGCCCTGTGGATAACCCGTGAGTGGCGATACGAGCGATAGCTGATAACGCCACTCACGGGGGCTACGCCCACAGCTGGCCGTCTAGGCGAGCGGCTGCTTCCTCGAGGTCTCCGGCGTAGGCGCCGGTGGAGAGGTACTTCCATCCGGCGTCACAGACCACGATGACGATGTCGGCCGGGTCCCCGGCACCGGCGGCCTTCTCGGCGACGGCCAGCGCGGCGTGCAGGATCCCGCCGGTGGAGATGCCCGCGAAGATACCCTCCGTTTCCAGCAGCTCACGGGTGCGGCGCAACGCGTCGAAGGAGCCGACGGAGAACCGGGCGGTGAGCACTCCCGGGTCGTACAGCTCGGGCACGAAGCCCTCGTCGAGGTTACGCAGGCCGTAGACCAGCTCCCCGTAGCGCGGTTCCGCCGCGATGATCTGCACATCGGGCTTGTGCTCCCGCAGGTAGCGCCCCACCCCGACCAGCGTGCCGGTGGTGCCGAGCCCAGCGACGAAATGAGTCACGGTGGGCAGATCGCGCAGGATCTCCGGGCCGGTGGTGCGGTAATGCGCCAAAGGGTTGGCCGGGTTGCCGTACTGGTAGAGCATGACCCAGTCGGGATGCGCCGCGGCCAGCTCCTTGGCCCGGGCCACCGCCTGGTTGGAACCGCCCGCGGCCGGCGAGAAGATGATCTCCGCGCCGTACGCCTCGAGAACCTGGCGCCGCTCGGTCGAGGTGTTCTCCGGCATCACGCAGACCAGCCGGTAGCCCTTGAGCTTCGTCGCCATCGCCAGCGAGATCCCGGTATTGCCCGAGGTCGGCTCCAGGACGGTGCAGCCCTTGGTGAGCCGGCCGGAGCGCTCGGCCTCTTCGATCATCGCCAGCGCCGGGCGGTCCTTCACCGAACCGGTGGGATTACGGTCCTCCAGCTTGGCCCACAAGCGCACGTCGGATGCGGGTGAGAGGTGGGGCAGCCCCACGAGCGGGGTGTCACCCACCGCGTCGAGCAGCGAGTCGTAGCGGGCCATGGCTACGGCTTCAGCCGCCGGCGACGGCTGGCAGGATCGTCACGTTGTCACCGTCGCGCACCGCGGCCGCCAGACCCCCGGCGAAGCGCACGTCCTCGTCGTTGACGTAGACGTTGATGAACCGGTGCAGAGATCCGTCCTTCACCAGCCGGCCCTTGATCCCCGAGTGTCGGGTCTCCAGGTCCTCGATCACCTCCGCGATCGTGTCGCCCGACGCGTTCACGGACTTCTCGCCCCCGGTGTGGGTGCGCAGGATGGTGGGAACGGAGACGGTGACGGCCATGGTCGAGATTCTCCTCTGGGTGCGGTCTGCTCACCAGTACTTGTACGACTCGACGACCTCGACCGGCTCCTCGGTGGCCGTGCCATCGAGGAGCCGGTAGGAGCGCAGCTCGTGAGTGTCCGGATCGCGGGTGGAGACCAGCACGTAATGAGCGTCGGGCTGCGAGGCGTAGGAGATGTCGGTGCGCGACGGATAGGCCTCGGTCATCGTATGCGAGTGGTAGATCACCACCGGCTCCTCGTCCTCGGCGTCCATCGCCCGCCACACCCGCAGCTGCTCAGCCGCATCGAACCGGTAGAAGGTCGGCGAACGCTCGGCGTTGGCCATCTCGACGAGCCGTTCCGGACGATCCGAGCCCACGGGCCCCGCCACCACACCACACGCCTCGTCCGGGTGGTCCCGCCGAGCGTGCGCCACGATCCCGTCGACGAGGTCGCGGCGGATGGTCAGCACGATGTCATCTTACGTACCAGGTCATCTTTACGGGCCGGCCACCGCCTGAATGAGAGACTCCTGCACCCAGGTCAGCCAGTGGTACACCACCAGGTGCGCGGCGCGGGGGTCCTCGGGGGGGAGCTCGTCGGGCATGTCCTCGGTGACCTCGAGCTTGGTGCCCAGGGCCAAGCGGACGTCGTTGAGCGCGGAGAGCCACGCCTGCGCCTGCTCGTCGGACAGCCGCACTCGCCCGCCCCGCGCCGGGCAGGTGTCCAATACCACGCCGGCCACCCCGTCCTTGACGGCCACCAGCTCGGGCTCGTGCAGCGCCCGCAGGCCGCCGGACAGCGTCGCGTCCTCGCGGTGGAAATCGGGGAGCAGCCGGGCCAGCACCCGGTCCTCGGGCGCGGTGGTGGGGCCGGCGGTGATGCCGGTGAGCTCCGCGAGCTCGTCATGCGGGGTCGCCGCGACCCGCGCCGCGAGCATCTCACGGACTTGGCCGACCAGCCCGCGCAGCAGCCCGGCCTCCCGCTCGGACAGCGCGGTGACCACCAGTCCGCCGCGACGCCGCCAGCCGTTCACGCGTCCCGCTGCATGGTCGCCCAGAGTCCGGCGCCGTGGCACTTCGCGACGTCGATCTCCACCTTGTCCCGGGAACCCCTGGTCACCACCGCCCGGCCCTTGTGGTGCACATCGAGCATCAACGTGGTGGCTTCCTCGCGGCTGAATCCGAAGAGCTCCTGGAACACGTGGGTGACGTAGGACATCAGGTTCACCGGGTCGTTCCAGACGATCGTCAGCCAAGGCCGATCCTCGGTTGCGACCTCGTTCACCGCCGGGTCGACCTGGTCCTGTTCCAGTTCGACAGGTGTGCTCATGCACCAATGTTCTCACCACGACCAGCCGTAGGCTCTCCAGATGCCCCGGTGCGCTACCGTGAGCCGCCGTGCCGGCCCTCACTACTGTGCCTGATGTCGGGGTGCTGCTTGCTGCAGCGGTGCATGCCTTGGGGGGTAGGGAGCGAGCTGGTCAGGTTCTGATGGCGCAGGCGGTGGACCGGGCGATCCGCACTGGCGAACATCTCGCGGTGCAGGCCGGCACCGGTACCGGCAAGTCGCTGGCCTACCTGGTCCCGGCGATCCGGCACGCCGTCGCCGCAGACACCACCGTGGTGATCTCCACCGCGACCATCGCGCTGCAGCGCCAGCTCGTGGACCGTGACCTGCCTCGGCTGGCCAGTGCGCTGGAGCCACTGCTGGGCAGCTCCCCGAGTTTCGCGATCCTCAAGGGCCGGCGTAACTACCTGTGCCTGCACCGGCTGAACACCGGGCCGCCCGACGAGGGCGAGGACCTGTTCGAGGCGGCGGCCGCAACGTCGCCGACGTCCATGCTGGGCCGCCAGATCGCCCGGCTGCACGAATGGTCCACCGAGACCACCACCGGGGACCGGGACGAGCTGGTGCCCGGCGTGACCGACCGGGCCTGGCGGCAGGTGTCGGTCAGCGCCCGGGAATGCCTGGGCCTGTCCCGCTGCCCCGTCGGCATGGACTGCTTCGCCGAGCAGGCCCGAGCCCGGGCCGGACGCGCCGAGGTGGTGGTCACCAACCATGCGCTGCTGGCGATCGACGCGATGGGCGATCACCCGGTACTGCCCGAGCACGACGTCGTGGTCATCGACGAGGCGCACGATCTGGTCGACCGGGTCACCAGCGCGGCCAGCGAGGAGCTCACCGCGTCGATGGTCGAGGCCGCCGCCCGGCGCTGCGGCCGGCTGATCGAGGACCAGATCGCCGACGAGCTGGCCGCCGCGGGTGACGGGCTGGCGCTGCTGCTCGCCGACGCCGGGATACAGCGGTGGGACGCCCTGAGTGCCGGTGTGGCCGGCGGGCTCACCGCGATACGCGACGCGGCGCACCGCTGTACCACCGCACTGGGGACCACCGCGCTGGGGACCGAGCGCCGGGAGGACCCCGACGCCGCCGCCCGTCGCAAGCTCGCGCTGACCGCGCTGGAACAGGTGCACTCGGCCGCCGCCCGAGTGCTGGTCGCCTTCCCCGACAGCGAGGCCGACCGCCGCGACGTGGTCTGGCTGGCGGAGGAGACCGTGCGCGGGCGGGTGCTGCGGGTGGCGCCGCTGGGTGTGGCCGGGCTGCTGCGCCAGCGGCTGTTCGCGACACGAACGGTGGTGCTCACCTCGGCCACCCTCACCCTGGGCGGGACGTTCGACGCGCTCGCCTCGCAGTGGGGCCTGCCAGCGCAGCGCCCAGCCCTGACCCCATCCGCCGAACTGTCCCCGGTACCGGCCACCGCAACAGCCACCGTGCCCGCCACCGCAACAACCACCGCGACAGCCACCCAGCGGCCACCGCCAACCGACGAGGACACCGGCCTGGCCTGGGCCGGCCTCGATGCGGGCTCCCCGTTCGAGCACCACCGCGCCGGGATCCTCTACACCGCCGCACACCTACCCCCACCCGGCCGCGACGGGCTCACGTCTGACCACCTCGACGAGCTCGCCACACTGGTCACCGCGGCGGGCGGGCGCACGCTGGGGCTGTTCTCCTCGATGCGGGCCGCCAAGCAGGCCGCCGAGGCACTGCGCTCCCAGCTGGACCTCCCCATCCTGTGCCAGGGCGAGGACGCGACCGGCCTGCTGGTGGCGCAGTTCGCGCGGGACGAACCGACCTGCCTGTTCGGCACCCTGTCACTGTGGCAGGGCGTCGACGTACCCGGCCGGTCGCTGTCTCTGGTGGTGGTCGACCGCATCCCGTTCCCCCGCCCCGACGACCCGCTGAGCTCGGCGCGGCAACGCGCGGTGGCCACTCGCGGTGGCAACGGTTTCCTCACGGTGGCGGCGACGCACGCCGCGCTGCTGCTCGCGCAGGGCACCGGCCGGCTGTTGCGCTCGACCGAGGACCGCGGGGTGGTGGCGATCCTGGACTCCAGACTGGCCACGGCCCGCTACGGCGCTTTCCTGCGCGCCTCCCTCCCCCCCTTCTGGCCCACCACCGACCCCGCCGTAGCGCGGGCCGCGCTGGAGCGACTCGTGGGTATGTAACCCATACCAGCACTCGGCCACCATATGTTGTGCCGCTTGCGTATGGTGGCAGGGGTGAAGGCGGTCAGGACCAAGGTGACGAGCAGCGGCCAGGTGTCGCTTCCCGCAGAGCTACGGCATCGGTGGCGCACGCCAGCCGTTCTCGTCATCGACAAAGGCGACTACGCGATCGTACGACCGATACCGGACGATCCGGTCGCGGCGCTGCGCGGCAACCACACCGACGCTGGGCCGGCGAGCGAGCTGGTACGCGCCGCCGAGCGGGTCGTCGACGCGGCGCGCGATAGTACGCGCACCACGTGACCGTCCTCGACGCCTACGCGGTGATCTCGTTTCTCCGGGATGAGGTGGCCGCTGACGAAGTGGCCACACTGTTGCGCGGGCCGACTCTGCTGCCAGCTGTCAATCAGGCCGAGGTCATCGACCAGATGGTGCGGACCTATTCACCGCGCGGCCGATGATGTCGAAAACGGGAATCGTCCCTGACCACGTCAGCACCATTGGGGTTGTTCATTCGGAGTAGTTCATGACTTCTGCACCACTCGAACCGGGCATGGGCAGCGACGCCGAGCGGGCCCGTCGCGCCGTAGAGACAGCGGGAGAACCCATACTCGAGTTCTCGGGCACGAGCACACCCTATATCGACTACCAGAGTATCGACGTCCTGCTCTCCCTGCAGAACCCCCGCTCAGAGGAACCGTCGGAACTGACCTTCTACATCCTCGGGCAGGTCAAGGAACTTCTTTTCAAGTTGGTGTACGAGGAGCTCGTCCGGGCGCGTTCGCTACTGGACGCGGATCGGGTCCACGACACCGTTTGGGTGCTGCGACGGATGCGCCGGGTGGTCGAACTACTCACCCACGTCTGGGACGTACTCAGCACTCTCACCCCGCAGGAGTTCAACGCGTTCCGCGACCATCTGGGTCAGCAGTCCGGGGTTCAGTCGTACATGTACCGGATGGTCGAGTACGGACTCGGTAACAAGGTGGCCTCGCTCGCCCGCCCGAACCGCAATGTGCCACATGTACACACCCAGTTACAAGAGGCCCTGCACGCCCCCAGTGTGTACGACGCAGCCCTACGCTTTCTCGCCCGTCGAGGCGCCGACATCCCCGACGACATCCTCGATCGAGACTTCTCAGCACCTTATGAGGCATCCTCCGCGGTCGAGAATGCGTGGGCGGAGGTCTACCGGACCGCAGACCAGGCCGATCCCGTCTATGCGCTGGCCGAAACGCTGATGGATGTGGCCGAGGGGTTCTCCCGGTGGCGGTCGCTGCACCTACTCACCGTCGAACGGATCATCGGCACCAAGCCGGGCACCGGCGGCACCCAGGGCGTCGCCTGGTTGCGCAAGATCAATGAGCACCGATTGTTTCCAGAGCTGTGGACTGCGAGGGGACTGCTGTGACGGACCACGATCTCCTCATCGGGGGATGCCCAGCTGGTCACACCGTAGGGCTAGTTCACCGGCGCAGATGTCGTGTGCGTCGACCATCCTACTGTCGATCACCTGCTTGACCGTGTCCAACGTGATGAATACCGGCGGTATCAGTACCGCGCGGATCTTGCGGTGTCCGGTGGGGTCGGTCGAGGTCGTCGACACCATTGCGTCGGCGGTTGCGCGATCGTTTCTCGCGAGCGCGCCGGCGAGTTTCGCCGCTGCGATGGCTTGCTGGTCGACGGGTGAGAACACCGTCATGAACTGATCACCGCGCAGGATCGCCTTGAGGGATTCCGGGGTGGCGCCCAGGCCGGTCACCCGGACTTTCCCGGTCAACCCTTTCTTTCGCAGCACAGCGATCACCGCGCCGGCGACGCCGTCGTCGGCCGCCAACACGCCGTCCACGTGGCCACCGTTGGCGGCGAGGAGCTGCTCGAATACCACGCCGGCACCCCAGCTGTTCTCGACGGATCGGTCGGCTAGCAGCCGGTAGGCACCGGTGTCGTAGCGCGGCGCCAGGATGTCACGCGCTGCCTGGGCGCGTGGGAGCGTGGCGGGGTCGGTCCGCGGGCCGTCGATCTCGATGATGCCGGCGCCGCGCGTCCGCGCGCCCCGGATGCCCAGCGCCAGCCCTCGGCCCTGCAGCTCACCGGCCTTGACGAGATCGAATGAGACGGAGTAGTCGGCAGGAACACCCAGGTTGAGCCGGTCGTAGTCGTAGCCGATGGTGGGGATGTGCCGCGCCGTGGCCTTACGCGCGACGGCTGAGCCGACCACGTTGTTCGGCGGAGCGATCACCAGTACCTTGACCCCATCCTTGATCATGCCATCGGCGATGGTGGCGAACTTCGTCGCGTCGCCCTCGCTGTTCTGCACGTCGGGCTCCAACCCCTCGGCGCGCATGGCGTCATTCAGCAGCGGCTGGTCGACATCCTCCCACCGCATCGAGGCCGCGGGATCCGACACGATGACGCCGACCTTGACGCCGGGGCGGGCGGAATGCCCGCCGCTGCCGGTACATCCTGCGATGGTGAGCACGAGCGCCGCAGCGAGCGCGGCTCGGCTGATCCTGGGACCCATCATCGATCCCCATACCTCCACTGCGTCGGAATCAGCCGGCAACGGCGCTGATCGTACTCATGGCACGGGGCGGAGCCGCTGAGTGGCCGACGACCTGCTACGTTCCCGCTGGCCATGGGAGATGCTTCGGGGGGAACAGTGGGCCGAGCGACGCTGGGCGGGATCAGAACCGTCTCGCCACGACACAGCATGGCGATCGTGTTCCTCGTCTTGTTCCTCGTCAGCGGATGTACGTCACGTCACGGCGAGAAGGAATTCAGCACGCTCCCGGTGGGCGCCGCACTTCCCTCGGGCAAGGAATGCGCCGCGAGAATCAAGCGTGACCAGCGGGAATCATCGCCGGAGAACACCGTGGCCGACCATGTCGTTCCCGGCCGGGTGTCGATGCCGATCTGGGATGACTTCACCGAGCAGGCCAACCGCCGGTTCGTGCCCCGCATCGACGGCGCGTTCACCGGCACCACGGGCGAGATCCTCGCCTGGGGTGCCTGCAAGTGGGGCCTGGACGCCGACATCGTGCGGGCGGTCGCGACCCAGGAGAGCCACTGGGTACAGAGCACCGTCGGCGACAAGTCGGACAACGCCGCAGACTGCGTCGGCGGCGCCAGGCCACCCTGCCCGACGAGCTTCGGGATCATGCAGCTCAAGCACACCTACCTACCCGGCTCCTACCCGCTGTCCCAGCGAAGCACCGCGTTCAACGTCGACTACTACGGGGCACGCACCCGCGCCTGCTACGAGGGCTGGGTCACCTACCTGGGCAACGACTACGGCCCCGGCGACATCTGGCACTGCGTGGGCTGGCACTGGTCAGGCCAGTGGAAAGACCCCGGCTCGCTGCGCTACATCCAGCGGGTACGCCGCTACCTCGTCACCTTGCCCTGGCTGGGCCAAGGCGGACAGCTCAAGTAGGCCTCACGGGCCGGTCAGGAACTCGGTCACGGCCGCGCGGCCCGCCGGGCCGTTGCCCTTGTTCTGGGTGATGTGCCCCGAGCCGGGGATGACGACGAGGCGGCCGTGGGGGGCATGGGCGGCCTCGTGCTGTGCCCACACCAGGGGGGTGATCAGGTCATGGTCGCCGGCCAGCAGCAGCGTCGGCACCGGCGGCAGCTGCGCCCCGGACGGGAACGCCACCACCGGGGTGCGCGGCCACAGCTCACACGTCACCACAGCTCCGGTACCGGCCGCGGTGGCCCGGTCGTAGGGGAACACCGCCGCATCCGACAGCGCGGCGACCGCCTTCGCGGTAGCGTCGGCCCGACCGGACACCGGGGTGTCGGAGCTGCCCCACGGCCACAGTATGTCCGCACACATGGTGGCGGCGTGCAGGCCCTGGCTGAGGTGCTCCTCCGAGGTGGCCTGGCGATGGGTCTCGGCGGCGATGATCGCGTCCAACGCGGTGTCCGCACCCCGCGCCGCCTCGTGCAACGCGGCCACCATGCCGGTCAACCGGGGAGCGCCGCTGGTCAGGCCACTGAGGATGTCACGCAGCTGGGGGCCGTCGTGGCGAACCCGGATCACCTCAGCAAGATCCTGTGCCGGGTCGGTGCTACACCGGGTTTCCGCGCACACCATCCGCAACACCTGCGCGGTGCGGGTGAAGGCGGCGACCCCCAGCGGATCGAAGAAGTCGTGCGGAACGACCGAGTCCAACACCAACCGCGATACCCGGTCGGGATGGGTGATCGCGTAGCGTTCGGCGACGAATGTCCCGTAGGAGGCGCCGTCCAGGGTGAGCGTGTCCACCCGCAACGCCTGGCGCAACGCATCCAGGTCGGCAACGGTATCCGCGGTGGTGTAAAACCGTCGATCGGTCCCGATAGCCTGCGCGCACGCCTGCACGGCGCTGGGCGGGGGCACGGTCAGATCCGAGTCGCCCATCACCTGCTGTAGTTGTGGACAGTGCAGCGCGCCCGCGCCGGTGCCGCGCGAGGAGAACAACACCAGCCGGTAGTCGCGCAGCACCGCCGGATCGAACTGCCGGGCGATCACAGCGGTCAACCCCACTCCCGGCTCCCCCGGGCCGCCGACCAGCCACACCAGCACACCGCGCGGCGCGGTGGTGTTGTCGGCCATCGCGACCTGCAGCGAGAGCCGCCCGGGCTGCTGGGCAGCCGCCCGCGGTCCGGCATGATCCAACGGCACGGACAGCGTCGCGCAACTGAACGTGACACCCCCAGGACCCCGGAACACACCAGCACCGGGCGCAGTGGCACCCAGCGCAGCCGAGTCACAGGGGTGGACGCCGGCCAGCGCCGGAGTCGGCTCGGACACCGACCCCCGAGGCTGGGTGCCGCAACCGCCCATACCGACACCGAACAGCACGGCTACTACCACCACCACAGCACGCCTGCCTGAGATGCTCTTCATCATCCGGCTCCTGCACCCCCCTCACCCAGGTTCAGCATCATTGCGGTCGCTCATCTGTCACCGACACTCAGGGCTACCGTGAGCGGTGTGCATCGTGGCCATCACCGGACAGTTCCGTTAGTGGTGCACCGATCGGGACGATCACGCATACGGCGGTCGTCGCTGGTGGGTATGGTGCTGGTGGTCTGCGTGGCTGCGGTCATGGGCGTGCGAGCGGCTCGGGTCGGGGCGGGGCCGCGGTCTCCCACCCAGAGGTCTGCCACCCAGCGGTCTGCCACCCAGTGCACTCAGCAATCGGTCATCGCGCAGCTGCCGATCCGACGTCGGCTGGCCCAGATGCTGATGGTCGGCGTGGACGCCCACGGGCCGCGGGAGGCACTCGCCGTCGTCACCTCCGAACAGGTCGGCGGCGTTTTCCTGACCGGCTCCGCCACCGGTTTACTGTCCGACAACGCGTTAGCGCAGGTTCAGGACATCGCGGTGTTCCCCGTGGCGGTAGCGGTGGATGACGAGGGTGGCCGGGTGCAGCGAATCGACGCGCCGGACGGCCGGCTGCCCAGCGCACGATGGATGGCGGCGAACCTGCCCAGCGAACAGGTCTACGAGCTCGCCCTGACACGCGGCAGCCGGCTGCGCGCCCGCGGCGTCACCGTCGACTTCGCGCCCAGCGTCGATGTCTCCAACCAGCCGGACAACGCCGTGATCGGGGATCGCTCGTTCAGCAGCGACCCGCAGACCGTCACGCGCTACGCCGGCGCATTCGCGCAGGGACTGCGCGCCGCGGGTGTGCTGCCGGTGTTCAAACACTTCCCCGGACACGGCCGAGCCACCGGCGACTCGCACCGAGGCCCCATCAGCACACCACCCTTGACGGAACTGCGTGACGTCGACCTACTGCCCTATCGGCAACTACTCGACGGCCGGCCCGCCGCGGTGATGGTCGGCCACCTCGACGTCCCCGGGCTCACCGAGCCCGACACCCCGGCGAGCATCAGCCCGGCGGCACTCGCGCTGCTGCGCGACCAGCTTCACTTCACCGGCATGGTCGTCAGCGACGATCTCGGTGCGATGGCGGCCATCACCGACCGAGTCGACCTGCCCGAAGCCGTACGCCGGTCCCTCACCGCCGGAGTGGACATGGCACTGTGGGTCACCAAAGGCCGCCTCACCGAGATACTCGACCACCTCGAGCAGGCCGTCGCCGAGGGCTCACTGCCGCAACCTCGGGTGAACGACGCCGTCGCCCACGTCCTGGCCGCGAAGGCCATCGACCTCTGCTCAGCGGCCTACCGAACCCACCGGTGGTGAGCCTCACAAGGGCACCCTGCGCAGCAGTCCGTCGGCGGCGTCGGCGGCCTCCACCTCGTCGCGGGTCACGCCCAGCACGAACAGTACGACGTCCAGGAACGGCTGGGTGATCGCGGTGTCCGCGACTTCCCGCAGCGCGGGTTTGGCGTTGAACGCGACACCCAGACCGGCGGTGGTGAGCATGTCGATGTCGTTCGCGCCGTCCCCGACCGCGACGCACTGGGCCAGCGGGACCCCGAAGTGCTCCGCCGCCCGACGCAGCGCGTCGGCCTTCCCGGGCCGGTCCACCACCGGGCCGACGACCTGGCCGGTGAGCTTCCCCTCGTGGATCTCCAGCTCGTTGGCGGTGCAGAAGTCCAGCCCCAGGCCGTCGGCGACTGGCCGCACGACCTGGGTGAAGCCGCCCGAGACGGCTCCGCAGCAGAACCCCAACCGCTTGAGGGTCCGCACCGTCGTGCGCGCCCCGGGCGTGAGCTCGAGTGCGTTGGTCACCTCTGTGAGCACGCCGGCGGGAAGACCCGCCAGCAGGGCGACCCGGCGACGCAGCGACTGGGTGAAGTCCAGCTCGCCGCCCATCGCGGCCTCGGTGACCGCCCGCACCTCGGCCCCACAGCCGGCGTGCTCGGCCAGCATCTCGATCACCTCGCCCTGCACCAGGGTCGAGTCGACGTCGAAGACCACCAACCGCTTGGCCCGGCGGGCGATACCCACCCGTTCGACGGCGAGGTCCACCGCACCGCGCGCGGCGAGCCTGACCAACGTGGAACGCAGTGCGGCGTCGGCGGCCGCGGGATCAGCGTCGCCGGGCACCGACACGAGCAGTTCAAGCCCGGTGACCGGGTAGTCCGCGATGCGCCGGATGGCGTCGATGTTGATGTCCAAGGCAGCCAACGCACGGGTCGTCTCGGTGAAGGCGCGAGCCGTGACCGGCCTGCCCAGCACCAACACGACGTGCGTGGACCCTCGGGAACTCGCGCCTACCGCGTCGGCGCCGACCTCGACCTCCACCTGCATTCCGATGCTGGCCATGGCCTGCTCAGCGGCCTCCTGCAGGTCCTCCGGGTCAGCGGTGGTCGCCACCAGCACGCCGAGAATGATCCTCCCCTGGATCACCACCTGCTCGACGTCGAGGATGTCCACCCCGTGCCTGGTGAGCGCGGAGAAGATCACCGACACGACCCCGGGCTTGTCGCGCCCGGTCACCGTCACCAGCAGGGTCGTCCGTGGGCTGTCGGTCACTTGTCGCGCGGGTCGTCGATCTCGCCCTGCGCCGCGGAATGTGCCACCTTCTCACTCAACGAGACTGGGTACCCATTCCCACCGACGTGCGCCTCAAACCGCATTCGATCCATCATGTGCGGGTAGTGCAGCTCGAAGGCCGGCCGCTCCGAGCGGATCCGGGGCAGCTCGGTGAAATTGTGCCGCGGCGGCGGGCACGAGGTCGCCCATTCCAGCGAGTTGCCGTACCCCCACGGGTCATCGACGGTGACGACCTCACCGTATCGGTAGCTGCGGAACACGTTCCACAGGAACGGCAGCGTGGAGGCGCCGAGCACGAAAGCACCGATCGAGGACACCATGTTCAGCGTGGTGAACCCGTCACTGGGCAGGTAGTCGGCGTAGCGGCGGGGCATGCCCTGGGCACCCACCCAGTGTTGCACCAGGAAGGTCAGGTGGAACCCGACGAACGTCGCCCAGAAGTGGAACTTGCCCAACGGCTCGTCGAGCATCCGTCCGGTGATCTTCGGGAACCAGAAGTAGATCCCGGCGAAGGTGGCGAACACGATCGTGCCGTAGAGCACGTAGTGGAAGTGCGCCACCACGAAGTACGTGTCGCTGACGTGGAAGTCGATTGCCGGGGCGGCCAGCAGCACCCCGGTCAGGCCGCCGAGCAGGAACGTGACGAGGAAGCCGATGGCGAACATCATCGGGGTCTCGAAGGTGAGCTGCCCCCGCCACATGGTGCCGATCCAGTTGAAGAACTTGATCCCGGTGGGCACCGCGATGAGGAACGTGGTGAACGCGAAGAACGGCAGCAGCACCGCACCCGTGGCGTACATGTGGTGCGCCCACACCACCACGGACAGCGCGCCGATCGACAGCGTGGCGAAGATCAGGGTCTTGTACCCGAACAGCGGCTTGCGGCTGAACACCGGGAAGATCTCCGACACGATCCCGAAGAACGGCAGCGCGACGATGTAGACCTCGGGGTGGCCGAAGAACCAGAAAAGGTGCTGCCACAGGATGGCACCGCCGTTGGCCGGGTCGAACACGTGCGCCCCGAGCCGCCGATCAGCCTCCAACCCGAGCAGCGCCGCGGTGAGGATCGGGAACGCCAGCAACACGAGAAGTGACGTGACGAAGATGTTCCAGGTGAATATCGGCATCCGGAACATCGTCATCCCGGGTGCGCGCAGGCAGACCACCGTAGTGATCATATTGACCGCACCCAGGATGGTCCCCAGTCCGGCGAGGACCAAGCCCATGATCCACAGGTCCCCACCCGCGCCCGGGGAGTGCACCGCGTCGGACAGCGGCGTGTAGGCGAACCACCCGAAGTCCGCCGCGCCACCCGGCGTCAGGAAGCCGGACAACACGATGATGCCGCCGAACAGGAACGCCCAGTAGGAGAAGGCGTTGAGCCGGGGGAAGGCGACGTCCGGGGAGCCGATCTGCAGCGGCATTATCAGGTTGGCGAACGCGAACAGGATCGGGGTGGCGTACAGCAGCAGCATGATCGTGCCGTGCATGGTGAACAACTGGTTGTACTGCTCGGTGGACAGAAACTGCATGCCCGGCCGAGCCAGCTCTGCGCGCATCAGCATCGCCATGCTGCCGCCGACGAAGAAAAAGGCCATGGAGGTGACCAAGTACAGCATGCCGATCACCTTGTGATCGGTGGTCTGGAGCAGCCCGAGCATGGCGGACCCCTTGACCGAGGGGCGCACCGGACGCGGACGCGTGGCGATCGGCTGAGGCGCAACGGCCGTCACAGGTTGCCTCCTGGTTGTCCACGACTCACCCTGCACGGTACCGACCCATGGCCACCGTAGTCATCACGGTTCCGCACTGATGGTAGCCGCGGGGGCTGACAGCGCCGCACCTGGCTCCGAGCGGTCACGTGGGCCGGGGAATACGTCACTGACGGTGGAGAACCGGTGTTTACTGTCAGGTGAGGTCGGGTAGCCGCCCGCGCAGACGGTCTCCATGGTTTCCGCCGGCGCGCGCCGGGCCACCGAGGGGAAGGGGAACTGGCGATGGTTTCGAGTACCCGTCACACCGATCATCCGCACCGTCACGACCGGTGCCGGCGGGCTGCTGGGAGCCGCGGCGCTGCTGCTCGCCGGCACCGCCGCCGCCTCCGCCGCGCCGGGTGGGGCGCCGTGCATCTCGACGGCCCGCGCCTGCGTCGACCTGTCGACCCAACAGGCGTGGCTGATGCAGGGCGGCAACGTCACCTACGGGCCCGTCCCGGTGGCGACCGGCAAGGCCGGCGCACCGACCGATCCTGGCATCTTCCAGGTGTTCTGGAAAGATCTCCACCACCGCAGCAGCGAGTTCCACAACGCTCCGATGCCCTACTCGGTGTTCTTCAACGGCGGTGACGCCTTCCACGAGGACAGCGTGACGGTCCGCTCCCACGGCTGCGTGCACCTGACCCACAGCGCCGCACAGACCTTCTACAACACCCTGCACGTCGGCGACACGGTCCAGGTCGTCCCCTAGGCGGAGCGCGGTAGTTCCTCGTGATCGTTACTACCCGAATCCTTTCACTCCATGTGCCCGGTACCGCTCCTCCAGCCGGCGAAGCTCCATGCCGGTGAGCGTCACGTTGAGTGCAGCCAACGCGTCATCGACGTGCTCGACCTTGGTGGCACCGACGATGGGGGCGATGACACCCGGCTTATGCAGCAACCAGGCCAGGGCGATCTGTGCCGGTGGCAGGCCACGCTCAGCCGCTAATGTGGTCACGGCATCGATCACCTCGAAGTCGGGCTTGTCGTAGAGCTGGTTCGCGAAGGAATCATTGCGGGCACGACCAGTGCTCGGTCCGCCGCTACGGCTGCGGCTACCGGTGAGCCACCCGCGAGCCAGTGGACTCCAGGGGATCACGCCAACGCCCATGTCCAGACAGAGCGGGATCATTTCGCGTTCTTCCTCACGGTACAGCAGATTGTAGTGGTTCTGCATGGAAACAAACCGGGTCCACCCATGACGCTCGGCGGTGTGCTGAGCCTTGGCGAACTGCCAGGCGAACATGCTGGACGCACCGATGTAGCGCACCCTGCCGGCCCGCACCAAGTCGTGCAGAACCTCCATGGTCTCCTCGATCGGCGTCTCGTTGTCCCAACGGTGGATCTGGTAAAGGTCGATATAATCGGTACCGAGGCGCCTGAGCGAGCTCTCGACAGCACTGAAAACGTGCTTTCGCGAAAGCCCCCGATCGTGAGGGCCGGTCCCCATGGGAGAGTTAACCTTAGTCGCAAGAACATAATCGTCCCGGCGTGCGAAAAACTTGCCCAGCAGCCGGCCAGTGATGTCTTCACTCACACCGTTCGAGTAGACGTCGGCGGTGTCGAAGAAGATGACACCCTGTTCTACCGCTCGCCGGACGATCGGCTCGGCCTGGCCTTCATCAAGTACCCACTCGCGCCACTGCCGATCGCCATAGCTCATCATACCCAGGCAGATCCGCGACACTCTACAGATCGAATGAATCCCGTTGGGCGTGCTCCACAATGCAACCCTTCACAAGACGGGCAGGTGGCGAAGCTGGTCATCAAGATCACGCACAGCAGGTAGTTCTTTCCAGCTCGGGTCGAAGCGGTGGCGCACCCCCATGGCGCGCTGGAGACCCATGGCGTAATGCCCCTGCGTCGCCAGCTGCATCGAGCGACCAAGTGCGCCACAGGCACGCTCTGGTTCGTCGTGAGCGGCGCTGATCACGGCCAGATTGGCCAGCGCACACACCTGGTGTCGCAGATTCGTTGTCGACGACAGCACTTCCGAAAATGCGTGTTCGAGATTCAGCTGGTCACCACTGAGCACGAACGTCATTGTCCTGAGTCTGATCAAATGACCTTCCATGCCATATCCATATGTCGACCGGGAGAAGAACCCCTCTAACTGGCTTTGATCCGCAGAACCGAGACCGCGTCCAGCCGCCTCTAGGTCAGCACGTGCTGCAGATAGGTCGCCTAGCGTAGTGTACTGGTCGGCCCGCCAGGTAGACAGCCATCCCCGCGTGAACGGGTCGGCATGACATGCCAGTTCAAGCGCCTCGTCAAGCAGTTCCAAGCAGTGCTGTGGATTGCCACCTTGCCCGCCCCGAGGTGCCGAAGAGAACAAGTAGCTCAACGCGCCAAGCGAACGCGCGCGCAAAGATCGATCACCAGTAACGGCAGCAACCTCACGGCTGGTCGCCAGGTACCGGTAGGCCAGTGAGGGCCTGCGCATGTGACACGCCCACAGACCAGCCTGGGCGTGGGCCCCAACCGCGATGGTGTTCAGTGCGGCGCGGTGACGGTCCCCCATCGGGGCATCGAGCAAATCAAGCAGTTGATCCGCATAGGCCGTCATGATAGGAAGAACAGAACGTGGGTCGGCGCTGCGGTATAGCCCCGCCAGAGCTTGGGCAATCTCCTGATGTGCGGCTACGAGTTTCTCGTCGACTCGCCCCCGGGAGCTGCCAATTCCCAGCCGATCAACTGTCTCAAAAATACGAGACTGCAGGGCTGCTGCCAGAGTTGTACCGGTGAACTCGATAGCTTCTCTGCGCTTCGTGACATCCTCCTCACGCTGACCGTGCGATGCGTCCCCAAGACTCATCTTACCGGCGTTCGCTGCCATGTGTCGCCGGCTGCCAGGCATGTCAAACCACAACGACCCCGGCGGCATCCGTAACACCCGCGCCCAATACACCAACGTATCCAGGTCACGGATCGGCAGGCCGGTCTCAATCCGGCTGACCTGAGGTTGGCGGAGGCCTAACCAGTGGCCGAGCAGCGTCTGCGAGATACCTCCAGGGCCATACACCGCATGGTGGTAGGGGTGCATACGGTAGGCACGAGCCACCCAGCCGATATGCTGAGCGGCGAAAGCCTGCCGGAACTCGGCAGTCTGCCAGAACTCAGCGGGCACCTCAGGTGGGGCGATGAGCTTGGCACGCGAGGCGCGCTCACATCGGGCGCACTGGCTTCCAGTGTTGTCGGCAGCCAAGTGCGTACCACAGCGACAATAGCGGTGCCGGGCCGGCCGCAACCCCATGATGCAATGCCACTAAGTTAGGCGACCCGGCGTAGTTCCACGGTCGGTGGCCCGTCGTGCTTGGTCTCGGTATCCGTAGCTCGTTTGACTCGGTAGGAGTTATGGCGGGCTCGTTTGACCACGCGGGGGTAGGTGCGGTGCCGGCGGTGGTTTAGCTTTTCTAGGATCTCCGTGATGGTGGCTTTGATCGCTTT
>JBOHFI010000073.1:0-21839 GCA_050699595.1 Pseudonocardiaceae bacterium | reverse complement strand
TACATACTCGACGGCCCGTTTCTTTCGAATTGAGTGTGGTAACCCAATTCTTCCGAGAAGCGGACCGTCGTCCAAGTAGGCGCGCCGTGGACAACTCATTTATCGGGACTCGTGAATAACCCTCAGTATATCGTCATGGAGTACGCGATGTTCCATAAATGGCACATCGGGGAATTGGCGCGTCTGCTTGAGCCCACAGTCGGCATCCTGTTGAACGTTAGCACTGAACACTTAGGGATCGATGGAATTCGAAATTCTCATGACATTCTCATCTCCAAGAAGAGGCTTCTTGATCGGGCTACTCACGCATTTGTCGAACAAGAAGTCGCCCACCGGTTCAATAAAGATGTTCGGGGGATTCCAGTATTCGACTGGCGAGACTTCGTCCGACCGGACGATTTTAATCTCAAACCATTCGTGAGATCACGATTACAGTATATTCAGATTGGAGCGGTGTTGTCAGCAAAGGAGTCATTGATCGGCCCGATAACTCCAGCCGACATCGCCGTAATAGATAAGTTCGAGCCCAAAGAAAATCGGTTGCGAAAGATTCAGTGCAAACGTCATCAGATCTTCTTCGATGGCGACGTCACAGCTCCGGTCAGACTGAAGGCCATGGGCGATACGATGTACGCATCACAGGTCTTGGCAGTACACGCAGTCTCCGATCACGACGAATATTATGATCTTGACATGACGCTCCAAGCGGATTGTTTGCGCTCGGCGCTGCAACAATTCGACTCGATCTACGTATCACGAGCCGTAGATGAACGATTTCGTGCGTTCGTCGAGCATTTTTTGTCCGATACCGCATCGGTCATGCTATACGACGGCCAGATCCCAAGCCTTGCGCCGGATGTGATCCTGTTCGTCCACTGGGGTGATTACTGGCGAAAACATAGTGATGAATCAGCTATCCTCGATATCTTCTAACATAAGTCTCAATTTCAAAAAGGTCAACCTTCCCGCATCCACACGTAGGGTCGTCCGCTCGGTGTGGGACACGCCGCCGAGGCTCGCGCGAGCGCTCGGCCGGCCAGGCGACCGTCCGGGCCGACAACCGCAGCGACGCCTCCATCCGCGGCATCGGTACGGGTGACGCCGCCGGGTCAGTCCCCTGCTCGGCAGCCGGCGTGGTGGGCATCAGGAACCGTCCAGCGTTTCGAGGACGCGCACGACATGGGGTGGCAGGGCGATCACCTGGCTTTCGAGGTCGAAGCGGACATACACCCGGTGGATGTCCCGGCCGATGACCTGACCTTTCTTGTGCAGCCGGGAGGCCGGCGCGCCGCGGGCCTGGTCCACCGTGATCTGTTCGACCCGGCACTGGAACTGGATGAGGGTGCCCTCGGCGTCGTGCAGGGGGATATCAGCCAGCGGCGGAGTGGGCATGCTGAATGTCACCTCGGGGTTGAGTAATGGGTGGCCGGCCAGCTGCCGGGAGCCGAAGCGGGGGGTCAGCGGCTCAACCGGCAGCCGGTTGGCGTCTAGGGATCTGCGGGTGTGCTGTGCGGAGGGATGGTCCCGCTGACATGGGAGACATCGTGCGGTCCGATAAGGCGTTTTTGTGCGCCCGCAGTGCACCCGAGCGGCGTTCACCCGATCGGGACTACCCCCATGCGCCACGCCAGCCCACGCAGCTCGCGGCCACCGGCGTCACTGCGGGCACGGCGCAGCAGGTCGGCGACCGCTTCTCGGACGAACAGGTCGTTTCTGACCCACTGCGGGGCCAGCCGCTCAGCGCGCAACAAGACCCGCAGGCCCTTCTCCCAGGTCTTCCGCTCGGGCAGCAGGGCACGGCCGACCTCGACCCAGAACTGCGCCTGGCGAAGGGGGGAGAGCAGCTCGGGGTGCACCGTCTTCGCGACGTCGAGCGCTTGGCCGTACTCGCCGAGCTCGACCGCTATCGAGGTACGCCAGATCCCGATGTTGGTCGGCCCGAACGTCAGTCCTGCCCAGCTACCGAACTCGGTGTCCATCCGGGCCGCCAGCGCCGAAGCCTCCCCGAGATGCGTGGCCACCGTGACGCGGTCAGCCAGCGCACCGGCCGCCAGCGCGGCCGACAGGTGCAACATCCCGCACGCCTGCAGCGCATCACCACAGTCCAGCTCGCTAGTCAGGGTCTCCGCCGCAGCCACCGAGCGCCGGTACTGCCCAACCCGGTCGAGCTGGCCCGTGGCGTTACCACGCAGCCAGGCGGCGTACCCCAACCACACCACCTCACCCAGCGCCTCGGCGCACTGCCGCACGGCGCGGGCCGCCAGCGCCGGAAGCCCGCGCCCGCCGAGGTCCTTGGCGGTCCACATGGCAATGCTGTAGGCGTCTATCAGCCCGAGCAGGACTTCCCGGTGCCGGTCCGGCAGCCGCAGGTAGGCGCCATGCAGCTCCCCGATCAACGCCGACGCCAGCTCACCCTGCGCCGCGTGGTCCACGGTGCAGTTGAGCTTCCCAAGCCGATCGAGGTCGGCCTGGATCTGCGGCCAAGCCCGCACGGGCAGCTCCGGGTCGCTGCCCAGCTCGTAACGCTCCAACGCGGTCTCGATGACCAGCAGCCCGGCATGTGCCTCCGAGCTGACCGCATCCCGAGGCGCCCAGGGTTGCCCGCTCAGCTCGGTGGGGTGCACCCGCAGCACCGTGGCCATCGCCTCCAGCGTCCGACGGCTGTTCACGGCCTTCTCACCGCGCTCCACCTGACCCCAAAAGCTGAACGACAACCCAGCCAGGCCGGCCTCCTCACGCAAGGTCAAACCCCGCCAGCACCGCACCTCACGCAACCGCGCCCCGAATACCTTCGCGTCCTCCACCCCGCCCAGACCCTCCTCACACTCGCCCGCCCAGTCCCTTCACACTACCGACGAGGGCCTCGGCGATCTCGTAGGTGTTCAGGGCCGCGCCCTTGCGCAGGTTGTCCCCGCAGACGAAGAAGTCCAGCGTGTTCGCGAAGTCCAGGGCTTGGCGAATCCGGCCGACGTAGGTCGGGTCCGCCCCGACCACCTCCGCCGGGGTCGGCCACACCCCGGCGGCCGGATCGTCGGCCAGCACGATGCTCGGCGCCGCGGCGAAGACCTGCCGGGCCTGCTCCACGGTGACCGGCCGGGCGAACACCGCGTGCACCGCCAGCGCGTGCGAGGTGACCACCGGGACCCGCACGCAGGTGGCCGACACCTTGAGACCCGGGATGCCGAGGATCTTGCGGGACTCGTTGCGGACCTTGAGCTCCTCGGATGTCCAGCCGTCGCATCTCAGCGACCCGGCCCAGGGCACCACATTCATCACCAGCGGCGCCGGGAACGGTGACTGAGCGGGCAGCCCCGCTGCGGCCAGCGCGGCCACGATGTCCCCGCCGCGCACCCCGACGCCCTGGCCGGCCACCGCGGCGAGCTCGGCGTACAGCCGGTCGACCCCGGCGCGCCCCGCGCCGGAAGCGGCCTGATAGCTGGCCACCACCAGTTCGGTGAGGCCGAACCGCTGGTGCAGCGCACCCACCGCCGTCATCATCGACAGCGTCGTGCAGTTGGGGTTGGCGATGATGCCCTTCGGCCGCACGAAAGCGGCGGCGGGGTTCACCTCGGGCACCACCAGAGGAACGTCGGGATCCATCCGGAACGCGCCGGAGTTGTCCACCACGACCGCACCCCGGCCCGCGGCGATCGGGGCCCACCGCTCGGAGACCTCGTCCGGGACGTCGAACATCGCGACGTCCACACCGTCGAAGGCCTCCGGGGTGAGTTCGACGACAGCGTGCCGCGCACCCCGAACGGTGATCTTCTTGCCGGCCGAGCGGGCCGAGGCGATCAACCGGATCTCGCCCCAGGGCACCGAGGGTCGCGAGTCGATGATGTCGATCATGACGGTACCCACGGCCCCGGTAGCGCCGACGACCGCGAGCGTGGGCCGGGCTGCACCATGCGGGACACCCGCACCCGAGGTATCTTGCGGGACACCCGCACCCGGGCTCACCGTCCGGTCCCGGCGTAGACGACGGCTTGTTCGTCGCCGCCGAGTTCGAACGCCTCGTGGATCGCGCGCACCGCGTCGTCCAGCTGTTCGGCACGGACCAGCACCGAGATCCGGATCTCCGAGGTGTTGATGGTCTCGATATTGACCCCGGCCTGGGCGAGCGCCTCACAGAACCGTGCGGTGACCCCCGGGTTTGACCGCATCCCCGCGCCGATCAGCGACACCTTGCCGACACGGTCATCGCACAGTACGTCGGCGAAACCGATCCGCGACTGCATCGCGCGCAGCGCCGTGACCGCGAAGGGTGCGTCGAGCTTGGGCAGCGTGAAGGTGACGTCGGTGCGGCCGGTGTGCGAGATGTTCTGCAACACCATGTCGATATTGATCTCAGCGTCGGCGATCACACGGAAGATGTGGGCGGCCTTGCCCAGCTCGTCGGGAACCCCGATGACGGTGATCTTCGACTCGGACCGGTCGTGCGCGACGCCGGTGAGCATGGCCTGTTCCACGGTGAGATCCTCCACTGATCCAGACACCATGGTGCCGTGGTTTCGGCCGTACGACGAGCGAACGTGCACCGCGATGTGATTGCGCCGGGCGTATTCGACGCAGCGCAGCATGAGCACTCGGGCCCCGCACGCCGCCATCTCCAGCATCTCCTCGTAGGTGATGGTGTCGAGCTTGCGGGCATCGGGCACGATCCGCGGGTCGGCGGAATACACGCCGTCGACATCGGTGTAGATCTCGCACACGTCCGCCCGCAGCGCAGCCGCCAGGGCGATCGCGGTGATATCGGAGCCGCCGCGACCCAAGGTGGTGACGTCCTTGGTGTCCTGGGCCACCCCCTGGAACCCGGCCACCAGCGCCACCGCGCCCTGGTCCAGCGCATCGCGCACCCGGCTCGGCGTCACGTCGATGATGCGGGCTCTGCCGTGCGTGGCGGTGGTGATCACTCCGGCCTGTGATCCGGTGAACGAGCGGGCATCCACCCCCAGGGCGTGCACCGCCATCGCGACCAGCGCGTTGGAGATCCGCTCACCGGCGGTCAACAGCATGTCGAGCTCACGCTGATGGGGCTGCGCCGACACCTGGGCGGCGAGGTCGAGCAACTCGTCGGAGGTGTCGCCCATCGCGGAGACCACCACGACGACCTCGTTGCCGGCCTCGCGCGTCTCGACGATCCGTTCGGCTACCTTCTTGATCCGCTCAGCGTTGTCCACCGACGAGCCGCCGTACTTCTGGACGACGAGCGCCACGCCGACCTCCCGAAACACAAGGATGGGCCGTGCTCCCCTGGCGGCCAGGGGAGCACGGCCCGAGAAGCCCGACGCTTACGCGGTAGCGGTTTGACGACCGCTGAAAACCCTGAGCAGACCAGTACCGAAGATGAGTGTCGCCGCAGCTGTCACCAGGTGCAGGTAGTTGTCCGGGTCCGTGGTCGTGATGGCCAGCAGGTTGAGGTAGCCCATGAAGCCGATCACGGTGGCCAGAACGTAGACGCCACCGATAGCGATGTTCAGGCCCTCGTTCCCGGGAGGGGTGAGCGCGAACGCCCCCAGGAACCACAGCAACCCGACCGCGATGTGCACGATGTTGTGGTAGGGGTTCAGCATGAAGATCCCCAGGAACGCGCGATCGGGGAGCATCTCCGTCGGGTTACTGAAACCCGTGGTGTAGAATCCGATGACCCCGCCCACGAAGTAAATGCTGCCGAGGATCATCGAGGCGTTCTGCTCGAGCGTCCTCGTTCGCCTAGGGCTGAGCTTGATCCCGAACTTGTCCTCTGGACTAGCAAACGTCACGTCCGTCCCCTTCCACACGACATCGACTCCACTCGACGTCGACGACATCAACGGTGAGGCGCGCAGGCCCGCGTAGCGCCCCTAGCCTCAATGTCCCTGCGTCCTGTCTCTGGTATGCATTTCGGCTCGCGACAGCCCCCGGTTCAGCTGCTGACCGAAAAACCACCCTATCGGATGCTAACAGCCGGTAACCAGCGGGTGGGTGTTCCGGGCTGCCCGCCCCACCGCCGGGGTGGTCACGCCGCGCGCGTAGGATGCTGCCCTCCGTGACGAAGGAAGTGGGCACTATGGCTGATCTGTGGAACGCCCTACGCAGGAGACGAGCGCTGGTCATCGTCGTCGGGGTGCTGCTGGCGGTGGGGATCGGAACGTCCGCGGCGGTGTGGGGACCGGGCTTGTTCGGCCGCGGCCAGCCGGCCCAGGCGACCAAGACGGCGAATACGACGAACCAGGGGGACGTCTCGACGAAGGCCCGGCCGGCCGGCTTCAGCGAGTTCCGCAGCGACCAAGCCGGTTTCGCACTCGCCTACCCGTCCGGCTGGACCAAGCTGAGCCCGAAGGATCCCCAGGTCCTCCTGCTGGCAGCGCAAGGTACGGAGAACTCCTTCCTGGTACGCGCCAGTGATCTTCAGGAGCCGGTGGGCCCCCAGCAGCTCGCGGGCGCCAGGCAGATGACGGACCGCATCGTCACGTCCAACAA
Source organism: Pseudonocardiaceae bacterium (assembly GCA_050699595.1). Taxonomy (GTDB): domain Bacteria; phylum Actinomycetota; class Actinomycetes; order Mycobacteriales; family Pseudonocardiaceae. The sequence continues at coordinate 15,377 of JBOHFI010000073.1, read as the reverse complement.
GTCGATTCAGATGATCACAGATCCGAAGCAGATCGAGCTGGGCGGGCTTCCCGGTTTCTTCTACTTCTACTCTTTCAAGGATCCCGCCACGCAGCTGGAGGGCGTGCACTCCCACTTCTTCCTGTTCCACGACAAGACCATGATCAGCATGGTCTTCCAGACCCTGCCCAGAGAGCGTTTCTCCGAGTCCGCCAAGACATTCGACCAGATCGCCGCCTCGTTCCACACACTGAAGAAATGACGAGCGCGTCAGATCCAGCCGGGGAGTTCGGGTAGCCCGCCGGGTGCGGTGAGGCGCTCCCCCGGGGAGCGTCCGGTCAACCAGCCGGCCAGCTGCTGCACCGAACCGGACACCGGTACCGGGACCCTCGCCTCGGGCCCGAAGCTGACCGGCTCCCCACCGGGAGGCTGTAGCACAACGGCAGTCGAGACGCGGGTGTGCATCCAGTTCGCAACCTCTCGCACCAGCTCGGTGGCGATGTCCTCAGGCATCAGGTCGATTTCCACCCCAGCGCCCAGGTCCACCACGTGCAGCCATAGCTCGCGCACCCGCACACACGGCACTGCCGCGGCGGGCAATGGGCCGTGCCGCGTGCTCAGGGTGGCTTCCCAGTGCCGCGACGACAACTCCCGCGCGGCGACGGCGAACGCGGCGCCGGTACGGTGGAGATCGTCGAGCTGCTCGGTCCGCCCGCGCCTCGAGCCGGCCTCGATGTCGGCGTCCCGCGCCTGCGGCGACGGGTACATCGGTGTCTCGATACCGGTCCGAGCCCAGGTGAGCAGCCGGCACAGGCCCTCGGCGTTGCGGGCGAGGTGGGTGACCACATGGCCGCGGGTCCAGCCGGGCAACCGGGAGGGCCCGCGCAGGTCGGCCAGCTCCATGACGGTCAGCTCGACCAGCGCCTGACCATCCGCGACCCAGGACAGCTCCCTGTCCAGCACACTCATGCCGCCCGAGACTACAAGATCACGCCAGGACGGTAGCCGGCGGCGTGGGGGTGCCGGGCTAGCACCGTCTCGACCGCGGCGACGACCGCGGCGACCTGCTCGGCGGCGGCTCCGGTGAACGGGAGGCGGTCAGCGAGTAGTGCGTCTAGATCAGCTCGGTCCAGCGGCAGCCTCTCGTCGTTCGCGAGCCGGGCGAGCAGGTCGTTGGCCGCGCCCTTCTCCCGCATCGCCAACGCGACCACGACGGCGTGATCCTTGATCACCTCGTGCGCGCTCTCCCGTCCCATCCCGGCGCGCACCGCCGCGAGGAGAATCTTCGTGGTCACCAGGAACGGCGCATAGCGCCCCAGCTCCCGCTCGATCACCGCCGGATAGGCGCCGAACTCGTCGAGGACCGTGAGGAAGGTCTCCAGGAGCCCGTCGAAGGCGAAGAACGCGCCGGGAAGCGCGACCCGGCGCACCACCGAGTCCGACACGTCGCCCTCGTTCCACTGCGCGCCGGACAGCTCAGCCACCATGGAGGCGTACCCGCGGAGCACCACGGCCAGGCCGTGGACGCGCTCACAGGAGCGGGTGTTCATCTTGTGCGGCATGGCGCTGGAGCCGACCTGGCCGGGCTGGAACCCCTCGGTCACCAGTTCATGACCGGCCATCAGCCGGATCGTGGTCGCCAGTGATGACGGGGCGGCGGCCAGCTGCACCAGCGCGCCGAGGACCTCATGGTCCAGCGACCGCGGATAGACCTGCCCGACGCTGGTGAGCACCCGGGCGAAGCCCAGGTGCCGCGCCACCCGTTGCTCCAGGGCCGCCAGCGCGGACGGATCACCACCGAGGAGATCCAGCGTGTCCTGGGCGGTACCCATCGGGCCCTTGATGCCCCGTAGCGGGTAGCGGGCCAGCAGCTCCTCCAGACGGGCGAAGGCCACCAGCAGCTCGTCCGCCGCGCTGGCGAACCGCTTGCCCAGCGTGGTGGCCTGGGCCGCGACGTTGTGGCTGCGCCCGACCATCACCAGCTCGGCATACTCGGCGGCGCGGCTCGCCAGCCGGGCGAGCAGCGCGACGCAGCGGTCCCGCACATGCTCCAGGGAGCGGCGAATCTGCAGCTGCTCGACGTTCTCCGTGACGTCCCTCGACGTCAGCCCCCGGTGGATCGCCTGGTGCCCGGCCAGCGCGTTGAACTCCTCGATGCGCGCCTTGACGTCGTGCCGGCTCACCCGTTCCCGCCGCGCGATCGATTCGAGATCCACCACGGACACCACCCGCTGGTAGTCCTCGATCGTCTGTTGCTCGACCGGCACCCCCAGATCAGCCTGGGCCCGCAACACCGCCAGCCACAGTTCCCGCTCGAGCACCACCTTGTACTCCGCCGACCACAGCCGCACCAGCTCCCCGGAGGCATACCGCTGGGCCAGCACGTCTGGGATCACCACAGCAGCTTACGACCGGGTTCGCGCTCGGGTCGGCCGCGCCGAGTCGCACTCGCCGTAGCAGCCGGCACGCACCCTGTAACGCCTGTGCCCGAAGACGCGATAACTTCCGCACAGGGCGGTTAGCCTCACGGTGGGGATGTTCGTGACTTCGCAACCGTCGTCATCCCAGCCCAGAGCGGTACCCCTCACCAGCGCTGCGACCCCGTCGCGGCGCTACTCGCGGATCCGGGTCTGACGGGAGAGGAACATGGGGAGAAAGACTAGCCACGCCGCGAAAGTGCCACCAACATCAGGAGGCCGCGCGAATAACGCGGGCAAGCGGATCGCCGCGAAGCTTGTCGTATTCGTCGCAACAACAGGCTCGGTCTTCGCACTCTCGATCACTCCCGCAACCGCCAACGCTCCCGAAGAAACAATGCTCGACGCGCGGGTCCCGGATCGCGACACTCTCCTTACGGTCATAGGTGACCACAATGACTGGACCGTTAACGGCTCGTGGAACAACAGCTGCAGCACATGTCAATCCCACCGATTTCCTGGCCACATTGAGGTCATCACTCCCGACGGAAGTCACATCAATGGCCCAGATTCCGACAATCCCAAGTCGCCGGACGTGCACGGCACCGGAGACGGCAAGGTCACCGTCATTGGCTATAAATTAGTCTCACCTGGGAACTACGAGATCGTAGGTGCTCCCTCCGCGCACATCAGCTAGGCTTATCGTCACGATTGAAGGGGCCGGCAAAGTGCGGCGGATGGCGGGGGGTGGGGTGGCGCGCTGGTGGGATTGGCGTAGACAACGCAGGAGTTGGGTGGCGGCAGCGCTGGTGACGGATGCCGTCACGTTGCTGATTCTCTTTTTCGGCGGCTTCAGCTTGGCGGCGAAGTGGGCTCCGGTAGCAGCCGTCATCGTCACCACGCTGGGGGTGGTGGTCAGCGCGGGGAGAGGTGATGGCGATAAGGACCCTCGCGCTAGCCATACCGCACGGCTCGACCAGACCACCGAGGAGTTGGCCTCGGAGGTACGTAAGCAGTGGTTGACAGAAGCTCGGATCCACCGGCTACAGGATTCGAAGCCGTTGAAAGTGCGTTGGAAGGTGGCGGACTCGACCCTTGCCGATCACTGGGAGAATATCGTCCACGACGCCGAAAAACTCACCCCCGCAGACTTTGCGGGACAGTGGGATGACATCGTCGAGGTGTTCACGAAAGTGCCCTCTCGACGCATGGTCGTCCTGGGCGGACCGGGAGCGGGCAAGAGTGCGCTCGCGATCCATTTCACGCTTGGCATGCTGGCCCGTCGCGGTCCCGGGGAGCCCGTCCCGGTGATCTTCCCAGTGTCCACGTGGAACCCAGACCGCCAGAGCTTTCGCGGGTGGCTTGCCGAGCGCCTGGCCGCTGATTTCGGGTCGTTGGGTGCGATTGCTTCCTCGGGCCGTACTGTGGCGAGTGAGCTGCTCAGCTCCAGCCGCGTGCTGCCCGTGCTCGATGGCCTGGACGAACTCTCCGAAGAACTGTGCGGGATGGCGGTGCAGCACCTTAATGCGGAATTGGACGACACCCCCGTCATGGTGACGTGCCAAACCGAGACGTACAAGAAGATCAAATTCCCTTGCCACGTGCTGACGTCCGCGCTGCCCGTGGAACTGCTGCCGCTGACCTTAGCGGAGTCCAGTGGTTATCTGGAACGGACGGCTCGTCGGCGGCCTACGAACGAAGGTGACCTTTCAGGGACCATCTGGAGTCCGGTGCTGAGGCACCTCCAGGATGATTCTCACGACCCGGGTGCTGCCGCGCTGCGCAATGTATTGCGTACGCCACTCATGACGGCGATGGCGCGCAGCGTCTACAGCGACACCGGCCACGATCCCGCCGAACTGCTCAAGAAACCCCTCGGCAGCGCCGCATCGATCGAGGAACACTTGCTCGACGCCTTCATCCCCGCGGTCTACGCTGAGACGGCGAGGGACACGGAAGACTGCGGCAAGCCCACCTGCACAGTTGACCAGGCCAAGAGGTGGCTGGGCTTCCTTGCCAGACATCTGGAACGACGGAATGCCGTGGACCTGGCCTGGTGGGAGCTGGAGACTGCACTGCCCGCGCTGCTTCGCCATCTGGCTCCGGGGTTGTTGGCCGGATGCCTCACAGCGGCCACGGTAGGAATTGTGCTGGCCTTGTTTCTGCCGTACGTCCTCGTGAACCACTGGCACAGCGGCACGGTGGTCACATCGGGTGCTCTGGTAGCCGGCGGCGTCACTGGACTGACCGCAGGCCTGGCATTGTTCGACAGGCATCGAATGGCGGGAAAATCCGAGCAGAAGAGGCACGACTGGGCATTTTTACGATATCAAGCGGCAGTGACTCTGGCAATAGCGGCCTTCCTCGGGGTCACCATCGGTGCGGTTGCGGATCTCGCGTACGGTATACAACTGAATTATCTCGGAGGCTACCTCGTCCAGGGCCTCCTGGCCGGGGCCGCGATCAGTGTCGTCTTCGGGACAGTCGGCGTATCCGATCGACCCGTGCCGCTGACCATTCCGTGGACGGGGCGGGGTCGGACCAGGAGGCGGCCCGCAGCTTGGCGAATCGCGGCCGTAGTGGCGTCGTTTTTCTTCGGCGGTGAACTTAGCCAGCTGACCAACATAGGCAACATGGAGCCGAGCTACGTGATCCCGGTGCTCGCGGGCGCGACGTGTGGTGTCGCGGCGTGGTTCTTCACTCAGGCCCGGCGCCTGACGCCGCCTGCCGTAGCGGTTTTTCGCCGCCACCCGATTCTGCACAGGCTCCGCCATGATTTTGGCGGGGGACTGTTGAGGTGTTTCGCTGTCTGCCTGTTCTTCGGTTTAGCGCTCGGAACGGTCGGCGGCACGATCGCGGGGTGGCGCGCTGACACGAACGATGGTTTCCCTGCCGGAAGCGCAGTGACCGCAACATCGAACGGGACTCGCTCCGCTAAGGATCAGGATGGGTGGGAATACAGCGTCGCACTGGACGGCACTAAGACCGCAAAGCCACCGAATGTTGTCAGTGGGATACTGATCGTCAATCCGCGCGGTTCCGGTTTTATCGATCTTCCTGGCGTCGGCGTCGTTGAAGAAAGTTCTGCGGATCGCTGGGCGATAGGCCCCGAAAGACATGGGATTTTCGGCCCGGAACAGTGCCGCTATGCGCCGTTTCTGCACTGCACATCGTTCATGGAGCACGTTCTGATCCAATCAAAGGATGGGCGTGCAACTATCCGCTTCCACGACGGCCGGGCAGCGGAAGGTAAACGCTTAGCACAGAGCGTTTCCGAGAAGGCCGTGTACTGGTTCGGGCAGCTTACATTCCGGCAGCTCCTCCTCGGTGGCCTACAGTTTGGGCTCATTGGCGGCCTGATACTGGGTGGCATCGGGGGTGTCGCCTGCGGTCTCTACCGCTGGTTGGAGACGCCAGCCGACCTCACCCGGTCCAGCAGCCCCCTGTCGAGCCTGAAGACGGACCGGGCGGCCGCACTCGCTCGCGGCGCCCTGGTGATGGTGCTCTCCGGTCTCGTCTTTTTCATCGTCGCCCTCTCCATCCCCGACGCCGACGGAAGTCACGACGTGGCCAAGCAACTGTGGCTTCTCATGGGGCCGGTCGCGGTGTGCCTCAGCGCGTGGGGGCGGCTCCTGGTCGCCCGAGTCTGGCTGGGTATCACCGGAAAACTGCCGTGGCGGTTGATGGCGTTCCTCTCCGACGCGCACCGCCGGGGCGTGCTGCGGCAGTCCGGCGCGCTGTACCAATTCCGCCACCTGCGGCTCCAGCAACGGCTGGCTGCCGACCTCCGGTCGAGCGCAACACCTCGCCAACCGCTCGCCGGCCTGGACCCCAGCGGCTAGCTGGAGGTGGTGACGGGCTGTGTCGGGTCATCGAGCCACACCCATTGGCGGTCGGCGGTGACGGTCACGCCGTAGCGGTCGCGGGATGGCCGCCCGGACAGCTGCCACCGGGAGTAGGCGGTGGTCACTTCGTCCCAGAGCCGACGTGTTCCGGCTTGCCGGACGACGGTGTCGTGCACGCTGGCCCAGGAGTCGGGCGCGAGCAGCCACAATGTGGACAGGTAGCCGTCGTCGCCCAGCTCCCAGGTCAGCCGGCAGTCGGGCACGCGCAGGCCGATGCCGAAGCGGGCGTGCTCGCCCAGCAGATCAGCAAGGTCGACGTCGGTGCGGCCGCGGTCGGCGATGGCGTCGAAAACGTCGGGCTCCCCGGGAATCACTGGCCGCTGCGCCCGCAGCCGCATGAAGGCGGCCCAGTCCACGATGCAACCCACAGCCCGCTCCCCGCTCTGGTCGACGGTGAGGCGCAACAAGGCACTGTTCTCGAACGTTGACCCCCAGGGGGTGAGGATGACACCGCCAGGCCGGGTCTGCGCCACCCACGGATACGGCACGGTCTGCACCGAACAGGTGGCGATCACGCGGTCGTAGGGGGCACCCGGTGAGTAGCCTTCAGCTCCATCGCCGGTGATCACCAGCAACTCGCGCCCGGCCCGGGTGAGGTTGCGGCGCGCGGTGTCCGCCACAGCGGGGTCGACCTCGACGCTGACCACGTGGTCATCACCGAGTTGGTGGGCCAGCAGCGCAGCGGTCCACCCGGTGCCGGTACCGATCTCCAGAATCCGCTCCCCACACTGGGGATCAAGGTGGCCGAGCATGGTGAACACCACAGCAGGCATCGAGCAGGAGCTGCTGATCGGATAACCGTGCGCAGAGCACTCCGCGCCGTCGTGCAGCTGAGTGATCACCGAGTCGTCACCGTAGGCATAGGCGAGCCAGCGGTCCGGCTCAACCAGCCGATCCAGTGACTCGTCGAGCGTCACCCAGACCCGGTCGGGCAAAAACAGGTGCCGAGGGTGGACGTCGTAAGCGGCTCGCCAACCGGCGGGGAGCTGGTCACCTAACCGCTCAGCCAGGGCACGGTGCGCCCGCTGCACTCCATCACTTGTCGTCGCGGCGGTGGTGGTCGTCGCTGTCGCTGTCACCGCCGTCGTCGCTGTCGCCGCTGCGGTCGGTGTGCCGGCCGTCATCGTCATCCTTCGGTCGCACAATCTTCGAAGGGTCCACCTCGGCGCTGGGCCGCCCCCCATCACGGGTCTGATCGTGTCTTCCCATGCCACCCTCTCTCGCTCTGGTCCCGCGAACCCGGCCCGACCCAGCGCGGCTCACCGCAGCTCAGCGTAGCGGCACTAGCCGGTGCATACGATCAATCGGCTGGGGTGGTTTTTTGGGCTTGAGTGAGGGCGTCAATCACCATCTCGAGCCAGCGGAGGCTGCGGCGGTAGCTTTCGGTGTCCTGGGCCGACGGCGCCGGGGGCAGGATGCGCTCCGGCGAGCCGGTGATGCTGACCCGACCGGAGACGTCCAGCACGACGTGCAGGGTCTCCAGCATCCAGCCCCACTCGGCGGCGGAGGGGTAACCCTCGCCGGGGAGCGCGACCACGCCGCCGTACCGGGGCAGTGTGCCGAGCACCCGGGTCAGGCTGTGCTCCAGGTCGTGCAGGACCCAGCCCTCCCAGAGCTGGCGGACCGGACCGGTCTCCTTCGTGCCACACCAGTAGTCCACAACGTAGGCGAGCCGACCGTCGATGGTGCCGATGGGTACCGGCAGTCCGGTGACCTGGGCCAGCGGGTCGTCAGTACAACCAGCGAGCTGCCAGCGCACCAGCTCGCGCAGCCAAGCCCACTGCTCGCGCAGGAAGCGAACCCCTTCCGGCGACAACGTCAGCAGTAGTTGCTCGCCTTGGCGGTCGCATATGACCATCGTCTTGCTCAGCCTCCTCTCCCGCGAATGATCGTCGGGAGGTTATCGCGTCAACGACCCGCGGGCGGGCCATTCTCGCGGCGCGTCGCGAGCGAGCAGATATCGTTTCGGTAATGCCCCCCCGGCAGGTGCACCCGCGCGAGGCGCTGGTATGCCTGCTCCCGCGCGGCGGCGAGGTCGACGCCGGTCCCCACCACGGAGAGCACCCGCCCACCGGCCGATACGACGGCCCCGTCGCCGCGGCGGCAGGTGCCCGCGTGCAGTATCCCCACCCCCGCCGCCCCGGTGATCACATCGCCGGTGCGTGGGATGCCGGGATAGCCCTGCGCGGCCAGCACGACGACCACCGCGGCACCCGGGTCCCACCGCGGCACGGGATGGCGGGCCAGCGCACCGGTGGCCGCGGCCCACAGCAGCCCGGCCGGCGGCGTGCGCAGCAGCGCCAGCAGGGCCTGGGTCTCCGGGTCACCGAAGCGGCAGTTGAACTCGATCACCTGCGGGCCCCCGGTGGTCAGGGCCAGGCCCGCATACAGCAGCCCGGAGAACGGGACTGCGCGCCGGGCCAGCTCGTCCACCACCGGCTGCACGATCCGCGCCGCGACGTCGGTGGCCAGCGACGGCGGGGCCCAGGGCAGCGGGGCGTAGGCGCCCATCCCGCCGGTGTTCGGGCCGACGTCTCCGTCGCCGACTCGCTTGAAATCCTGGGCGGGTAGCAGCGGCAGCACCGTGCGCTCGCTGTCGACCAGGCAGAACAGCGACACCTCCGGACCATCCAGGTAGGCCTCCAGCAGCACCGGGTGGCCGCCGTCGAGCAAGGTCAGCGCGTGTGCCCTGGCCACGTCCCGATCCCCGGTGACCACGACTCCCTTCCCCGCAGCCGGCTGGTCGTCCTTCACCACCCAGGGCGGCCCGAAGTGGCTCAGCGCCGCGTCCAGCCGGCCGGGATCGTCCACCAGTTCGCTGCGCGCGGTGGGCACCCCCGCGGCGGTCATCACGTCCTTGGCGAACGCCTTGGATCCCTCGATCCGCGCCGCGCCGGCGCCGGGACCGAAACACGCGATGCCGGCCGCGCGTACGGCGTCGGCCGCCCCGGCCACCAGCGGCACCTCGGGACCGATCACCACCAGGTCGGCCGACCACGAGCTCGCCAGGTCCGCGACCGCGACCGGATCGGTGCCGTCCACACCGGACTGCTCGGCCAGGGCCGCGGTACCGGCGTTACCGGGCGCACAGGCCAGCGCGGTGACCGCCGGATCACCGGACAGGGCCAGCACCAGGGCGTGTTCGCGGGCGCCGGCACCGATCACGAGAACTCGCACGGTGCGCAGGGTAGGAGACGCACGGCCCGTGCCACACCCTCCGGTCGGTGGGAATGATCAGCGCAACGGCGACATTTGGTATACTATCGCAAATATCGGGGGACCTAGCACTGCTAGGGGCACGGACTGGTGGGGCAAGCTGAGTGGTGGACAAACCGAGATGACCGGCCCAGCCCAGCCCGTCTCACGGGCGGGGCTCGCCCGCGCCTGGTTGGACGGAGTGAGCCCGACCGCCGAGGTACCGCTGGTGGGCGGGTGGGTCGAGGAATGCCTACGCGACCAGCTCAACCGGTTGGTCGATGCGCTCGTCCGGGAGCCGTTGCGTCCGGGACCCGCGGCGGACGTCGGCACCGAGCTCGTGGCGCGGGGCTTCATCGGCGAGCAGAGCCTGGGCGCCACCGTGGAGATCCTCGGTCATGGCCTGCCCACGCTGCCTGAGCTGCGCATCGTCGAGGGGCTGGCTGGCAAGGTCGTGTCCTTGCTCGCCGCGCTGGCCTCCGGATACGCCTCAGCGCTGCGGTATCGCACCCGCGCCGAGCGCGAGACGTGGTTCTGGGAGGTGTTCGACACCACTCCGGTGGGCATGGTGATCAGCCGGCTGGACGGCACCGTCACCGAGACCAACAGCGCGCTGACCGAAATCCTGCATTACCCGCCCGCCGGGCTCACCGGCCACCACCTGAGCGAGCTCTTCCACCCCACCGACGCAGCGCCGCTGCAGAGCGCGTATCAGACGCTCGTCGACGGCGAACAGGACCGTTTCCAGTGCAGAGTCAAGGCGCTGACCGGGCGCGGGGACACCACGTGGGTCGCGCTGACCGTGTCGGTGCTGCGCGACGCGGTGGGCACCCCGACACAGCACGTCACCACGGTCGAGGACGTCACCGACCAGCGACTGCTCGAGCAGCGGGTGCGCCACCAGTCGCTGCACGATTTGCTGACCGGGCTGCCCAACCGGCTGCACTTCGCCGGCCACCTCGACTCGGTGCTCGAGCGTGACCACGACGCGGCCGTCATGCTCTGCAAGATCGACCTGGATTGCTTCGCGGTCGTCAACGAGGGTCTCGGCCAGGGCTTCGGTGACCTTCTGCTGCGATCGGTCGCCGCGCGGCTCCAGTCGCTGTTCGCCGGGGAGTACGCGTTCGTCGCCCGGTTCGACGACGACGAGTTCGCGATCCTCGTCGAGGAATCTCCGATCACCCCCGACGCCGCCACCCTCGCCGCGCGCATCAACGCCGAGCTGTCCGAACCGGTCTATCTCGCCGGCCGCGGGCTCGCCGTCTCGGCGTGTATGGGCATCGTCGTGCGCCGCAACGCCGGGGAGGCTGATACGAAAGAACTGATCCGTGCTGCGGAGGCGACGCTGCACCGGGCCAGGCGAACCGGCCGAGGGCAGTGGGGGCTGTTCGACCGATCCGCCGACGCCGAGGAACGGGCCCGGTACGCGCTGGCCACCGCGATGCCCGAGGCCTGGGAGAACGGCCAGGTCACCCTCTCCTACCAGCCGCTGGTACGACTCGACCCGGCGGCGTCCGACGCCGGCCGGCCCGTGGCGCTGGCGGCGCTGCTGCGCTGGGAGCATCCGGAGCACGGTGTCAGGGGGCACGGTGTCGATGGGCACGGTGTCGATGGGCACGGTGTCGTGGCGCACGGTGTCGTGGCGCACGAGGAGTGTCTCGCGCTCGCCGAGCAGACCGGCCTGGTCCTCACGATCGGGCCGTGGATGGTGCGGCAAGCCTGCGAGCAGCTCCGCGGCTGGCGCGACCGACTCGGAGTGGCCGTGCCACCGGTCCGCGTCGACCTGACCACGTATCTGACGCAGGATCCCGACCTGGTGGCGGTGGTACGCGACGCCCTGGCGGCAACAGGGCTGCGACCGGAGGATCTCCAGCTCGGGATGCCGTCCGAGGTGATCGCCGCGGGACACGGTGACGCGGTGGACAACGTGGTCACCCTGGCCGACATCGGGGTGCGCACCGTGCTGACCCGGTACGGCCAGGCCGTGGGGAACCTGGTCCTGCTGGAGTCTCTGCCGGTGCACGGGGTGGAGATCGCCGGCTCGTTGGTGGACGCCGCCGCGCGCACGCCCGACTCGGTGGTGCGCGCCGGGGTGGCCGGCCTGGTGCCACTGATCCGCCGCACCGGCGCCGCCGTGGTGGTGGCGGGTATCGACGACACCGAGCAGGTGAGCTGGTGGCGCGCCGCCGGTGCCGACTCAGCACGCGGCGCCGCGCTCGCCCCACCGGTTGCGCCCCAGGACATCGCCGCGCTGCTGCGCTGACCGGGTTCCCGGCTGGTCACGCCGCGCTGCGCAGCCTCGCCAGCTCGCGGGCCAGGTCCTGGCAGGCCGATTCGCGCCGGGCGGCAGCGGCCTGCTGCAACGGCGCGAGCCAATGCCGCAACCACACCGAACGCAGGCCCCTGGCCGAAGTGATCACCTGCACGGCGGTGGTCAGCCCGGAGCGCAGCTCGCCGCACCGGAGCTGCGCCGCCGCGAGAAGCCCGGAGTTGTTCACCGTGCACACCACGGCGTGGCTCATTGCCTCCGCCGCGGCGGACAGGGCCACCGCGGCGCGGTCGAAACGCCCCAGCGCGAAGTAGATGCGGCCCTCGCAGTGCGGGAACGCGGTCGCGAAACGCTCCCAGAGTCGGGGTTCCTCACTCGCCGCCTCGAAGGACTCCCCCGCCCAGCGCAGCTCGCGCAGTGCGTCATCCGCCAGGCCGAGCAGACCGAGCGCCAAGGCGCAGTGGTACTGCAGCACCGCGCGGGTGAGCCGGCTCGGCGCGGTCGCCGCGCCGAGCCGGTAGAACTTCAGCGCCTCGCTCGGCTCGGCGGGCAGCTCAAGAGACCCCAAGCAGGCCAGATTCACCACCGCCCTCCGCTGGTCGCCCCCGGCGCAAGCGCACTCCATGCCGCGGCTGAAGTGCTCGCAGGCGAGGTCCCGCAGCCCGGCGCCAGCGGCCGCACTGCCGGCGGTGCGGTGCGCATCGGAGAGCGCGACCAGCATCCGCTGCCGGACCGGGTCGCCCATGGTGGCGCCGAGTAGCGCCTCACTGACCCTGGTGTGCGCGGTCAGCGCATCGGTCACCGGGATCCCGCCGAGATCACCGACGAGCTGGCCGAGCCGCTCGGTGGTGGCCGCAACCCGAGCGATGTCGGCGGTCCCGACCCGGCGCGGCACCGGGGTCGGAGCCTCCTGGGCGCGAACCGGGGCGGCGGGACCGGAGGGCGGCCCACCCCACAGCACGGTGCCGAGCACGGTGGAGGCACGCCGGATCCTGTGGACTCTGATCTGGGTCTCAGTCGGCGCGTCCCCCGGCGCCACCGGCTCCGGTTCGCGGCCAGCGCTGTACGCCAGCCCCATCCAGCCCCGGGGCACCCCCAGCCCGTCGGCGATCCGCTCCAGCACCGCGACGGACTGCACCTGGCGCCCGGAGAAGATCTCGGAGACCTCCGACTCCCGCTGCCCGGTAGCGCGCGCGATGCGCACCTGGCTCACCCCCGCGTCACGCAGGATGCGGAACACCGCCGCGATATCGCGGCGGGCCAGCGCGTCCCGCGCGGCCGGGCCGGTCAGCAGAGCGGCCAGATCATCCATCACATCCTCCAGATCCGTGTCAAGAGGTTACCGACGGTTTTCACCCGATGGGGCGTCTCGCGACTCGCCGGAGACACGTACCTTCGGGTGGTCAGGCAACGACATCGGAGGTTTACCATGTTCGACATCACCACCGCCCAGCCGCTCGCCACCTTCTGCCCGACCAACTGTGGCTGCGGCGACCCCGCCTGTCCGCAACTGTTCGTCGACGAGTCCGCCCCGCCTGAGCAGCGCGTCGTACTCACCGACGACTTCGGCTCCGCGGTCCGGATGAGCACCGGCCAGTTCGGTGACCTGCTCGCCCAAGCCAAGAGCGGAACCCTGGACAGCGTCATCTGATCAGCACCACCGTGATATTCCCGAACTCAACAGCTAGAGTTCCCCCTCTCCTGTTGAGTTCGGGACGTCGGGGGATTTGGCCGCCATTCGGAACCGAATTGCGGTTTGCGGCGGCGTCCGAGCGCCATTCGGAACCGAATAGCGGTTGATGGCGTCACAGGGGGCGGAGTTCGATCGTCTGGTGGCGGCTGGGGCCTACGCCGATCGCGGAGATGGGGGCTTGGCAGAGTTCCGCTAGCCGCGCCACGTAGGCCCGCGCGTTGCGGGGTAGCTCCGCGAGGGTGCGGCAGTGAGACAGGTCCTCCCACCAGCCGGGTAGCTCCTCGTACACCGGCACGGCGTGGTGCAGGTCGGTCTGGGTCATCGGCATCTCCTCGACGCGCCTGCCGTCGACCTCGTAGGCCACGCACACCGGCACCGGGTCCAGGCCGGACAGCACATCGAGCTTGGTCAGGAAGAAGTCGGTGATCCCGTTCACCCGCGCCGCGTAGCGCCCGATCACCGCGTCGAACCAGCCGACCCGCCGGGCTCGCCCGGTGGTGACCCCGATCTCCCCACCGGTCTTGCGCAGCCGCTCACCCAGGGCGTCGTGCAGCTCGGTGGGGAACGGACCCGAGCCGACCCGGGTGGTGTAGGCCTTGAGGATCCCCACCACGGCGGTGATCCTCGTGGGGCCGATGCCCGACCCGGCGCAGGCGCCGCCCGCGGTCGGGTTCGACGAGGTGACGAAGGGGTAGGTGCCGTGGTCGACGTCGAGCAGGGTGCCCTGGCTGCCCTCCAGCAGTACCGTCTCGCCGCGCCGCAGCGCCTGGTCGAGTATCAGCCGGGTATCGGCGATCCGGTGCGCGAAGTGTGCGCCCTGCTCGAGCACGGTGTCCACCACCTGCTCGGCGTCCAGCGCGCGCCGGTTGTAGACCTTGACCAGGACCTGGTTCTTGAAGTCCAGCGCAGCCTCGACCTTCTGCCGCAGGATCTTCTCGTCCAGCAGGTCCTGCACCCGGACCCCGACCCGGGCCACCTTGTCCTGGTAGGTGGGCCCGATGCCGCGCCCAGTGGTGCCGATCTTGGCTTTGCCCAGGTAGCGCTCGGTGACCCGATCGATCGCGACGTGATACGGCATGATCAGATGCGCGTCGGCGGAGATCAGCAGCCGCTCGGTGTTCACGTTGCGGGCCTGCAGGCCGGCCAGCTCGTCGAGCAGCACGCCGGGATCCACCACCACACCGTTGCCGATGACGTTGGTCACGCCCGGGGTGAGGATGCCCGACGGGATGAGGTGCAGCGCGAAGTCCTGCCCGTCGGGCAGCACCACGGTGTGGCCCGCGTTGTTGCCGCCCTGGTAGCGCACCACCCACTGGACCCGCTCGCCGAGCAGGTCGGTGGCCTTGCCTTTGCCCTCGTCGCCCCACTGGGCACCGATGAGCACGATCGCCGGCATGTGGTACTCCAACATCGTTCGCTGCGGTGGTACGCCGAGGCGAGCGTAGACCCCGGAGGTGGAAGTGGTCGGTGCCGTGGTGCTGACCTGCGGGTCTGCTCGGTGGCCCGGCCCTGGGGGCGCCGAGGTGACGGCGGTGCCGGCCCGCCCCGGGCACGAGGAGCTCAGCGACACCCTGGCGGGCCTGGACGGTCGGCGTCTGGTGGTCTGCGGCACCGACGCCGACCTGGCCGCGGTGCTACTGCGGCTGCTGCGCACCGAGACCGTGGGGACGGTGCCGGTGGGCTACGTGCCGTCCTCGGCGTCCTCGGCGGTGGCCCGGCTCTGGGGCCTGCCGACGGCGTCCGCGAGGGCGGCCGGCCTCGCGCTGCGCGGCGAGCCGGACCGGGTACCGCTGGTACGGGACGACTCCGGCGGGGTGCTGGTCGGGCTCGGAGTGGTGCGACCGCTGGACGGAGTGGCCTACTGCGACGACGAGGTGGTGCTGCGCGGGCGGGCCCGCCGGCTGGAGGTGGCGCCCGAC
>JBOHFI010000072.1:0-22174 GCA_050699595.1 Pseudonocardiaceae bacterium | reverse complement strand
GCCCCACACACCACGGATATCTGCGAGGGACACGCCGGAACCCGGTTCAACCGCACGTACCCGACGAGCGGGACTACCTGCAGATAAGGAAGATCGACACCCGGGCACACGGTGGGTACGTCGTCGCACCCGGCAGCCCGGTCCCCCCGAGTGGGTACGAGCTGAGTGACGACCGGGAGCCCGCCGAGCTGCCCGGCTGGTTACACCAGGCCCTCACGCCCACGCCGCCCACGGTGATCTCAGCGCTCGCTCAGACGGTCACGACCAACCCCGGCGGATACGCCTGCGCCGCCGTGCGGGGCGAGTGCCACCGGGTCCGCACGGCCCCGGGAGGGCAGCACAACGCGGTGCTCTGCCGCGCTGCCTACGCCTTGGGCCAGCTCGTCGGCGCCGGGCTACTCGACGAAGCCACCGCGCGGGCCGAACTCACCACCGCCGCCGGTGCTCTGATCAGCGCCGACTGTGACTGCACACCCCGTGAAGTGGCCCGGGTCATCACCACCGGACTC
Source organism: Pseudonocardiaceae bacterium (assembly GCA_050699595.1). GTDB lineage: Bacteria > Actinomycetota > Actinomycetes > Mycobacteriales > Pseudonocardiaceae. The sequence continues at coordinate 21,665 of JBOHFI010000072.1, read as the reverse complement.
GCGGCCGGGGCCCGTAACCCGCGCCGCGCCACACCCCGTACCAGCTACCGGGGGGCGGCATGAGACCCGACATCAGCACCGCGCTGACCGCGATCGACACCGCCCTCGGCGACCACGGTTGTCAACAGTGCGGGCAGCCCGTGGGCGCGTCGCCCTCACCGGATTTCTGCTCCGAGGACTGCCAGCAGACCTGGCACGACCAGCACACCACCACGCCACCGACCGCGCTGGCCGACACCGAGCCAGCCCGGTCACTGGACTGGCTCGGGCAACCACCACCCAGCGCCATCGTCCGGGCCGGGCATGAGGTGCTCGATGACGTGGCTGCGTTCGTGGGCCGGTTCTCGGTGTTCCCCTCCGAACACTGCGCCCCGACCCTGGCCCTGTGGTACGCCCACACCCACGCCACCGACCAGTTTTACGTCACCCCCCGGCTGATACTCGACTCCGCCGAACCCGGATCAGGCAAAACACGAGTCCTCGAAGTCGCCCAATACCTCGTACGGGCACCGGAGATGACAATCTCCGCGACCCCAGCCGCGTTATTCCGTCTGGTGTCCATGGGACCGATCACGATCCTGTTCGATGAAGTCGACGCGATATTCAACCCGAAAAACGGGGGGAACAACGAAGACCTTCGCGGGTTGCTCAACGCCGGGTACAAACGCTCAGCCACCATCGCCCGCTGCGTCGGCGACGCCAAAACCATGAAAGTCGAGCGCTTCCCCGTCTACGCCCCCGCCGCGCTCGCCGGGATCGCCGGTGCCATGCCCACCACCATCACCACCCGCGCCATCACCATCCACATGCGCCGACGCCGCACCGACGAACCCGTCGAACCATTCCGAGAACGCCAAGTAGCCTGCCAAGCCCAACCATTCCGAGAACAACTCGCCACATGGATCGACTCGGTAGGCACCCGACTCGGCGACGCCCAGCCCGTAATGCCCGAGGGAGTCACCGACCGCTCGGCCGAGATCTGGGAACCACTCCTAGCCATCGCGGACACCGCTGGGAACCACTGGCCCGCCACCGCCCGAGCCGCCTGCCGACACTTCGTCTTCAACACCGGACCCCACATCACCTCACCCGGTGTCCGTATGCTCGCCGACCTCCGTGAACTCTTCACCCACCACCGAACCGACCGGTTACCCACCAAAACCATCCTTACCGAACTGCTCGACCTGGACGAAGCGCCGTGGGGAGACCTGCATGGCAAACCGCTCGACGCCCGCCGCTTGTCCCGCGATCTCAGCAGGTACGGGGTGCGGCCGGTCACGTTCGAGACCGACGAGGGCAGCACCAAAGGTTACGTCACCTACGGCACGACCGGCAGACAGGCCCAAACCGGGTTAGCCGACGCATGGTCACGCTACCTATCCGCGATCGGTAATCCCGGTAAGAACGGTAAGTCCGCAGGCCAACCGCTTACCGACGCCGACCAGCTTACCGATCCATCCGTAAGCACCGACCAGCCGGACGCGTGCCGACTTACCGACCAATCGGTAAGCACAGATCGGTCGGTAAGCCCATGACCAGCCAACTTACCCGACTTACGGCCCTTACCGCACACAGCTGGGGAGGTACGATGGCCACCAACAGCGCCGTAGAGGCTACCGAGTTCGGAAAGTACCTCTACAAGATCCCAGAGGCGATGCTCCTGCTCTCGATGAGCCGGTCGGCCATCTACGAGCAGATCCGCTTCGGCCGCCTGCGGTCAGTACAGCAGGGCCGCGCCCGGCTCATCTCCGCAGCGGCGCTGCGCAACTACGTGGCCCTGCTGGAACGCGAAGCACAGGAGGGGAAGCACCATGACGAAACGGCGTAGTCGCGGCGACGGCGGCCTGCACTGGGATGACAAGCGGCAACGGTGGATCGCCACAGCCCACGTCGGACACGACGGACGCGGCAAACGAATCGTCAAACGTGCCAGTGGGAAGACCAAAACCGAGGCGAAGGACAAGCTCAAGGAAATCCTGCGCGACCTCGACGACGGACTGACCATCGCGCCCCACGGATACACCGTCAAAGATGCGTTCACAAGTTGGCTCACGTACGGCCTGAACGGTCGAGATAAGGAAACGGTGAACAACTACCGTTATCTCGCCGAAGGGCACATCCTGCCCCACCTCGGCGTGCGGAAGCTCCGTGAACTGTCATCCGACGACGTGGACAAGTGGTTGTCTCACATGGCCAAGACACTCAGCACACGCACGCTGCGGCTACTCCACTCAATCCTGAATAGGTCAGTCCGGCACGCTCAGGCGCGGGACAAAGTGAAACGGAACGTGGTCATGCTGTGTGAGGTTCCGACCGGGCAGCCGGGCCGACCGTCAAAAGCGCTCACACTCGAACAGGCCGAAGCGGTACTCACCGCTGCCGAGCCGTCCCCCCTGTGTGCCTACATCGTGTTGTCCCTGCTCCTCGGCGCTCGCACGGAGGAACTACGCGCCCTCACCTGGGACCACGTTGACCTGGTAGGGCAACCCGACGCTGACCCGGAAGTACTGCCCTCCATCGCGGTGTGGCACTCGGTACGGGCGGGCGGCGACACCAAGACCAGGAAGTCACGCCGCACGCTGGCCCTGCCAACGCGGTGCGTCACGGCGTTACAGGCTCACCGCGTCCATCAGGACACAGCCCGGAAACTCGCTGAGCGCAACCTCGTGTTCGCCTCAGCAGTCGGCACTGAACTCGACGCACACAACGTCCGGCGCGCGTTCCGCAAGGTGGTCGGGGCGGCCGGCCTCGTTCCGACGGAGTGGACACCACGGGAGATGCGGCACAGTTTCGTGTCCCTGCTCTCCGCCTCAGGCGTGGCGCTCGAAGACATCGCCCGGCTGGTCGGCCACAGCGGCACAGCAGTCACTGAGGCGGTCTACCGCAAACAGATCCGACCGGTGATGGAGCAGGGCGCCACGGCAATGAACCGGATCTTTCCTGAGGCAAGCTGAATCCATAGTCACGCAGTTAGTCACTCGGAGGGTCGGAGGGGGTGGCGCCCAGGAGGGCGCCACCCCCTCCGACCTGCGCTTTCGTTGGTCGGGACGACAGGATTTGAACCTGCGACCCCTTGACCCCCAGTCAAGTGCGCTACCAAGCTGCGCCACGTCCCGGCCACGCCCTCGCGGGCGCCTGCACAGCCTAGCGCAGTGGCTGCGGCTAGTGGAGTGCCACCGCCTCGTTGAGCAGCCGGTGCAGCGCCGCTGCGGAGGGGACACCCTCCAGCCGCCGCCCCTCGACGAGGAGCGTGGGCACGGTGGTGATCTCCAGCTCCCGTGCCCGGCGAAGCGCCTGCTGGTGTGTCTGGGCAAAGCGACCAGAGTCCAGCGCCGCGCGGAAGTCATCGGCGTCGAGCCCGAGCTCCGCGGCGACGTCTGTCAGGACCTCCGGTCGCCCGATGTCGCGCTGCTTGACGAAGAATGCCCGGAATATCCGCTCCGTGTAGCGCCGCCCAAGGCCGTACTCCTCGGCATACACCAAGCCCTCGAAGGCGAGCCGGCTGGAGGGCTGCGGTGACACCCGGGGCAGCACGATCGGGACGCCCATGCGCTCAGCCATCGGGTAGACCACCTGCCGCCACGTCGACTGCAGGTCATCATCCTCGGGCCGCGGTGTCGGCGAGGGTTGCGGCCACAGCTCGACGGGGCGCCAGGCGATCTGCACGTCACCGTCCTCGACAGCGTCCGCAAGCGGTTGCTCCACGAGGTAACAGAATGGGCAGACGAGATCAGCGAACACCTCGATCGTGGTGGGCACACCGCACCTTTCCCGTCGCGTCCTGGTCGTACCTCCACTGTGCCCCTCGTCCCGCGCACCGGTCCAAGAGTCGTGACCGACATCTCGTATCAAGAGCGCGCCCGACGCTCCCGGACTCGGACGGAGATGCGCACCGGGCTGCCGGTGAAGCCGAAGGTCTCCCGGAGCCGGCGCTCCAGGAATCGGCGATACCCGGCCTCGAGGAACCCGGTGGTGAACAGCACGAAGGTGGGCGGCCGGGTGCCGGCCTGGGTGGCGAAGAGCACCTTGGGTGCCCGGCCCCCGCGCACCGGCGGTGGCGTCGCCGCGATCACGTCGGACAGCCACGCGTTGAGCTGCCCGGTGGGCACTCGCCGGTCCCAGGACGCCAGGGCGGTGCGCAGGAACGGCGTGAGCTTGCCGACCGATCGTCCGGTGAGCGCGGAGATGTTCACCCGCTCCGCCCAGCGCACCCGGGCCAGATCGCGATCCCATTCCCGGGTCAGCTCGCGGCGCCGGTCGTCGTCGACCAGGTCCCACTTGTTGAACGCCAGCACCAACGCCCGCCCGGACTCCATCACCGAGGTGATCACCCGCTGATCCTGCTCGGTGATCGGCTCGCCGGCGTCGATGAGGACCACCACCACCTCGGCCGCCTCCACGGCCGCTCGAGTGCGCAGCGAGGCGAAGTACTCGGTGCCGCTCGCGGTTCGCACCCGCCTACGCAAGCCGGCGGTGTCCACGAACCGCCACGTCTCGCCGTCGAGTTCCACCAGCGAGTCCACCGGGTCCACCGTGGTGCCGGCAACCTCGTGCACCACCGAACGCTGCTCGCCGACCAACCGATTGAGCAGGCTCGACTTACCCACATTGGGCTTGCCGACCAGCGCGACCCGGCGCGGCCCCCCGGCGCGAGCGGCGAGGTCCCTCGGCGCCGAGGGCAACACCTCCAACACGGCGTCGAGCAGATCGCCGGTACCGCGGCCGTGCAACCCGCTCACCGGGTATGGCTCGCCCAACCCCAACGACCACAGTGCCGCGGCGTCGGCGACCGCCCGCTCGTCGTCCACCTTGGTCGCGGCCAGCACCACCGGGGTGGACGAGCGACGCAGCACCCGGGCCACCGCCTCCTCCGCCGCGGTGGCGCCCACTGTGGTGTCGACCACCAGCAGAACCGCGTCGGCGGTGCGCATCGCGAGCTCCGCCTGCTCGGCCACCGCAGCCTGCAGACCACGCGCGTCGGGTTGCCACCCTCCGGTGTCCACCACGGTGAACCGGCGCCCATTCCACAACGCGTCGTAGGCCACCCGGTCCCGGGTCACCCCCGGCACGTCCTGCACCACCGCCTCGCGACGCCCCAGGATCCGGTTGACCAACGTCGACTTGCCCACGTTGGGGCGGCCCACCACGGCGAGCACCGGTTGCTCGAGCGCCATATCGGCCTCGGGTACCTCGACATCATCCAGCGCCGACCATTCGGTCTCGTCGGACCAGGTCCCGTCGCCAGGCGCCAGACTGCTCATCACGCTCCCTCCGCTCGCGCCGCACCTGGCCGGTCCAGGCCGCGGATCCCGTCCAGCTCGGTGACCAGCGCGGCCAGCCGGTCACGCATGTCGTCGGTGGCCGCGACCACGACCGCTCGCCCCTTGCCCGGGGGCACCGCGAACGGCTCTCCGACCAGGACGTCAACACGCGGTCGAAACCGTCGGTTGCCACCCGGAGGCCGGCGGGTGCCGCGGATCGCCACCGGTAGCATTCTCGCCCCCCCGGTCTGAGCCAGCCACGCGGCACCGTGGCGCGCGTGGGCCACATCGCCCGCGCTGCGGGTGCCTTCCGGGAACACCACCACCACCCCGCCGTGACGCAGCAGCCGGACGGCGGCGAGCAACGGCGCGCGGTCGGCCTCGCCTCGGCGCACCGCCAGCTGCCCCATCCGGGGCAATACCCAGCCCAGCGGCCCGCGGAATATCTCCTGCTTGACCAGGAACGAGCTGCGCCGTCCCAACAGCCCGTACAACAGCGGGCCGTCGACCATCGCGCTGTGGTTGGCCACCACCACGATCGGCCCAGTCGCGGGAATCCGCCCCCGGTGCCGGACGTGCAGGCGGTAGCTCACGTGGAAGCACCACGTCCCGATCCAGCGGGTGAAGCCCTGCAACCACAGCCACGTGCCGTCCGGTGGCAGGCCAGATGTCACGTCCGGCCCCGAGCCGCCGCCACGACCAGCCCCCGCGCAACGGCCAGCTCGCGCAACGTGCCCAGCACGGCATCGACGTCCAACGCAGTGGTGTCCAGCTCGACGGCGTCGGCGGCGGCGCGCATCGGCGAGGTGGCCCGGGTGGAGTCGAACCGGTCACGGCGCTCGACGGCGCGGCGGACCTCCGCCACGTCATCGACACCCTCCTGGGCCGATCGACGCACCGCCCGCGCCGCCGCGGTCGCAGTGAGAAAGACCTTCAGCGGGGCGTCGGGTACCACCACGGTGCCGATGTCACGTCCCTCCACCACGATTCCGCCGCCGGCGGCGATGGCGTCGGCGATGATCCGGCGCTGCTGGGCGACGAGCAGCTCACGCACCTGAGACACCGCGGACACCGGGCTGACCGCAGTGGTCACAGCCGGGCCGCGGATCTCTCGGGAGACGTCCTCGCCGTCCAGCAGCACGCGGGAGACACCAGGGTCGGTGCCCACCTCGATGCGGCTCCGCGCCACCACCTCAGACACCGCGGTGGGCTCGGTGGGGTCGACACCCGCTCGCAGGACGCCGAGCGCAGCAGCTCGATACATCGCGCCGGTATCCAGGTACCGCGCACCCAGCGACGCCGCCAGCCGGCGGCTCACGGTGGACTTCCCGGTGCCGGCAGGCCCGTCCACCACCACCACGCCCCGCAATCCGTCGCCTTGCCGCACCCGGCTGACCTCCCGACTCACTACCGGACCCATTCTGCCCGCCACGGCTTTCGCCGGCGCCCAGCTTTCGCCGATGCCCATAGCTCAGGTAGGGCAGCTACCGGCCGACCGCACGGTTGAGGGCGCCTACCTCGGGGCGGGACAGCACCCGAACCGTGCCGGGACGCTGCTCCCCGAGGTGGACGTCGGCGATCGCGGTACGCACCAACCGCAGTACCGGGTGCCCGACCTCGGCGAGCAGCCGGCGCACGATGTGCTTGCGCCCCTCGTGCAGCACCACCTCAACCAGCGCCTTGCCGGGCAGAGCCTGCACGACACGGAATCCGTCGACCACCACCGGGCCGTCGTCGAAGTCCACTCCAGCGCGCAGGGTCCGACCCAGCGACCGCGGCACCGGACCGGGCACCTCAGCCAGATACGTCTTGAGCACTCGGGAGGACGGGTGCATCAACCGGTGCGCGAGCTCCCCGTCGTTGGTGAGCAGCAGCAGACCCTCGGTGTCCGCGTCGAGGCGGCCCACGTGGAACAGGCGCTGGGCCCGGCCGGCCACGTAGTCACCGACACAGGGCCGGCCACGGTCGTCGGACATCGTGGAGTGCACACCGCGGGGCTTGTTCAGCGCCAGGTGCTCGATGTCGGAACGCAGTTCCAAGCGCATGCCATCGACATGGATCACCGCGTGCTCGGGGTCGACCCGCACCCCCATCTCGCGCACCACGGCCCCGTCGACCTGGACCCGGCCCCGGGCGATCATCTCCTCGGCGGCGCGCCGGGAGGCCACCCCGGCCTGAGCGAGCACCTTGTGCAGCCGGGGCAGCGCGGACACCTCAGACTGCTCCATCAGGTCAGAGTGGGACATCGTCGATAGTGTCGATGTCGGGCAGCAACGGGGCGATCGGGGGTAGGTCCTCCACCGAACGCAGCCCGATCCGCTCCAGGAACAGCTCGGTCGTGCCGTACAGCACACCGTGGGTCTCCGGGTCGGACCCGAGCTCCTCGATCAGGCCCCGGGCCAGCAGCGTGCGCATCACTCCGTCGACGTTCACCCCGCGCACCGCCGCGACCCGCGAGCGGGTGACCGGCTGGCGGTAGGCGACGACAGCCAGGGTCTCCAGCGCGGCGCGGGTGAGCCTGGCACGCTGCCCGTCCAACAGCAACCGCTCCACGAACGGTGCGTACACATCGCGGGTGTGCATCCGCCACCCCTGCGCCACCTGACGCAGGTCGATGCCGCTCCCGGCGTCGGCGTAGCCATCCCGCAGCCGCCGCAGCGCTTGGAGGACCCGCGCCACCGGCTGGTCCAGCGCGCCGGCCAGCACGTCCTCGCCGGCCGGGGAGTCCACCACCAGCAGCAGCGCTTCCAGGGCGGCGTCAAGCTCATCATCGCCGAGCAGCGCCGGCAGTGTCCCAGCCTCGAGCGCCCCAGCCTCGAGTGTCTCAGGCCCGGCGGGGGGTTCCATGAGCGCGGTTTCGTTCACCGGTAATCCTCATCTTCTTCCTCGTCCTGATCGGACGCGGCTGCCGCGGTGGCCTGCCCAGCGCTGATCGGCCCAGCGCTGATCGGCCCAGGGCCACCCGTCCACCGAACCCACAACTCGCCCAGGGGCTCGGGCTGGTCGAAAACCACCACCGCGGCACGGTACAGATCCAACAACGCCAGGAAGCGGGCGACCACCTCTCTGGTGTGTGCACAGTCGGCGACGAGCTCGCGGAAGCTCGCCTGGCCATCGCGGACCAGCCGGTCGCGCAGCACAGCGGCGTGCTCCTGCACCGACACTCGGGGGGTGTGCAGATGATCCAGCGACACCGACGGCGGCGGTGGTTTGGGCCGGAACACCGCGGCCGCGGTCTCGGCGAACCGAGCCGCGTCGACGCCGAGCAACACCTCGGGCAGCAGACCGGCAAACCGCTCCTCGATCGCCACCGACCGCGGATAACGGCGCAGCGCCACCGATTCGAGCTCGGCGAACAGCGCCGCGACCTGCTTGTACGCCCGGTACTGCAGCAGCCGCGCGAACAGCAGGTCCCGCGCCTCCAGCAGCGCGAGGTCGGCTTCATCCTCGACGTCGGCGCCGGGCAGTAACCGGGCCGCCTTGAGGTCCAGCAGGGTCGCCGCGACCACCAGGAACTCGGTGGTCTCGTCCAGGTCGAAAGACTCGCCCAGCACCCGCAGGTGGGCGATGAACTCGTCGGTCACCTGGTGCAGGGCTACCTCGGTCACGTCCATCCGCTGCTGCGAGATGAGCTGCAACAGCAGATCGAACGGGCCCTCGAAGTTCGCCAACCGCACTGTGAAGCGCCCGGAGGGAGCAGGAGCCGATGGCTCGACCTCGCACGCGGGTCTCATCGCGCGATCACCTCGCGGGCCAGCGCGCGGTACGCCTTCGCGCCGGAGGATTTCGGTGCCCACCGAGTGATCGGCTCGCCGGCGACGGTGGTCTCCGGGAACCGGACTGTCCGGCCGATCACCGCATCGAACACCGTGTCACCGAAGGCCTCCACCACGCGGGCCATCACCTCCCGGGCGTGCAGGGTCCGCGGGTCGTACATCGTGGCGAGGATGCCGGTGATGGCCAACTCGGGGTTGAGCCGCTCGCGCACCTTGTCGATGGTGTCCATCAGCAGCGCCACCCCGCGCAGACTGAAGAACTCGCACTCCAGCGGGATCAGCACGCCGTCCGCGCAGGCCAGCGCATTGATGGTGAGCAGACCCAACGACGGCTGGCAGTCCACGAGGATGAAGTCGTAATGCGCCCGCAGCGGCCGCAGCACTCGACCCAGCGCCTGCTCCCGACCCACCTCGGTGACCAGTCGCACCTCCGCGGCGGACAGGTCGATATTGCTGGGCAGCAGGTCCATGCCCGGCACCGACGTCGGCCGGAGGACATCCTCCACCGGAACACCCTGCTCCATGATCAGGTTGTAGATGGTGCGGTCCCGGTCGTGCGAAGACACCCCGAGCCCCACCGAGAGGGCGCCCTGCGGGTCGAAGTCGACCAGCAGAACCCGCCGGCCGTACTCGGTGAGCGCGGCCCCGAGGTTGATCGTCGAGGTGGTCTTGCCGACCCCGCCCTTCTGGTTACAGATCGCCACCACCCGGGCCGGGCCGTGCCGGTCCAACGGGGGCGGCTGCGGCTGGTGCGCGGACGCACAGGTCGACATGGAAGCCGATCCCCCTTCCCAGTTTTGGGCAGCCTAGCTGCCCGTGTGAGTGGCGATGCGAGCGACAACTCGCATCGCCACTCACACGGCCTCAGCCACGCGCTCGCGGATGGGCGGTCGCATAGACCTCACGCAGATTGTCCACCGTCACCAGGGTGTAGACCTGCGTGGTGGTCACCGAGGCATGCCCGAGTAGTTCCTGCACCACCCGCACGTCCGCACCGCCCTCCAACAGGTGGGTGGCGAAGGAATGCCGCAGGGTGTGCGGTGATACCGCGGCGGAGATCTCGGTCTGTGCCGCGGCATCCCGCAGCACCGCCCAGGCGCTCTGCCGGGACAACCGGGCACCCTGGGCGTTGAGGAACACCGCGGGAATGCCTCGCCCTCGCACGGCGAAGGTAGGGCGGCCGCGCACCAGATAGGAATCCAACGCGGCCAGCGCCGGCCGGCCCACCGGCACCAGCCGCTGCTTGCCGCCCTTGCCGCGCAGCAGCACGGTGCGCGCCGGGCCGTCGACGTCGTCCCGGTCCAGCCCGACCGCTTCGGAGATCCGCGCGCCGGTGGAGTACAGCAGTTCCAGCAATGCCCGGTCGCGTAGGCAACGGGGTCCTCCCTCGGCGGGGAACACCTCGAGCAACCGCAGCACCTCCTGCACCCCGAGGGCCTTGGGCAGCCGTTTCGGCGGGCTCGGGGGGTGCACGTCGGCCGCGACGTCGGCCGGCACCAGCCCCTCCCGGAACGCGAACCGGTGCAGCCCGCGGGCCGCGACCAGCGCCCGAGCCGCCGACGACGGCGCCAGCGGCCGATACCCACCCGCTCCATCACGCAGCGCCGCGAGGAATCCGGTCACCTGCTCCTCGCGCACCGCGGCGAGCCCCGTGATCCCAGCCGATACCAGGTAGGCGCCATATCGGCGCAGGTCGCGGGCGTAGGAGTCCAGTGTGTTGGGCGAGGTGCCCCGCTCCACCGCGAGGTGATCAAGGTATCCTGAGATCACTGCGGCGATCGCCGGCGACAGCCCCGAGGGGGCCAGACCCGTACTCACCCGAGCGCCTCGACCAACGGGAGATACTCACGGTCGTGCGCCCTGGCGACCTCGGCGAGTACCACCGAGCCCCGCGCCACATTGACCCCTCGGGCCAGCGCCGGGTCGTTTTGCACCGCTTGGCGCAGTCCCTTGTCGGCCAGCGCGCGGATGTAAGGCAGCGTGACGTTGGTCAGCGCATAGGTGGAGGTGTGCGGTACCGCGCCAGGCATGTTCGCCACGCAGTAGAACACCGAGTCGCGCACGGTGAAGGTGGGGTCGGCGTGCGTCGTCGGCCGCGAGTCGGCGAAGCAGCCACCCTGATCGATGGCGATGTCCACCAGCACGGATCCCGGGCGCATCTGGCCGAGGAGGTCATGGTCGACCAGAGTGGGCGCCTTGGCACCGGGCACCAGTACGGCCCCGATCACCAGATCCGCCCAGACGCACGCCTTCTCCACCTCATAAGCGTTCGAGGCGACGGTCTGCAGGTGGCCCCGGTACACGAAGTCGATCTCCCGTAGTCGGTTGATGTTGGTATCCAGCACCACCACCTCGGCCTGCAGGCCCAGTGCGATAGTGGCCGCGTTCATCCCGGACACCCCGGCCCCGAGCACCGCCACCTTGCCGGCCGGCACCCCGGAGACACCACCGAGCAGTACCCCGCGCCCGCCCTGCATGCGTTCCAAGCAGTGCGCCCCCACCTGAGGGGCCATTCGCCCGGCGACTTCGCTCATCGGGGCCAGCAAGGGCAGCGAGCCGTCGGGCAGCTGCACGGTCTCGTAAGCGATCGCGTCGATCCCGGCGTTGATCAGCGCATCCGTGCACGCCGCGGACGCGGCCAGATGCAGGTAGGTGAACAGGACCTGGCCCTTGCGCATCCGGTGGTACTCCCCCGGCACCGGTTCCTTCACCTTGAGCACCAGCTCGGCCTGCGCCCACACGTCGTCGGCCTGGGGCACGATGCGCGCACCCGCAGCCGCGTAAGCCTCGTCGGGGAATGCGCAGCCGACCCCGGCACCACGTTCCACGAGAAGCTCATGCCCGCAGCGGGTCAGCTCGAGCACCCCCGCGGGGGTGATTGCGACCCGATATTCGTGGATCTTCAGCTCACGTGGAACACCGATCTTCACCCCGGCGTGCCTCCTTGGTTTTCTCCCGCGCTGTCGGACATCGCGAAGGTGACCGGCGGGCTCACCGCGCCTCCCGCCGGCATCTCGACGGCCAACCGGTCCGCGGCCCGGTAGTTCAGCGCCGCCGCGACGAAGGCGGCGAACAGCGGATTCGGGCGGGTGGGCCGGCTGGTGAGCTCGGGGTGGGCCTGGGTGCCGACGAAGAACGGGTGAGTACCGGCAGGTAGCTCGACGAACTCGACCAGATGGCCGTCCGGGGAGGTCCCGCTGATCACCAAACCGGCCGCGGCGAGCTTGTCCCGATAGGCGTTGTTCACCTCATATCGGTGCCGATGCCGCTCGCGGACCTCGGTCGTGCCGTACGCCCGGGCCACCATCGAACCCGGCTGGAGCGACGCTGGATAACCACCCAGCCGCATCGTGGCACCCATGTCACGCTGCCCCGCCACGACGTCGGTCTGGTCGACCATGGTGGAGATCACCGCGTGCGCGGGTGCGGCGTCGAACTCCGTCGAGCCGGCACCGTCGAGCCCAGCCAGGTTCCGGGCGATCTCGATCACCATGCACTGCAGACCCAGACACAGGCCCAGCGCGGGAATCCCGCGGACGCGAGCATGGTGAATGGCCCCGATCTTGCCCTCGATCCCGCGCACCCCGAACCCACCGGGCACCAGCACCCCGTCCACCCCGGCCAACGCGGCCGCCGCACCCGCCGGGGTCTCGCAGGTGTCCGAGGGCACCCAGCGGATCTCGACTCTGGCCCGATGCGCGAAACCCCCGGAGCGCAGCGCCTCGGTCACCGACAGGTAGGCGTCCGGCAGATCGACGTACTTGCCCACCAGAGCGATCCGCACCACCTCCGTCGGGGCATGCACCCTGTCCAGCAGATCTCCCCACTCCGTCCAGTCCACGTCGCGGAAGGGCAGCCCGAGCCTGCGCACCACGTAGGCGTCGAGACCCTCGGAGTGCAGAACCTTGGGGATGTCGTAGATGGACAGCGCGTCCGGCGCCGCGACCACCCCGTCGATCTCCACATCCGACATCAGAGCGATCTTGCGCTTCAGCCCGTCCGGGATCTCCCGGTCGGCGCGGCAGACCAGGGCGTCGGGCTGGATGCCAATGTTGCGCAGGGTGGCCACGGAGTGCTGGGTCGGCTTGGTCTTCAGCTCGCCGGAGGGGGCGAGATAGGGCACCAGGGAGACGTGCAGGAAAAAACAGTTGTCCCGGCCGACGTCGTGGCGCACCTGCCGGGCCGCCTCGAGAAACGGCAGCGACTCGATGTCCCCGACCGTCCCACCGATCTCGGTGATCACCACATCCGGTGGGCGGTCGCCGCCTTCCGGATCGGACATGGCCAGGATCCGCGACTTGATCTCGTCGGTGATGTGCGGGATCACCTGCACGGTGTCACCGAGGTACTCTCCGCGCCGCTCCTTGGCGATCACCGCAGAGTAGATTTGACCAGTGGTGACGTTGGCCTTGCGGCCGAGGTTGCGATCCAGGAACCGTTCGTAGTGTCCGATGTCCAGATCGGTCTCCGCGCCGTCGTCGGTGACGAACACCTCACCGTGCTGGAAGGGATTCATCGTCCCGGGATCGACGTTGAGATAGGGGTCCAGTTTCTGCATGGTCACCCGCAGCCTGCGGGCGGTCAGCAGCTGGCCCAGACTCGACGCGGTGAGTCCCTTCCCCAGCGACGAGGCGACTCCCCCGGTGACGAACAGGTGCCTGGTTGGGCGGGCGGGCTTAACCAAGACCTTCTCCCGTGGTCCGGACCGGCCCTTGCCTTGATGACCGGTTACGCTGCGGCTGGCGATACACCACCGACCACGGAATCTCACGGTAACACTGCCAGCGGTGGTCTCGGGACACCGCCTCGCCGATCAGCCTTGCAGCGCGGGAACCACGGCCTGCGCGTTAGCACCCGTACCGTACCGCCCGGCCCTGCCTTGCGCCTGCTCGGCCAGCGCCAACACCGTCGACACCAGACCGGCCGCAGTGCTGACGTCATCGACCGTGGACAGCACAGAGGCGGCTGCGGTATCGGCCCGGACCACGGCTATCGGGCCGTTGCCATCGGCGGAACCGGGCCTACCGGCGAGGACAGCGCCGGCGCCGGCACGATCAAGCTGGGTGGCGAACCGGGCCAGGATTCCAGCCCGGTCCGCGCTGCTGTTCACGCTGTTGACGCGATCTGCGCCGCCGGTGAGCACCACGACAAGCTGAGCCGCCGTCACCCGCGGGCCGGCTCGGACGAAGCCACCGTCGCCGAGTCCGGCAAGCACAGCGGTGGTCTCGGCAGCAGTGGCCTGCGCTTTCCCGTTGTGCGGGCTGATCAGCAGCAGTGAGCCGAGCAGCCCGCCGGCCAGGGTCCCGGCGTCCGACGCGGTGGGCAAGCGCAGCCCAGCCGGCAGCAGGTGCGTGGACAGCTCGCTGAGTTGGTCAGAGCGGGACGGATCGGTGAACGCGTCGGTGAGCTGCAACTCACCAGTGACGGTGGCGCCGGCGCTGCTCAGCAGCGCGGTCAGCGCATCCCGGTCGGCCGGATCGGCGTCCACGGTGGTGACGAGCACCACGGTGCGACCACGCAGTGCGCCACTCACGACCCGGGGCGCAACCGCCGCGCCGAACATGTCGGCGTGGGACAATCGGGCCTGCAGCCCGTTGCGCTCGGCCTGCAGCTCACTCACCTGGCGGCCCAGCTGGTCCCGGTTGGAGCTGAGCCCGGACAGCAGCCGGTCACTGATCGCGGTGGACCCGAGCACCACTCCGAGTGCCAAGGCCAGGAAGACAGCGGCGATGGAGATCACGTGGTACCGCAGTGAGATCACGGTCTATCCCCACCCCTTGACCCAGGAGACGACGTCATTCCAGGTATCGCTGAGCAGGACACCACCGACAGGGGAGACCAGCAGCGCCACGGCCACCGCGGCGAGCGCGGCGAGCACCATGAGCACCACCGCACCCACCGACACCCGGCTGCGATACAGTGCGGCGGCGGCATGACCATCGACAAGCTTGCCACCCAGCCTCAGCCGGGTGAGAAACGTCGACGGGTTGGAGCCGGAGCGCCCCCGATCGAGAAACTCGTGCAGGGTGGCCTGGAACCCGACGGTGATCACGAGCTCGGCGCCGTGCGCCTCGGCCAACAGCAGGGCGAGATCCTCCGGATTGCTCACCGCAGGAAAGGTCACCGCGCCGATTCCCAGGTCCTGGATCCGCTCCAGCCCCGGGGCGAAGCCGTCGGGCTGGGCGGGCACCACGACCTCGTCGGCTGACTTGAGGGTGGCGGTCTCGACCTGGTAGGGGTCACCGACGATGAGGTGCGGTCGGTGCCCAGCGGCGCGCAGCGCGTCGGCACCCGCCTCGATACCGATCAGCACCGGGCGATATTCCCGGATGAAGTGCTTGAGCGCGGCCAGGTCGGCGGTGTGGTTGTAGCCGGCGGCCACTACCAGCACCTGCCGGCCGCGGATCGGGACCTCGATATCGGGCACGCCCACCCGATCGATGATCAGAGCCCGCTCGTGCCGAAGAAATTCGATAGTGTTGGCCGAGAACGCCTCAAGCTGAGCGGACAACCCGGACTTCGCCTCGATCATCAGGTCGGCGATCGAGTCGGCGGTCTGCTCGATGCCGCGAGCAACCTCGGTATCGCCGACGTACACCCCGCCCTCGTGCAGCCTCAGGCGGCTGCCGTCTTTGATCCGCAAAGCCGCAACGCCGACCCCGTCGAGCAGCACGATTCCCGCAGAGATGAGGATCTCGGGACCCAGGTTCGGGAATCGGCCGGAGATCGACGGCGAGGCGTTCACCACCCCGGTGACCCCGGCGGCGACCAGCGCATCAGCAGTTCTGCGGTCAAGGTCGACTTGGTCGAACACCGCGATGTCACCGCGACCGACGCGCCGGGCCAGCGCCTCGGCGTGGCGGTCCACCCTGGCCAGCCCGGTCATCCCGGGCAGCTCACGGCCGGATCGGCTGAGCAGACCGGAGATTCTCATGCTGGTGATGGTGGCAAAAAAGCCGTCTCTCAGCGCGTAGGCGCGCCGGGCGACAGCATGTGAGTGGACATTGAGTGCTATAGCACTGTTTCCCACTCACGAGCCTTGTCGGCAACCGCAGTGGCCAGTAGCTCTTCGGCGTGCGCCCGCCCGGTATCGGTGTCGTCCAGCCCGGCCAGCATTCTGGCCAGCTCACCGACCCTGGCCACCTCATCGAGCTCCCGGACCCCGCTGCTGGTCAACCCAGTGGCGTGGGTCGCCTTGTCGACCACGAGATGCCGGTCGGCGTAGGCGGCGACCTGAGCCAGGTGAGTGACGACCACGACCTGGTGGCTGCACGCCAGCCGGGCCAGGCGCCGCCCGATCTCCACCGCGGCCCGTCCGCCGACCCCGGCATCGACCTCGTCGAAGACCATCGTGGGTACCGGGTCGGCATCGGCCAGCACCACCTCCAGCGCCAGCATCACCCGGGACAGCTCCCCACCAGAGGCTCCCTTGTGCACCGGTAGCGCCCCGGCGGCGGGGTGCGCCGCCAGGCGTAGCTCCACCTCGTCGGCACCATCCGGGCCGGCCCGCAGCCGCGCCCCGGCGACGGTGCATGCGGTTTCATCGCCGTCGGTGGCCGGGGTCGGGTAGACCACCACGGACAGCTGCGCCTGGCCCATCGCCAACCCGGCGAGCTCGGCGGTGACGGCGTCCCCGAGCGTGCGGGCAGCCGCAGTCCTGGCGGCGGTGAGAGCGGTGACGTGCCCAGCCAGCTCGGTGGCCAGCTCCGCACGCCGGGCTGCCAGCGCCGCGATGGCATCATCAGAGGTGTCCAGGTCAGCCAGGCGCTGGTGGGCCTGCCGCGCCCAGGCCAGCACACCGTCGACGTCGGCGGCGTACTTGCGGGTGAGCCGCTTGAGCTCGGCCTGGCGGGCCAGCACCTGCTCCAACCGGGTCGGATCGGCGTTCAGGGCCTCGAGATAGCCGTTGAGTTCGGCACCGACATCGCCGAGCACTGCGGCGGCCTCTCCCAGGCGTTCCCCCAGTGCCCGCAGCGCGGGGTCGTCCACCGCATCGAGCCGTCGCCGTGCCTGTCCCACCAGGCCAGCCGCGCTCGGCTGGTCGCGATCATCCTCCGGTGCGCCGCACACCGCGGACTGCGCGATGGCGGCGGTGTCCCGGAGCTGATCGGTGTCGGCCAGCCGCCGAGCCTCGGCCAGCAGAGCGGAGTCCTCCCCCGGCTGCGGGTCGACGGCGGTGATCTCGGCGAGGCTGTGACCGAGCAGGTCGGCTTCCCTGGCCAGTTCTCGGGAATGATCCCGGCGGGTGGCGAGCTCAGCGCAGCAGCGCAGCCACTGCTCCCGAACCCGACGGTAGGCACTCAGCGGCCCCGACACCGCGTCGCCGGCGAAGCGGTCCAGCAGGGCTCGCTGCTCGCCGACGCGCAGCAACCGCAGCTGGTCGTTCTGGCCGTGGACCGCGAGCATGCTCTCGGCCAGGTCGGCCAGCACTCCGGCCGGGACCGAGCGACCACCCAGATGGGCCCGGGAACGGCCGTCCGGGGTGAGCGTGCGGCTGGCGATCAGGCTGCCGTCCTCATCGGTGCGGGCACCCACCTCGCCGGCGAGTTTCACTGCCGGGCTGCCCTCGGGTGGTCGGAAGCGGCCCTCCACGATGGCCCGGTCGGCGCCGCGCCGGATCCGGGATGCGTCGGCCCGTCCTCCGGCGAGCAGCTGCAGGCCGGTGACCACCATGGTCTTGCCCGCTCCGGTCTCACCGGTCACCACGGTCAAGCCGGGGTGCAGGTCCAGGGTGGCCTCGTCGATCACACCGAGGCCTTCGATGCGCATCTCGGTGAGCACGGGCCGCACCCTAGCGCGGGCCTGGTCGGGGACCTCGCCAGCCCTGCACCGGCAGCTCGAACTTGCGCACCAGCCGATCGGTGAACGGGCAGTCGTGCAGGCGCACCAACCGGACCGGGGTGATCCCGCGGACCACCTCGATCCGGGCGCCCGCCGGCAGGGCGAAGGTCCGGCGCCCATCGCAGCAGAGCACTGCGGCGTGCCCCCGCGGATCGGTCTCCACCGCGACCACTGAGTCCGGTGACACCACCAGCGGGCGGGCGAACAACGCATGCGCGTTGCTGGGGACCACGACGAGCGCGTCGACGTCCGGCCACACTACGGGCCCGCCCGCGGAGAAGGCATAGGCGGTGGACCCGGTGGGGGTGGCGCAGAGCACCCCGTCGCAACCGAACCCGGAGACCGGCCTGCGGTCCACCTCGAGCACCACGTCGAGGATCCGCTCCCGACTGCTCTTCTCGACGCTGGCCTCGTTGAGCGCCCAGGTGCGAGCCAGCATGGACCCGTTGAGGGTGGCGGTGACGTCGACGGTCATCCGCTCGTCGACGAGGTAGTCGCCCTCGACGATGGCGCGCACGGCCTGGTGGAGGGAGTCGAGATCGGCCTCAGCGAGGAAGCCGACCCGACCGAGGTTCACCCCCAGCAGGGGAACACCGCATGGCCGAGCCAGCTCGGCGGCCCGCAACAGGGTGCCGTCGCCACCGAGAACCAGTACGAGATCCGCGCCCTGCGCGGCCTGCGGCCCGGTGGGCACCTCGTGGTCGCGCAGCGCGGGATCGAGGTGCGCGGTCTCCTCGGCGAGTACCCGCAGCCCGATCCTCGCCTCGGCGAGCCGGTGCGCGACTCGCTCGGCGGTGCGCAGGTTCTCCGGGTGCCCGGTGTGCAACACCAGCAGGACCTCACGCCCGAAGCTCATGGCGGCCCGCTATGCACCGCGGCGTGCACCAGCTCCTCGACCGGACGCGGCGGATCGGCCGTTCCATGGCGCAGCCACAGGAAGTACTCGACGTTGCCGGACGGTCCTGGCAGTGGGCTCGCGATGGCGTCGAGGAGGCGCAAGCCCAGGTCAGAGGCGACCGCCAGTACGTCCAGCATGGCCTGTGCGCGCAGCAGCGGGTCACGGACCACGCCGCCTGCGCCCAGGCGTTCACGCCCGACCTCGAACTGGGGTTTCACCATGGGGAGCAGGTCGCCCTCCGGTCTCGTGCATCCGACCAAGGCGGGCAGTACCAGGCGCAGAGAGATGAACGACAGGTCAGCCACGGTCAGATCGACGGCGCCACCGATCGCCTCAGAACACAGCGTCCGCACGTTCATCCGGTCATGCACCGCAACCCGCTCGTCAGTGCGCAAGGACCAGGCGAGCTGCCCATAGCCGACGTCGACCGCGATCACCTCCCGGGCACCGCGGTGCAGCAGCACATCGGTGAAACCCCCGGTCGAGGCACCGGCATCCAGGCAGCGTCGACCCGCTACGGCCGGGCCCCCGGCGCTGAGCCCATCCAGCGCGCCGAGAAGCTTTCGGGCGCCCCGCGACACCCAGTGAGGTTCGTTGTCCTTCGCCCGCACCAGTAACGGGGTGTCTGGGTCGACTCCGGTGGCCGGTTTCGTCGCCGTCGCCCCGCCGACCCGGACTCGGCGCTGCGCGATGAGCTCGGCGGCGTGATCACGGGATCGGGCCAGACCACGCCGCACCAGCTCCGCGTCCAACCGGGCCCTGCGCCCCACCAACACCTCCGCCCTCCGGGTCCCCTAAACCTCGTCGATGCTGGACAAGGCTGCGGTCAGCGCGTTGTGCACGACACTGAACCGCGCCACGTGCTCCGCGGTCGGAAGCTCATCGAGATCCCGCAGCCCGGCGAGCGCGTCGGTGATAACGGTAGATGTGAGTGGTAGGATCACCGAACGACCTCGGCAAGGCCCACCATATCCAGCACCGCAGCGGCGGTGTGGTCACGCGCGTGCACCCGCACAGGTCCAGTGTGCTCGACCCACCAGGTGGAGCACAGCGCCCGCAACGCGTCAAGAGGATCGTCGGCGGCCCCGGCGCCATGCAGCAGTAGGCCACCATCGGCCAACTCGACGCGCCAGCCGGGTCGCGCCTGGATCCGAGCCTCCTCCAGGGACCCGCGCAACACCCGGAGGTCGGCGCCGAGGTGACTGGGCCGCTGCTCTGGTGGCGCCGCAAGCAGTGCGGCGGCGTCAGCGACCCCGGACAACACCAGCAGCGAATCCAGCCCCACGGCCCGAGCGCCGGCGATGTCGGTGTCGAGCCGGTCGCCGACCACCAGGGGCCGCCGCGCGCCGATGCGGTCCACAGCTGCATCGAGCAGCGGACGCGCCGGCTTGCCCGCCACCATGGGCTCCCGGTCGGTCGCGGCCCGCAACGCCGCCACCATGGCGCCGTTGCCGGGCAGCAGGCCCCGCTCGGTGGGCAACGTCCGGTCAACGTTGCACGCGACCCACATCGCGCCGCCGCGGATCGCCAGGCACGCTTCCGCCAGCCGGACCCACCCAGTCTCCGGAGAGTGGCCCTGCACGACCGCAACAGGCCGTTCAGATGCCGTGGCCACCGGCCGAAACCCCACTGACCGCACCGCGGAGACCAAGGCTTCGGCACCGACAACCAGGACGGCGCCACCAGCTGGAAGCCGAGCCACCAACAAAGTCACCGCAACCTGACCGCTGGTGACGACCTCCTCCGGAGCAGTACGGACGCCCAGATCGGTGAGGTGCTTGGCGACTTCCTCGGGCGCCCGCGATGCGTTGTTGGTGATGAACTGCACCGCCCGTCCGGCCTGGCGCAACTCGTTAACCACTTCCGGCGCCTCCGGCACCGCCTCGGCTCCTCGGATCACGGTGCCGTCCAGGTCGAGCAACACCGCATCGTAGCCGTCCAGGAGCCCGCTCACTCCGGCCCCGGCCGCTCACTGAGCTCCACCGCGCGCTGCGCAGCGTCCGTCGCTTCATCGACATCCGCCTCGGCAGCGGCCAGGAACCAATGGATCGCGTCCTGCTCTCGACCAGCGGCGAGCAGGTTGTCCGCATAGGCGTACCGCAGTCTGGCCCGCCAAGGCTCCTCCCCCGCCGTATCCAGGTCCGGCCCCTGTAGCGCGACCACCGCGGCGTCGAACTGACCGAGGTCGCGCCGGGCCCCGGCGGCCACAATCCGCAGCTCGACCGCCTCATCAGTGCCGAGCTGCCTGGCCTCTGGACTCCGTGCGATCTCCAGGGCACGCTCCGGACGTCCCAACGCGCGCTCGCAGTCAGCCAACACCGCCAGACGCCCGGGATCACCACCCATCCGACGCGCGGCACGCAACTCCGCCAACGCCTCGGACCATTCCCCGGCGTTATAAGCGGCAAGCCCGGCAGCTTCCCGAACGGAAGCGACGCGACCCGCCTTGCTCCGAGCGAACCGAGCGTGCGCCAGGGCAAGCTGCGGATCTTCGTCCAACGATCGCGCAACCATGACCAAATGGCCCCCGACAAGGTCAGCGAGACCCTTCGACAGTGTCAACAGTTCCTTACGAACTTCTTGATCCAACTCGCTGGCGGCCACATCCGCAGGGAGGTCCAGACGGTCGCTGTCCGCGCCGCGCTTCGCCACGCGTCGCCCCGCACCGCGACCGGATACCGCGACGGCCCGGCCCCGACCTCCGCTCGGATTCGGTCCGGGTGACACCGTCGCAGTCCTCTCGTTGTTCACGAACCTAAATTAAGGGGCCCCCGGGGTGTGGTGGGGGCCCCTTGATTGTGGGGGTGTTCGGCGGTGTCCTACTCTCCCACACCCTGGCGGGTGCAGTACCATCGGCGCTGGAGGGCTTAGCTTCCGGGTTCGGGATGG
>JBOHFI010000071.1:0-23739 GCA_050699595.1 Pseudonocardiaceae bacterium | reverse complement strand
CCCTTGAAGGGCCACCAACCCCAGAGACGGTGGTCCTCGACAGCTACCAACCCCGGTGGTGAGCGTTGTACGTCGGCGTTGTGGAGCTGGACGTCCTGTTCGGCGACGTTCATTCCCTGAAGCAGAAACGGTCGCTGGTCCGGCCCGTGATCGCGGAGCTTCGACGGCGTTTCGAGGTCGCGGTGGCCGAAGCCGGGCACACGGACCTGCACCGCCGGTCGCTGATCGGGGTAGCCGCGGTCGCCGCCGATGCCCGCCACGTGCGTGACGTGCTCGAGGCGTGTGAACGACTGGTGGCCGGACGACCAGAGCTGGAGCTGTTGTCCGTCCGGCACCGGCTAGTGGGCCCAGAAGATGACGAGGGACTTCGAGAATGTTGAGGAGCTGTGATGGCTGACCCCCCACGGGCCCGCCGGCTCGCCAAACGGATCGCCCAGATCGTCGCGTCGGGGCTGGAGCACGAGGTCAAAGATCCCCGCCTGACGATGGTGACGATCACTGATGCGAAGGTCACCGGGGATCTCCGGGACGCGACGGTCTACTACACGGTGCTCGGAGAGACCGTCGACACGCCACCGGACACCGCCGGGGCGGCCGCCGCGTTGGCCAGTGCCACCGGCGTGTTGCGTTCCCTGGTCGGGCGTGGAACAGGTGTCCGGTTCACTCCCACTCTGACCTTCCGCTGCGATGAGCTCCAGGACGGGGTGCGCCGGATCGATGAGTTGCTGGCTCTGGCGCACGACGCCGATGCCGAGGTCGCGCGCATCGCGGCGGGCGCGTCGCCGGCCGGTGAGCCTGACCCGTACCGCTCGCCCCGGGACGCGGGCACGGACGCTGACGATGACTGACCGCGCCCGGGAGCGAGAACGGTGGGGCCGGGAACTCCAGACCGCCGCGGCGCTCGTCGGCAGCGCGACAGATGTCACCCTGGTTGCTCACGTGCACCCCGATGCTGATGCGCTGGGCAGTGCGCTGGCTCTCGGCCTGGCGCTTCGCCAGCGCGGTGCCGCAGTGCGGGTGAGCTTCGGTGCGCCGGCGCGCACCCCGGAGTCACTGCGCGGGCTCGACGTCGCCGATCTCATCGTGGCGCCGGAGCAGGTACCCGCGCGGCCGGAGCTGCTCGTCGCCCTGGACACGGGGAGCCGAAGTCGGCTGGGCTGCCTGTCCGACCGGGTGGATACCGCCGGCGCCGTGCTGGTGATCGACCACCACGCCACCAATGAGCGATTCGGGACCCACCACCTGGTGGATCCCGGCGCGGAGGCCACCGTGGTGCTCGTGCTCGAGCTGCTCGACGCGCTCGCGGTACGGCTGGACGAGCCGATGGCGCGCTGCCTCTATGCTGGCCTGTTCACCGACACTAGCGGCTTTCGCCGGGCTGACCCGGGTACCCACCTCCTCGCCGCCCGGCTGCTGGCGGCGGGAGTCGATCCGGACGCCCTCACCCGGGAGTTGCAGGACACCCACCCCTTCGGCTGGTTGGCCGTGCTGGGATCGGTGCTTTCTCGCGCGCGACTTGAGCCTGCGGCGGCCCGGGGCCTGGGGCTGGTGCACACCACGGTGCTGTTGGCCGACCTGGCGGACCTGCGCGATGAGGAGGTCGGGGGCGTGGTGGATCTCGTGCGGGCCATCTCCGAGGCTGAGGTCGCTGTGGTGCTCAAAGAGCTCGGCCCGGATCGGTGGTCGGTGTCGCTGCGCGCCAAGCAGCGCCTCGACGTCTCCGCCGCTGCGGCCGAGTTCGGTGGTGGTGGCCACCGCCTCGCCGCTGGTTTCGCCACCGACGGCACTGCCGAGGCCATCCTGGACGCCCTGCGCGCCGCCCTGCACCGGGCGCCCTTAATGTAAACCCTCCTTGTTGTGGCATGCATGCTGCCATCCTCCGCATCCGGACCGTGATGAGAGGCTGGCTATGAGTGGCGAGGACGGGGCGCGACCGGGCCCGCTCCCGGGCATGCCGGGAGCGCAAGCCACGTCGGCGCCTGCCGAGGGATCACCTGGCCAGCCAGTGCTGCCCCAGCCCACCACGACGACCGGTAGCGGCGGGTTCTCGGTCGACCTGGAACGCGCCCCGCAAGCCATCGTCGACCTCCGCGCCGCCGCGAAAGCTTTATGGCACGAGGCCGACAGGGCATGGGATCTGGCGCTGATCACACCACCGGGGCTGGATGGGGTAAGCGCGGACGCGGTGCAGCTGCTGGCCGATGCGGCATCGGCCAGCAGGGTTCACTGCGACTGGCGTTGGAGGGTGCGGCGGCTCGATTCGAGAGTGATGCGAACAAGCTGGAGGCGAGCCTCACGACCTATCGGCAGACTGACGAGATCAGCATCCCTAAACCCCAGAATCTGAACCTTGGGACCCAGCAGTGATGCGCCAGTCCACGTTGCTGCCCTGGGCGCTGGCGCTTGCAACGGTGTTGACCGCCGGATGCTCTGCGGCGCAGGGTGGCTCGGTGGTAGCGTCCGATACCAGAAGTGTCCCGGCGCAAGTGCACCCGCAGCTGTCGCCCCCGGTTGAGCACCCTCGTGATATCCGTGCCTTCCGAGACCAGCCGTGCGAGGTTTTGACGACCAAGCAACTGAAGGGGTTCGGATTTGACCTTCCACCGGATAGCACATACACCTTGCCGTCCGGGAACAAGGCGTGCGAGTGGACAGACAGTGGCCACAACGGCGGGCTCGTTGTCTCGACCTTCCCGGATTGGGACATCCTGGAGCGTACCTATGCGCACCGTGCCGCATTGCCGGTCTTCCAGCCGATGCAGATAGCCGGGCTGCCTGCCGCAGCCCACCAGTCTGGGGTCGGGGTACCCAGGTGTTACGTGACTGTGGAGTTGGCCGAGCGGCAGGGGCTTGATGTGAGCTTTACCGATCTTCGTGCGCCCTATGAGGATCCGTGTGGGGCGGCGCGGGCGGTGGCGGAGGCGGTGGTGGGCAACCTGTCGCCACTGGGTTGAGTAAGAGCGCAGCGTTGCAGGGGAGGACCGCGGAACCGATGAGCACGCGTGTGAACTACCGGATTGTCTCGCATGCGACTAATATGTCGACACCGCTATCACCGGCGTGCGAACCTCCCAGCAAGGTGCGGCGGAGGATGCCGCACTCGGGGCGATGACGCCGCTGGGTGCTTGGGTGGACGAGACCAGGAGGCTGGCCATCGACACCGGAAAC
Organism: Pseudonocardiaceae bacterium; assembly: GCA_050699595.1. Taxonomy (GTDB): domain Bacteria; phylum Actinomycetota; class Actinomycetes; order Mycobacteriales; family Pseudonocardiaceae. The sequence goes on along the minus strand of JBOHFI010000071.1, from coordinate 20,571 downwards.
AAGATCGACGAGCAGATCAGCGCCTTCACGACGGCGCGGGGCAATGTTCCCGAGGTCCCTCCCGAGCCGCGCGGCCGGAGCTGGAAGGATCTCCCGGTCATCGACGCGTTCACGACCTCCGACCACGAAGCTGACGAGGCTTTCAACCGGGAGCAGGAACGGCAGGCTCGCGCCGCGATGGCGTCCTAATCAAGACAGCACCAATACCTGGCTAGCAGACCTGGCTCAGTTCGCGGCGCCGCCCGCCGGAGAACCCAACCTCGCCGTTCCCGTCGGGCAGCGGTCGCAGGTCGGTGCTCGCCCCGGTGCCGGCCGTCCTAGCGCCGGGGGACACGGTGTCGGGGGACACGGTGTCGGGGGACACGGTGGTAGCGGCTCGCGGGTGAGGACTGCCGCGCCGGGGTCCCCCACGCCGTTAGCCGCGGGAGCCGCTGCGGCGACTGGAGGTCTCTCCGCTGCGGCTCCCGCGTCCACCAGCCCGCAAAGCGATGGTGGTATTGGCGGTCCGGAGTACGCCGGTGGACGGTCGGTTCCGGGCGCGGTCGAAGGGCCAGGCGGCTTCCCGCCGGGCGTTCCGGTCGTGGCCGGTCCGGTGGATACGGGATCCAGCCGGGTCGGTGCTAACCGCGCCGGGATGCGAGGAGGATCTGCCGCGCGAGGCTTCGGATCCTCGGCGGGAGGGGTTCCGGCGAGGTTGGGGCCTGGGCGGGTCGCGGGTGGGTTTGGCCCCATCGGCTCGCCCGAGTCGGTGGCGGCACGTGGCGCGGCTGTCAGCGCGGCCGGTGCGGGCCGCGCTGCAGGGCCTGGGGTCTCTGAGGCTGGGGCTCCTGGTATCGCGGGGCCGTTCGGTGCGATGGGCGGGGGGCGGGGCGGCGAGGACAAGGAGCGGCGGCGCCCGTCCTATCTGGTGGAGTCCGACTCCACCAGGCTTAGACGAGCGCGACCAGCTGGACGATCAGGCGTGGCGGCAGCTCCGTGCTCGTGGTCTGGTCGACGTTCGGCGGCCTCGGCCCGAGGTTGAGGACGCCCTGGGCACACTGGCTCACCCCGCCGTCGAAGCGGATCTACGGATGATGACCGGTCCTGGCCAGGAGGTCCGGGTGCTTGCGTGCGCCTCAGGAATGGTCGGGCTCGTCAGTGTGGTGACCGAGCAGGCTGTCGATCTCGTCCCGGCGCATCCGTCCCGGTTGGCTGAGGGTCTCCTGGCACACGTCCCCGATCACCCCGCGGCAACCGGCAACGCTGTCAGCATCCCCGCTGGAATCTGTCACGGGGCGGGGCTCCGGGCGGATACTGAGCTCGCGCGGCTGGAGCGAGTAGGCCTGCGAACCGACGATGCGCGCCAGGTCCGGCGCCTGATCGCGGGATCTGTCGTGCGGTGGTTCACGATCGGCGCAGCAGCTCGAGACCGGGCGGGTCGCCGTCACCGCGCACGAGATGTCGTGAGCGTCCTGGATACCGAGCACGGCCGAATCCAGATCCGCCATGACGCAGCCACTCCAGACGGCACCCGGCTGCTGCTTGCCCCTACGGACAGGCGACGCCTGAGTAGCGAGGTCACAGCGCTGCTCCGGACCGCCGTGGATGCCGCGGCATTGGAGCCCTAACACAATCCGGCACAGTCACAATCCGGCAGAATCGCGTCATGAACTCCGTGCCGGCGCTCGCCGGCACGAAACTGTGTGCTTGAAATCGTGGGAGAGTGCCATGAGTACCGCCCCAGAGTTTCCGGTGACCGCGACGGGCTACCAGTCGGTGCTCTCGGCTGTCGTGGAGCGCTCGGTCAGCCCGCAGGCCTCCGAGATCGACCGGACCGGGGCGTTTCCGCGTGATGGGGTGCGGGCTCTCGGGGATGCCGGGCTGCTCGGCCTGCTCAGTGCACCCGACGTCGGGGGTGGTGGTGAGTCACTCGCGGCCGCCGCACACGTCATCGAGACGGTGGGGGCCCGATGCGCCTCGACAGCCGCAGTGGTGATGATGCACTACGCGGCGGTCGCCGTCATCGAAGCCCACGGGCCGGTCGACGTTCGTCGCGCGATCGCTCGCGGTGATCACCTGAGCAGCCTGGCCTTCTCCGAGGTCGGCTCCCGCAGCCACTTCTGGGTGCCGGTGAGCACGGCCGAGGCCGGTGAGGGCGACACCGTCCAACTCGACGCCCGCAAGAGCTGGGTGACCTCGGCTGGCCACGCCGACAGCTACGTGTGGTCGAGCCGGCCGCTCGCGGGCGATGGCGCGATGACCCTGTGGCTGGTGCCCAGCAACACGGCCGGGTTGCGGGTGGCGGGTAAGTTCGACGGGCTGGGCCTGCGCGGCAACGCCTCCAGCCCGGTGTCCGGGGTGGGTGTGGTGGTGCCTGCGGGCGCCCGGCTCGGGGACGACGGAGCGGGGCTGGACATCGCACTGGCCACCACGGTGCCCTACTTCCTGGTGCTCAACGCGGCGCTCTCGCTCGGCATCATGGAGGCGTTGGTCGCCGAAGCCGGCGCGCACCTGGCCCGCAGCCGGTTGGCGCACCTCGACCAGACGCTGGCCGAGCAACCGGTCTCTCGGGCGGCATTCGCCCGGCTGCGCATTCGGACCGACGGCGTTCGGGCGTTTCTCCGGGACACTCTGGCGGCTCTGAGCACCGGGCGCGACGATGCGACGCTGCGGGTGCTGGAGGTCAAGGCGGTTGCGGCGGAGGCGGCATCCGAGGTCGCCGACGGGGTGCTGAAGCTGTGCGGGGGTGCTGCGTTTCGCAAGGAGCTCGGTGTGGAGCGGTTGTTCCGCGACACGCTCGCCGCCCGGGTGATGGCGCCCACCACCGACGCATTGCACGATTTCGTCGGTCGGACCTGTCTCGGGCTGCCGCTGTTCGATGCGAGGGGTACGTGAACTCCGCGCTGGTGCCCGGCGGCCTGGTGGTGGTCGATAAGCCCGCCGACATGACCTCGCACGACGTGGTCGCTCGGCTGCGCCGGCTGCTGCGTACCCGCCGGATCGGGCACGCCGGCACCTTGGATCCGATGGCCACCGGCGTGCTCGTCTGTGGCGTGCAGCGTGCCACCAAGTTGCTCGGGCATCTCCCGCTGGAACCCAAGATCTACCGGGGAACGGTGCGGCTCGGCGCTTCCACCAGCACCGACGATGCCGAAGGCGAGCGCACCGGTGGCGCCGACGCGTCCGAGGTGGACGAGCGGGAGATCCTCGCGGCCATCGCGGGACTGAGTGGCGCCATCGAACAGGTGCCCAGCGCGGTGAGTGCGGTCAAGATCGACGGACGGCGAGCCTACACGCTGGCTCGTGCCGGTGAGCAGGTGTTGTTAACCGCCCGCCCGGTGGTCGTGTCCCGGTTCGAGCTCCTCGAGCTGCGCCGGGGCGAGGCCGTGACCGACCTCGACGTGCTGGTGCAGTGCAGCGGCGGCACCTACGTCCGAGCGTTGGCCAGGGACCTCGGCGCCACTCTGGGGGTCGGGGGCCACCTCACCGCGTTACGCCGCACCCAGGTGGGTCCCTTCGGTCTGGACGTGGCCCGCACCCTTGATGAGCTGGCGGCGCAGCCGTGGCTCTGTGCTGAGCTGGACGAGGTGGTGGCTCACGCGTTCGGCCACCGCGCCGTGGACCCCCAGCAGGTCCGGGTACTGGCTCATGGTGGATCGTTGCCGGCGGTCGGGCTGGCCGGAACGCACGCCGCGATCGACCCGCACGGACACGCCATCGCGCTGCTCACTGAGCGTGATGGGCAGGCCCGCCCGGTCCTGGTGCTGCGTCCCGCGGGCTGCTGAGTGTGGGGGTGGCGGGCCCGGTTCACTGCGGGCCTGGTTAACCTCAGTGTCCGTGCAGCGCTGGCGTGGGATGGAGGCCATCCCGAACGGGTGGGGCCGCAGCGTGGTCACCATCGGTGTGTTCGACGGGATGCACCGCGGTCACGTGGAGCTGGTCGGGCAGGCCGTGCGGCGCGCCCGGGCGATGGGCGTTCCGGGTGTGCTGATGACCTTCGACCCGCACCCCTCGGAAGTGGTTCGCCCAGGTAGCCATCCAGCCCAGCTCACGACCCTTCGCCGCCGGGCTGAGCTGGTCGAACAGCTGGGGGTCGCGGTGTTCTTCGTACTGCCGTTCACCGTCGAGCTGTCCCGCATGCCAGCCGACGAGTTCGTCCACGAGGTGCTCGTCGAGCGCCTGCACGTGGCGGAGGTGGTGGTGGGCGACAACTTCACCTTCGGGCATAAAGCGGTCGGGAACATCGAGCTGCTGCGGGCCTTAGGCCGGCGGTTCGGTTTCACCGCTGAGGGTGTGGGCCTGCTTTCCCAGGGCGAGCTGACGTTCTCCTCCACCTACATCCGCTCCTGCATCGACGCCGGTGACGTGGCCGCCGCCGCCGTCGCGTCAGGCCGCCCACACCGGGTGGAGGGGATCGTGGTCCGAGGTGACCAGCGTGGCCGCAGTTTGGGATACCCGACGGCGAACCTGTCCACCCCCCGCTACACCGCGATCCCCGCCGACGGTGTGTACGCGTGCCGCTTCGTGCACCGCCGCCGAGATCTGCCGGCGGTGGTCTCGATCGGCACCAACCCGACGTTCTCCGGACGGGAACGCCGGGTGGAGGCGTACGTGCTGGATCTGGACGAGGACTTCTACGGCGAGCGAGTGGCGCTGGACTTCGTCGAGCGGCTGCGCGGCATGCACCGTTTCGAGAACTCCGAGCAGCTCGTCGCCCAGATCGACGACGACGTGTTGCGCACCCGCGCGGTGTTCGACCGGACTACGTGAGCGATCACCGATTGCGGCCCCCAGCGTCTGGGGTCCTGACAGGATGCCAGTATGGGGCGCACGGAAGGGGAGTCCGGTGGACGAGCAGCTCACCGTCGCGCGCAACGTCGCCCTGCAGCGGGAGTGGTACGGGGAACCGCTCGGCGATCGGGTGCGGCGACTCGTGGTCGCCTTCGCGGTGTCTCAGGCGCAGTTGGCCGAGGTCCTCGGGCTGAGCGCGCCGATGCTCAGTCAGCTGATGAGCGGGCGTCGAGCGAAGATCGGCAATCCCGCCGTGCTGGTTCGCATGGTGATGCTGGAGCGTCGAGTGCTCACCCCTGAGGTCGCCTCCGGTGACCCAGCCGCGATTCGCGCCGCGCTGGAGCAGGTCCGCGATTCCCGACCCACGCTGCGCCGGGATACGCTGCCGGTCGAGGAGCACGGTGACGAGGTGCTCGTCCCGGCGTTGCGGGCGTTGGCCCCGCCTGCGGAGCTGGCCGCCGCGGCTCGCCTGCTGCGGGAAGGGTTCCCGTCGCTTGCCGGACTGCTTCGGCGCGCTGCCGGCCCCGACCCCGGGTGATCGAGGGCGGTACCGGACGTCGACGCATGAGCTGGTAGCCTCGCCACAGGTTCGGCTGCGGTCCGTGGCGGTCGGCTTCGTCAACAGCTGCCGCGCAATGGCGCGGCTCGCACGGTACGAGATGACAGGAGAAGGTCAACCCGTGGCGCTGTCCACCGCACAGAAGAGTGAGATCCTGGCCGAGTATGGGCTGCGTGGGGGGGACACCGGATCCCCTGAGGCGCAGGTGGCCCTGCTGAGCAAGCGGATCGCGGGCCTTACCGAGCACCTCAGGCAGCACAAGCACGACCATCACTCCCGGCGCGGCCTGCTGCTCATGGTCGGCCGTCGACGTAATCTGTTGAACTACCTTGGCAAGGTCGACATCGCGCGCTACCGATCCCTGATCGAGCGCCTCGGCCTCCGCCGCTGACGCGAGCCACACCGATACACAACCACATATCGCCGCACGAGCCGCCCCTCGTCACCGTCGTCGGGACCGTCGTCCGCCGGTCCTCGGTAGTGGCTCCCGGAGCAGGTCGCCTGCTCCGGGAGCTTCGATCGAAGACCGGCCTGCCGTTCTCGCTCCCGCGCCGATGGTGCCATCAGTGGCCGCGCCGCGAGGAGGAGAAAAATTGACCGACCTCACGACAAGCACCTCTGCTCAGGTGCATGAGACGATCGCTTTACTGGACAACGGCGTCTTCGGCACCCGTACGGTGCGATTCGAGACCGGCCGGCTGGCCCGGCAGGCCGCCGGAGCCGTTGTCGCTCACCTCGACGACGAGACGATGCTGCTGTCCGCCACCACGGCGTCCAAGCAGCCCAAAGACCAGTTCGACTTCTTTCCGCTGACCGTCGACGTCGAGGAGAGGATGTACGCCGCCGGGCGTATCCCCGGTTCCTTCTTCCGCCGGGAGGGCCGTCCGTCCACGGACGCGATTCTCACCTGCCGGCTGATCGACCGCCCGCTGCGGCCCTGCTTCGTCGATGGGCTGCGCAACGAGGTCCAGGTCGTCGTCACCGTGCTCAGCCTCAACCCGGCTGATCCTTATGACGTGCTCGCGATCAATGCCGCGTCAGCGTCCACCCAGCTGTCCGGCCTGCCGTTCTCGGGCCCGATCGGCGCTACCCGGGTAGCTCTGGTGCGAAACGACGACGGCGCCGACCAGTGGGTGGCTTTCCCGACTTACGAGCAGATCGGTCGCGCGGTATTCGACATGGTCGTCGCGGGCCGGGTGGTGGGGGAGGGCCCCACCAGCGATGTGGCGATCATGATGGTCGAGGCCGAGGCCACCGAGGCCGTCATCGAGCTGATCGCCGGCGGTGCCCAGGCTCCGACCGAGGAGGTGGTGGCCGCCGGGCTGGAGGCCGCCAAGCCCTTCATCCGTGCCCTGTGTCAGGCCCAGCGGGAGCTGGCTGCGGCGGCGGGTCGCCCGGAGCTGGAGTTCCCCACCTTCCCCGCTTACCAGCCCGATGTGCTGGACGCCGTCCGTGCGGCGGTGGCCGACGAGCTGGCGCAGGCCTTGGCCATCGCCGGCAAGCAGGAGCGGGAGAATCGACTCGACGAGCTCAAGGCCGACGCGCTGCAGCGCCTGGCTGAGCGCTTCGAGAGCCGGGAGAAAGAGATCAGCGCCGCCTTCCGAGCTGTGACCAAGTCAGTGGTACGCCAGCGCATCCTACGTGACAAGGTGCGCATTGACGGCCGCGGTATCACCGATATCCGGCCGCTCTCGGCTGAGGTAGACATGATTCCGCGGGCCCATGGCTCGGCGCTGTTCGAACGCGGTGAGACCCAGATCCTCGGTGCTACCACGTTGAATATGCTGCGCATGGAGCAGCAGATCGACTCACTGGGTCCCGAGACCACCAAGCGCTATCTGCACCATTACAACTTCCCACCGTTCTCCACCGGTGAGACCGGCCGGGTGGGCTCGCCTAAGCGGCGCGAGATCGGCCACGGTGCGCTGGCTGAGCGGGCGCTGATCCCGGTGCTGCCCAGCCGCGAGGAGTTCCCCTACGCGATCCGCCAGGTCTCCGAGGCGTTGGGCTCCAACGGCTCGACATCGATGGGTTCGGTCTGCGCGTCCACGCTGTCGATGTTCAACGCGGGGGTTCCGCTCAGGGCGCCGGTGGCGGGTATCGCCATGGGTCTGGTGTCGGGCGAGGTTGATGGCAAGGATGCTTTCGTCGCGCTCACCGATATTCTGGGCGCCGAGGATGCCTTCGGCGACATGGACTTCAAGGTCGCCGGCACCAGCGCGTTCGTGACCGCGTTGCAGCTGGACACCAAGTTGACCGGAATCCCGTCGGACGTCCTGGTCGGTGCGCTATCGCAGGCCCGAGATGCTCGGCTGACCATTCTTGCGGTGATGGCGGAGGCCATCGACGGGCCCGACGAGATGAGCCCGTATGCTCCGCGCGTCACCGCTATCAAGATCCCGGTTGACAAGATTGGTGAGGTGATCGGCCCGAAGGGCAAGATGATCAACTCGATTACCGAGGAGACCGGCGCGGACATCTCCATCGAGGACGACGGCACGATCTACGTCGGTGCCAACGACGGTCCGTCCGCCGAAGCGGCCATCGACCGGATCAACGCCATCGCCAACCCGCAGTTGCCCAAGGTCGGGGAACGGTTCCTCGGCACCGTGGTGAAGACCGCCGCCTTCGGCGCCTTCGTCTCGCTGGTACCCGGCAAGGACGGCCTGGTGCACATCTCCAAGCTGGGCAACGGCAAGCGCATCGGCAAGGTCGAGGACGTGGTGAAGGTCGGCGACAAGCTGCGCGTCGAGGTGGCCGACATCGACAACCGCGGCAAGATCAGTCTGGTGCCGGTCAGCGGAGATGAGCCGTCCCCCGCCTCAGACATCGATCCTGCCGTGGACACGGTTGAGGTTCCGGCTGGCGCGTGACCGATCGGGTTGGAGTTCTTCAGGACGGGACGCTCCAGCGCAGCGTGTTGCCCTCTGGGCTACGGGTGCTCACCGAGCAGCTGCCTGCTTCCCGCTCGGCCCTGGTGGGGATGTGGGTGGCGGTCGGCTCGCGTGACGAGCCCGTCGCGGTGGCTGGCGCGGCGCATTACCTGGAGCACTTGCTGTTCAAGGGCACCGCGCGGCGCTCTGCGGTGGCGATCGCACAGGAGATCGATGCGGTGGGTGGTGAGCTCAATGCGTTCACCACCAAAGAGCACACCTGCTATCACGCGCACGTGCTCGACTCCGACCTCGAGCTCGCCGTCGATCTGGTGTGCGACGTGCTGGGTGACGCTCTGCTCGAGGAGTCCGACGTGGACACCGAGCGTGGCGTGGTGCTCGAGGAGCTCGCGATGCGCGACGACGACCCGGAAGATCTGGTGCACGACGAGTTCTGCGCCGCGTTGTTCGGGTCGCATCCCCTTGCTCGCCCGGTGCTGGGCACTGAGGAGTCGGTCACCAGGATGAGCCGGGAGGCGCTGCACCGTTTCTATCGACGGTGCTACACGCCGGAACGAATGGTGCTGACGGTGATCGGCAACGTCACGCACGGTGCGGTACTGGCCGCGCTGGCCCGCGGTTTCGGACACCACCTGACCGGGTGCGCCCGTCCCGTGCAGCCGCGCCGCGGCCGGGCCACGATCACCGACCGGCGCGCACTGGCGTTGTGTCCCGACTCGTCGGAACAGGCTCACCTCATGCTGGGGGTGCGGGCCATCGACCGGTACGACGACCGGCGCTACGTGCTCGGCGTGCTCGACGCCGCGCTGGGTGGTGGGATGAGCTCCCGGTTGTTCCAACAGGTCCGCGAACAGCGCGGGCTGGCCTATTCGGTGTATTCCGCAGTGGACTGCTACGCCGACATCGGCAGTCTGTCGATCTATGCCGGCTGCTCTCCGGGCCGGCTGGGCGAGGTGGCGACGGTGGTCGGTGACGTGCTGGTCGACCTGGCCCGTGACGGCCTGTCCGATGCCGAGTTGGCTCGCGGCAAGGGGCAGCTGCGTGGCGGGCTGGTGCTCGGCCTGGAGGATGCCGGATCCCGGATGACCCGGATCGGCACCGCTGAGCTCGATCACGGCGAGCATCACACCGTCGAACACGAGTTATGCCGGATTGACGCGGTGACCCGGGAGCAGGTCGGTGAGCTCGCCCGCGAGCTGTTGAGCCGACCGGTCACCGCTGCGGTGGTGGGCCCCTACGCTGGTACGGAGGATCTGCCCGACGAGATAGCGGAGTTGATTGCATGACCCCTGCTGAGCACATGTCCCCGACCGGGAGCCGCTCGGAGGAGAACCCGATCCGGGTCGGGGTACTCGGAGCCCGCGGTCGGGTGGGCACCGAGGTGTGCAAGGCCGTGGACGCCGCCGCGGATATGGAACTCGTCGCGATGGTCGACGCGGGTGACTGGATGTTCAACGTCGCCGACGCGGGTGCGGAGGTGGTCGTCGACTTCACCCATCCCGACGTGGTGATGGACAACGTGCGCTTCTGTGTGGACCAGGGCATCCACGCCGTGGTGGGCACCACCGGTTTCACCGAGGCTCGGCTGACCCAGGTCCGTGACTGGCTTGCGCCCAAGCCCGACCTCGGGGTGCTGATCGCCCCCAACTTCGCCATCGGGGCGATCCTGTCGATGCGGTTCGCCACGATGGCCGCCCGATTCTACGAATCGGTGGAGATCGTGGAACTGCATCACGCGCGCAAGGCCGACGCACCGTCGGGCACCGCGGCCCGCACCGCGGCGCTCATCGCGGCCGCCCGCGTGCGGGCTGGGATGGGCCCGTCCCCGGATGCCACCACCTGTGCCCTACCCGGCTCCCGGGGTGCCGACGTCGACGGGGTGCGCGTGCATGCGGTCCGGTTGACCGGGCTCGTCGCGCACCAGGAGGTGTTGCTGGGCACCGAAGCCGAGACGTTGACGATCCGCCACGACACGCTGGACCGCTCAGCATTCATGCCCGGTGTCCTCCTCGCCATCCGCACAGTCCCCACCCGCCCCGGCCTCACCACAGGCCTAGAACCCTTACTCAACCTGTAGGCGCCCCGTCCGCCATTCGGAGCCGAATGGCGGACGCTAGCCCGGGGGTAGGTGAGCTCGGAATAGGCGGCCCGCCAGATCGCACGATGCAGAGCGGCCAGCGTGGAAGCATCCTCCAGCGTCGCCCCACGTACCCGAGCCAGTGCCACGCCACTCACGCTATCCGGGGCATCCTACAGGGAGGCATATCGGGGCTATCGGGGTCGCGGGAACCCCGGTATGTCTCCCTGTCGGGGTGGTAGGCCGGGGATTGTCGGGGGTGGGTGGGAGCATCGGTGATCGTGGAGATCATTGGAGCCGACGTTGCGCGGCGCATGGCGCTGGCTGCGCAGGGGTTCGCCGACTCGCGGCCCGCTGGAGTGGTGACGCGGCGGCACCTGCTGCGGGTGCTGGGTCGGATCCGGCTGCTGCAGCTTGATTCGGTCACCGTGCTGGCCCGGGCGCACTACCTGCCGGTGTTCAGCCGGTTGGGCCCCTACCCGAAGGAACTGCTCGACGATGCCGCCTGGGCGTACTCGGTGCGCCGTCCTCGCCTGCTGGTGGAGTGCTGGGCGCATGAGGCGAGCATGGTTGCGGTGCACGACTGGCCGCGACTGCACTCGGGGGCCAAGAAGCCGGGCTGGTGGCACCGGTACGGCGAGCTCGCGGCCCGGGCGCCAGGACTGGTCTCGGCCGTGCTGGACGCGGTCAAGGAATTCGGCCCGGTCGGCGCGGGCACCCTGGAGCGGGAGTTGGGTATCGGGGCTCGTGCGGCGCCGGGATCGTGGTGGAATCGGACCGATACCAAACGGATCTGTGAGTGGCTCTTCGGCATGGGTGAGCTCACCACCGGCACGCGGCGCGGATTCGAGCGGCTCTATGACCTGCCTGAGCGGGTGCTGCCGGCCGAGGTGCTCGCCCGCCGGGTTGACGCCGACGAGGGCGCTCGCGAGCTGATCGCTCAGGCCGGCGCCGCGCTGGGGATAGCCACCGAGCCCGACCTGCGGGACTACTACCGGCTACGGCCGGAGCGCAGCAGGCCGGCGGTCGCGGAGCTGGTGGAGGCCGGCGAGCTGGAACCGGTGCTGGTCCGGGGCTGGCGGGCCCCGGCCTACCGGCACCGCGATGCCCGCACCCCGCGGCGGATCACCGGCGCCGCCTTGCTGTGCCCGTTCGATCCGCTGATCTGGGACCGGGCGCGCACCGAGCGGCTGTTCGGCTTCCACTACCGGATCGAGATCTACGTTCCGGAGCACCGGCGCAGCCACGGCTACTACGTGTTCCCTTTCCTGTTGGATGGAGAGCTGGTCGCCCGGGTCGATCTCAAGGCCGACCGCGCCGCCGGCCTGCTGCGGGTGCCGGGTGCCTTCGCCGAGCCCGGGATCGGCGACACCTCACGGGTGGTCGCGGAGCTCGCCAGGGCGCTGCGGGAGATGGCCGGATGGCTGGAGCTGGAGGGGATCGCCGTGGGTCAGCGCGGGGACCTGGTTGCGGCCCTCGGTGCCGCGACCAGGCGTGGGGCTGCTCCCACGTCGGTCAGGAGGGTGCCGCGGTGACCAGCGCGTCGCCTGATCCGGTGCGGGCTCGTACTCGGAGCTTGACGTCGGTTTCGGGGGGTGGGCCGCTGACCGGTAGGTCGCTGCGCGCGCGGCCGGAGCCGGAGCTGACGTCAAGCTCGGCGAGTACGCCAGGGTGGATCCCTACCCGCAGCTGCCCCGAACCGGTCGCGAGCTCGAGGCCGCCTGCGCAGGCGTCGACCACCGTGAGGTCACCGCTGCCGCTGCGAGCGCTGACATCGTGCTTGATAGCGCCCAGCTTCACCGAACCCAGCCGGACGTCGCCGGAACCGGTCCGCACGGTGGCGCTGCTCGCAGTTCCCTCGACGCTGGTCACGTCGACCTGCCCTGAGCCGGTCCGCACCCGCAGCCGGCCCAGTATCGTCCCGAGCTGCACGTCGCCCGAACCGGTGCGGACCTCAGCCGCGTCGGTGCAGCGCTGCGCCCGGACCTGTCCTGAGCCGGTCGCGGCATCGAAGCCGGCGGCCACTCCGGTGACGGCGACGTCCGCGGAGCCGGTGCGAGCGCTGATCGATGAACCCGACGGCGCGTTCACCTGGATTATCAGCGGCACCGTGCGCAGCGGGTACTCCCGAGGAGTGCGTACGGTGAGCCGCTGCCCGGTGAAGTCGATCACTGTGCGGCGCGCCGCCTCGGCGGCCGGCTCGCCCGATGGGGTCGTCCCGGTCTGTTCGCTCAGCCAGGTCAGCAGGCTGCCGATCCCTCCGTACGGCGGCTGGCCGGTCAGGTCGGGGCGGATCAGCACGGTTACCCCATGGGGGGCAGCGCCGTGCTCCAGCGTGACGTCCAGCCGTCCGCTATCGAGCTCGACCCAGATGTCGATCGGTCCTTCGCACGTGAAGTCCTGTTGCCGGACCACCGATGCGTCGGTGTCGCCGTGCTCCACGATTCCTCCTCAACGAGAGTGGTCAGCCCTGGACCCAGCCCTGGACCCGATGGTGGCTGCGGCGATCTCCTGGGGCCCATCGCGGCTCGTTCCACGGCTCACCGCGCAGCGCGCCTGTGACGGCTTGCGAGACCCAGGTGTTCAGGGACACGCCCTGCTCGGCGGCAGCGCGCTCAGCCTGGGCCTTGACCTGGTCGATCAGCCGCAGGGTCATCCGCCTGATGTCACCGCCGGCGTCGCCGAAGGGGCCTCCGTAAGGCTCGGAGGGCGCTGGCCCGGTATCGGATGGCGAGCTCACCGCGACCCGCACATCACGGCCGTCGAGGCGCACCTCCACCACCCGGTCCTCCAGCGCCGCGGTGACCTCCGCGGCGAGGTCGGACAGCGCATTCATGATTGCCAGTCGGGCGGCGGGTTCCAGCGCGACGCCCAGCGCGGCCGCGGTATGCCGGGTCTGCTCATCGCCCGCGGACGCGGCGGCGGTGAGGTCTTCGCGCAGCTGGCTGATATATGGGGTGAGATCCATGACGTCAATCATGGCGTCGTTGATGACGTCAGTCAAGACGCTACTGGTGTCGCAGTACGCTGCGAGCGCTGGAGAGCCGGGCCCGGGTGATGGGGAGTGGTGCGCACAGTGAGCCGATCTGAGGGAGTCGACGCTGAGGTGAGTAGCGCCGAGGTGAGTACCGTGGCGTTGCGGGTCCAGCTCGTCGCCAAGACCGAGTTCTTCCCGCCCGCCGATGTCCCGTGGTCCACCGATGCCGATGGCGGGCAGGCACTCGCCGAGTTCGCCGGTCGGGCCTGCTACCAATCGTGGCGCAAGCCCAACCCGGCGACCGCCACGAATGCCGGCTATCTGAGACACATCCTCGAGGTCGGTCATCTCTCGGTGCTCGAACACGGCACGGTCAGCTTCTATCTCACCGGTGTGTCGCGGTCGTTGACCCACGAGCTGATCCGGCACCGGCACTTCTCGTACTCGCAGCTGTCCCAGCGCTACGTCCCCGAGCGGACCGCCGCCATGGTCGAGCCGGACGTCATCGCCGACGATCCCGAGCTGCACCAGCTGTTCCACGCCGCGGCTGCGGCCGGCCGGCGGGCCTACAACGAACTGCTCGCCGGGCTGGAGAAGCGCTTCGCCGATGAGCCGAACGCCACGCTGCGCCGTAAACAGGCCCGTCAGGCGGCGCGCTCGGTACTGCCCAACGCCACGGAGACCCGTGTCGTGGTCACCGGCAATTACCGGGCCTGGCGGCACTTCATCGCGATGCGGGCCACCGAACACGCCGACGTGGAGATCCGCGCGCTGGCGCTTCTGTGCCTGCGTCAGCTGCGCACAGCGGCACCTAACGTGTTCAGCGACTTCGAGATCTACGCGCTGCCCGACGGTACCGAGATCGCCTCCAGCCCGTTCGTGTCGGAGGGCTGAGTAGCGTGCAGTCATGGACCTAAACCAGGCTCGGGCCGGATCGAGAAGGGTGACATGACGGTGGGGGAGCAGACGCTCGCGGCTGGCGAGCGACACGAGTTGTGCAATCTGCTGGATCAGCTCGGGCCAGACGCCCCGACGCTCTGCGAGGGGTGGACGACCCGTGACCTGGCGGCGCATCTGGTGGTCCGGGAGGGCCGACCGGTCGCCGCCGCGGGCATCCTGCTACCGCCGCTGGCCGGGCTCGCCGCTCGCGCGCAGCGCGGCACTGCCGAGCGGCCCTGGCCTGAGCTTGTCGACCTGGTCCGCAATGGGCCGCCCCGGTGGTCGCTGATGCGCCTGGGACCGATCGGTGAGAAGATCAACGGGGTGGAGTTCTTCGTGCACCACGAGGACGTGCGACGGGTCGGACGGGGGTGGGAACGGCGGGCGGCCGACCCGGACCGTGCCGAGGCGCTCTGGGCCGTGCTGCCCCTGCTCGCTCGGCTGTGCTACCGGCGCTCGCCGGTCGGTGTCGTGCTGCGCCGCCCGGACGGCACGGAGCGCGTCGCTCGGCGTGGCCGGCGTAGTGTCACCGTCGTCGGGCCCCCCGAGGAACTGACGCTGCACGCCTACGGCCGGGCCGAGGCGATGGTCGACGTGGAAGGCGACCAGACGGACGTCCAGCGCCTTCAGGACAGCCGGCGCGGGTTGTAGTCGGTACCGCCCCGAGTTGACCGCCCCCACCGGTGTTCCGGTGGGCAACGGTAGCGTCCGGTTATGAGTACCGCACCGACGTCTGAGTCCGGCCGCCCCTTCGGTCGGGTGCTCACCGCTATGGTCACCCCGTTCTCCGCCGACGGTGAGCTGGATCTCGACACCGCGGGAAAGCTCGCCCACCAGCTGGTGGAGCGGGGTTGCGACGGGCTGGTGGTCAACGGCACCACCGGTGAGTCGCCGACCACCACGGACGTCGAGAAGGAGGATCTGGTCCGGGCGGTGGTGCAGGCGGTAGGGGACCGGGCCGCCGTGGTGGCCGGCGCCGGAACCTACGACACGGCGCACAGCGTGCGGCTGGCCCGCCAGGCGGCGCGGGCCGGCGCGCACGGCCTGCTGGTGGTGACCCCGTACTACTCCCGCCCGCCGCAGGCCGGGCTCCTCGCGCACTTCACCGCGGTCGCTGACGCCACCGAGCTGCCGGTGATGCTCTACGACATCCCGCCGCGCTCCGTGGTGCCGATCGCGCGGGAGAGCTTCTACCGGTTGGCTGAACACCCGCGGATCGTCGCGGTCAAGGACGCCAAGGGAGACCTCGGCCTCGGCGCGGAGATCATCGCCGGCACCGACCTGGCCTACTACTGCGGGGACGACGGGCTCAACCTGCCGTGGCTGTCGGTGGGCGCGGTGGGGTTCGTCAGCGTCATCGGCAATGTCGTGCCCGACCGGCTGCGGGCCATGATCAACGCATTCGACGCCGGCGAGGTGAGTACGGCACGGCAGGTGCACGCCTCCACCCTCAGCTTGATCGGAACCTGCGCCATGGCCGGCGGGGTGGCCTTCGGCAAGGCGGCACTACGCCTGACCGGGCTTGAGGTCGGTGCGCCCCGGTTGCCGCAGGTCGCTGCCGAGCCCGCCCAGGTCACCGCGATCGCCTCGGTGCTGGCGCAGGCCGGGGTCCTCGCGTGAGCGCCGTCCCCACCGGTACCCCGCTGCCCGTGCCGGGCGTGCCCACCACGGCGCCACCGCCGTTGCCCGACGGTGGCCTGCGCACGGTCGCCCTCGGCGGTATCGGGGAGGTCGGCCGCAACATGACCGTCTTCGAGTACGCCAAGGCGCTGCTCATCGTGGACTGCGGAGTGCTGTTCCCCGAGGACGACGCGCCCGGGGTCGATCTGATCCTGCCCGACTTCCGGGCGATCGAGCACCGGCTGGACGACATCGAGGCACTGGTGCTCACCCATGGGCACGAGGATCACATCGGGGCCGTGCCGTTCCTGCTCAAGCTCCGTCCCGATCTTCCGGTGGTGGGTTCTGAGTTCACCCTCGCCCTGGTCCGGGAGAAGTGCCGCGAGCACCGCCAGAAACCTCAGCTGATGCAGGTCGCGGAGGGCGCCCGGCACCGCTGCGGGCCGTTCGAGTGCGAGTTCTTCGCGGTGAATCACTCCATCCCCGACGCGCTGGCGGTGGCCATTCGCACCCCGGCCGGACTCGTGCTGCACACCGGCGACGTCAAGCTGGACCAGCTACCCCTCGACGGGCGGCTGACTGATCTCGCCGGGTTCTCCCGGCTCGGAGACGAGGGGGTGGACCTGCTCCTGATCGACTCCACCAACGCCGAGGTGCCCGGTTTCGTCACCTCGGAGCGGGACATCGGCCCGGTACTGGACTCGGTGATCGGCAAGGCCACCCAGCGCGTCATCGTGGCCTGTTTCGCCAGCCATGTGCATCGGGTACAGCAGGTCCTGGATGTCTCCGTGGTACGCGGACGCAAGGTGGCGCTGGTGGGCCGCTCGATGGTGCGCAACATGGGCATCGCCGCCGAGCTCGGGCTGCTCCGGGTCCCGCCTGGCCTGCTGGTGGACCTCGAGGAGGCGATGGCGATGCCCGAGCACCGGGTGATGTTCGTCTCCACCGGCTCGCAGGGCGAGCCACTGTCGGCGCTGTCCCGGATGGCTCGCGGTGAGCACCGGCAGATCCGGATCCGCTCCGGGGACACCGTCGTGCTGGCCAGCTCACTCATCCCCGGTAACGAGACCTCGGTGTTCCGGGTGGTCAACGCGCTGACTCGGCTGGGTGCCTCGGTGGTGCACCAAGGCACCGCGAAGGTCCATGTGTCCGGGCACGCCCCGGCCGGAGAGCTGTTGTTCCTCTACAACGCGATCCGCCCGTCCAATGTCATGCCGGTGCACGGCGAGTGGCGGCACCTGCGGGCCAACGCCGCACTCGCGGTCCGCACCGGGGTACCGCAGGAGCGGGTGGTGATCGCCGAGGACGGCGTGGTCGTGGATCTGGTGGACGGCCGGGCGGAGATCACCGGCCGGGTCGAGGTAGGGCAGGTCTATGTGGATGGGCTCTCGGTCGGTGACGTGGGGGACTCCACCCTGTCCGACCGGCTCATCCTCGGTGAAGGTGGGTTCATCGCGATCACTGTGATGATCGTGTCGGCGACCGGTCGGGCGGTGGCGCCACCGACGATCTCGGGCCGGGGCTTCTCCGATGACCCCAAGGCTCTCGACGGTGTCGTGCCGCTGGTGGAGATGGAACTGGCCCGCACCGAAGCCGAGGGGATCACCGATCCGCACCGGATCGCCCAGGCGGTGCGGCGCGTGGTGGGTAAGTGGGTCGCCGACACCTACCGACGTCGGCCGATGATCGTGCCTACGGTGCTGCCCGTCGGCTGAAGTCGATAGTCGGCAACGAAAGAGGGGGGAGTTGACGGGAATCAGCACTGCAATCTCCGTGGTCCTTCGGGTGAACGGACGTGACTACGAGGTCGATGTCGAGCCGAGGGTGACGCTGGTCGATGTGTTGCGTGATGTGCTCGGCTTGACCGGTACCAAGAAGGGCTGCGATCGAGGCGAGTGCGGTGCATGTACGGTGCACGTGGATGGTCGACGGATCAACGCATGCTCGACGCTTGCCGTCATGCAGGCCGGCCACGACATCATCACCATCGAAGGGCTTGGCGGGCCTGAGGGGCGGCATCCGATGCAGCGGGCGTTCGTCGCCCGTGACGGCCTCCAGTGTGGTTACGGCACACCGGGCCAGATTATGTCGGCCGCGTCCTGCGTCACCGAGGGGCACACTCGCTCAGATGCGGAGATCCGTGAGTGGATGAGCGGAAATCTGTGCCGGTGTGCGGCGTATTCGCAGATCATCGACGCGATCCGGCAGGTGGCGGGGACCATCCATGCGTGACTTCGCCTATGTTCGGGTTGGTGACGCCGCAACCGCCGTGGTGGCCTTGGCGCAACGGCCGGACGCGCGACTGGTCGCCGGCGGCACAGATCTGCTCAATCTGCTCAAGGACGATATCGAGTCACCCGCCCTGCTGGTGGACATCAACCAACTCGACCTCGTCGACATCCACGTCGGGCCGGATGGCCTGAACATCGGAGCATTGGCCAGGATGAGCGATGTCGCCGCGCACCCGGGCGTGCGCGCGAACTACCCGGTCATCGCGCAGACACTGGAGCAGTCGGCCTCGCCACAGGTGCGGAACATGGCGACGATGGGCGGAAACCTCGTGCAGCGCACTCGTTGTCCATACTTTCGAGCGGAGACCCCGCTGCCGTGCAACAAAAGGCGCCCAGGCAGCGGATGCGCGGCTGCGGAGGGTGATGACCGATCCTCGGCTATCTTCGGTTGGAGCCAGCACTGCGTCGCCACCCATCCCTCCGATCTCGCGGTGGTGTTGGCGGCGCTGGATGCGACGGTGCGGGTACGGTCCCTGCGTGATGAGCGCACCATGGCGGTCACCGACTTCTACCGCCTGCCCGACCAGCACCCCGAGCGCGATACCGAGTTGTCCGCCCTGGAGCTGATCACTGCGATCGAGGTGCCACCACTTCCCGCGGCGGCCCGTTCGGTGTACGTGAAAGTCCGCGATCGCGCCTCCTACGAGTTCGCTCTCGTCTCCTGCGCGGTCGCCGTCCACGTGTACCGCGAGAGAGTCCAGTCGGCACGGATAGCTCTCGGTGGCGTCGCGGCTAAGCCGTGGCGACTGACGTCGGCCGAGCAGGCGTTGGTCGGTGTCAGTCTGTCCGCCGACCGCCTCCTTGCCGCGCTCGATCTGTCGTTCGCGGAAGCCGAACCGCTGCGCCACAACGCCTTCAAGGTCGATCTGGCCAAGAGGGCAGTGGTGCGCGCGCTGATGAAGGCAGGAGAAGCGGCATGACCGCGCCGGTGCCCCACGGGCGCACCAGGGTCGACGGCGTGGCGAAGGTCACTGGCGCTGCGCGCTACGCCGCCGAGTGGCCGGCTGCGGACCTGCGGCACGCAGTGTTGGTCACCGCCGCTGTCCCCGCCGCCCGGATCACCCGGTTGGACACCGGTGCCGCCGAGCGTGCCCCGGGAGTGGTCGCGGTGTTCACTCATGCGAACGCGCCCCGGCTCTCGCCTCCTGCGGGAGCACTGTATGGAGGGCGGCTTCCCTTGCAGGACGACCACGTGTGCTACGAGGGCGAGCCGATCGCGGTGGTCGTCGCTGACCGATGGGAACGGGCGCGAGCGGCGGCTTTGCTGATCCGGGCCGAGTATGCGGCCGAGCCGGCGGTCACCGACCTGGACACGGCGGCCGCCTCCGCTTATGTGCCGACGTCACCGTGGGGGCCCGCCGACACCAGTGTCGGCGATGTCGACGCCGGTCTCGGTCAGGCCGCAGTGATCGTGCAGCGGCAGTACACCACCGCCGGGCGCCACCATTGCCCGATCGAGACCTCGGCGACATCGCCGAGTGGTGCGACGGTCGACTGACCCTGCATGATTCCACTCAGGGCGTGTTCACCGTGCGCGCAGTGGTCTCCAGCGCACTAGGACTGCCCCTCGACCAGGTGAGGGTAGTCGCTGAGTACACGGGAGGAGGTTTCGGCAGCAAGGGCTACGTGTGGACGCATCAGATCATCGCCGCCATGATTGCGAAGGCGTTGGGTTGCGCGGTCCGCCTCATGCTCACCAGGGCGCAGAGCTTCACCTCGCATGGGTACCAGCCGCCGACCAGGCAGGCTGTCACGCTCGCGGCCGGTGCCGACGGCGGACTTCTCGCCATCCGTCATGAATCGTTGAGCGCCACCGCAACCTACGGCGAGTACGTGGAGATGGCGGCGAAGGGCAGCCGGGTGCTCTACGCCTGCCCGTCGATCGAGACTAGGCACCGGGTCGCAGCCATCGCCACGATCTTGCCGACGCCGATGCGCGCGCCGCACGAGGGGCCGGGGATGTTCGCGCTGGAGTCCGCGATGGACGAACTCGCGTATGAGCTGGGCATGGACCCACTCGAACTCCGACTGCGCAACCATGCCGAGACCGACCCGACCACCGGCCGATCCTCCCCCTCGAAGGAACTGCTCGCCTGCTACCAGGAGGGTGCGCGCCGGTTCGGCTGGCAGGGCAGGCCGATGGCCGTCCGGTCGATGCGCGACGGCGACGACCTCGTCGGCTGGGGCATGGCGAGCGCGGTCATGACGGCGGGCTTCCTGCCGGCCAGCGCGAGGGTTCGAGTCGACGCCGACGGCAGCGTCGTGATCGAGGCCGGTTGCCAGGAGATCGGCACCGGGGTGCGACACGCGGTCGCATATGACAAGTAAACGCGATAGGGAGGTTGGTCTGTTGAGGTCGTGACAGGCGATATCGTTGTTTCAGGTTAGTGCTCAGAACCTGTCCCCACCTTGGCGGGCGTCGTGAGTAATTGCGGGGTTCGAAG